>JBBIMP010000014.1:0-122380 GCA_037444305.1 Acidobacteriota bacterium
CGGAGCCTCCGTGGGTGTAGATCTCCCCGTCGTAGCCGAAGCAGAGAGTGCCGTTGGCCGACCGGCTCAGGAACCGGACCGGGATCTTCTTGAAGAAGGTCACCTGCTGGGAACGCCCCCCCGATACGTTCATCCGGTGGACGTTGAACGAGCCGCTCTCCTCGCTCAGGTAGTAGAAGGCCCTGTCACTGTCGGTGAAGACCGGGTTTCTGTCCTCACCGGCAAAGGACGTTATCTTCCGGTGGGTTCCCGCTGTGCTGTCGTGGATCCATATGTCCCGGGCGATGGCGGAGGTCTGGTGCTTGCGCCAGGCGTTTTCGCCTCCCTTCCTGTCGTGGTAGATCAGGTAGCGGCCGTTGCCGCTGATCTTCACATCCTCCGCCGGGGTGGTCAGCACCTGCAGCACGCGGCCGCCGCCGGCCGGCACACGGTAAAGCTCCGGCTGGGAACCGGTGGGAAAGCCACGGTTGGCGGCCGTGTCCAAGCGCACGGCGCCGAAGAGCACGGCCTGGTTGTCGTGCGTAAAGCTGTAGGGGTACTCGGCCGCGGAGTGGAAAGTGATCCTGCGGGCCATGCCGCCCTCGGCCGGAATGACGAAGATGTCATAGTTGCCGTGGCGGTCGCTGGCAAACGCGACCTGCCTTCCGTCGTGACTCCACACCGGCATAAAATCGTGGGCCTCGTGCTGGGTGAGCGCGACGGCGGTGCCCCCTTCGGCCGCGACCCGGTAGAGGTCACCCCGGTAGGTGAAGACGATGGTATTGCCGTCGGGCGAGATGGCGGGGTAGCGCAGCCAGCCAGGGGTATCCTGGGCGGTGGCGAAGGCGCACACAAAAAATAGCCAGAGGCCTGATGCTAGCAGTCTGTTCATTTTCAACCCATGCAGGAATAGAAACTCAATATCCGCGGAGGGTCACGGAGAATACAAGAAACGCGGCCCGTGACCCTCCGATCCTTCTTGTGCTCTACCGGATCTCCGGGTAGCGCCCCGGCGTGAGGGGCACTCCCGCAGCGTCCAGCTGCTGCTCGAACTTCTTCAGGTCGGCTTCTACCGCCTTAAGTGTTGCCTGTTCTTCCGAGAACTCCTCCAAGGCGATGCGGCAGTTCATCTCCTGCGTGCCCGTCGGTTTGCCGGCGAGCGTGCGTGCGCCCGCCACGGCGTTGTTCACCCGGCTGGAGATCGATGACGGGGAGCCCGACTCGAGGCCGCGCAGGGTTTCGTTGCCGCGGAACTTCCGCTGAATGGCGGTGATTCGCTGGTCGAGCTTGACGGCCTCGTCCAGCAGTTTCAGATCTGCCGGCGAGTCGACCAGCGCGCGGCGGATGGCCGTGATGCGGGTCTTGAGGTTGCCGGCCGAGTCGGTGACGGTCATGATCGTCTGCGGCGCCTCTTCATCCGCCTCGGCGGTCAAGTCGGCCGGCGAAGGGTATTTCGGCACCTCCTTTTTCTGCTCGGCTGCGCGCGCGGCCTCCTGGCGCATCTGCTTCGCCGTTCTGGGGGTCTCCTTCACCCAGTAGGTGATCACGGCGCCCATCGTCGGATTTTCGGCCATCCAGTGCTGTTCGCCCTGCGAGCCGCGGTTCTTTCCGGAATCGGCGACCTGGATCATCGCCTTTTTGGCCGTGAAGATGTGCGCGTCCTTGTTGAAGACCTCGGGCTTGGTATCGCGCAGCGGCGAGTAGTCGTCCAGGAGGTAGAAACCCCGGCCGAAAGTTGCCGGCGCCAGGTCGTTTTCCCTTTCCTGGATCGCCAGGTCTCTCACCGGGATGGTGGGCAGGTTGCTGCGCAGCCGGAGCCACTTCTTGCCGCCGTCCACGGTGAAGAACAGGCCGAACTCCGTGCCGCAGAAGTGCAGCTGCGGGTTGATGTGGTCTTCGGCCAGCGAAAGCGAGGGGCCGTTGGCGGGCAGGTCGCCGCTGACGGACGTCCAGGTGACGCCCTTGTCGGTGCTCTTGTAGATGTAGGGCTTGAAGTCGCCGTTCTTGTGATTGTCGAAAAGCACGTAGACGGTGTTCTGGTCGTGCTTCGAGGCGTAGATCCGCTGGACGTAGACGCCGTAGGGATTGTACTCGGGCAGTCCGGGAAATTTCTCCAGCTTGCGCCAGTTCTTCCCGCCGTCCTCGGTGACGTGCACGAGACCGTCATCGGTCCCGACGTAGATCAACCCCTCCTTTTTGCGCGACTCGCTCACGGCCGAGATGTTGCCGTAGGTCGCCGTCGACTGGTGCTTGGCCACCGACTCCGGCGGCCAGATGCGGCCCATCACCGGGAGCAGGTTCCGGTCGATCTGGCGGGTGAGGTCGGGGCTGACCGCCGTCCAGCTGTTCCCGCGGTCGTCGCCGCGGTAGACGCCGTCGCCGTAACCCACGCTGCGCTGGTTGTTCGCCTCGCCGGTGCCCACCCAGAGGGTCGCGGGATTTCGCGGGTCGATCACGACCTCCCCGATGGAGTAGGCCCCCTCGTTCTGGAATATGGGCGACCAGGTGGTGCCGGCGTTGGTGGTCCTCCAGACGCCGCCGGAGGCCACGGCGATGATCCAGGTCTGCTTGTTGGCGGGGTGGATGGCGATGGTGCCGATCCGGCCGGACATCAGGGCCGGGCCTATGGCGCGGAGCCGGAATCCCGTGAAGGTCCCGGAGGACATCGGGTCCTGGGTCCGTCCGGCGCCTTCCTGCGAAGGCGGGGGTTCCTGGGCAAAGAGACCCGCGGCGAGGAACAGAATCAGGGCGGCGGGTTTTTTCATTTTGCTGTCCTTTCGAGTTTACGACCGGGCGGCCAGAATGCGTATCATACTCAAACGACCATGGCGATGGTATCAAAACCCCGAATCGACTAATCGTATCGGAGGATCGTGGAGAGCGCAGCTCAATCCTCGAGCTCCTTAGTGTCTGGGTGCCTCTGTGGGGGGATATTGTTTTTCGCCACAAAAGCATCACGGCACCAAGGGGCACAAGGCAAAAGAAGAGATAAACCTTGCCGATCTGTGCCTGCAGCACCCGGCCTGCGAACGACCAAAGGGTTGCTTTCGTACGAACAGAGTGGATTGCCGGTGGAGATCATGCGGTGGCCGTCTTGCCCTGATCCTCCTGGTGCTCAGACTGGTTTTCCGGCCAGGAAGGCTCCAACGGCTCGAGCAGAGGGTGGAGCAGCTCGAGCGGGCGCTCCGGATTCTCCAAGAGAGTCGGGGCAGGGAAGCGAGCGCTCAGTACCAGGAACGGATGCCGGAGCCGCCCCGCATGGGCGAAGCCGAATCCCGGCCGCGGCCTGAGCCGGCTGCCCAGGCCCCGTCCGCGGCCAAAAAGGACCGGTGGGCGGGGCTCGAACCGCTCGCGCTCGCTGCTACCTACCTCACCTACGCGATCTGGTATGCGGAGGTGTACCGGCCCGCGGACTTCACGGTGGCGCTAGTTTATGTTTCGCTGTTCTGGGCGCTGTTTCACGCGCTCGATGCCTGCCGGGCGGCCAAGGGCATCCGTTCTCACGCGGAATTGCGGCACCTGGTTGCCGCCCTCAACGGGCTCTTCTACCTGCTGGCACTTCACGCCATCGTCGATCGCACCCATCCCGACTGGGGCGGACTCGCCGTGCTCTCGCTCGCCACGGCCTACCTGTGGACGGGTTTGTGGATCCAGAACCGGCAGGCCGATGCCTCCATGGTGCGCGATCGGCACTACCTGGCGGCGCTGCTGCTGCTCGTTGCGGCCACCGCGATCCAGTTCTCGGGATTTCTGGTCATCGTCTTCTGGACTCTCGAGGCGGCGGCTCTCTGCTGGTGCGGATTCCGGTGGCGACAGCCGGCGTTGAGAGGGATAGCTTTCGCCCTGATGGCGTTTTCATTTCTCGTTCTGTACAGCATGGACGGCGCCCTTCAGCACCGCTCTGCCAGGGACTTCAACCCGCTTCTCAATCTGCGCGTTCTGGCGTTTGTGGTGCTGGCGGCGGGTTTCCGGCGGCGGCAGGCCGTGCTGCGCATCATATCGCTGGCGCTTTCGGGCTTTGTGATATTCAAGATCTTCCTCTACGATCTTTCTTTCCTGAGAACGCCTTACCGCATCGTCGCCTTTTTCGGACTGGGATTGATCCTGCTCGTAGTCTCCTATACTCTATCAGCGATATCGGTCCATCATCCTCGGTGCCGACTACCTACCTGGAAAAAGGCAAGACTCGGAGGCTTTGCAGGAGGGAACGGAGGGATCAGCAACATCCTCCGGGGAGTAGAGAGGGAGACATACCCGATGTTCAAGTCGCTTCTTCGCGTGCCTGTCCTGCTCGGGATGGTCCACTTGACCACATTGGCGGCCGCAGCGTCCGATGGCGGCTGGCGGGCTGCCGCCTATTTCGGGGGCTCCGCGACTCACCGTTCCGGTGTCACGATTGACCAGCCGGCATTGGCCACCCATCTGCGCTTTGACGGCGTAGAATACGAGGGCCGTTCGTTTCAAACCCCGGTCTATTACGGCTACCGGCTCGGCTACTGGTTCAACCCCCGTTTGGGGCTGGAGGCGGAGTTCATTCACCAGAAGGTCTACGCAAGGGTCGAGCGGTTGGTGCGAGTCGACGGCACGCTGCGCGGAGCTCCCCTAAGCGCCGTGGTGCCGATGGACGGCATCGTCCGGGAGTTCAGCATCTCGCACGGGGTGAACCTGCTGCTGGCGAACCTCGTTTTCTGCCACCAGCCGGCCGGGGCCGGCGGTCGCCTCACGCTGTCCGGGCGCATCGGTGCCGGCGGATCGGTTCCACACCCCGAGAGCAATATACTCGGGCAGTCGCGGCAGGGATACCAATGGGGCCGGCCGGCGATTCAGGTGGCGGCCGGCGTCGAATACCGGCTCTGGCGGGACCTGCACTGGCTGGCCGAATACAAGTACACGAGGACACGCCAGCGGGTGGAAATTGTCGACGGCACGGCGGGAACGCTGCTGCGCAGCCACCACGCCGTGTTCGGCCTGGGCTATCGCTTCTGAGCGAAAACCCGGCGGATTTTCTGCCAATATCTGAAATCATCAAAAAGATATTGCTGGCATCTTTCGGCATTTAGTGTAGCGTGTGCGTGTCTGTCGATCGGAACCTGGATGAATATTCTGCTTTATAGTCCTGACAACGGCGTGACCCGCAATTTCATGCCGCACCTCTGGATGTTTCTTCTCCAGTCGCTGACCCCCCCGGAGCATCGGGTGTTTCTCGTGGATGGCAATGCCCGGCCGATGAACGAAGAGCAACTTGTGGATTTCATCCATAAACATGGAATCGGGCTTGTGGGCATCGGCTCCATGACCCGGATGGTGGCGAAGGCCTATCGCATGGCTGATGCCGTTCGGGCTGCCGGAATCCCTGTCGTCATGGGGGGGCCGCACGTTTCCAGCCTGCCGGATGAGGCGCTGGGGCGCGACGGGGAACCCCGCCACGCCGACGCCGTCGCGGTGGGGGAAGCGGATGAAACCTGGGCGCAGATAGTGAGGGACGCCGCATGCGGAGAGCTCAAGGAAATCTATCTTCCCCTGGATGCCGAAGGGAAGGACCAAAAGCCCTCCATGGGCCTGTATCCGGAGATTTTGTGGGATCGGATGGACCTGGATCAGTTCAACCTGATCGAGTGTTTTCCCCGGTGGACACGGCGCTTGTTTTCGCTCATAGGCATGACCTGGCAGAGTTTCCACCTGATTCCGATCGAGTCGGGACGGGGCTGCCCCTACGGCTGCGATTTCTGCACGGTAACCGGGTATTTCGGCGATGCGATCCGCTTCCGCAGCAACGAAAGCGTCGTGAGCGAGTTGCTGCGGCTGAAGGAACTGGCGAAGCGGCAGCGGGGGAAGGTGGCGGTCTTCTTCATCGACGACAACTTCGCCATCAACGTGAAGCGGACCAAATCGCTGCTGCGCGAGATAATCGACCGGGGGGCCCAGGTGCCATGGGTGGCGCAAGTGAGCGTGAACCTGCTGAAGGACGAGGAGCTCGTTTCGCTCATGGCGCAGAGCGGCGCCAAGTGGATCTTCATCGGACTGGAATCGATTGATCCCGCGAGCCTCAAGAGCGTGCGCAAGGGATTCAACAAGCCGGAATCCTATGGTCCCGTGCTGGAAAGCCTGGCGGCCCATGGCATCTATGCGATCACGTCCTTCATCTTCGGGTTGGACAGCGATACGCGCGGAGTGGCGCGCCGCACGCTCGATGCCATGAAGTCCTGGCCGCCGGGACTGCCGGTGTTCGGGCAGCTGACACCTTATCCGGGAACACCGCTGTATGACCGGCTGGCGCTGGCCGACAGGCTTCACCGTCCCCGGCACTGGCTGGAGTTTCTGCCCTTCGAGATGACCTACGCCCCCAGCGGCATGCCTGCCGACAGCGTTAAAGCGGAAATGGACGAGGCGTGGGAAGCCTCGTACGGTCCGCGGGCAAATGACGTGGCGATGGCCTGGCTGCAGAGAAAGGGGCTGCCCGACCGCATCATCCACCTGCTGGCGCGCCTGGCCTTCCGCGGCATCTACTTCCCGCAGATGAAAAAAAGGGAATGGGTGACGGTTCTTCTGCAAAACAGAGTTTCCATACTTCGACTCCTGACCCAGGCCCTGATGGTCAAGCTGCGGATGGCACGGTGAAGGGGGTCGACCTGCCGGGATTTCCGGTCAGCGGCCCGCCAGGCTGTCGGCAACCGCATCCAATCCCGTGACCACGAGGACCAGTCTATCGTAATCGAGCTGGTCCGGTGTATCGCCCGCGGCGTGATAGTGCGGGTAGCGGTACGGTGCGGTATCCGTTACCATGATGGCCGGGTATCCCTCCTGCCAGAAGGACCAGTGGTCCGACCAGCCGATTCCGGGAATGAACGACGGCGCCGCGATCCCCTCGGAGGGAATGGAGGCCCGGGCTCGGAAGGCGCGGATCGCGCTGTGTACGAGACCGCGCGAAGCCAGATTGCCCACGAATCCGATGAAGTTGCCGGTCTTCGGGTAGAAGAAGTTGATGGGAAAAGGATAGGACTGGCTTCCGGGCTGGTCGGAAAAGTATCCGATGGTTTCGAGCGAAAGCATGGCCACGATCCGTTCGCCCTTTTCCCTGGCTTGCCGCGAATAGACCCGGCTGCCCATCGAGCTGCCCAGATAGAACGGCGGCTCTTCATTCACGAACGCGACGAAGCGCCGGGTGAGGGGGGCGGGTTTTTCCCGCGCCGTGCGCGCCAGTTCCAGCAGGGCGGACACGCCGCTCGCGTTGTCGTTCGCCCCCGGCGAGCCGATGACCGAATCGTAGTGCGCGCCAACCAGGACGATCCCGTTTTCCTTCCCGCTGCCGGCAATCTCCGCTTCCAGGTTGCGGACGGTCTGCGTGTCCGCCAGGAATGCGTGTTCGCGCACTTCGTACCCCATCTGCTCGAGCGAGCTTCGGATATAATCGGCCGAAGCATCCAGCGCTGCAGGGCGGTACATGTTCCTCTCGCCGATTGTCCCCGCCAGCACCCGGACGTGCAACTCGAGCCGGGCACGCAGCTCTGTCTCCGCGGCGGTCAGGGGTGGAGCGGGACCGGAATACGATGTACCGGGCATGTTCGTCATGTAGCGGGCCAGGATCAGGAGCATCCCGGCTGCGACTGCGATACTCCCTCCAATCCACCACGGGCTCATGTGCTTTTTCCTGATCAACTTCACCCTGTTTGGAGTCCTATGGCGACCGCATCTTCGTTTGATTCGATACAGGAGCGCTGCGATTTTTGGGCGCTTTGCAGCCATCTTTCAAAGGCTTTTTTCAAAACGCCATGAGCGAACGCACCTTTCGCACATATTTATAAGCGAGCATTGAAACCCACCGCAACCCATAAAGACATTCTATCCAGCCGCCACAACGGAAAAATCAGGCAGGGCAGCCGGGAAGACATGGATGTGGAGGCAGGATCGCAGCAGTCGTCAAATCGTCGAGCGATTACGGACCGGGTCACTCTCTTTACTTCTGCCGTCAGGACCTTATCCTCATGTATGATGTTCGCGACCCTTGCGTCACTTGGGATGAATGTAAGGGCTTTTCATCCGGTTTTGCCTGACGGACACGGCGGAACACTCCAGGCCCCTAGCTGCCGCCGCTAACCCGCCCTTGGCGATGCTGCATTGGGAAGCGCGACTTGTCGCCCCAGCGGCATCTGGCAAGAGGCCTGGGAGGAGAAATCAATGTCGTGCCCGAACGGAGGCGAGCCTTCCCCCATCTTCGGTATTGCCGGGAAAGCCTATCGCAATCCCCAACACCCGATTGAGCAGGGACTGCTGCAGCGTATGCTGGGCTGCAGGGCCGGGACTGAGCCTGCCGGCACTGGATTCAAAAGCATAGGCGGCATTGGCTTCGGCTACCGCGCATTTCCTGCGCCGGCCGCGATGACGGCCGCAGTGGGGCAACCTGCGCATAACGAGGATGGATCGGCCCTGATCGTTTTCCACGGCTCGATCTTTAATGCCCGCGAACTGCGCGCGGAACTGTCGGGCCTGGGCCACGAATTTCGGTCCGATGCGCACGCGGAGGTCGCTCTCCACGGTTTCGAACAATGGGGAAGGTCGGTTGCTCTGAAGCTGCGGGGACCGTTTGCGTTTGCCGTGCATGATTCCAGGCGTGGCGCGCTTTTCATCGTGCGCGACCGCATCGGACTCAAGCCGATGTTCTACGCGCACCTGAAACCGGGATCACCGGATGAGGCGCTGCTTTTTGCCAGCGAAGTAAAGTCGTTCCTGGCCGACGCGGATTTCGAGCGCCGGATCGATATGCTGGCGCTGAACCACTACCTCACCTACCAGTATGTGCCGCATCCGCTGTCGATCTTTTCCGCGGCGGCCAAGCTCCCCCCAGGGCACTGGCTGACATACAAGGACGGCAAAGTGGCAACGGAACGGTACTGGCAACTCCAATACGAGCCCAAGCGCGCGATCCTGGAAGCAGACGCGGTTGAGGAGGCGCTGGCGCAAGCCGATGATGCCGTGCGCGTTCGGCTCGCTGACGGCGGTTCCATCGGCTGCCATCTCAGCGGCGGCATTGACTCATCCACGATCGTCGCCCTGATGCGCCGCCACATGAGCGGCGAGCTGAAGACGTTCTCCATCGGCTTCCGTGAAGAGAAATTCAACGAACTTCCTTACGCGCGCCAAGTTGCCGAGCAATTCGACACCCGACACCACGAGTTCGTGGTAGAACCCAGCGCGTTGGAATGCCTGGGAGACCTGGCATGGTTCTTCGACGAGCCGATGGCCGACAGCAGCGGCATCCCGACCTACTACTTGTGCAAACTGACGGCCGGGCACGTGGACACCGCGTTCAACGGCGACGGCGGCGACGAAAGCTTCGTAGGCTACGCGCGCTATGCCAGGTACAAGACCCCCGGCCGCTACAACATGATCCCACGCCCGCTGCGCTCAATTGCCGACGGCCCCTTCGCCTTGCTTCACCGCCTGTTTCCCGGGAACGCTTGGGCGGAACGGCTCTCCTACGCCAATCAGGCCTCACTCATGAGCGAGGAAAGACTCTACGCCCAGTGGCTGGTCGTTTTCCGCGAGTATCAGAAACGCGGCCTGCTGGCCCGCGCGCACCACCCCCTGCTGCAACGGCCCGAAGCCGATTCGGAGAAGATGACGGTGGACCTCATGAATCTGGTGCCGGAACGCGCCTGGGTCGACCGGATGACGTTCTCCGACATTTCGCTGTATCTGCCCGGGGCGCTGATCCCCAAGGTGGAACGCATGTTCAGCGCCTTCGGTCTGGACGGCCGGGCGCCGTTCCTGGACCAGCAGGTGATGGAGTTCACGGCACATCTGCCTGCCCAGCTGCGGTTCAGGAGCGGAACCTTGAAGTATCTGCTCAAGCAGGCGGTGCTGCGCTTCTTCCCCGGAGAGTTCCTCAACCGGCCCAAACAGGGGTTCGGCGTTCCGATCGGACAATGGGTGCGGGGGGAGCTGCGGCCGCTGGCCGAGGAATTACTGCTCGGCCGAAAGGCGCTGTCGCGCGGCCTCTTCAACCCCGGATTCCTGCGCCGCATGCTCGATCAGCACATCAGCGGCAGCCTTGACCACGCCCAACGAATCTGGTCGCTGATGGTATTCGAGGCATGGAACCGCACCTTCCTCGATCGTGAAGATCCCCTTGCGGGGCCGCTGAAGTTCGCTTAATCGGGCGGGCACGGCTCTCGGGGCAGGTTCATGAAAGGATAGGTTCATGAAGAAGATTTATGCCGGACAGAGGTTTGTCCGGTCGGGGTCACTCCGCGGTTTCCCATCTTTTGTTCCCGCCGCCTCGCCGCGCCTCTGGGACCATCATCTCGATTTCAAGGCTGCCGCAATGCTGCGGTTCTGACGTTGCCCTTGCATCATCCTCAGGACGCGGGCGTCAGCGCATTTCAAGGATCGTGCCGAGCTCTATCTTCAGCACCTCTAAAAACCATTTGTGCGGCATGGGATGCGGGAACCCACGCCGGGCGAAGCGCAAAAAGCGCCGGTGAAATGCGCGCCCGATTTCCTGGGAAATTGCGCTCAAGTATTGCCTCCTCTGGGCGATAGAGTCGGTGCAGGGAATGTGATCTCTAGATGGGCACAGTGGCGGGTAGGATGCGGATCAGGCAGCTCCAGCCTTGCTTTTCTCTTCTAACGAACGTTTGTCACGGTTGCGGTTCCAGGGTCCAGTGATGATTGCCGGATTTGTGATCCTACTGGTGGTTTTGGCGGGCTTTGCTTCCCCGGCAGCGGCCGGTGCCGAGACTGAACTGTCCGACGGCTTCAACCAGTACCGCCACGACCTCTGGAACGTCTCCTCCGGCCTGCCACAGGACTATGTCCAGGCGATCGCCCAGACCCCGGATGGCTATCTGTGGCTGGGGACGCAGGAAGGGCTCGTGCGGTTCGACGGAGTCCGCTTCACCGTCTTCAACAGGCGCACAACCCCCGAAATAAAGAACAACCAGATCACGGTGCTCCGTTTGAGCCGCGACGGGAGTCTCTGGATCGGCACCTATGGCGGCGGTGTCGTCAGGTTCAGGGATGGAGTCTTCACCCGGCTTGAGGCGGACCGTGAGGCTGCGAACAGCCTGGTCCGGACTCTGCACGAAGGCCGCGACGGGACGTTGTGGATCGGCACCGACAAGGGCCTGCAGAGCTACAGGGACGGCAGAATCACGAACTACGATTCACGCAGCGGGCTGGCCCACCTGCCGGTCTGGTCCATCCTGGAGGACCGGCACGGGTCCGTCTGGATAGGAACGAACGGGCACGGACTGAAAAAGCTGAACGATGACAAGATCGTCTCCTATCCGGCAGCGGCGGGGCTCCGGAGCGAAGTGGTCACCTCGCTTCTGCAGGGGCGGGATGGCGCGATATGGATCGGAACGGTCGGGGGCGGATTGTCGCGCTACCACGGCGGCTCCCTGACGCACTTCAATGCCGGCGACGGATTGGCAGGAATCAGCGTGTGGTCGCTGTTCGAATCCCGCGACGGCACGCTCTGGATCGGTACTGTGGGGGGAGTCTCCCGCTATTCCGGGGGGCGATTCAGTTCCTTCACCGAAGCGGAAGGTTACACCGGCAGCAGCACGCTGGCAGTGTTCCAGGATCGGGAAGGAAGCATCTGGATGGGAACGGAGGGGGGAGGCCTCGCCCGCTTCAGTCCGGGCAAATTCCTGACGTTTTCCAGGCAGGAGGGTCTGTCCGAAGACATCGTCCGGGCAGTCTACGAAGATTCCCAGGGGGTGATCTGGCTCGGCACCGACGGCGGCGGGCTCAACCGCCTCCAGAACGGAAAGGTCCGCGTTTACACGACGCGTGACGGTCTGGCCAACAACATTGTGCGATCCATCTGGGAAAGCAGGGATGGCAGCCTGTGGATCGGCACCCGGAATGGGCTGAGCCGGCTCAAGGACGGTCGATTCAAGAACTACACGACCAGGGACGGACTGCCGAGCAACATGGTCTGGTCGCTCTACGAGAGCCGGGATGGATCGCTGTGGATCGGGACTTATGGAGGCGGACTCAGCCGATTTGCCGGCGGCCGCTTCCGGAACTACGGCACGGAGCATGGCCTGTCGAACGAGACGGTGCGCATCATCCACGAGGCTCCTGACGGGAGCCTCTGGCTCGGGACGGATGGGGGGCTGAATCACTTCAAGGACGGCCGCTTCACCGTGTACACCAAGGAGCAGGGGCTGTCGGAGGATCAGATCGATTCCATCCACCAGAGCGCCGACGGCACGCTTTGGATCGGGACCTACGGCGGCGGGCTCAACCGATACCGGGACGGGCGCTTCAAGGTGTTTACTACGGAGGACGGTCTGCACGACGACGTCATCTACCGGATCCTCGAGGACGGCCGGGGCAACTTCTGGATGAGCTGCAACAAGGGCATCTCCTACGTCTCCCGGCACGACCTGGACGCCTACGCCGACGGGCAGCTGGACAAACTGGAGGCCGTTGTGTTCGGCAAGACGGACGGGATGCGCGCCGGCGAGTGCAACGGCGGTTCGCAGCCTTCGGGCTGGAAAGGCAGGAACGGAAGACTCTGGTTCCCGACCGTGGCTGGGGTGGTCTCCATCGACCCCGGCAATCTCACCGTCAACATGCTCCCGCCGCAGGTCATCATCGAGGAAATTCAGCTTGAAAACACCCCGGTGGATCCGCTGGTGGCGGCAGACCTGCCCCACCGCAGGGGAGACCTGCGCTTCCGGTACACGGGGCTCAGCTATCTCGCCCCTGAAAAAGTACGGTTCCGCTATATGCTGGACGGTTACGACCCGGATTGGATCGATGCGGGGACGAGGCGCGAAGCTTACTACACGAACATCCCGAGCGGAAAATACAAGTTCCGGGTGACAGCCTGCAACAACGACGGCGTGTGGAGCGAACAGGGCTCAACTTACGAGTTCAACCTGCAGCCGCACTTTTACGAGCGCGCCTGGTTCTATGCCCTTTGCATTCTGCTGGTCGCGGGCTCGGCCACGGGGATCTACCGGATGCGCGTGCGCGGCCTGAGGGCGCGCGAACGGCGCCTGCAGAGGCTCGTGGACGAACGCACCAGCGAACTGAGGCAGGAAGTGCAGGAACGCAGAAAGGCCGAAGAGGCGGCCGAGGCGGCCAACCACGCGAAAAGCGAGTTCCTGGCCAACATGAGCCACGAGATCCGCACGCCCATGAACGGCGTGATGGGGATGACCGACCTCCTGCTGCAGACCGAACTCAGTGACGAACAGGCCGAATACCTCGGCATGGTAAAAAATTCGGCCGAGTCCCTCCTGACGGTCATCAACGACATTCTCGATTTCTCCAAGATCGAGGCGGGCAGGATGGACATTGAACGGATCGAGTTCAACCTGCCGGACACGCTGCACGAGTCGCTGCAGGCCCTTGCGCTCCGCGCGCAGGAAAAAAGCCTGGAATTTGTGTACAGCATCGCTCCTGACGTTCCGCAGACGTTGCTCGGCGATCCGGTTCGCCTGGGCCAGGTGCTCAACAACATCGTGGGGAACGCGATCAAATTCACACGCGAAGGCGAGATCTTCGTGGAGGTGCGCCTGGATTATCGGTGCAATGCCGACGTGCGTCTCGCCTTCACCGTGAACGACACGGGCATAGGAATCGCAGAGGCCAAGCTGAAGGCGATATTCGACGCGTTCACCCAGGCGGACGGATCCACTACGCGACAGTTTGGCGGCACCGGCCTTGGTCTCACCATATCCTCCCGGCTGGTGGAGTTGATGGGCGGAGAGCTGCACGTGGAAAGCAGGGAAGGCGCGGGCAGCACCTTCCGCTTCACGATGCGGTTCGGGGTCGGGCGGCCGGACGCAAACCGCCTCGCACGGCAGGAGGCGCCGGCGGGCCTGGAGGGATTGTCGGTTCTGGTAGTGGATGACAATGCCACCAACCGGAGGGTGCTCCAGGCGGTGCTCGCCGCCTGGAGGATGAAATCGGTCGCGGTGGACTGCGGAGCGGCGGCGCTCGCCGAACTGGAGCAGGCGGCGGGCAGGGGCGAGAGGTTCGACCTGGTCCTGCTGGATGTGCAGATGCCGCTGATGGACGGTTTCATGCTGGCCGACAGGATCCGCAAAAACCGCGCCTACGATGGACTCAAGATGATTATCCTTTCCTCGGCCGGCCGGCGCGACGATGCCGGGCGATGCTTCGAGCTGGGCATCGGGGCGTATCTGAGCAAACCGGTCAAGCAGTCGAAGCTCATGGATGCCATCGCCGCCCTTTTCGAAAAGGACTCGATGGCGGCCCCGAAGGAGGATATCCGGCAGGCGCCTGCCGGGCTGCCGGCGACCGCGGGCAGGAAAGTGCTGCTGGCCGAGGACAACGCCGTCAACCAGCGGCTGACAATGCGGCTGCTGGAAAAACTGGGACACGCAGTCGTCGTTGCAGCTCACGGCGGGGAGGCCCTGGCGGCTGTTCAACGCGAGACCTTCGACCTCGTTCTGATGGATATCCAGATGCCCGAAATGGACGGGTTCGAGGCGACCGCAGCCATGCGCGCCTGGGAGGAAGGAATGGGGCGGCGCACGCCGATCGTCGCACTCACAGCGCACGCCATGAAGGGCGATGACGAACGCTGCCTGGCTGCGGGCATGGACGGCTACATCTCGAAACCGGTGAGAAGCGCGGACCTGGCGGCGGTGATTGCACAGTTCGCGGGAACGGGCCGGCCGGCGACCCTGATCCCTGCCCGCGCCTGAAACCCCTATGAACACGGGGCGTATCGCCGGCTCCCTCTACTTTATCCGCACCGACTTGATGACGATGTTTTCCATGGGCACATTGTTGTGGCCTGCCCGGCTGCCGGTGGCCACGCCTTCGATCTTTTCCACCACGTCCATTCCCTCGATGACTTTGCCGAAGACGGCATAGCCGAAAACGTCGGGGGTGTCGCCCCGGTTGTCCAGCCGGGCGTTGTCCACGGTGTTGATGAAGAACTGGGCCGTTGCGCTGTTGACCTCCGAGGTACGCGCCATGGCCAGAGTTCCCTTTGCGTTCGACAGGCCGTTCTTGGCCTCGTTGACGATGGGCGGCCGCGTCTCCTTGCGGGCCATTTCCGCAGTCATTCCGCCGCCCTGGATCATGAAACCTTTGATCACACGGTGGAAGATCGTGCCGTTGTAGAAGCCGGCCTTGGCATAGGCCAGGAAGTTATCGACGCTCTTGGGGGCCTTGTCCTTGAAGAGCTCGGCCGTGATGGTCCCCTTGCTGGTTTCGATGACGACAACGGGATTCGCTGTTTCCTGCGCCGACAAAAGCCCGGGGCCGATCGAGAGTGCGAAGATGACTCCGGTGATGATGCTGGGGGAGATGGCTTTCATTGGTTTTTCCTTCCTTTCACAAAAGTGTATCGGGCCGGTTACGCGAGTCACTCTAAAGAGAAACCCGGCGCAAATCAAGTAACCGGCGGGAGTCGGGATCCGTCTCGCAAATCAGCGGCAAAACGTTGCACGGAGGACACGGAGAAACTTTTCCCAGGGGCTGCGGGTTCTAGTAGAATCGGGGGCCTGAGCGACGGCTGCACCGAGTGCAGGGGGCATTCATTATGAGGTTTCTTGGCGAACACCCCGCGTTCCGTCTCCGGAGAGCCTCCGGCACGCTGCTCGCGCTGCTGGCTCTCGGCAGCCTGCTCTGGGTTTTTGCCGGGCTTCGACGGGGAGAGGCGCAGCTGCAGCATCAGCCGGGGGCTGTCTGCTCGTCGTGCCATGGAGACTTCAGGGCCGGCGGCACGGTCTTTGCCGCCACGGCAGCGGTTTCGGGGCAGCCGAGCGTTCCCGTTTCGCTGCTCGCCGCCGACGGCTCGCTGATGTCGCTCCCCAGCACGAATTCGAGCGGCAATTTCTACTCGCGCACCGTGCCTGACGGCAGCTACCTTGTCCTGGTTGGAAATCTGCGGAGCCGCACCTGGCACGAAATTCCGGCGCAGGGGATGTGCAACTCCTGCCACGTCAAGAACGGGAACGCGGGTGCGGATCGCCCCGTGAAATTCCCTTCTGCGCACACGAGCATTCCCTCCGACAACCGTTGCTCCCACTGTCATCATTTCCCGGCCGGCTTCGCCTACCCTCAGCTTGCCACCGCCGGGGTCCTCACGCCCGGCTCGCCGCCGGCTCCGCTCCCGGCCTCCAAGGTGGTCATTGCGGGAAAGGACTACCCCTTCGATCCCTTCGCCCACGATATCCAGACCGTCCGGCCCGACGTCTTTGCGCCGGGCTTTTATTCGATGTTCGACGTCATCCTGGCCGTCGCACGGAAGAACGGCATCGCGCTGGAATATCACTGGGACGCGGACAGGAAAACGCACTTTATCACGAGAATGAACGGCGTGGCGGCGGACTACTGGTATCGCTTTTCCTATGACACCGGCAGCGCGGGCGGCAACCAGGCCGAGCTCAATTTCCGAAGGGCAAACCGCTGGGACGAGATTCTCTGGCGCCCGGGGGTCTGGATCCAGCTGGTCACGGGCGAGGACCTGAACGCCATCAAGAACGCCTACCTGGCGGAGATCCAGCGGGAGAGAAGCCAGGGCAATGTCATACCGACCGTGAGGTTCGAGCTGAATCCCGCCCAGTTCCGCGGCAATCCCGTCGGTTCGGGCCGAATTCCGGTCAACCTCGAGTTCCGGAATGTGAAGGTGACGGCTCACGACACCCGCGCCCGGAATACCGCGGCGCACTACTCGCGCCCCTTCCAGCCGGGAGTCGTCACTTCCTACGACATACTGCTTTCGCTCAGGGACCAGGGGCACCTGGACCTGGTTTCGAGCGTCTTCTACACCTACTTCGCCGGCAACTACATTGACAGCCACTACGTCGTTGCCGTGGGATTTCCCGGGCTGGGGACAGCACACAATTCCGGAAGGCAGGGGCTTACCTACACGACGGAAAACGGCACGCCCAGCAATATCCCCAACGGTGCGGATGCAAAGCTGCACCTGACGAGCGACATTCACGTGATCCACGCGCCCGACTTCTCCCGCTGGCGATGGACACAGCTGGGAAACCCCCACTACGAATCGTCGCCGCCCGACGAGCCCGCGGTGAGCCACCCGCTGTATTTTCCCGCGCTGGTTCAGAACTCAACGGCGCTTACCGGCGTCGCCCTGGTCAATCCGGGTCACCGATCGTCGGACGTCGTTCTGACCGCCTATCGCAACAGCGGCGCTCCGGCCGCGGGGCACAATCCGGTGCGGGTATTTGTCCCGGCCGGAAGCCAGCTCACGCGCATGGTCTCGCAGCTTTTCGGGATGGGATTTGCGCTCGACGGCGGCTGGATCGAGGCCGTGAGCGAGCAGCCGGGCCTGGCGGGCTTCTATCTGGCGATGGATCCGCAGCTGGCGGCGGCGGACGGCACAGATGTGTCCGGCCGGCGCCTGGCCGACTTCGTCTTCCCCGAGGTGAGGGACACGGAAATCTCCCTCGTCAATCCGCAGTCTGGGGGATCGGCCGATGTGTCGCTTCAGCATGTGGACGACCTGGGAAGGGCTCAAGGCGTGCCGGTGCTGCGGCAGATTGCCGCCCGCGGCCGTATCGCGGCGCGCGCCGCGGACCTTTTTCCGTCCTCCGCTGCCGGAGGCTACATCCGGGCGGCAGCCAGCACGGGACTGGTCGCGGTCCAGGCATTCGGAGAACCGAACTCCGCCATGGCGGCAGCCGGGGCCGCGGACACGGCCGGCGGATCGACCCAGCTGTACGCGCCCCAGTTCGTTTTCGGCGGCGGCTACAGCTCCTCGGCGGCGGTCCTGAACCTGGGGGATGAAACCACGGTCGTCACGGCCGCCTGGCGGGACGACAAGGGGAATCCGATCGGCGGCCCGGTTGTCCGGGAACTGCCGCCGCAGGGGAGGCTCGTGCTGGCCGACGCCGCCCTTTTCGGAATCTCGCCCGGCCCGGCGGCGATCGGCGGCTACCTGAGCGTCTCGAGCAGCCGCACCAGGATCGCGGGAATCGTGCGTTTCGGCGGAATTTCGGGTGCGGCCTTCGAGGCGGCGCTGCCGCTGCTGACGACAGGCAAGCGGGAGGCCGTGTTTGCCCAGGTGGCCCAGGACAAGACCTGGTTCACGGGGCTCGCGGTGGCCAACGCCGGATCGGGCGAGGCGAACGTGGAGATTGCCGTGTACAATGCCGACGGCGGACGTGTCGGGTCGGGGAAGCGGGTTCTGAAGGCCGGGGAGCGAATCTCGGAGCTGCTCTCCCAGGTAATCCCCGGCGCCGGCTCCATGAGCCAGGGCTTCTTCCGCGTGAGCTCGAATGTTCCCGTGCTCAGCTTCGCGGTATTCGGCACCCACCGGTTGACCGCGCTTTGCGCGATTCCGCCGCAGGCCTGGCATTAGACGCGGCGCTCCGGGAGGTCTGAGCGGCGATCCTGATTTCCGAGAAAAGGCAGGAGAGATCAAAAAGCAGCTGTGGCAGGCAAAGATCCCGTCAACCGTAGGAGGAGGCATGTTGGAACGAAACCGACGCAAACGGCTCCTGTTGCTATTCACCATCACCTGCCTCGCACTGCCCGCCGCGGGTTTTCGCAGCCAGGAGCGCGCCTCGGCGAATTTCGAGGAACGCCTGCTGGCGGCGATGCACTCCATCTCCAGCCGCACCCTGCTGGATCATGTGAAGGAGCTCTGTTCCGAGAGGTACCACGGGCGGCTCACCGGCACGGCGGGCTACGACGCCGCGGCGGAATGGACGGCGGGGCTGTTCAGGCGCTGGAAGATACTCCCCGCGGGCGACGACGGGACCTATCGACAGAACTTCCCCAATCCCTACACCCTCGTTCTGCCGGGCGCCGAGGCCATTCTTCACCTGCCTGCCGGGCGGGGCGACACCGTCAGAAAACATTACCAATTTGAAAAGGACTTCTTCCCGGGGTCGACGAGCGACAGCGGGGAGGTTACGGCAGAGGTGGTGTATGTGGGGTACGGGATCACGGCCCCGGAGCTGGGCTATGACGAGTATGCGGGGCTGGATGTCAGGGGCAAGCTGGTTCTGATGGAGCCGGAGGTGCCGGTGTCGCCGGACCGGGATCCCGAGGAGTTCAAGCGCTGGCGGCCCTATTCCTTCCACGACTGCAAGATGCGCAACGCGGCCGAGCACGGCGCGGCCGGAGTGGTCTACAACTATCACATCGCCAATCCCAACAGCCAGTTCATCAAGGGTAGCCTTTGGAACCTCCGGCGCACCTCCGCTCCCTTACGCCACGTATCACACGACGCGCGACCGCCCCGAAATCCTGACACCTGAGATCATGGAGGACCTGGCCCGCCTGGTATTCCTGGCCGTGGTCGACCTGGCCACGAACTGAATCCCGGGGACGGGCTGCTCAGCCTCCCATCTGCGCCCAGGTAGCCAGCCCTTGATTTGAGGGTTGAGCAGCCTGTCCCCCAATTATTCCCCAATTATGGCGGCGAGGTTGCGGAGGGCTTCGACCTGTACTAGCATGCTGCTTC
Source organism: Acidobacteriota bacterium (assembly GCA_037444305.1). Lineage (GTDB taxonomy): Bacteria > Acidobacteriota > UBA6911 > UBA6911 > UBA6911 > JBBIMP01. The sequence continues at coordinate 19,415 of JBBIMP010000014.1, forward strand.
CCCTGCGCATGGCACAGGGACAGGAGTGTTTTACAGACTGGAGTTTGCGCTACGCCCTTATGCACGATTTCGTATTCAAGCCGTTCGAGGACATGACGGCGGAGCATTATGCCGCCGTCGGCTTCAAATCGGGCCTGGAAATTCACCAGCAACTGCTTACCTCGCGCAAGCTCTTCTGCCGTTGCCCCGCACGCCGCTACCGGGAAGAGCATGACGCCGAGATCCTGCGTCACATGCGTCCCACGCTTTCCGAGCTGGGCGAGTACGACGGCACGGCTCTGATGGAATTCAAAACCCGCAAGGACATCGTCTACCTGATTCACCACGAGTCGGTCTGCACCTACGAAATGGACGACACGCCGCCGTTCGAACTGAACGAGGAGGCGCTGGACATCGCCCTGGGCATCGGGCTGCTCTACGGCTGCTCGATGGTCGACGAGATCCACATCGCCCGCAAGCAGTACCTGGACGGGAGCATCCCGACGGGATTTCAGCGCACGACGATTGTGGGAGTCGACGGCAGCATTCCCTACGAGGACCGCGCGATCCGGATCGTCCAGCTGGGCCTCGAAGAGGACTCCTGCCGGGAAGTGAGCGATGCCGGCCACCTGCGGACCTACCGGACCGACCGCCTCGGCATGCCGCTGATTGAAACCGTCACGGCGCCCGACATGCGCACGCCGCAGGAAGTGGCCCAGGTGGCCGAAATCCTGCGCAGGCTGGTGCGGAGCACGGGCAAGGTGCGCACGGGAATCGGCGCGGCCCGCCAGGATGTGAACGTGAGCGTATCGGGCGGCACCCGCATCGAGATCAAGGGCGTGCCGCGCATTCCCGCCATCCCGCTCCTGACCTACAACGAGGCGATGCGGCAGTGGAACCTCCTGCGGCTGCGCGACGAACTCCACCGCCGGGGCATACGAGAGGCAACCTTCCGCTCCGACGCGCGCGATGTCACGCGCCTGCTCCGGAAAACCCGCTACCTGCCGATCAAGACAACGATTGCCGAGGGGGGCGTGGTCAGCGCAGTGCTCCTCCGGGGCTTCGGGGGGCTGCTCGGGTGGCAAACCCAGACAGACACGGCCTTCTCCCAGGAGATCTCGGACCGGGTGCGCGTGATCGCCTGCCTGACGACGCTGCCCAACATCATCCATTCCGACAGCCCGAGCGAAACGATCTCATCCTCCGACTGGAGGGCGGTGCAAAAAGCCGTGGAAGCGTCCGATGCGGACACCGTAGTGCTGGTCTGGGGCAAGGCACAGGACGTGGAGACGGGCGCCAAGGAGATCGCGATCCGGGCCAGGGAAGCCGCCATAGGCGTGCCTTCCGAAACCCGGCAGGCCTTCCGGGACGGCACCAACGGATTCGAGCGGATCCTGCCCGGTCCCGACAGGATGTACCCGGACACCGACCTTCCGCCCAAGCGTATCCCGGGCGAAAGGCTGGCGCGGATCGGCCAGGAGATGCCCGAACACGTCTGGGTGCGCGAGCAGTGGTACCGGGACCTGGGCCTCCCTGCGGACGTGATCCTGCCGCTGGCCGTTTCGGCCTTCGCGGAGCTCTTCCGCGAATGCGTGAACCACGGGGGGCTCGATCCGACGCTCGCGGCGGTGGCCCTCGTCCAGTACACCAAACACCTGCGGCGCAAGGGCCGGGCGGTCGACCGAATCGCCCCTGAAGCCATGCGGGAGATATTCAAAGCCTGTCGCGAAGGGCGGCTGTTTCGCGAGGGCATCCTGCCGCTGATGGAGGAAGCGGCTGCAAAGGGGCGCTTTTCGGGCGCGGACCTGCCCCCCGTGTGCTCAGAGGAGGAATTGGCGCAGGCCCTGGAGCGCAGCCTGGCCGAACTCGGCACGATGAGGTTTTCGAACGGCCGGAAGCGGAGGGACTCGATGATGGGCCTGGTCATGCGCCCGCTTCGGGGCAGGATCGCCGGCGCCGAGGTCGCGCGGCGCGTGGACGAGGCTCTGGGGGAGGCGGTGGAATGAGCGGCGGGGAAGCTTACAAGGGATACCGCGGGGCGGCCCTGGACGCGCTCAGGGGATTCGGCGCGGAGGTCTGGAGCGACGTCGAGGTCCGGACCCCGCAGGGGAGTTACACGGGGATCATCCTGCCGCGCTCGGAGACCGCGGATCCGCTGCACGTGGTGCTGAAGCTCCGTTCGGGGTACAACATCGGCGTGGCCGCCTGCCGGATCGAGCGCATCGAGATCCGCGGCCGCAAGGAAGCCCGGTACAAGATACCGGAGAAGGAGTTCCCGGTCGATCCGCGGAAGCCGAAGGTGAAGCTGCTCGGCACGGGCGGAACGATTGCGAGCCGGCTCGATTACCGGACGGGCGCGGTGATCCCTGCATTTTCGCCGGGCGAATTGTACGGATCGGTGCCCGAGCTGGCCGACATCTGCAACCTGGAGACCGAAAAGCTGTACGGCGTGTTCAGCGAGAACATGGGGCCCGAGCAATGGCGCGGGACCGCGGAGGCCATCGGCCGGGAAATCGCCAAGGGCGTGCAGGGCATCGTGATCGGTCACGGGACCGACACCATGCACCACACGGCGGCGGTGCTCTCCTTCATGGTACAGAACTCGCCCGTACCGATCGTCATGGTGGGCTCGCAGCGGTCGAGCGACCGCCCTTCTTCCGACGCGGCACTCAACCTGATGCACAGCGTCAAGACGGCCGCCGAAAGCGACCTCGCGGAGACAATGGTGTGCATGTTCGGTCCGACCTCGGACGAGTACGGCATCCTGCACCGCGGCACGCGTGTGCGAAAAATGCACTCCAGCTACCGGTCGACTTTCAGGACGATCGGGGACATCCCGCTGGCGATGGTCAGCCGGGAGAAGATCACGCCGCTGCGGCAGGATTACAGGAGGCGCCGGGCCGACCGCGAGGTCGCGATCAACACCGCTTTCGAGGAACTGGTCTCCATCGTCTACTACTATCCCAACATGCGGCCCGACATCCTCGACTCGCTCATCGACAACGACTACCGGGGCATCGTCATTGCCGGCACCGGGCTGGGGCACGTCAACAAGCCGCTCTACCCGGCGCTGAAGCGCGCGCAGGAGAAGAAGATCGCCGTCTACATGACCGTGCAGACCCTGTGGGGCTACGTCCAGATGTACGTCTACGACACGGGCCGCGACATGATGGAACTCGGCGTAGTGCCGACGGCGAACATGCTGCCCGAAGTGGCGTACGTCAAGCTCGGCTGGGCGCTGGGACAGACCTCGGACCTGGACGAGGTCCGCCGGATCATGCTCACGCCGATCGCCGGGGAGATCACCGAGCGCGAACCCAGCAACGGCTACCTGGTGTTCCAGGGAGGCATCCCCGAGGTGGAGGAGTTCATTTCCCGCTACCGCAAGTAATTTCCACCGAAGCCGCCGGTGCAAGACCGGCTCAGCCCAATTCGGCAACAGAAGCCTGTTACACGCAGTACCACCGAGAACTTCCGTGCAATGCCTTTGATTGCCCTTGTCGTTCTTGCTCCGGGAAATGGGTTTGAAATTTGGGAATCGAACCACTATCTTTTATCATTTCTGTTGAACTAATTCCCGATATCAGGGCAGCTCACCAAGGAGAACACGCTTGAAAATCGGAATCCCCAGAGAAATGGCGCAGGGAGAGACGCGCGTTGCGCTCATCCCGGCACACGTCTCCGCGTTGGTGCGCCAGAACCACGAGATCCTGGTGGAACGTGGGGCCGGGACCGGGGCCTCCTTCGGCGACGAAGAGTACGAGAACAGCGGTGCCAGGATCGTCGACGGGCCCGAGAGCCTCTACGGTTCGGCGGAGCTCCTGTTCAAGGTGAACGCTCCTGCGCAGCATGCCGCCCTGGGCAGGCACGAGGGCGAGCTGGTTCGCGAAGGCGGGGTCTACATCGGTTTCCTCTCGCCGATGCTGAACGGCGACGCGGTGCGGATTCTCGCTTCGCGGAAGGTGACCGCCTTTTCGATGGAGTACATTCCGCGGATCACCCGGGCCCAGGGCATGGACGCGTTGAGCTCGATGGCCACGATCGCAGGCTACAAGGCGGTTCTGCTCGCGGCCGAGAGGCTCCCCAAGATGTTTCCCCTGCTGATGACCGCCGCCGGTACGGTCCCGCCGGCGAATGTCTTTGTTCTCGGCGCCGGGGTTGCCGGGCTGCAGGCAATTGCGACCGCGAAGCGGTTGGGCGCGCGCGTGGAGGCCTTCGATCCGCGGCCCGCGGTCAAGGAACAGGTCAAGAGCCTGGGGGCGAGCTTCGTCGAGATGGAAATGCCCGAGGACGCCGAGACGGCGGGCGGCTACGCCAAGATGCAGTCGGAGGAGTTCATCCGGAAGGAGATGGAAGCGATTTCCTCGCGGCTGCCGAAAGTTGATGTCGTGATCACTACGGCGCAGGTGTTCGGCATGCGCGCCCCGCTGCTGATCACTGGCGAGATGGTGAAGTTGCTCCGGCGGGGCTCGATCATCGTGGACCTGGCTGCCGAGCAGGGCGGGAACTGCGAACTGACCGAGGCGGGAGCGGCGGTGGAGAAAGAAGGCGTCACCATCATCGGCGCGGTGAACCTGCCCGCCACGGTGCCGGTGCACGCCAGCCAGATGTACGGCAAGAACGTCCTCGACCTGTTTTACCTCGCCTTCCCCAAAGGCGCGACCTCTCCCGACATGGAGGACGAAGTCGTGAAGGGGGCTTGCCTGACGCACGGGGGCGAGGTCGTCAACGAGCGCGTGCGGCAGATCCTGGCGGAAGGAGCGATGGAAAAATGACGGAATCCCTGATGATCTCCATTTACGTGTTCGTGCTTGCGACATTCCTCGGGTTCGAACTGATCAGCAAGGTCCCGCCCCTGCTGCACACGCCCCTGATGTCCGGGTCCAACGCCATCTCGGGCATCACCCTGGTCGGCTCGCTGATCGCTGCAGGTGAGGGGCACGGGGGGCTGAGCGTGATCCTCGGCATGGTGGCGGTCATCCTCGCCACGGTCAACGTTGTGGGCGGATTCATGGTGACCGACCGCATGCTCGAGATGTTCAAGAAGGATACAGCCAAACCGCAATCACGGCAGAAATGACATGAATGTACTGACAAGCTTCGCCTACCTGGCCGCATCCGCCCTTTTCATCCTCGGACTGAAATTCCTGAGTTCGCCGAAAACCGCGCGCCGCGGGAACCTGCTGGGGGCCTGCGGCATGCTTCTCGCGATCGTCGTGACCCTGACGGACAAGAAGATCCTCGATTTCACCTACATCATCGCCGGCCTGATCGTCGGCGGGCTCATCGGGACGATTCTCGCCCGGAAGGTCCAGATGACGGCCATGCCCCAGATGGTGGGGATGCTCAACGGCTTCGGCGGCGGCGCCTCCGTGCTGGTGGCCTATGCGGAGTTTCTGCGGATGGGGCCCGCGAGCGGCGCCTCGCTCGATGTTCTGGTCACGATCGTCCTGAGCCTCCTCATCGGGTCGGTGACCTTCACGGGGAGCATGGTGGCATTCGCCAAGCTGCAGGGGATCATGCGCGGCGCGCCCATCCTTTTCCCGCTGCAGAAGCAGCTGAACGCCGTGCAGCTCCTGGCAGTGCTGGGGCTTGGAGTCTACTTTGTGACCGATCCTTCGCAGGGATACCTGCTCCTGGTCGTGATCGCGGTGGCGGCGCTGCTGGGCATCATGAGCGTGATCCCGATCGGCGGCGCCGACATGCCGGTGGTCATCTCCCTGCTGAACTCCTATTCGGGGATGGCGGCGGCCGCCACGGGCTTCGTGCTGTCGAACAACGTCCTGATCATAAGCGGCACGCTGGTAGGGGCCTCGGGAATCATTCTGACGCAGATAATGTGCGTGGCGATGAACCGCTCGCTGGCGAACGTCCTCTTTGCGGGCGTGGGGGCGGACTACGAGGGGGCGGCCGATGGAGAGGCAGCGCAGAGAACCGTCGTGCGCTATACGCCCGAGGATGCCGCGTTCATGCTCGAAAACGCCCAATCGGTAATCATCGTGCCCGGCTACGGTCTGGCGGTGGCGCAGGCGCAGCACGTGCTGCAGGAGCTGGCCTTGATCCTGACGAGCCGGGGAGCCACCGTGCGGTACGCGATTCATCCGGTGGCCGGGAGGATGCCGGGCCACATGAACGTCCTGCTGGCGGAAGCGAACGTGCCGTACGACCTGCTGCTGGAGATGGACCGGCTCAACGACGATTTCCAGAACACCGATGTCGTCCTGGTGATCGGAGCCAACGATGTGGTAAATCCGGCCGCACGTTACAAGAAGAACAGCCCGCTCTACGGGATGCCGATCCTCAACGCGGACCGGGCGCGGACGGCCATCGTGTCCAAGCGCAGCCTCAATCCCGGCTTTGCCGGCGAGGACAATGAGCTGTTTTACGCCAGGCAGACGATGATGGTGTTCGGCGACGCCAAGGACACCGTCACGAGCCTCGTGCAGCTCCTGAAAGGGTAAAGCCGGACGGCGCGGGCCCGTCAGTGCCTGGCGGACATTTCGATTTTCTTGATCCGCCGTTTGAGCCGGTGGATCTCGCGGCGCAGGGTGTGGAGGCTCTTGCGGTCCCTGGCGGCGATCAATCCCTCCCGCTGACCCTTGAGTGCGCGAATTCTCTGCTTCAGCGCTTCCTTGGTGTGAACCACTTCATCCGAGTAATGCGCGTGCGGCTTTTCGATGCCCATGATCTTGGCCAGCGCTTCCACGAGTTCGGGCTTTTTCATCCCGTGAACGCCCTTGAGTTCCGAATGATTGGCGGCCTCCTCGCGCAGCTTGACCACCGTCATTTTCTCGAGATCGTGCCAGTCCATGTATGCTCCTTTCTGCAGGACCCATCGGCGGACAACCGCCCGGCAAAGGTGAATTCGATGGCCTTATTGTAACCTTTTTTCCGGCGAGCGAGGGGCCGGTGTGCGGCTCGGGCGGGGGAGCGGCATTGCATTCCTTTCCTGGTCGGTGAAGGGGAAGATGTCACTTCTTGTAAAGGGCGAAGAGATTCGTGTAGCTGTCGGTCCAGACGGTCGGCGTCCGGGAATCCTCGGGCCAGGATTGGACGGCGGCGTGAACGATCGGCGATCCCAGGAACCGGATATTGTTCGTCAGGAGAATCCACGTGGTGTCATCCGTTCCCTGGACGCTGCTCCCCTCGCCCGGAAAGTAGTAAGCCCGCATCCCCCTGGCCTCCTCCAGCGTGGCCAGGCCCCGGGCGACGGGCGCGAGGTCGAAATACCGGTTGCTGATGTGAAGCGCGAGAACGCCGTCTTCCTTCAGGTGGTAGAGGTAGGTCTGGAAGCACTCCCGGGTCAGCAGGTGCACCGGGATAGCGTCGCTGCTGAAGGCGTCGACCGCGAGTATGTCGTATTGCATCGGGTGGCCCGCGAACCTTTCGCGTTCCATGGAAATCCGGGCATCTCCGAGCACGACCTCCACCGTGGCGGCGCTGTCGTTCCGGTAGGTGAAGTACTTTTCGGAAAATCTCACCACCTCGGGATTGATCTCGTAGAAGCGGAAGAGGTCGCCCTGCTGGCCGTAGGTGGCCAAGGTGCCGGTCCCGAGGCCCACGATTCCCACGCGCAGGTTTCCACCCCCGGGTTGTTCCGAGAAGCGGTTGGGGTGGTTCACGATGGCGACGCCCACGCCGCTCGCCGGGCCGAAATAGGAAGTAGGCCAGAAGCGTTTCTCCGGGTGCCGGTACTGGAAGCCGTGTTCGATCCGGCCGTGCATGAGCGTATAGTGATGTTCCTGCGGATCCCCGCTCTCCTCATCCAGCACCCTCAGAACGCCGAAGAAATTGCGCGCGGCATCCAGCCGGTTCTCGCGCGTCTCCTGGATGTGTATCGCAAGGGAGGCAGCCAGGGCGAAAAAAGCCCCCCAGAGAATCGTCCAGGCCCAGAGGTGACTCCCGCCAAACAGCGGGCTGCGCCGGTCCCGGAACAGGACGACCAGCAAAAGGACAGCCGTCAGAGCGAGTCCCAGGTGGTATTCCCAGAACCCGGCGAACAGGCGCGGCGCCGCGAGGGTGACGAAGGCGCCGCCCAGGGCTCCCCCACCGGCCACCGCCAGGTAGAAGGACGTTAAGTGGCCGTTGCCGGGCTTGAGCCGTACCAGTTCTCCGTGACAGACCATGCAGCCGGTGAACAGCGTGGCCGAGTAGGAGGCGATCTGCAGGGGCAGGTCGACGAAAACGCTGCCGAACAGCACGTAGCAGGACAGGGCGAGCGATCCGGCGAAGGCCGTGCCGCAGACGATTCGCGAGTACCAGCGCTCGTGGTGAAAGCAGAGGATGAAGGTGAGCAGGTAGAGGGCCAGCGGCAGTATCCACAGCAGCGGCACGACCGCCACGTCCTGGCACAGCTGGTTGGTGGTGGCCAGGAGCAGGACGGATCCGCAGGCGGCGAGAGCGAGCCACAGGAATCTATCGAAGACCGCCGGCTGCACGCCCGCGTCCGGGGTAAAGACCGAACCCGGATTGGAGCGGGGCATGCGCGCCTTCCCCGCGTCGCGGAAGACCGTCCAGGACAGGGCGAGGCCCAAGAGGATGAAGCCCGCGTATGCCCAGGACCAGGCCTTGACCTGGCCCGCGGTGGTGATCCGGGGTTCGATGGCGAAAGGGTAGGCCAGGATGGCCAGCAGCGAGCCGAAGTTGGAAAAGCTGTAAAGCCTGTAGGGCGAAATTGAGCGGTGTGCGCGGCTGAACCACGACTGGAGGAGGGGGGCAGTGGTGGAAAGGATGAAATAGGGGGCGCCGATGCTGGCGGCGAGCAGGCCGAGAATGCGCCATACCTGGGATTGATCCGGGAGCGGTTTCCACGCCTCGGATGGGACGATGGGCAGGAGGACGAGCGTTGCAGCCAGCAGGAGGGCGTGAACCAGGGGCTGCACGCGATGCGCCAGCCTGCTGGCCAGGAAGTGCGAGTAGGCGTAGCCTGCCAGGAGCAACGCCTGAAAGAACAGCATGCAAGCATTCCACACTGCGGGGCTCCCGCCAAACCACGGCAGAATGTACTTCCCTATGAGCGGCTGGACGAGGAAGAGCAGGAAGGCGCTCAGGAATGCTGCGGTGCCGTATAGAGCCATCTGTGGAATCCTGCAAAGCAAAAAGACAGGCCGATCTTTCCGGGCGGCGACCGGATCCGTAGTGACCGGGGGATGCTGTCCGGCAGCGGACAGCCCGGCTTGTCGCGGCATCCGGAGGGCAGCTCTAAAAGGAGTATTTTAGCGCGATCTCGATTTCCCTCGAATCGTTGGCGCCGAAAATCTTGCCGAAGGTGGAGGTTCCATAGGTCGCGTACGGGCGTTCCAGATTGGCGTGATTGAAAGCGTTGAACATCTGGAGCCGGATCTCGAGTGCCTTGCCGTCGTCGGTCAGCCTTGCCCTGCGAACCACGCTTATATCCCAGGTCCGTTCCCCCGGAGTCAGGAGGATGTTCCTTCCGGAATTTCCGTAGCTGTATTGCTCGGGCGCCAGAAAGTGCTCGGTGACAAACCAGCGGTCGATGGAGCGTTCCGCCGCGGGGAGGACGCCGGAGCCGATCCTGTCGGGGCGGTCTCCCGACACGCCGTCGTTGTTCCGGTCACCGCGCAGCCTGGGATTGAAGGGCCTGCCGTCCTGGAAGGTTGTGATCCCGGAGAGCCGCCAGCCCTCGAGCAGCCAGGAGACCCGGCCCAGCCACGCCGTGTTCAGCGACTTTCCCCGGCCGATGGGAAGGTCGATGATGTAGTTCAGCGAAAGGCGCTTGCCGGGCGCCTGGCCGGCAATGGATCGCTCCGCCCGGAGATTCCTGGGATTGTTGGGGTCGCCAAAGGTTTCATCCGTGAAGGTGCGGTTCCAGCTGAATTCGCTCTGGAGGGAAAACGACCGCGAGAGACGTTTGCGCAGCTGCGCGTTCAGGATGTTGACACTGGCGGAGGCGTTGTCGGTCACGATGTCGAACCGGCCGAAGTGGGGATTCGGGCGGCGGTCCCGGATGGTGCCCTCCCCGGGCAAGGCGACGTTGGATGCGAGCGTGCCGTCGTTGCGCACGGCCCGGCGCCCCTGATAGGCCACCTCGAGATTCCAGTTGCGGAAGATCTCGTACTGCTGGGAGAGGTTCCACGACATCACGTAGGCGTTGCGGATCGTGGGATCGATGGCGCGGATCGTCAGTTCCGTAGGCGTCGCCGAGTTGAAGGGGTTGGAAAGATCCAGCTCCGGGCTCGTTCGCGGAGACTCCGCTCTCTCGATGTAGAAGAACGGGTAGTTCAGGCCAATGTTTCCCAGCGCCCGCCTCAGGTCGAGCGGGCTGTAGGTGATGGCGAAGGAACTTCTGAAAACGAGCCGGCTGTTACCGAGGGGGCTGTAGGCCAGGCCGAGCCGCGGCTCCCAATCGTTTTTATCCGTGTATACGGCCTGACCCTTCTTCAGCCCCTTCAGGCCGAGTTGCTCTGCCCGCTCGCTCCCCGTCACGATGATCTCGCCGCTCACGGGCGGTTCAAAGACCAGCGGGTGGAAAAATGACACATTGTCGTGCATCGAACGGTAGAAGGGGGTGTAATTGTAGGCCAGCGAGGCGGAGAAACTGAATCTGGGATTCAACTTCCACTCGTCCGCCACGTAGAGTTTCCACGGGCGCCGTCTCAGGTCGGAGCGGTCGGAGCCGACGCCGCGGGTGGCGGTGTTTGGAATTCCGAGGAGAAAATCAGCAAAGCCGTCGCCGGTGAAATACCCGGTGAAGTCGAAGCGTCCGCGGCGGGTGCCCCCGGTCCGCTGATCGTTTACCTGGTTGAACTCGATCTCCCCTCCGAAGTTGAAGCGGTGGCTTTTGCGGACCCAGGTCACGTTGCCGGTGACTTCCAGGTTGTTCCGGTAGGAAGTTCGCGGAAGCCCGGCCTGGCCGCCGCCGCCTCCGCCTCCGGCCAGGCTGGCGTAGCCGGCAAAGTCGAAGCTGGGGAATCCCTCGTCGTTTGCGTCCAGGATCTTGAGCCCGGCGATACCGAGCGACTGCAGGAGACCGTCGCTTCCGGCGTCGGAGGATAGTTCCTGCTCGGCCTCGCGGCCGAAGCCCAGCCTGAACGCTGTAATCAGGTTCGGGCTGAAGTTGTAGCTGTAGCTCAGATTGACCGACTGGTTGCGCCTCTCAGCCGTGGAGCCGAAGTCGGGGAGGGGATTGACCCGTATGTCGTTGGCCTCGCGTATGCTGTAGCCGGCGAAAAGCTTCGCCTTCCTGCTGAATTCGTAGTCGATCCGTGCGCTGATGGAGTTGGCGTTGTTTATTACCGGCTGATTGTTGATGAAGTTTCTGTCCGGGTCGGACTGGTTGGGATCCGGCATTCTGACCAGTACCTTGCGCGCGACGGGATGGATGCGCGATTCGGGGATCACGTTGTTGCTGAAGGGGAGGCCGGTCAGGGGATCCAGGATGGTGATGCCGGTGGCGCTGAAATCCCCCCGCTTCTGCTCCGGGGTGGGCACGTGGGACAGGATGGTCGAACCCTTGTTGATTCTGAGTCCTTCGAACGTGCCGAAGATGTTGAGCTTTTCGGTGGCGAACACCCCGTAGCTGAGCCCGAACTGGTTGCGCTTGTATTCCGGCAGGCGGTGGCCGACCGGGTCGAAGAAATTGCGGGCATCGAAATTATCGTTGCGATGATATTCGTACACTGACCCGTACATCCGCCCGCGCTTCCTGACCGTAAAAGGATTCACCACGCTGGCGATGGTCTGCGACCCGACGCGTACGAATCCCGAATCCTGCTCGTTCATGCGGACTTCGTACTGGGCGATGGAGGCGAGGGAAGGGTCGGACTCCACCGGTTCTGTCACGCTGTTTTTCCTGCCGTTTGCCTGCTGTGTCTCCTTTTCCGTGTTCTGGACGGCCTGCGCGGCCAGGATTCGACCGGCTACGGGCGAGAGGAACATCGCCGACAGGAGGAGGATAATGGGGTAGCGGATATTCATGCTGTGCCTTGGGTGCGCGTCGAGTGCTTCGGTCTTCAAAGTATGATCTTGCCGTTGACAACCATCGCCTTGAGGGAGAACGTCGACCGGAGCCTGGGATTGGCGCCGGGGACGTCCGTCAGTTCGAATGTGATCTTGTCGCCGTTGCCCGTGACCAGCGGGATTCCGCCGAGCTCCCGCGGGAAAACGAACTTGGCGCCGACCCCCTCCTCCCTGGGAGGGAAGTAGGCTGCGATCTCGACCTGCGGGAATCGTTGCGTGGAGAGGAAGGCGCGGGTTTTGAGCGTTTCCCGGGTCTGGGCCTGAAGGTATCTGCGGACGCTGCTCTCCTCGTTGGGATCGTTGGAACGGAATGCGACGGTGACGACGACCCAGCGGGAGGTATCCATCTCGAGGTTCGGCTGGGTCAGGCCGTCGAACCGCCTTTTCTCCTCCTCCGTAAAGCTCTCGTAGTTGTGCTGCAGCTGCTGGATGCGCACGAAAGCCTCCCGGATCGGGCGGGCCGACAGGAAGCGGACGTAAAAGGTGTTGTAGATCTCCTTTTCGCCGGAAACGCCGCTTCCGACGCCGCCGACAACGCGGGTGAAAGTTTCCTGCCGGGCCCATGCTGAGGAATTCAAAACCTGAACGGCTTTCTCGAGGGGCCATTTCCAGAAGGGCTCCTCGGTGGGGATTTCCGCGGCGCCGGCGGCCAGGATCGAGGTGAACAGGAGCGTGGCTATTGATAAACTCATGATTTCAGTAATCTTGCTTCTAAGATCGCCCGCGTGATTTTGCCTGCACGCCACGCGGCGTTCAACTTCTAAGTTACTCCAAGACCTTGCATTTGTTTCGCTGAGATTGGCGGTGGAAATCCCGCAGGGAAAGCGATTGGCACCCTTTGTCGCATGCGCGGCAGGGGGCTGGTTACAGCCCCCTGGCCGATCAATGGGTGATGGATTTCATCACCTGAGGTGGTACGCCTGGCAGGGTTCGAACCTGCGACCTTCGGTTCCGGAGACCGACGCTCTAGTCCAACTGAGCTACAGGCGCATGAATTGAGGATGTATGAGAACGAACTGCATCCGGCAAATCCGGCCCGCTCACAACCGGGAGAATTGTAAGGGAACGCAACCCCGAGGGGAAGCAAAAATTCGGTGGCAGGTGCGAATAGCGCTTGGTTGAGGGTGATCGAAATCACCTGGCAACGTCGCCAAAGCAATTGCTTAAGCCTCGAAGGGGCGGCGCGGGAAAGCCCAGGGCGTAAACCCTGGGTTGTCGGCGAATGCGGGGATTGAGCCCTGAAAGGGCGGCACAGCCGGTGTCGCCCTTGCAGGGCTCCTCTCTCCCCTATGGCTTACGCCCTGGGCTTTCCTGTTGGACCCTTTCAGGGTCCTCGATTCCTTATTCAAGCGCCATTCGGGGGCAGGCGCCATAAACTCGAAAATATGATGCCGAAGATCGGCTCTCGGGCCCTGGAATTTCGAGGTTATGGCGCGGGCTCCCGAAACTGGGTAGGGTGGCGCACCCGGCACGACTCGAACGTGCGACCTGCGGATTCGAAGTCCGACGCTCTATCCAACTGAGCTACGGGTGCTGGAAGCGATGGGGTGAGCGAGGGGATTCGAACCCCCGACCGCTGGAGCCACAATCCAGAGCTCTGCCGACTGAGCTACGCTCACCACAAACCTGATGGCCGCCCGCGCGGAAGCGAACCGCGGCCTGTGGCTCAAATGGTACGCCCAGGAGGATTCGAACCTCCGACCCTCTGCTTAGAAGGCAGATGCTCTGTCCAGCTGAGCTATGGGCGCTGAAACGATCAAAGAACCCAATAATGGCTGCGCCCGCACGCCCGCGAGCGACGGGAGTATACCAGATGGAGGAAGCAATTTGTCAGAAAAGTGATCCCTTGCTCCGACCGCCGAACGGGTGCGTATCCGTTCCTGGAGCGCATGCCGCCGCCTTGACTCCCGATCTCTCGCCCTGTAACTTTTTATCACCATCTGCTCGGGTGCAGATTAATAGGAAATGCTGATGCACATCTTCCATGCCTTCGCTCTGGCTGCCCATTCTGCTTTCCGCCGTGATTGTGTTCGTGGCGAGTTCGATCATTCACATGGTGCTTGCCTACCACCGCACCGACTTCGGAAAAATGCCCGACGAAGACAAAGTGATAGAGGCGCTCCGTCCGTTCGACATCCCGCCGGGAGATTACGTCCTTCCGTGCGCCGGGAGTCCGAAGCGGATGAGCGACCCGGAGTTCATCGACAAAATGACCCAGGGCCCCGTTGCCTTCCTGACCGTCATGAAGAGCGGTCCCCCGTCCATGACCGGGAGCCTCATACTCTGGTTTCTTTACGCGGTCGTCGTCGGCATCTTCGCCGCCTACATCGCCGGCCGTGCGCTCGACCCGGGCGCGGACTACCTGGCGGTCTTCCGCTTTGCGGGCTGCACCGCCTTCCTGGGCTACGGCCTGGCGCTGTTACAGAATTCGATCTGGTACAAGCGCTCCTGGAGTTCGACCCTGAAGTCGATGTTCGACAGCCTGGTTTACGGGCTGCTGACGGCGGGAACGTTCGGCTGGCTGTGGCCGGCCTGACGCCCGGTGGTCGGGGCACCCAGATTTGAACTGGGGACCTCCTGCGCCCAAGGCAGGCGCGCTACCAGGCTGCGCTATGCCCCGACCCTGAAGTGGCACACATTCTAGCCTAGATGGAACGGCGGCGCCAGCCGGCCGTGAATCCTTCGTGCGGCAGGAATGGGCGGCGGCAATCATTCCGCATGCACGGCACGCAGGAGCGCGGCAACCGCCCGCGCGCGGTGGCTGACGCGGTTTTTCTCCGCTGTGCTCAGCTCCGCGTAGGTGCGGCCCAGTTCCGGAAAGAAAAAGACCGGATCGTACCCGAAGCCCCCGCTGCCGCGGGGCGAGTGGGCAATCCATCCCCGGCAGTCTCCCTCGGCTTCGGCCAGCAGCCGGCCCCGTCGCGCGAGGGCCAGTGCGCAGACGAAGCGCGCAGCCCGCTTGTCGGGAAATCCCTCCATTTCTGCGAGCAGCTTCCCGATCTTTTCCGCGTCGGTGGCTCCCGGACCTCCATACCGCGCCGAATACACCCCGGGCCGGCCCCCGAGCGCCGCGACCTCCAATCCCGAGTCATCGGCCAGGACGGCCCGGTCGGTATCCATGGAATATGAAACCGCCTTCAGGCGCGCGTTTTCGGCAAACGTCCGGCCGGTCTCCTCGTGATCCCGGTCGATTCCCGCCTGTTCCAGCCCCGCAACGTCCCACCCGGCCGCCCCCAGCAGGATGCGGAACTCGCGAAGCTTGCCTGCATTGCGGGTCGCGATCACCAGTTGGGGGAAGGCGGCCAGGCCGGCCAGATCCTTCCGGTTGTCGGAAGCTCCGGTCATAGCTTCGAATCTGCGGCGGGGAGATGGGCCAGGGCCTGGTTGCGCCCTTCCAGCGCCGCTTTCTGAACGCGGATCAGCCGGCCGACGCCGGCGGTCCCCAGCGCCAGCATCTCCTGGAGTTGCGCGGCGGAGAACGCCTGTTTTTCGGCGGTTCCCTGGATCTCGACAAAGCGGCCGGCACCGGTCATGATCAGGTTCATGTCCACCTCCGCCCGGAAATCCTCTTCATAGTCCAGGTCCAGAACCGGACGGCCGTCGATGATCCCTACGCTGACTGCCGCGACAAAATCGAGCACGGGTGAAAACTCCAGCAGCTTGCGTTTCATGAGATTCCCGATGGCGAGCGCTACGACCACGAAGCCGCCGGTGAGGGAGGCTGTCCTGGTTCCGCCATCGGCCTGGATGACATCGCAGTCCACGAGCAGGGTCCTCTTTCCAAGGAGCGAGAGGTTTATTACGCTCCGCAGCGAGCGCCCGATCAGGCGCTGGATCTCCACCGTTCTGCCGGTCTGTTTTCCCCGGGCGGCCTCCCGCGCCGTCCGGGTGGTCGTTGAGCGCGGAAGCATGCCGTACTCGGCGGTGACCCATCCCTGGTTGGCCTGGTTGAGAAACGGCGGGACCTTGTCCTCGATGCTGCAGGTGCAGAGCACGCGGGTTTCGCCGACGCTGATCAGGGCCGATCCCTCGGCGTGCCTGGTGTAATCCAGTTCGATGCGGACCTCCCGCAGCGAATCCTCGCTTCGTCCCTGTTTCCTCATGAGCTCTCCCTTTCGAATGCGTTCAAGGCGCAGAATTGTACCACGACCGCGCCCGTGTGCCCGGCGGCGGGGGGAGAAGCGTTACACGGAGATCCGCGGAGGAGCACGGAGCGCACGGAGCCGAGCATAACTGCCAGTTCCTTCGGGAGGCGAAACGCCTCCCGCAACAGCCGGCGTCCGGCATTCTCCGTGCTCCTTCGTGTAACGCTTTTGTTTTTCCGCTTACAGGTTTTGCGGCCGGCCGTCCCTGCCAAGGCGGGTTGAAATCGGGATGCCGTTCCCCTAGCATTATCGCGTGAATTATCCATATCGCACCCCGACCGTCTTCTTCGGCGGCCCGGCAACCAGGACCGTCAGACGCCTGATCATTGCGAACGCAGCCGTGTTTGCCCTGCAACTGATCGGAAAGCTGGCGGGGAGCAACTCCATCGTCCTGAGTTTCGGGCTCATCCCCTGGCGCGTGACCCACGAGTTCATGCTCTGGCAGTTCGCGACCTACATGTTCCTGCACGGCGGCTTTTTTCACCTGTTCTTCAACATGTTCACGCTGTATATGTTCGGCAACGACCTGGAACGCGCCTGGGGAACGCGCCGGTTCACCAGCTTCTATTTCCTGACCGGCCTGGGCGCCGGTCTCTGCTCCTGGCTGGTCGCCGTGAACAGCATGTCGGTGATCATCGGCGCCTCGGGATCGATCTATGGCCTGCTGCTGGCCTACGGGCTGCTCTACCCCAACCGGGTCGTGTACATCTACATGCTTTTCCCGGTCAAGATCCGGTGGCTGGTGATCTTCATGGGCGCGATCGCCTTTTTCTCCTCAATTTCGGGCGGGGAGCCGGGGGTGGCACACGTGGCACACCTGGGCGGCATGCTGGTCGGCTACATCCTGCTGCGGTGGCGCTCGTGGATCGAGCGGTTCCACTTCTACCAGGCCCGGAGGAAGCGCGAGGAGCTGAAACGCCAGTTCGAGGTGTACTACGGGGAGCTGCGCCGCAAGATCGACGAAGAGAACAAAAAAGGGCCCACGATCCACTGACGTGCCTCGCCGGGCGCCGGCATATCAAAACGAAGGTCCGAAGGAGAAGTAGAATCTCCCGCGTCCCCCTGCCACTTCCAGTAATTGAGGCTGCTGCCCAACGTTTTGCTCCGCTTGTCGACCTGGAAGCGCGCGAGCAGTCCGACGCGGGGGAAATTCTGCGCATCCAGCGAGTCGCGGTTCATCCGGACGGTGACGCCGGCGAGCCTCAGGGCACCTTCGGCATGCGGTTTTTTGAATGCGTCGGCCGGCGGGGGGAGGGCGGGGGCGGCTTCAACGCGCCCCCGCTGGCGGGGAGGGGATTTAGTATTCGACGCGGCGCCGCTTGAAGGCCGGTTCATCGAGGTCTTCCGCCATCGAGGCGATCCTGTAGTCGATCGGCCTCTCGCCCGGCGTGCCGGCATCGCCTGCCGGAGAACGCAGGACCTGCTCGGACGAAGGGCTCAGCGGAATTACATTGCTGGGGCGGAAGTGGTCTCCCGCGGGCCGGATTCTCTCGGCGGGCTGGTTGAATCCGGTAGCGATGACCGTAATCTTGATCCGGCTCTCCATCGCTTCGTCATAGACGGCGCCGAAGATGGTGTCCTCCGGACTGGCGATCTCCTCGATGATTTTGGCGGCGGCGTCCACCTCCTGAAGTTTGAGGCTGCCGCGGGAGGCGGTGATGTTGATCAGGACGGCCTTGGCCCCCCGGATGGAGGTTTCCTCCAGCAGCGGGCTGGCGATGGCCCGCTGCGCGGCTTCCACGGCCCGATTCTGGCCCTCGGCGACGCCCGTGCCCATCAGCGCCATGCCCTTGCCCGACATGATGGTGCGGACGTCCGCAAAATCCACGTTCACGATTCCCGGCATGGTGATGATGTCGGAGATCCCTTGCACGGCCTGGCAGAGCACGTCGTCGGCGTAGCGGAAGGAGTCTTCCAGCAGCGCCTCAGCGCTCATCGCGTACAGCAGCCGCTCGTTGGGGATCGTGATCAGGGTGTCGACCACGTCCTTGAGCTCCGAAATCCCGGCCTCGGCATGCGCCATGCGCTTACGGCCCTCGAAGGTGAAAGGCTTGGTCACCACGCCCACGGTGAGCGCGCTCAGTTCCGCAGCAAGGCTGGCGATGATCGGGGTGGCCCCCGTCCCGGTTCCGCCGCCCATTCCGCAGGTGACAAAGACCATGTCGGCCCCGTCCAGCAGCTCGATGATCCTCTCGGTATCCTCGAGCGCCGCCTGCCGGCCGCGCTCCGGCACGGCGCCGCAACCGAGGCCGTTGGTGAGCTTGGCCCCTATTTGCAGCTTGATCGGCGCCAGCGAGCTGCGCATCGCCTGCAGGTCGGTGTTGGCGGCGATGAAGTCCACCCCTTCGATGCGCGACTGGATCATCCTGTTGACGGCGTTGCCGCCCGCTCCCCCCACGCCGATGACCTTGATTCTGGCCGGCGGCTGCCGATCCTCGTCGAATGTGAACCTGGGTGCGGCCTCCTCGAACCGAAGCTTTTCGCTTTGCATTCTTGCCTCCTTTTTCATAGTGCTAATTCCCAACCCATGACAGGAACCTGTTCACGAACCATGGGGCCCCCCCTTTTTTCTCGGGACGCAGCCTGTGGTTGCTCTTTTCCTGAACTCCGATCAGCGCCAGGCCGACGGCCGTGGCAAATATGGGGTGGCTGAGCCCGTCTCCCAGCCCTTTGATCCCGTGCGGGATGCCCTGTCGCACCGGCATTTCCAGCGTCTCCTCCGCCAGATCCAGCATGCCGTCCAGCATGCTCCCCCCGCCGGTGAGGATCGCCCCGGCCACCAGCTGATCCCGCTCTCCCGAGCAGGCAATGCGGTCCTTGACCAGCTCCAGCAGTTCGGTGCCCCTTTCCCGCAGAATCCTGCCGGCGGCCTTCCGGGGCATCAGGCGCACGCCGGGCGAGACGACCCCGGGAACTTCGATCATCTCATCCTCGGCGATGTCGCCGGTCGACACGGTGCCGAGATCCTGCTTGATTCGCTCCGCATCCTCGAGGGCGCAGCGCGCGCCGACCGCGAGGTCGCGGGTGAAATGCCCGCCCCCCACCGGAATGGCGGAAGTGTGACGGACGGCGTTTTTCACCACCAGGGCGATGTCGGTGGTTCCGCCGCCGATGTCGATCACGGCGGCGCCGAGTTCGCCCTCGTCCGGCGTGAGCACGGCCCTGGTGCTGGCCAGCTGCTGCGAGGCGACTTCCTTTACGCGCATCTGCGCCTGGTTGACCGCGTTGATGATGTTCTGAATGATCGCGGTCTCGCAGGTGACCACGTGGATGTCGACGTCGAACCTCGACCCGGTCAGACCCACCGGGTTCTGGATGTCGCCCCGGCCGTCGAGGAAGAACTCCTGGGGAAGCACGTGAATCACCTCGCGGGACTGCGGGATCGGGATCGACTGGGCGGCCTGGATGACCTGGGCCACGTCCTCCGGCGTCACCTCGCCCTTCTTGCGTTCCAGCGCGATTGCGCCGTGGCAGTTGTAGCCCTGCATGTGATCGCCGGAGATGCCGACGTTCACCCAGTCGATCGAGAGATCGGCCTTGCTCTCGGCCTCCTGCGCCGCTTTGCGAATGGAGGCCGCGGCCTTTTCGAGGTCGACCACCAGGCCCTTGTGGAGACCCTCCGACAGCGCATACCCGCTGCTGATCACTTCGAGGTTGTTGCCCGGATCGGCGCGCACGACGAGCATGCAGATCTTTTTCGTGCCGACGTCCAGGCTGCAGATGATTCGTTCCTTCTTGGTCACGTTGTTCCGTCGCTCCTCGGGCTTGGGCCGCTCCGCATCAGGGCAGCGTCTCGGCGGCCTGAGCGGCCCCGGGGCGCTGACGATAGATGATCTTGCCGTCGAACCTCAGGTCCACCGCGGCGATGTCGGGGTGGACGGATTTGAGCTCGCGGTATTCCGGCAGGTTCGACACGAAGGTCTGGAACCGCGCCAGAAAATCGCGGTCCCCGAGCATTATCTCCGACGTGTCGTCCACCATCATGAGCCGCACGTTGGCGGCATCCGACAGGTCCAGCTCGGATATCCGGTGGGTGAGCCCGGCCGCACCCTCCGCCAGGTCCGAGAGCACCCGCAGCCCCAGGCCGATTCTGGCCGAGTTCTCCTCCTGCCGGAGCGCATATTCCTCCGGATTGTGCCCGAGCAAGCCCCTGAATACGGGCACATCCAGGCCCTGGTAGCTCTGGCTGTACCCGTCGAGCAGTATGCCCTCGTTGTCGGTAATGTACATCTCGCCCTGGATTTCCGCGATCACGGAGGGGATCCTCTCCTGCACGTACACGACCATTCCCGAGGGAAGCACACGCCTGAGTTCAACCCTCCGCACCCATGCTTCCGCCTCGATGCGCTCCTGGAGCTTTTGCAAATCGATCCGCAGGATGTTCGCCGGGAACTCCCGGCGGATGACGCCTTCGATCGCAGCCTCCCGAAGGCGCCGATTGCCTTCCACCGATATGTTTTGGACCGAGAAAAACTCCGAGGTATGGGCAAACCGCACGGCCGCAAAGGCGGCCGCGAGCAGGGCGAGCGGGATGCCGAGCAGCAACGTGTTGCGGAGAATCCGGACGAACTTACCGCCGGCGCTCCGGCTCTTGCGGAGCTTTTGCGGTCCCTTCCGGCGAAGGTATCTTCCGGTGTCCGGCGGGACGGCGATGTCATGCCGTCCGGGTTCCTTCTTTCCGCTGCCTGTTTTTATTTCCATTTCCTGCCTCCAGCCTGTTCTCGGTTCGGCCGCCGCCCGGAGGCGGCTGCGCGCCCTCTGCCGGTACCACCTCAGCGTCCATGCCTCCGCCGCCGATTCGCCAGGACCCGCTCGCCCACTTTCCAGACGTCCCCCGCCCCCAGCGTGATCAGCAGGTCGCCTTCCCGCAGCGTGTCTGCGAGGATGCTGCCCGCCTCGGCGAAATCGCCCGCGAAGTGAACCCCGCGGTGCCCGTATTCCTTGATTCTTCCTGCCAGCGCCTCGGCGGTGACACCGGGGAGCGGGTCCTCGCCCGCTGCATAGATAGGCAGCAGCACCACCACCGCCGCGTGGTTGAAGGCGCGCGCGAATTCCTCTTCCAGCGCCCGCGTGCGCGTGTAGCGGTGGGGCTGAAACACGGCCACGATGCGCCGGTCTGCCGCCTGGCGCGCGGCGCCCAGGGTGGCGACGATCTCCGTGGGATGATGCCCGTAGTCATCCACCACGAGCACACCGCCGGCCTCCCCTTTCAGCTGGAACCGGCGGTCTGCATTCACGAAGCCCGCCAGAGCGCCGGCTATCCGCTCGAATGGCAACTCCAGCTCCAGCCCGACGGCCACGGCGGCCAGGGAGTTCAGGATGCCGTGCTTTCCGGGTATGTGCAGCGTCAGTTCGCCGAGTTCGCGGCCGCCGCGGTTCACCCTGCAGGTGCTGCCGAATTCCCGGTAGCGAATGTGCGAGGCCGAGATGTCGGGCCGGCTCGTGGTGCCGTAGGTCACGATCCGCCGTTTCAGCCTGGGAATCACGGCCTGCACGTTCGGGTCGTCGAGGCAGAGAACCGCGGCGCCGTAAAAGGGCACCTTGTTCGCGAAGGCGGTAAAGTCCTCCTTGATGGTTTCCAGGTCCGGGTAGTAGTCCATGTGCTCCCGGTCGATGTTCGTGATGACCGCGATCGTCGGGCTGAGCATTAGAAAGGAACCGTCGCTCTCGTCCGCCTCGGCCACGATGAACTCGCCTTTGCCCAGCTTGGCATTGCTGCCGAAGGCGTTGAGCCTTCCCCCGATGACCACCGTGGGATCGTGGCCGCCGTTCACCAGCACGGTGGCCACGAGCGATGTCGTGCTGGTTTTTCCGTGGGCGCCGGCGATGGCGATCCCGTACCTCAGCCGCATGAGTTCCGCCAGCATTTCGGCCCGCGGAATCACCGGGATCTGCCGCCTCCGCGCCTCGAGCACCTCGACGTTGTCGGGCCGCGCTGCGGCGGAAATGACCACGACGTGCGCGCCGGCGACGTGATCCGGGGCATGGCCGGCGAAGATGCGTCCGCCCAGGCTTCCCAGCCGGTCGGTCACTTCGCTGGTTTTGAGGTCGGAGCCGGTCACCTTGTAGCCGAGATTCAGCAGCAGTTCGGCAATGCCGCTCATGCCTATCCCGCCGATGCCGACGAAGTGAATCTGCTGTATCTTCTTGAACACGGTTCTGCCTAGTTGTTTCCCGATGACCGGGTGCGGCCGCGTGCCGATTCCGTTCGCGCCAGGTCTTCGATCAGGTCGGAAATATGGCCCGCAGCTCCAGGCTTCGCCGCTTTGCGCGCCGCGTCCTCCATCCTGCGGAGCTCCCCGGGGCGATCCATGAAATGCCGGAGTTCCGCCAGCAGGCGCCCCGGGCCCCACTCCTCTTCGCGGATCATCTTTGCCGCCCCGATTTTCTCCAGCGCCTGGGCGTTGCGCGTCTGGTGGTCGTCCGCGGCGCCGGGGAAGGGGACGAGAATGGCGGCCCTGCCGGCGACCGACAGCTCGGCCACTGTCCCGGCGCCCGCCCGGGAGAGGACCAGGTCCGCTCGCGACAGATCATCGAAGATTTTTTCCAGGAAGGGCCGGACGTCGCCCTCCACGCCGGCCTCGCGATAGGCCCTCCGCACCTCCTCGAGTTCACGCTCCCCGGTTTGATGGGTGATCGTGAGGCTCGGGCCGAGCCTTCCGAGCTCGGGCAGCGACCGGCGCACGATTTCGTTGAGGGCGTGGCTGCCCTGGCTCCCGCCGTACACGAGCAGGGAGAGCATGCCGGGAGCGTGCTCCCGCCGCGGTATTCTCTCGAACTCCTCGCGCACCGGTATTCCCGTCAGCACGGCCTTGTCCCGGAAATAGCCGCCGGTGTCAGACAGCGCCAGCGCCACCCGGTCCACGACCCTGGAGAGGAGTCGGTTGGCGAGGCCGGGGAACGCGTTGGGTTCCACGATGAGCGTCGGCCGTCCCAACCACCAGGCCGCGAGTATGACCGGCCCGGAGGCGTACCCGCCTACGCCGACAGCCACATCGGGGCGGTAGCTGCGCACGAGACGCCTCGACTGGACCAGGCTTCGCGGTATGAGCAGGAGATTTCGCACCAACGCCGCTTTGCCCATCCCTTTCAATCCTGCCGACTCGATGCACTCCAGGCGAAATCCTTCCCGGGGAAGGATCCGCGATTCCAGCCCGTTGCGCGTCCCCACGAACAGGCAATCAAAAGCGTCGTCGCGCCGCCGCAGTTCGCGGGCCAGGGCGATGCCGATATACAGGTGCCCTCCGGTGCCCCCGCCGGCAAACAGCACCCGGAGCGATTGCCCGCCGCCTGCCACCGGGGGCGCGGAGCGCCCGAACCGTCGGTCAGCTCCCGCTCTGCTCATGGCTTCTCCGCCTGGTGGGAGATGTTCAGCAGTATCCCTATGGCCACGAGGTTGAGCAGCAGCGAAGTCCCCCCCTGGCTGATGAAGGGCAGCGCAATGCCCTTGGTCGGCACGAGCGCCAGCACCATCGAAATGTTGATGAAAGCCTGCAGCGCCACCATCAGGGTGATGCCCAAAGCCGTGTAAAAGCCGAAACTGTCGGGCGCCCGCAGGCAGGCTCGCATGCCGCGGTAGAAGACTACCAGGAAGCCGACGCAGACCAGGCCCGTTCCCAACAGGCCGAACTCCTCGCCGATCACGGCGAAGATGAAGTCGCTGTGGGCCTCCGGCAGGAAGAACAGCTTCATCCGGCTCTCCCCCAAGCCCAGCCCGAAGAGCCCCCCGCTGCCCACCGCCGTCAGGGACTGCGAAATCTGCCAGCCCGCGCCCAGGTAATCCTGCAGCGGATTCAGGAAAGCCAGCATGCGTTCGCGGCGGAACGGAACCAGAAAGACGGCGAAGTACAGCAGCGGCGCGGCCGCGAAGGCGCCGAGGCAGATGTATTTCCAGCTCAGGCCGGCGATGAAGAGCATTCCCCCCGCGATGAGGCCGAGACAGATGGCCTGGCCGAGGTCCGGCTCCACGGCGATCAGAGCGCCGAAGAGCCCGACCACGAGGAGGCAGGGGAGCAGTCCCCGGCAAAAGCGGTTGATCTCCTCTCCGCGGTCGTGCAGGTAGGACGCGAGGTAGAGGATGACCGCGAGCTTGGCGAACTCCGAAGGCTGGAACGAGAGCAGCGATCCCAGGCGCAGCCAGCGGTGCGCCCCGTTTACCTTCGGCTGGAGAAAGACGAGCAGGAGACAGGCGAGGCAGAGAATCAGCAGCCCCTTCAAAACCTTGCGCCGCCGCCAGAAGTGGTAGTCGATGTTCATCAGGACCATCATCAGGATCATGCCGGCGGCGGCGTAAAGCGCCTGGCGCATGAAATAGTAATGAGGCGTGCCGTGCTGGGATGAGGCCAGCGCCGAGGATGCGCTGTAGACCATCAGCAGGCCGAAGGCGGTCAGCATGCTGGCCGCAAAAAACAGGATTTTGTCGCCCGTAGCCCTGTAAGCCATTTCGCTGCCTCAGCCCCCCGGCCGCAGCCGGCGCACGGCTTCCTTGAACACCCTTCCCCTGTGCTCGTAATTCTCGAACATATCGAAGCTGGCGCAGCCCGGGGCCAGCAGGACGATGTCCCCGGGCGCCGCCTCCCGGGCGCAGATCGACACGGCCTGCTCCAGGTCGGCGGCTTCCCGGATTTCCACCGACCCTGCCAGGGATTCCCTGATCCTGCCGGCGGCCTCACCAATCAGCACCAGGCTCCGCACCTTCTGCTCCACCAGCGCCCTCAGCGTCCCAAAATCGCCCCCTTTGTCGCGCCCCCCGGCGATCAGGTGGATGCGGCCGGGGAGAGCCTCCAGGGATTTTGTCGCGGAATCGACATTGGTGGCCTTGGAGTCGTTGAAGTACTCCACGCCGCCGACGACCGCAACCGGCTCCAACCGGTGCTCGACGCCCTGGAAAGCTTGCACGGCGCGGGCCGCGCTCTCCGGATCTGCACCGGCCAGCATGGCCATGCAGCAGGCTGCGAGAACGTTCGAGAGGTTGTGCTGCCCCCGCAGCCGGACGGCGTCGACGGGGAAGAGATCCAGTTCGCGGTTCCCGTCCCGGTAGCGGACCCGGCCCCCGGCGATGCCCGCGCCTGTTCCGACCGGCCCGCTCAAGCCGAAGAAGACGGGCGTGGAGGGGATCTTGCCCGCCAGGCATGCCGTCCTCGGGTCGTCGAAATTCAGCACCCCGAAGTCGGTCGCTTCCTGATTGCGAAAAATCCGGCGCTTGGCGGCAACATAGGCATCGAAGCTGCCGTGGCGGTCCAGGTGATCGGGCGACAGGTTCAGGATCGCGCCTACGAAAGGCTTCAGCTCGCGCATGCCTTCCAGCTGAAAACTCGAAAGCTCCGTGGCGTAGTAGTCCCCGTCGCACGAGTCCGCGGCGAAGCCGATCAGCGGCGCACCCACGTTGCCGGCGGCGAATGCCCTCAGCCCTGCCGCCCGGAGGATTTCCGCCAGCAGGACGGTGGTCGTGGTCTTGCCGTTGGAGCCGGTAATCCCGAGGATCTTGCCTTTGAGGTGGCGGGATGCCAGATCCACTTCCGCCATCACCGGGATGCCTGCGCTCCGGCACAGGTCAAAATGGGGCAGCGAAAGCGGGACTCCCGGGCTTGTCACCACGAAATCGCACTTCTCGAAGGTTTCCGGCCGGTGGCCCCCGGTTTCCAGCACCAACCGGGGCTCGCTGCCCTGGAGGGCGCGCAGCGGCGCAAGCTGGGGCTCCAGCTCGCCCGCGGCGCGCACGTCGGTCAGCACGACGCGGGCGCCCCGGGTCAGGAGAAATCCGGCCGCCGCAATCCCGCTGCGCGCGGCTCCGACCACCAGCGCCGTCTTCCCCGAGTATTGCCCGGAGTCCGTCAGAGTCATTTCCCCTCTCCTGCCCGATATTCCCGGGTCATCTTCGTACCGTGTTGCCCGTGCACGCGTCCGCCTGCTCAGCGCAGTTTCAGCGTCGTGATGCTGAACAGCGCAAAAAAGAGCGCCATGATCCAGAACCGGATGACCACCTGGCTCTCGTTCCAGCCGGAAAGCTCGAAGTGGTGATGCAACGGCGCCATTCGAAAAATCCGTTTCCCCGTGAATCGGTAGGACCCGACCTGCAGGATCACCGAGAGCGCCTCCAGGACGAAGACCCCGCCGATCATCGGGAGCAGCAGTTCCTGCTTGACGAGGACGGCAACCGTGCCGATGGCTCCCCCGAGGGAGAGCGAGCCGACATCGCCCATGAAGATCTGCGCCGGGTGGGCGTTGTACCAGAGAAAGCCCATGGTGGCGCCGACCATGGCGCCGCAGAAAATCGTCAGTTCCGCCGCGTAGTTGTTCTTAATGAGGTCGAGGTATTCCGCGAACCTGGCGTGGCCGCTCACGTAGCAGAGCACGGTGAGGGCGGAGGCCGCCACGATCACGCAGCCCGAGGCCAGCCCGTCGAGGCCGTCGGTCAGGTTCACTGCATTGGATGCGCCCACGATGATCAGCACCGCAAAAAATGCCAGCGGGAAAGCGATGGGAATCCAGGGGACCTGCCAGAGGTCCAGCTCCGGAGTGAAATTCTTGAAGAACGGCACGCTCAGGTGCGTGCTGTAGAGTCCGCGCTCGGCCAGGAAATGCAGGGCGACGCAGATGCCCAGCGTGATGAGGCCCTGGAAGAGCAGCTTTTTGCGGCCGGTAAGGCCGAGCGATCCCTTGCGGGAGACCTTCGCGTAGTCGTCGGCGAAGCCGAGGGCTCCGAACAGCAGGGTTGCCCCCACCGCGACCCAGATGAAGAGGTTTGCGAGGTCCGCCCAGAGGAGCGTCGGAACGAGGATGCCGATCAATATGAGGAGGCCGCCCATGGTAGGGGTGCCCGCTTTTTTCATGTGGGACGATGGCCCCTCGGCGCGGATCTGCTGCCCGATCTGGAATTGGGCCAGCCTGCGGATGAGCCACGGTCCCAGGGCGAGGCAGATGAACAGCGCCGTGATGCCCGCCGCCGCGGTGCGGAAGGTGACGTACTGGAACACGCGGAAGGGCGGGATCCATTCGTGAAGGTCGTACAGCAGGTGGTAGAGCATCAGGCTATCTGCTCCGCGTATTCCGCTCTCAAGGTGTGGATGATGCGCTCCAGCCGAAGTGCCCTGGCGCCCTTGACGAGCACGAGGTCGCCGGACCGGACCTTCCTCGAGAGAAAGTTGATGGCCGGGTTTACCTCGGTGAAGAAGTGCGCGCAGGCGCGGGGCACGCCGGCCTCCACGGCTCCGCGCACCAGCTCCTGCGCCGCTCCCTGAATCCCGACGACGACGTCGAGGCCGCTGCGGGCCGCATGGACGCCGCACGCATGGTGCAGGGCAGGCGACTCGTCCCCGAGGGCGAGCATTTCGCCGGCAACCAGGATGCGCCGGCTGTACGGCCGGATCGCGGCTATGGTTTCAATCATGCGATGGAGCGCCTCGGGATTGGAATCGTAGGTGTCGTCGATCAGGGTGAATCCGTCGAGGAATCTCAGAGCGTGCCCCCGCATCCTCATTCCGCGCAGGTGCCGCAAACTCTCGACGATCTGATCCATGCCCAGCCTGTAATGCCGGCCGGCGGCCACGGCAGCCAGGGCATTCATGACCATGTGGCCGCCGGCCAGCGGGATCATCGCCCGCCGGGTGATCCCCGCGACGGTCAATTCGAAACGCGTCTCCTGCAGTCCCGCCGGGTCCAGCCCCGCGGCCCGTATGTCGGCGTCGGGGGAAAAGCCGATGGAAATTCGGCGTCCCGCGTGCCCCCGCCCTATATCCCGCGAGGCGGGATCGTCGGCGCTGTAAATCAGGGTTCCGCCGGGCTCGATGGATCGCGCGAGCGCGGCCATGGCAGAGCCCAGTTGCCCGGACGGGCCGTGCCCGCCGGCCATGTTGGTGACAACTGCGACCGCAGGCCGGGTGATGCGGCAGAGCTCGCCGATCCCGCCCGGTCGCCTGGAATCGGCCTCGAAGATCGCGATGTGATCCGCCGGGCTGAGGCCGAAGAGGGACAGCGGCAGACCGCAGGGGCTCTCGTGCGGGCAGGGCGGGCAGTAAACGCTGTGCTCGGACGCGAGCACCTGGCGGATGAATTCGCGGGTCAGCGTCTTCCCCAGGGCGCCCGCGACGGTCACCAGGCTCCCGCGCCAGCGGCTGCGCACGGCGATGGCCAGGTCCCGGAGCGCCTCGTGCGTGTTCCTGACCCTCAAGAGGAGCCGTTCCCTCGGGAACCCCGGCGCCACCCTCTGCGAACGGTCTACGACTGCGCCCGCGGCGCCCATCTGCAGCGCCTCCGCGATGCAGACCTGGCCTTCGCTCCCCGGCCGGGGAAGGGCGAAGTAGAGGTTGCCGGGCTTCAAGTCCCCGGGATCGACGGCGACTCCGGTGGCATGATCGCCGCGCGAGCCGGAGACGAGCATCCCGTTTGTCACCATCTCCACCTCGCCCGCCGACAGGGACTCCAGAATCGGATCGCAAAAACCGTCGCCCGGACGGCTCGGCCACGGCCGAAAGGCCGGCATCTCGAGGCTGCTGTAGTGGCTCATTGGTTCCGGCCTCCCCCGTCATGGTCCGACAGTCCCAGGATTTGCGCCGCCACCAGCCGGTCGTCGAACGGAATCGTGCGGCCTCCCGCGATCTGCTGTGTCTCGTGGCCCTTGCCGGCAATGACGACAACATCGTTTGCCCTCGCGGCGGCGAGGGCTCTTTCGATGGCCTGCCGCCTGTCGGGCACGAGCTGGAATTCGGCGCTCCCTTGCCGCAGGCCGGACTCGATTTGCTCGAGGATGCGGAGGGGATTCTCCGATCTCGGGTTGTCCGATGTGGCAATGACCAGCTGGCTCAGCCGGCCCGCAATTCTTCCCATCACCGGGCGTTTCTCGCGGTCGCGGTCCCCGCCGCAGCCGAACACCGTGATGATCCTGCCGTGCGGCAGGGAGCGGAGCGTCTCCAGCAGTTTCTCGAGCGCGTCCGGTGTGTGAGCGTAGTCGACTATCACGGTGAAACGCTGGCCCGCTTCGACCTTCTCCATCCTCCCTGGAATCCCGTCGAGCCGTTCTATCCCGTCGCGGATGGCGGCGAGGTCGATCCCCATAGCGAGCGAGGCGCCGGCGGCAGCCAGGATGTTGTAGCCGTTCGGCCTGCCCACCAGGCGGGTCTGCAGCTGAACCTCGCCGCGGGGGGTGCGCAGGCGCAGGGTCGAACCGGAGGTTTCGTAGCGGGCCTCCATCAGCCGGATGTCGGCGGACTCTGATTCGCCGAATCGCAGCACGGCGCACGCGGTTTCGCGGGCGAGGCGCCGGCCGTAGGCGTCATCCGTGTTCACGATCGCAGTCCGGACGTCATTTCCGCCTTCGGGCACGAACAGGAGCCGTTTGGCCTGGTAGTACGTTTCCATGTCGCCGTGAAAGTCCAGGTGCTCGGGGGTGAGGTTGCAGAAGATCGCGGCGGCAAATTTGGCCCCGAGGACCCTTTTCATCGCCAGGGCGTGCGAGGAAACCTCCATCACCCCGTGCGTGCATCCCTCATCCGCCGCCTCTTTCAGAAACCTCATCAGATCCGGCGCTTCCGGGGTGGTGTGCGGGTTGGGAACGAACTCCCCGGCCGCCCTCATCCCGATCGTTCCCGCCAGCACGGGCTTGAGTCCCGCGCTGCGCAGGATCGCGTCGACGAGGAACGCCGTGGTCGTCTTTCCGTTCGTGCCCGTCACGGCTGCGAGCTTCAGCCGCCGGGTCGGGTATCCGTAAAACCGGGCGGCTGCGGCGGCCAGAAAAGCGCGCGCGTCCCCCACTTCGATCACGGGCCCCGCAGGAGACGGGCCGGGCGCGGATTCCGACGCGACTGCGGCGGCCCCCCTGGAAAATGCCTCCCCGATGAAGCGGCTGCCGTCCGCGTTCGCGCCGCGGATGGCCACGAACAAAAAGCCCGGCTCCACCCTGCGCGAGTCGTGCGTGATGCCCGTGATCCGCACGGCTGCATTCGCTGTCATGCTCGTGCCCGGTAGCCCTTCCAGAAGCTGATGCAGGAGCATGACCGTCTCCCTCGTCCCTTTACTGCTGTTTCGGAGGTGTGGGCGCCGGAGCCAGCCGCGCCGGCAGGTTCTCGCCGCGGGCGAAACTCACGTAGCAGATTTCTCCCGGCCCCACCGGAGTGCCCGCCGGGGGCACCTGCGAAACGGCGGCGCCGGAGCCGCTGGTCTGCACCCGGATCCCCAGCACGGACGCGCGCTCCACCACGTCTCTCTTAGCCAGCCCGTGGAAATCGGGAACGATCACTGTGTCGCCCGCCGGCATGGTGATCGTGTTGTCCTCGGTCCGGGCCGCGAATCGCGCCCAGGCTTCGGCCGGCACCGGTCTGAGCGGGGTTGCATCCGGCAGAAAGTCCTCTGCCGCGACCGCCAGCTCCGGCTTGGCGCGCGGCGGGGCCACGATCCGGTCCGGCGCCACCTTGAGTTTCATCAGGGTTTCCTGGGCGATCCGGGCGAATACCGGCGCGGCGACTTCGCCGCCGTAGATGGCCCCCCGGGGCTCGTCGATCTGCACGAGAACGGTGATGCGCGGGTGGGGCAGCGGGGCAAAGCCGATGAAGGAGGACAGGTATTTGGATTTGGAATAGCGCCCGTCGACGATCTTTTGGGCGGTGCCGGTCTTGCCCGCGGCGCGATACCCCTCCAGGGCCGCGCGGCGGCCCGTCCCGCGGATCACGACTCCCTCGAAGGCATCCCGCACCGTGGCCGCCGTTTCCGGGCGCATGATGCGGGTGACTTCGGAACTCCGGGAGAACACCAGATCGCCCTCCTGGTCGATGATTCTGTCCACGACGGACGGCGTCACGCGGTATCCGCCGTTGGCCACGGCGTTGGCCGCGACGAGCATCTGCATCGGCGTCACCCCCACCTCCTGGCCGAAGGAAATGGCGCCGATGGAGAGAGCGGACCACTTCTGCCAGTCGCGCACCAGGCCGACGATCTCTCCCGGCAGGTCCACGCCCGTCTTGCTGCCGAAGCCGAATCGGCGAAGCGATTCGTACAGGCGCCTTTCCCCGAGACGGAGGCCGAGCTTGGCGGCGCCGACGTTGGAGGAGAACTCCAGGACCTGGTTGTAAGTCAGGAGGCCGTAGGGTTTGTGGTCGCGGAAGGAATGCCCTCCGATGCGGATGGAGCCCATCTGGCAGTCGATGACCTCGTGGGCGTGGGTAAGCCCCTCCTCCAGGGCCGCTGCCGCCACGACCACCTTGAAGGTGGAGCCCGGCTCGAACATGTCGATCACGGCCCGGTTCTTGTGATATTCCGCCGGTGCGAGATTGAAGCTGTTGGCGTCGAAAGTGGGATGGTTCGCCATGGCCAGAATCCTTCCCGTGTCCGATTCCATCACGATCACGGTCCCGGACGACGCCCGGTATGCCTCCATCACGGCGGCGAGTTCCCGCTCGACGGTGTACTGAATGGACTTGTTGAGGCTGAGGACCAGCGAATGACCCTGAACCGGCGGTTTTTCCACGCGGCCGTCGAAGGAGCGACGCCGGGCATCGACGGTGAACGACATCTCCCCCTGCGCACCCCTCAGGGTCCGGTCGTACTGCAGCTCGAGGCCGGCCCCGGGCTCCCCCTCCAGGTTCACGAATCCCAGGACATGCGACGCCAACTGGCCGTTGGGGTACGCCCGCATGCTCTCCTCGAGGAAGTACACCCCCCGGAGCTGAAGGTCCTGGATCTGCAGGGCCGCCTTGGGATCGATCCTCCGCTTGACGACGACGAAGCTCTTCTTTGCAGGGTCGGCCAGCCTTTTTTCCAGGGTCCGCGGCTCGAGTTCCAGGATGGCGGCCAGGCTGCGGGCCGCCTTCCGCAGGTCCTGGATGTTCTTGGGCTCGGCCACGACGGTGTTGACGGTGACGCTGGTAGCCAGCTCATCCATCTGCGAGTCGTAGATCAGACCCCGCGGGGCCTGGACGGTCCTGGTGATCTGCAGGCGTTCGCGCGCGGCATCCGCGAGCTCCTGATGCCGCAGGATCTGCAACTGTCCGAGGCGCGCGCAGATCAGACCGGTCCAGAGAGTGATAAACGCCATCACCAGGGCGATTCTGCCTGAGTTGGATCGCCTGCTGATGCCGGACATGATCAGTTATCGTTGGAAGTTTTTCCCGACGCTCCCGATGCGGGCTGTGACTCGGCCAGGACTAATGTCGTCTCGCCGCCGGCCTCCACGCTCCGGATCCTGCCGGGTAAAATCTGTTCTAACCGGATCGGCGCCATGCCCAATTGCCCCACTGCGAAGGCTTCGATTCGGGCCGGACGCTTCAGGTATTCCTCCTCGAGTATCAGCTCGCCGTGGAGGCGAAGGGCTGTGTTCTCGCGCTTCAGCAACTCCTGGGTTTCGTATCCCATGTCGACCATCCGGACGCGGATCCAGAGGTGGAAGCCGAGGACGCCCGCCACCATGAGGATGCAGATCAGGGCGGCCAGCATTTCCTGCAGGTTCCGGATGTCCATGTGCCGGGCTATCGTGTAGTTTCGGCCTTCCATGCCCTCTGCCCAATCTGCCATCGCCCCCTCCATTCTCACGTTCGCATGCTGCATCGGCCGTGGCGTCCTTCAGCGCTTCCGGCACCGGGTCCGCAAGCTGTTCAGCGCGCCGGTGAGCCGGGCGCGCACGGGTCAAATCCTCTCCAAGGCCCTCAGGCGGGCGCTCCTCGACCGGGGATTCGAGGCGATTTCCGCGGCGCTTGGGGTTCGGGATCGCGAAAATACCGGCCGCGCGAGCGCCCGCCTGGGGCAGGTGCAGAGCGCGGGCGCTCTATTGCAGACGCACCGTCCGCTGAGCATCCGGAACGCGGACTTGACGATCCGGTCCTCGAGCGAATGAAAGGCGATCGCAACGATTCTGCCGCCGGGCTTGAGGAACCGGAGCACCCCGGCGAAGAAGTCCTCCAGCCCTTCGAGTTCCTGGTTGACGGCGATGCGCAAGGCCTGGAACGTCTGCGTGGCCGGATGGATGCCGTGCGTGCGGCGCCGGCCGGCCGCCCGCGCGACGATTTCGGCAAGCTGGGCGCACCGGGTGATGGGTCCGTGGGCGCGGGCCGCGACGATGGCGGCTGCGATCCGGCGGGAGCGCTTTTCTTCGCCATAGCGGTAGATGATCCCGGCGAGCTGCTCCTGGCTGAGGTTGTTCACGAGGTCGGCCGCGGTGGGGCGCTGACCGCGATCCATGCGCATGTCGAGCATAGCCGTCGAACTGAAGCTGAAACCCCGATTTTCGCTGAGCAGCTGATAGCTGGAGATGCCGAGGTCGACGAGAATCCCATCCACCGGCCTCAGGTCCAGATTGTTCAGGACCAGCGGGAGGTTTTTGAAGTTCTCGTGGAACAGCCGTGTCGCTCCCTCATGTTCCCTGAGCCGGCGGCGGGCTATTTCCAGGGAGTCCCTATCCCGGTCGATCCCGATCAGCATCCCCACCGGTCCGATCCTCTCGAGGATGGCCAGGGCGTGTCCGCCCAGCCCCAGGGTCGCGTCGACGTAAACCCCGCCCGGTTCGCATCCCAGGGCGCCGATCACCTCCTCCACCATGACGGGCACGTGATCGGGTTCGCAGCTGTCGGTGAAGCTGTCTTTCATCGTGGTATGCAGGGACGTTCGCACTATCCCTCCCTCGCAGACAACGCGCATTTCAGAACCCCTGCTCGGCAAGCCTCTCGCGGTCCAGGTCCGTTAGAGGCGCGTCGATGAGAGCTTTTCGGATGGCCTCCGTGTTCCAGATCTCCAGGTGGTCGGTTTTTCCGATCACGGTCACTTCGCCCGTGAGGCCGGCATCGTCGCGCAGGAACTGCGGGATCAGGATCCGGCCCTGGGGGTCCATCTGCGTCAGCAGCCCGTAGTAGCTCGTGAACTTCTGGTATTTCAGCTTGGCGGGATCCATGCGTGGGGGCTGCTGCAGCTTCTCGGCGATCTGCTCCCAGATGGGCAGGGGGTAGATCTGTGCGCAGCGCCCATCGTCGCTGGTCACAAAGTAGACGTTGTCGACGGTTTCGGGGAGGTCGCGGCGGAACTTGGCCGGGACCTTCAACCGGAACTTATTGTCGATCTTTGCCGGAAAGCTGCCCCATAGCATACGTCGCGCACCGCATAACGACTCAATTCTCGGAAAGACCCAGTTTAAGGGGGAAAGGCATCCAAAGTATCCCGCTCTGACCACTTTGGACCACTTTGGACCACGGCCCACACAATATGGCGCTTCTCGACTTCTGTCAAGAAGTTCTTGGGAAATTTTGCGCTTCTGGGGCCTCGACCGCGATTTTGACCGGCCGCCTATGTGCCCGAGTCGCGGAAGAGGGGAAAATGCGCGGGATTCGGCTGAGGGCCAGCTTTCCTCGACCGCTGATTCCCGGCTCCGGCAGGGAGCAACCCCTGGTCGTGCTAAGATGTTTTTCAGCCGAAAAGCTGCCGTGCCCGCCGTGTTTCCCCGCGGCGAAGCGGCGAACACGGACGGGGACATCATGGTCATGCCGGCAAGCCGGGAGGGATTCGCATGAAGATCGGGATCGTCGGCTTACCTCATTCCGGGAAGACCACGCTCTTCAACCTGCTCACGCACGGCCATGCGGAAACCTCGGCGTGGGGCGGCCGGATTGAAGCGCACCTGGGGGTGGCGAAGGTTCCGGATCCGCGGCTGGAGAGGCTGGCGGAAATCGTGAAACCGGAGAAGACCACCCACGCCACCATTGAATACGTCGACCTGCCGGGCATGGCACGCGGCGAGGCCAGGGCGGCGGCCGAAGCGGGCGGGACGGATCGCGGGCTGCACCTGCACAACCTGAAGAATGTCGATGCTCTCGTCCACGTGGTGCGCGCCTTCGAGGAGGCAAACATCCCGCACTCCGAGGGCTCCGTGGATCCCCGGCGCGACGTCGAGCTGTTCGAACTCGAGATGATGCTCTCCGACCTTGCCATCGTGGAGAAGCGGCTGGAGCGGCTCTCCCGCGACCTGGCGAAATGCCGGAGCGCGGAACTGGAGGCGGAAAACCGATGGCTGCTGAAATGCAGGGAGGCCCTCGAGCAGGAACGGCCGCTTCGGGAACTGGATTTGACGGAAGACGAGGAAAAGGGGATACGGGGATTCACCTTCCTTTCGGCCAAGCCGCTCCTGATAGTGCTCAATCTGGGGGATGGCGATGCGCGGAAAATCCCCGATGCGGCCCGCGAATTCGGGCTCGACGAGTTCGAATCGAAAGCCGGGGTCGGGGTTGCGGCGGTCTGTGGCCGGATCGAGGCGGAGATCGACGCGCTCGATGCCGAAGACGCCGGCATGTTCATGGACGACCTGGGGCTGACCGAAAGCGGCCTGACGCGCATCGTCGAGAGGTCTTACGCCCTCCTGGGGCTGGTATCGTTCTACACAATTGTGGGCCCGGAGGTTCGCGTTTGGCCGGTGCCGGCAGACACCCCGGCGGAAACCGCTGCCGGCGTAATCCACACGGATATCCAGAGGGGCTTCATCAAGGCCGAGGTCGTCTCCTTCGAGGAAATGGTGGAACTGGGATCCTTTGCCGCGGCCCGGAACAAGGGAGTGCTGCGGTTGGAAGGGAAGGAATACCCGGTCCGTGATGGGGATGTGATTCTCTTCCGGTTCAACGTCTGATTCCCTGGGACAAGTCCTGCCCGTGTCCGCCCCTCCATTGCCGCGCCGGGCGAAGGAAAAACGCTCCTCCGATGCCAAAGACGGCAAGAAGGCGGACGCGGGGAGCACGCATTTCGCCCGCGTGGCGCACTGTAGTATGCTTGGCCGACGCGATCGGGCCGCCGGGTCCGGCAGCGTGGGTTGCCCTGTAACCGAAGCACGATGCCGATGCCGAGACTTTCCATCCTTGCGGTGGTCACGCAGTTCTTCCTGGCTGCTGCGATGCCCCTCGCGGCACAGCAGCGCTCGGGCGAGGAGTTTTTCGGCCGGGTCGTCTCCGGCATCGATTACGTGGCCGATCGGCCGCTCGTGCGCGCCCATTTCGACCCGATGCTGGGGTGTGGTCCCGGCGAGGTCCTGACACGGACGGGCCTGAAGGCCGCGATTCAGGCCCTGTATGACACGGGTCAATTCTCGAGCATCTCGGCTTTCGGCGAGCCGGACGGCGACAAGGTCCGCCTGACGTTTCATCTCCTGCTCAACTACTACTTCAACCGGTTTTTGATCGAAGGCGAGGTAGACCTTGGTGGTCGCCTCCCGGCCGAGGTGATGGACCTCCCCGTTGGGGCCAGGTTCACTCCCGAAAGGCTCGAGGAGAGCCGCCAGATCATGGGCCGGTATATGCGGGACCGCGGGTACTTCCAGGCTCGGGTCGAGACGAGCGTTGTGCGGGATGCGGAAAACCGGCAGGCGAACGTTACCTTCGTCATAGAGCAGGGAGAGCTGCCGACGATCCGCTCCGTAATTCTCACGGGGGTAGCCCCGGAGCAGGAGCCCGCTATCCTCGATAAATTCGGTTTCCTTCAGGGGAAGAAGTACGAGCGCTTCCGGCTGAGGCAGCGGGTGGAGAATCTCGATCAGTATCTGCTCAGACGGGGCTGGCTGGCCGCGGAAACCCAGCTCTCGGAGATCTTCGATCCCGACGACAACACGATCGCCCTGGAACTTCGAGTGCTGAATGTCGGGGAGGTCCGCGTGATGGTGGAGGGTTTCGGCATACCGAGAGACAGGTTGAGCCGTCTGCTGCCGGTCCTTTCGGGAGAGGGCCTTCAGCCCTGGCTTCTCGAGGAAGGTGCGCAGAATCTGCGGGAATACCTGGAAGAACAGGGCTATCCGGAGGCCGACGTGCGGGCAGAGCAGGAGGTGGACCGCACGGGCGCACGCACGCTGAAGTACGTGGTAGAGGCCGGCCGCAAGGTGACCGTAGGCGATGTCGAGTTCGCCGGCAACCGGGCATTCTCCGACGATGAGCTGCTTGCCTCGGTGCAGGTGCAGCCTGCCCGTTTTCTTCAGAAATCGGTGTACAGCATTTCGAAGCTGGATTCCGATGTCGAGAACCTCCGGCTCCTCTATCACTCCTCCGGCTACCTGGAGGCGCAGGTCATCCCCCTGGTGCAGGCGATGGGCGATTCGAGCAGCCTGAAGATCACATTCGAAGTGGACGAAGGAGACCTCTCGCGGGTGGCCGCTGTCGAGCTGCGCGGCTGCGCCCAGGTCTCCGAGGACCGGCTCAGGTCGAGGCTGGCCATGAGGCCCGGCAGCGCCTACTCGCCTCAGATCGCGGAACGGGACAGACAGGCCCTGCTGGCAGCTTACAACGATGCAGGTTTCCTGCAGCCTCAGGTGGTGTACTCCGCGACCGAAACCGGCGGCGGCCGGTATGTGCTGCTGTTCGACATCGAGGAGGGCCCGCGCTCCTACGTGGACCGGGTCCTCATCCTGGGAAACGACCGGACTCGGAGATCCTTCATCGAGAAGAGAATCAGCCTCGGCGAAGGCGAGCCCCTCAGCCTGGGAGGAATGCTGGAAACACAGCGAGCGCTTTACGCCACCGGGGTGTTCGACCTGGTGCGCGTGTCGCCGCAGACTCCGGAAAGCCTGGCGCGGCATCAGAGCGTGGTGGTGCGCCTGACCGAATCGAAGCGGTACACGATCCGCTACGGGCTCGGATATCAGGAACGGGAGAGGGTGAGAGGCATCCTCGAACTGAGCGACGGAAACATCCTGGGGACGGGGCGCCGGGCCGACCTGCGCCTCAGGGGAAGCACCATCGAACAGGGCGCCATCCTGAGCTTCGAGCAGCCGCGAATCCGCTTCCTGCCGGTAAACTCCTACCTCACGCTGTCCGGCAGGCGCAAGCGGGAGGTCAGCTTCGATGTTCGGCGGCTCAACTTCACCTATCAGTTCAGCCGGCCGGTGGGCACCCACGCGTGGGCGCTCCTGCGCTACAGTTTCCGCAACGTCCGGGTGTCGGACCTTAGGGTCTCCCCCGGCGAGCTCGGGCGCGAGGACATTCCGAGGAATCTTTCCACCTTTTCGGCGATATTCATCAACGACACCCGCGACAACTATCTGGATCCGGACCGCGGATTCTTCACCTCGGCCGACCTCAGCCTCACGACGAAACTGATCGGCAGCAACAACTATGTCTCGCTGTTCACACAGAACAGCTATCACTGGAACTGGACGCGGTCGCTGCTCATGGCCGCAGGCCTGAGGTTCGGGGTGGCCCAGCCTTTCGGCGGCGACAGGGATCTGCCGATCAGCGAGCGGTTTTTCGGCGGCGGCGCCTCGAGCCTCCGCGGATTCGACACCGACCGGGCCGGGCCCCTGGATTCGAAAACGAACCAACCGGTGGGCGGCAATGCGATCCTGGTCGGCAACCTGGAGGCGCGCATCCCCCTGCTTAGCAGCCTCCGGCTGGCGATGTTCTACGACGCAGGAAACGTGTTCCGCTCCCTGGGGGCCATTCGCCTCCCGGACGTCAGTCACACGGTCGGTCTTGGGCTGAGAGTGAAAACGCCGCTGGGTCCGCTCAGGATCGACTATGCAATCAACCTGAACCTCTCCGAACGGTTGCGGACGCTGGGATACGACCGGCGGCAGTTCTTCATCACGATCGGGCCGCCGTTCTAGCCCGGACGGGAGGAGTGAGGGAAGGCACTGGAAACAGGCTGCGGCGCCGCTATTTGCGGCAGCCAGCCGAGCCGCCGGAATCATGGCGGGGAATGAACCGGGCCTGCGGGCACCCGGGATGGGCAACCTGGCAAGGACTATGAGCTTCGGAACAAGGATCTTCACAGCGGTCGCGCTCCTCCTCGCATGTCCTGCGGCGGCCCGGCCTTCACAGGCGCCGCCGGGGCAGGTGGAACTAGATCGGATGCTGGCGGCCGTGAATGGGAAGGTGCTCACGGACGGAGACCTGAAAATGGCCCGGGTGCTCAACGCCCTGCTCTCATTCGGCGAAGCGGGAACGGCCGGGCCGCGGAAGGAAGAGATCGACCGGCTCATCGATCTGGAATTGCTGCGACAGGAGCTGGCCAACTTCATGGTCGGGCCCGCGGACAGGGACGTGATCGACGAGCGGATGCAGGAGCTGGTCCGGGGCTATGCGGAGATAGGCGGCCTGCCGGGCCTTTTGAAGGCGCTGGGCATGCGGCACGAGGAACTGGAAGCCTATGTCGAGCTGCAGGCGCTGATCTTGAGGTTTGTGAACCTCCGCTTCCGGCCGTTTGTCGCAGTACAGGACGGAGAAGTGGAGTCCTACTATGATACGGTCCTGGTCCGGAGACTGCGGGATGCGGGCATCGGCGCGCCCCCGATCGATGAGGTCAGGGACTACATCCGGATGATCCTCGTGGAAGAAAAGGTGAACCAGGCGCTCGAACGTTGGCTGGAAAACATCCGGGATCACTCCAGGATCCAGAAATTCTCCGCGCCGGGAGGAGATGGACGGCCATGAAGAGAAAGCTCTGGAAGGCTCTCCTCGTTGCCGGCCTGCTCCTCGGCGGGCTGGCAGCGGCCGGTGGTTTGTATGTGAGCAGCCGAGGTTTCCAGGAAAAGCTGCGGCTGTATGTCGTCGACAAAGTGCAGGAGGCGACCGGGCAGGTCTGCAGTATCGGTTCTTTCCACTTCGATCCCTTCCGGCTCTCCTTCCAGGTGGCGGGCCTGCAGCTCACTCCCGCGGCCGGCGAGCAGAACCGCTTCGGCCTGGCGGTGGAGCGTATCGAGGGGCGCCTGACGCTGAAGGCGCTCCTCCTGCCCCATGTGGAACTGGCGGAACTGGCGGTGACGGGGCCGAGAATCTCCTTCAGGACCGGCGATTCCGAAGACGGCTGGAAGGCGGAGTCGTTTCTGCGGGTGCTGCGGCGCTCTTTCGACTTCGCCTCCGGCAGGGCGGAGGTCCGGGGAGGTTGGGTGGAATGGAATCAGGTCCGGATTCCGCTGGAGTTTTCGTTGGAAGACCTGGCGTGCGCCATCCGCTACCGGGAAGAACCTCTGGCCTACGGCATCGACCTATCCTACCGGAACGGCCGGGTGGCCTGGGGGGACAGGGAGATCCCTTACGACCTGCAGGCGCGGCTGGATCTCTCGATAGAGGGGATCGAGATCGAGTCCTTCCACGTCCGCCGCGGAATGAGTCATTTCCTGGGCACCGGCAGCATGAAGGACTGGCGGTCGCCCGCGCTGGTCGTCCAGGCCCGTGGCAAGATGACCGAGGAATCGCTCCCCCTTTTCCACTCCTCGCTCAGCGAGGCTCGCGGAGACCTCGAGGTGGCGGGAACCCTGCGATGGGACCGGGCAGGTTTTTGGTCCGCGGGCCGGTTCTCGACCCCGGCCGCCGGATACCGGAAGGTGGGTATCGCCGCTCTCAGAGGCGACTATCAGATCAAGGATGACACCATTTTCCTGGCCGGGGTGGAAGGCCGGATCGGCGAGGGGCGAATTACATGCGAAGGGCACATGCACCTGAAGCGGGATCCCCTCACTCCGCATGACCTGACCTTCACCACCCGTGCGGTCCGGATCAGGGACCTGACGGCGATCATCAACCTCGACGGCTTCGACCTGGCCAACGCGGTGAACGCAGCCGCGCGAGTTTCCTGGCGGACCGGTGCGTCCGACCTGAAGGTCGAGGCGGACGCCGACCTGCTGCCGCCGGTGGCACAGGCGGCTGCGGCGGGGCGCTGGACGCCCCTCGCGGGAACCCTGGGCTTCGGCTACCGGCAGGGAGCGTGGCATCTGCCGAAGGCGGATCTGCGCTCGGCGGACACCGTTTTTCATGCGGAGGGACGGGGGTGGGGCCGCTCCCGGATCCGTCTCCGCACGAAAGATCCTTCCGAGGTGCTCGAAATCGTTGGGGATTTTTCCCGGACACTGAAGGATCTCGCGGTTGAGAGACCGGAGAGGTTCGATCTTGCGGGAGAATTCGGCCTGGAGGGCGAGCTCCGGCTCGATGCCCCGGAGGGCGTCTCGTACGAAGGGCACATCGAATCGAACCAGGGAAGGTGGAGCACGTTCAAGACGGACCGCCTCGCCGCCGGCATCTTCTGGGATGGAAGCAGGCTCAGGCTGCGGGCCGCAACGGTGCGCGCGGACGCGCTCGCGATCGCAGGAGATTTGGAGCTCGAGGTGCCGCCGCCCGGGGAGTCGCTGAAGGACTGGAAGTTTTCCGGCAGCGTCGCCAACCTGTCCCTTGCCTGGCTCCGCGATGCGGGTGTAACTGCCGTCGGCGATGCCACGGGTTTGATCGAAGCGGAGGGCGTGGCAGGCCAGGAGGATGGAAAGTGGCTGGGGGACACGCGCTTTCAGATCGTGCAGGGAGTCTACCGGGACCTGGCGTTCGACCTGGCCCGCGGCAGAGCCCGGGTGCAGCAGGGCAGGCTGAATATCATGGGCGGGAGGATATCGAGCGGGTCCGCCCAGCTGGAAGTCGATGGATTCCTCGAGCTGGACACCGGCGGGCTGGAGCTGAGCGCCCGGGCGACGTCCTTCCCGCTGGCGGATATCCCCGCGATCCAGCGCAACGAAATGCCGATACGGGGGCAGGCGACGGCCTCGGGGACCGTGGCGGGTACGCTGGACAATCCCCGCGCGGAGGGGAGCTTCGAACTCAAAAACCTGCAGTACTCCGACTGGAATCTCGGAAGCGGCAAAGGGACTTTCGAATTCGGCGGCCGCAGCCTGGCGGCTAAAGCCGCGGTGGCTTCCGAGCTGGGCAGGCTGCAGGGCAGGGTCCAGGTTTCGACCGGGGAGGACTACAGCGGGAGCGCGGTGGTCGAATTCGGCGACTGGAATATCCAGAAGATGCTGGAGGGGAAGGTGCCCGAGTATTTCAGCGAGGTTAGCACAGCTCTCCAGGGACGGGTTGAAATCCGCGGGAATTTCGACCAACCGGCAAAACTCGGGGCCCGGGGCGAGATGGACGGCGCCCGCTTCAGGATCGGCGGAGTCGAACTCCAGAACCGGGGGAAAATCGGATTTTCCGTGGCCAACCGGAGGCTTTATGTGAGCCAGGCCCAGTTGTCGGGCGAGGCGACGGATCTCGCCCTGGACGGCATCATCCCGCTGGACGACGGCCCCGGGCTCGAACTCGCCCTCAAGGGGCAGCTCAATCTCAGGATTCTCGATCATCTGGCAACCAAGGTCGGAATTGTCGGCTCGGCGGACCTGGACGTGCGCGCTTCCGGATCCCTGGGCGATCCGCAGGTGATCGGGCAGGCGTCGTTCCGCGATGTCCGTCTGGGTTTCGGCGATTTTCCCTATCCCCTCACCGCGCTGCAGGGGAAGGTGATATTTTCACGCAACTCGGTCGGCCTGGAAAACGTCCGGGGGAACTTCGCTTCGGGTTCGGTCACGGTGACGGGTTCGCTGGAACACCAGAATGCCGAGCTCCGGGCCTTGAACCTGCAGGCGGAGGTGAAGCGGGCCCGCCTGCTCTATCCCAGGGATTTCCGTTCCACGGTGGACGGACGGTTGAATCTACGGGGGAGCGGCGATGCCCAGCTTCTGACGGGTGAGGTGAAGGTGGTGCGGGCCGAGTATCAAAGGGACTTCAACCTGCTCGAACAGCTGGCGGCGAGGAGCGCGGCACCGGCCGGTCCGGGCGTCACAGATCCGTTCCTCGCGGGCATCCGGCTCAACGTCTCGATTCACTCCGAGGACGGGCTTTCCATCGACAACGAACTGACGAAGCTGCGCGGGCGGATCAATCTCACGCTGCGGGGGACCGTCGCCTACCCGTCGCTCACCGGCCGCGTGGAGGTGACCGAGGGATTCATTTTCTTCCGAGGAAACCGCTTCGAGATTATCCGTGGAGCCGCGGATTTCGTGGACCGAAACCGGATCAACCCGACTTTCGACCTGAGGGCGGAAGCCGATGTCAAGACCTACCGGCTGATGCTGGATGCCACGGGGGATCTCGGCAACCTGCGGTTCAACATGGCCTCGGATCCACCCCTTTCAACCGTCGACATCGTGGCACTGATGACCACGGGGATCTCCGGCAGAGGCGACAGCACTCAGGCTCGGGCGCAGTCGGAAATCACCGGCCTCAGTGCGGCCAGCATCCTCTCGGAAAGCCTGTCGGGGGTGCTGGGCAAGAGGGTTCAGCGCATTTTCGGACTGGAAAGCTTCCGCGTCGATCCCTTCCTCGCGGGCGCCGAAAACGACCCGACGGCGAGGGTCACCATCACCGAGCGGCTGTCCAAGGATCTTGCGGTCACGTTTTCCCGGAATCTCTCCACCAACGAGGAACAGATCGTGGTGGTGGAGTACGATGTGACCCGCAACCTGTCCATCGTGGCCACGCGGGATGAGGAGGGAGCCTTCGGGATCGACTTCCGCTTCCGGAAGCGCTTTCGCTGATTTCCCGTACCATTTGCGTTACTAAATCAGTAGAATGGGCCGCAATTCGTGGATTCCGGTTACGGGGTGAGCTATGAAGATTCTTGTGGTGGAAGACGAGGGCAAGGTTGCCAGTTTTCTGAAAAAGGGCCTCGAGCAGGCCGGGTACGAAGTCGACCTGGCCATGGACGGTGAGGAAGGGTACGACAAGTTCCGGGCGGCGGACTACGACCTGATCCTGCTGGACCTCATGCTGCCGAAGATGACCGGGTGGGATCTGATCCCGCTTTTCCGCAAGCGAAAACCTACCATGCCGATCATCGCTCTGACCGCCAAGACCGCCGTGGAAGATCGTGTTCAGGGGCTCAACCTCGGGTGCGACGACTACCTGGTCAAGCCCTTCTCCTTTGCCGAGCTGCTCGCCCGGATCGAGGTTCAGGTGCGCCGGGGTGTGAGCATGGGGACTGCCGAGCTGCTCGCCGGGGATCTCCTGCTCGATCCCCTCAAGCGCAAGGTCTCGCGCGGCGGCAAGGCAATCGAGCTCTCCAACAAGGAGTTCGCGCTCCTGGAATACCTGATGCGGAACAAGGATCAGATCGTAACGCGGAACATGATCGTGGAAAATGTCTGGGATTCCAGTTTCGACAACTTTACGAATGTCGTGGATGTCTACATCAATTACCTCCGCAAGAAGGTCGATTACCCGTTCGACAAACAGCTCATCCAGACCGTTCGCGGCGTCGGGTATTCCCTGAAGGGTTAGTCACCTTGAATGTGCGCAGCCTGCGCTTCAAGCTCGGGTGGACCAACGCGCTCCTGATCACGGTCGTGTTTCTCGCCATAGGGTTCATCCGGTACGAGGTACTCTCCTA
Source organism: Acidobacteriota bacterium (assembly GCA_037444305.1). GTDB lineage: Bacteria > Acidobacteriota > UBA6911 > UBA6911 > UBA6911 > JBBIMP01. The sequence continues at coordinate 63,643 of JBBIMP010000014.1, forward strand.
TCGCGCACACCTGAGCTTTGACAGCGATCTTCTCGAGGATGCGCGCGACTTCGCGACGCGACTCCACTTCCCGGAATCCGGTGCCGTCACCATTTCGACCGAAGGCCTGCCCCCCTCCGAGGTTCTGGCGCTGGAGCGGATACGGCCCTATTTTGCCGTGACCGATCTGAAGGGCACCGTCCTGCGGCCAGAACTGCACAGCGCCTACATCCAGGACATGCTGGATGCCGGGGCTCTGAGCGAGGTATTGCGCAGCCACTCGGGTTTTTCGCGGGCCGAAGGCGTGGATGGGCGGCAGATACGCTTTTACAGCCTCCCGTTCGCCGCAGGGGCCTCGGCGGAGCAGGTCATTCTCCACGTGGGCCAGTCGACGGAGCCGATAGAGGCAGTCATCCGGGAATCGCTGCTCATCTACCTCTATTCAGTGCCACTGATTATTTTCGTGTCGGGCGCCATAGGCTGGCTGCTGGCAGGAAGGGCGCTCAAGCCGTTCGAAGATGTGGCGCAGGTCGCCGGCCTCATCACCTCGAAGAATCTCAACATGAAGGTGGTTACCCCGCACAAGGAGATCGAAGTGCAGCGCCTCGTGGATGCGTTCAATTCGATGGTCGGCCGTCTGAACCGTTCGTTCGAACAGCTGCGGCAGTTCAACGCCGACGCGGCCCACGAGCTGCGGACTCCGCTGGCAATTCTGCAGGGGGAAACGGAGATTGCGCTGAATTCCATGGACCTCCCCGAGGACACACGCTCGCTCCTGGCGAGCAATCTGGAGGAACTGGACCGCCTGACAAGGGTGGTGAATGAGATTCTCACGCTTTCGGAGGCAGAGGCGGGAACCCGGAACATCTCGAAGGTTCCCCTGGATTTGAAGCCGCTGCTGGAAGACCTGGTCGAGCATCTGAATCTGCTCGCCCTCGATATGGACGTCAGGATTCACCTGCCGCAGCTTTCGGCCGCCGTGATCGAAGGGGACGAGCTCTGGATCCGGCGCGCCATCATCAACCTCCTGGACAACGCCATCCGCTATTCGAAGCCTGGGAGCAACATCTGGGTAGCCGCGACCGTCGATGGGGAACGGGTCAGGCTTTCCATCCGGGACCAGGGCATCGGCATCTCGGCGGCCGACATACCTTTCATCTTCGACCGGCTCTACCGCGCGGATCCGGCGCGCAGCCGAAACAGCGGAGGATCGGGTCTGGGGCTTTCGCTGGTGAAATGGGTGGTGGAAGCCCACGAGGGCACCGTCCATGTGTCCAGCAGGCCGGACGAGGGCTCGGAATTCACGGTCGAAATCCCGCTCGCGCGTGCCCACAGCTCGATCTCGGGACTCCTCCAGGGCTGAAAAAGCACAACTGAAGGCGCACCATCCGGCGGCGCGAAACTCAATTTTGGGGTTGCCTTTTGTGGGCCGCGCACCGTAAAATACACGTTTTCCTATGGAGGTATCAGGATCGTGTACGCCGTGATCATGAGTGGTGGCAAACAGTACCGGGTGGCCGAAGGCGAGGTTGTCCGGGTGGAAAAGCTCGATCTGGAGACGGGTGCGAAAGTGGAGTTCACGGATGTCCTCCTGGTGGGGACGGATGAAGAAACGCACATAGGCCAGCCCTTGGTCAAAGACGCGACCGTCAGGGGCGTGCTCGAGGAGAGCGGCCGTGGGGACAAGGTGCTGGTTTTCAAGTACAAGGCAAAGAAGCAGTACCGGCGCACCCGCGGGCACAGGCAGCCCTACTCGGACGTGCGCATCGAAAAAATTGTCGTAGGGCAGGGATGAGACCCGTCCGCCGCAGCGGAAGTCGGCGAGTTTGAGAGGTTGGCATGGCACATAAAAAGGGAGTAGGGAGTTCCAGAAACGGCAGGGACAGCCAGTCCAAGCGGCTGGGTGTCAAGCGCTTCGCGGGCCAACTGGTCCACGGAGGGACGATCCTGGTGCGCCAGCGCGGGACCAAGATCAAGGCGGGCCTGAACGTGGGGACCGGAAGGGATCACACGCTTTTCGCCAGGGCCGCAGGCACGGTCAGGTTCCAGGACCGGGGGCGTTTGGGCCACTTTGTGCACGTCGATGAGGTGTCCTGAGGACGCGCCGGAAACCTGGATCGCCAAGGCAAGTTGAGGACCCCGCATGGGGTCCTTTTTCTTTTTCCGCGGGGGACAATGTTTATAGACCGGGCGTCGATCAGCGTGAAGGCTGGGGACGGCGGCAACGGGTGCGTCGCCTTCCGGCGGGAGAAGTTCGTCCCGCGGGGCGGTCCCAGCGGCGGCGATGGCGGCCGGGGCGGCGACGTGTTCCTGGAGTGTTCCGACCGGGTGAACACCCTGCTCCACTTTCGGTACAAGAGGAGGTTTGCCGCGGGCCGAGGCGGGCACGGAGAGGGCGACAGGCGCCACGGGAAGCGGGGCGAGGACATCACCATCCTGATTCCGCCCGGAACCCAGGTGTTCACGCAACCGGAACAAATCCTGCTGAAGGATTTCGATACGGTCGGCGAACGCCTGCGCATCGCCCTCGGTGGAAAAGGGGGGAGAGGCAACGCCGGATTCGCCACCCCGACCAATCGCGCCCCGCGGCGGGCCGATCCCGGCCTCCCGGGGGAAGAGCGCGAGCTTTTTCTGAACCTCAAGCTGATCGCCGATGTCGGCATCGTCGGCCTGCCGAACGTCGGAAAATCCACGCTCATCTCGCGCATCAGTTCCGCCCACCCGAAAGTCGCCGACTACCCCTTCACCACGCTGACGCCGCACCTCGGGGTGGTCGAACTGGAAGGCTATCGCTCATTCGTGGTTGCGGACATACCCGGACTGATCGAGGGCGCCCACGCCGGCCTCGGTCTGGGAGACCGTTTTTTGAAGCACGTGGAACGCACCCGGGTGTTGCTGCACCTCGTGGATGTCTCCCGTCCCGACGGAGATCCGGTTGCCGACTACAAAACGGTAATGAGAGAATTGACTCTCTTTGACGAGGCGCTCGGCAAACGGCGGCACGTGGTGGTAGCCTCCAAGGCGGATGCCCTGGACGATCCGCGCAAGATCTCGCGGTTGCGTGCGATGTGCACGCGGCGCAAACTCCCCTTCCACAGGATCTCGTCGGTGACAGGGGAGGGGATCCGGGAACTGGTCGGCATGCTGGAGCGGATGCTGGGGATTTAGTCGGAAATATTCATGAATCGGGGAACGGCAAACATCCTGGTACGCGGAACGCGGACCAACGCGGAAAGGGCGGCCTGCCGTCCCGGGGAGAGGACAACGGCGGACGGCGATCCGCCCTGCGGAGAATGAAATAATGGAGTTGCGCGCCAAACGAAGTATCATGAAACCGATGGTCTGGGGCGCCCTGGATTTATGAGCGGATCGGGCGGGAAAAAGGGCGGCATCGGCGTGCTGGGCGGGAGTTTCAACCCGATCCACAACGGGCACCTACACATCGCGCAGGCGGTCCGCGAGAGCTTCGGCCTGGCGGAGGTCCATTTCGTGGTTGCGACCACTCCCCCGCACAAGGAGGGGCGCAGCCTCCTCCCGCTGGCGCACCGGTACGCCATGGTCTGCCTGGCGACATCGGGAACGAGAGCCTTCCTGCCTTCGCTGGTGGAGCTCGCACCGCCGGCCAGCCCGTATTCGATCGATACGCTGGAAAAACTGGCCCGGCTTCTTCCGGCTGCCGGCCGGGACCTTTTCTTCATAGCAGGAATGGATTCCCTGCTGGAGCTGCACACCTGGAAGGAAAACCAGGCGCTGCTGCAGACCTACAGCTTCGTCTTCGTGGCGCGCCCGGGCATCGTGCCCCTGCCGGCCGGACAGATCCTGCCGCCGGGCGCCGCCCGGCGGTTGGTGGATCTGCGGGGGCTCAGCCCGCGCGCACAGCGGCAAGCCCTCCGCGACTGCCGGGCATCGCCGGCAAACCGGATCTATCTTGCCGATATGGGAGCCCCGGACATATCCGCTTCCACAATTCGGCAAAGGGCGCGGGCCGGCAGGCGGTTCGGTCATCTGGTGCCGCCGCCCGTCGGCGCCTATATCAGGAAATTAAATCTCTACGGTGAATGATGAAGGATACACTCAGAATTGCTCTCGCAGCCGCGGACAAGAAGAAAGCCGTCGACCCGGTGGTTCTGGACATCTCGGAAATAGCCTCCTTTGCGACGCACTTCATGCTTTGCTCGGGAGAGTCATCCCGGCAGATACAGGCCATCGCAGACGCCATCGAACTGGAACTCAAGCAGGCGGGAACACGCCCGCTGCACATCGAGGGATACGACCACGCCGAGTGGGTGCTGCTGGACTACGGCGATCTCGTGGTCCACATATTTTCGCCGCGCGCCCGGCAGTATTACGATCTCGAGCGCCTCTGGAGAGACGGCAGGACGGTCGAGATAGAGAAGCTGCTCGCCCCGGCGGTGTCCAAACGGTCCGCAGCCGGCAAGAGGCACAAAAAGGCGGGGTCCTGACCCAGGTTTTTCCGTGTTCAAGCGGGCCGGGAAACGGGAACGGGCGCGGGCCTTCCCATTTCGCCGAGGGTTCGGGCTCGGCGCCGGGGAAACGCCGCCGGTCGAGCGCGGGCTGTCTGGAAAGAGGTAGTCTCCCAGGGTGAAAATCCTCGCGCGCTTCCTCGGCTCCGCCATTCGCGCGGCCCTTTGAAGAATCCCGCCGGCAAGCTGAAACGGCCGCTGGCGAGCGGCGACCGGCAGCGATTGAAATAGCTTTTTTCGTTCTGTAAAATTTTGCGCTCGCTGCACTCGGCGAGTGCCTTGGCTCATCGGCGGGATCATGCGCATCAGGATCTTTTGGGTTGGAAAAACCAGGAGCCCGCAGCTGCGGGCCCTGGCCGACGATTACCTGGCGAGGATAGGGCACTTCACCGCCTGTGAGATCGTGGAGACGAAGGACCTGGCGAGAGGACGGCGGCTTCATGGCAGGGAGCTTCTGGCCGCCGAGGCCGCAGAAATCAAAAAATCTCTCAGTGCCGGCCACCGGAGAGTCGTGCTGGACGAGCGTGGCAGGGAATTCACTTCGCGCGAGTTCGCGCGCTGGCTCGAGCGACAGCAGATTCGCGGGGTGAAAGGGATCGAATTCGTCATCGGCGGTCCCGACGGGTTGAGCCGGGAGATTGCCGACGGAGCCGACCTCGAGCTTTCACTCGGCAGAATGACGTGGGCGCACGAGATATCGCGCGTCCTGCTGCTCGAGCAGATTTACCGTGCCTTTGGAATATTGGGGAACATCCCCTACCACCGGGAGGGGAGAGGGAGTCGCGACTGATGGATGCCAAGAAGCTGGACTACTTCAAACGGAAGCTCGTGGAAAAGCAGCTCGCGCTGGAACAGATGGTCCAGAGATCGGACAGTTACGGCCGCGAAAAGGAACCAAACATCCAGGACATTGCCGACATGGCGGCGGAATCCTACACGCGGGAGTTCAATTTCGGAAGAAGCGCGGGGGACCGCCGGATCCTGGCGCAGATCGGCGATGCTCTCGACCGGATTTCGAACCGCTCGTTCGGCATCTGCGTCCACTGCGAGGATGAGATCCAGCCCAAACGGCTGGAAGCGGTGCCGTGGGCGGAGTACTGCATCCGGTGCCAATCATTGCAGGAAAAGGGGATGCTGGACAACTGAAAGCCGGGCGTGCGCCGGGAGCAGGGGATGTGACCTGGAGAGACATTTTCCCAAATCATCAGCACACCGCTCAATCCTTCCCCGGCCTTCTGCTCGACGGGGTTCTCAATCTTCTCTATCCTGAAGCCTGTGTCAGCTGCTCGGCTCCGGTGCAGCGGCGCGCGGACCGCGGCCTGTGCGGGGTCTGCTGGGGAAGGCTGCTGCAGCTGAAGCTGAAGCCTCCATGGTGCCCTGCCTGCGGGCTGCCACAGCCCCAATTGCCCACGGACGAAGCCAGGCTCTGCATCCCCTGTCTGACGCAGGCGCCCCCCTTCACCGCCGCGCGCTCCTTCGGCTACTACTGCTCCGAGTTGAGCCGGGTTGTGCAGGCGTTGAAGTTCCGCGGGCGGCGCAACCTCGCTGCGCGGCTTGCCCCCCTGCTCGCGGGCCTGTTCTTCGAAACCTGGAGTCCGGCGGATTTCGATCTCGTGGTGCCGGTGCCCCTCTCCGGGAGGCGCAGGCGCGAACGCGGCTACAACCAGGCGGCCCTGCTGGCGGCACCACTGGCGAGGACCGCGGGCCTTCGTTGCGACGAGAGCGTGCTCCTCCGCGTTCGCCACACGGTCCCGCAGGTCGGCCTGATGGATTCCGCCAGGCGGCTGAATCCCCGGGGGGCTTTTGTCTCCCCTGGGGGCGCCGGCATCCGCAGGATGCGCATACTGTTGATCGATGACGTCATGACCACCGGCGCGACGGCGGCGAGCGCGGCGGAGGCTCTGAAGGGCGCGGGGGCTCTCCGCGTCTGCGTCCTGACGCTGGCCCGAACTGCGCCGGGCGGGATGTGAGGGCGACCTGCCGCAGGGGAGCGAAAAGGAACAGCTAATCGCGGTTGCGCGATTTGTTCCGGGCGTCGACTTCCTTCAGTTGCTCCTCGAAGGCGGCCTTTTGCTGCTCGGTGAGAATCGCGCGGATCTTCTCGTTGGTTTCGTGGCGCAACGCCTGGTACTGCGGCTGAAACTGCTTGGAGAGGGCGCGGTATTGGTCCCTGCTATCCCTGATGATCTCGGCCAATTTCTCCTCTTGCTGCCCGTCCAGCTTCAGCCCGCGGGCCATCTCGCCGACGATTTCCTGGGGACTTTGGCGCCCTTTCGTCTTGGCGCTCGACGCCGTTGCCGGCTTTTCGATCAGGCGGTGGGTGACGGCCCCGGCGATCCCTCCCAGCAGGAACGTCGCGATCAGCAGGATCGTGGCGCCGGTCTTGGATTTCATTGCCGACATGCGCCTGGCCTCACTTCTTTCCGCCGCTCTTGACCGGCTCCTGTTCCGCCAGGGCCTGCAGGACACTCTCCTCGGTGATCTCGCCCTGTTCCGCGATGACCATGCGGACCGGCCGGTCAACCGAAGTGAAGATCCGGTCGTAGGCCTGGTAAATGTCCGGCTGCGGGGAACTGAACTGCTCGTAAGCTGCGATCGAAACCAGAATCAGGGTGATGGCGGCCAGGGCCGGCACCACCTGCCGCGACAGGCCCCACAGGATCTGCCAGAGGGTGATGCTCTGCGATTCCTCCCGAATACGGGCACGCAGACGCTCGTAGAAAAAAGGCGAGGGTTCCAGCGCCGGGATGAGACTCCCCAATTTTCTCGGCAAGGCCAGGATCCGGAATTCGCGCTCGCACGAGGGACACCCGGCCAAATGCTCATGGAGGAGTGCACTGTCGGATTCGGACAGTTCCCGATCCATGAGCCGGAAAAGCCAGATTCTTGCGGTCTTGCATTCCATTTTCTCTCCCCTCAACCGCCTCCAACGGATACTACGCCGCGGTTCCGGCCTTATTTCACGCATCCGGTCGATTCCGCCTGCCCGGCAAGCCTGGAGAAGTCCCCGGAGAGCGCTACGGAGCCGGGAGACCTGCCCATTAAAACCCACAAGGCTCAAAAACACAACGATTTGCTTGGGGGATTTGCATCTCCGCCGGGGGATCTGATCGGGCTCCTCGGGCCGGCAGGGCGTAACTCGAAAGGCTCAGAGAATCAACATGCAATCGCCGTAGCTGAAGAAGCGGTATCCCTGACGCACGGCCTCCCCGTAGCACTCCAGCATGAACTCCCGCCCGGCAAAAGCGCAGACGAGCATCAGCAGGGTCGAGCGGGGCAGGTGGAAGTTGGTCAGGAGACCGTCCAGCATGGTGAAGGGAAAGCCGGGATAGATGAAGAGGTCGGCGTAACCCGAGCAGGGCTCGCCGGTCCAGCCCTGCCGGCCGAGATGTTCGAGGACGCGGGTCGTGGTTGTCCCGACGGCGACCAGGGCCCCGCCCCGCACCTTGCACTCGCGGATCTGCGCGCCGGCCCGGGCTCCGACCTCGAAATACTCCGCGTCCATCCGGTGGGCGGCGATCTCCTCGCAGCGGACAGGCTTGAAGGTGCCGTAACCCACGTGGAGGAGAATCTCGCATCTCCCCACCTTCGCGGCGTCCAGCCGGCGGAACACCTCGGGTGTGAAATGCAGCCCCGCCGTCGGTGCTGCGACCGATCCCGTGTGCTGCGCAAAAACCGTCTGGTAGCGCACCCGGTCCTCCGGTAGATCCAGACCGGCCGGCCGGCGGATATAGGGCGGGAGAGGTATCCGGCCGACGCGTTCGATCTCCCCCATCAGGTCGGCCCTCGGCTCGAACACGATTGTTCGGCTGCCGTCCTCGGCCGCCCCGGTGACTTCGGCGCGGAGTCCGCTGACGTCCAGCCGATCACCGGGGGCGGCTTTGCGGGCCGGCCGGGCGAGCACGCTCCATTCACCGGGCGACTTTTCACTCAGGAGCAGGAGCTCAATCCGCTCCTCCCGGCCGATGCGGCGCGCCCAGAGGCGGGCCGGGAACACGCGGGTGTTGTTCATCACCAGCAGGTGGCGGGGTTCGAGAATCCCCGGCAGGTCGGCAAAAGACCTGTGCTCCCAGCTCCTCTCCCGCCGTCGTACAACCATCATGCGGGATTGATCCCGAAGCGGCAGGGGGTGCTGCGCGATCAGGTTTTCCGGCAGGGCGTAATCAAAAGAGGAAAGCTTCACCGTTGAACTCAGCGCTGCCGGGAGATCGGGCGGATGTCGGCGCGCCAGGCCTTGCGCTTTTCGGCACCTGACTCCGCGAGCGCAGCCGGGACCTCGCTCTGATCCAGCGCCGGGTCGTGCAGCTTGGCCGAGAAATGAGCTCCGAAAAGCATGATCAGGGTTGACGTGTAGACCCAGGCCAGGAGCATGATGATGGCGCCCGTGCGGCCGTAAACCATCTGCGAGTCGAACAGGGGGACCAGCTTCGCGAAGATGTAGCTGCCTGCCTCCCAGAGCGCGGCGGCGACGATGGCGCCGGAAAAGGCCTCCCGCCAGGTGACCTGGCGCTCGGGCATCAGCTTGTAAATGCAGAAAAAGACGACGATGGCGATCAGGAAGGTCGCCGTCAGCAGGACCGATGACCACATCCAGTTGATGATCTGGTCCTGGGCATAGGGAGGAATGTGGTCGGTGGTGTCCGCGCGCAGTGTGGCCACCGCGCCCGTGACGATCGCCGAAATGAGCAGGAGGATCCCGCCCAGCGTCATCAAGGCCACGCTCCGGATCCGGCTCTCCCAGAAACTCCTCTTTCTCTCGACCTGCCAGGCGCGGTTCAGCGAGTTCTCCACCGAGGCAAAAATCCAGGTGGAGGACCATAAAATCACAACGACGCACGAAATGAAGAGCGCGGGCGAAGGTTCCGTGATCTCTCTGAGGTTGGCCTCGAGGAACTCGCGGGAGCCGGGGAAAAGAACCACGATTCTCTCCATCACCCTGTTGTGGAGTTGCAGCCACCCCAGAAAGGCGTCCACGATTGCGATCAGAACGAGGATCGCGGGAAAAATGGCGAAGAGGCTGAAGTAGGAAATGCTGCCCGCATCCCGAGGCGTTTCGGGGGTGAACATCGCCTTCCATGCTCCGCCCAAGGCGCAGCCCAACCTCCGGCAAGCCGGCACAAAGGATTCCATGGCACTGAAGTGTAGTGAGTAATTCCCGCGGTGTAAATAGGATTGTCGGCACCGGCTCCGCCGGACGATAATCGAGGACGGGCTTTATCGCCTTGAAAACAAATACTAATTCAGGATATTACCTGTTCCGCCGCATTCCGGTACGCGTAGGAGGCCGCAACCGTCCCGCGCCCCCGGGGCTGGATTTGGCCGCAGATGATTTCACCACGGCCGGTCTTTGACATTGCGGTCGCCGCAGGCCTAAGATCCATGAGAATGGCTGCCCGGCGAAGGGCTCGCCGGATGTCCGGGGGTGCCCAAGCCGGGCCGGCGCCGAACGCTCAACAAATCGGGAGATCCAGCTGATGGAGGATCTGATTCGGAAAATGCTGCTTGAACTTGGTGAAGATCCAACGCGGGAGGGCCTCCGCGAAACCCCGACGCGCGTGGCGCAGGCGCTGCAGTTCTTCACCAGCGGTTACGCCTCCGATCCGCAATCGGTGATCAACGATGCGCTTTTCGAGGTTGAGTACGACGAAATGGTGATCGTCTCGGACATCGATTTCTACAGCATGTGCGAGCATCACCTGCTGCCGTTTTTCGGCAAATGCCACGTGGGTTACCTGCCGAAGCAGAGGGTGATCGGCCTCAGCAAAATCCCGAGGCTCGTGGAGATGTTCAGCAGGCGGCTGCAGGTGCAGGAGCGCCTGACGACGCAGATCGCCGAAACGATCAACCGGAGCATCGCGCCCAGGGGGGTCGGGGTTGTGATCGAGGCCCAGCACATGTGCATGATGATGCGCGGCGTGGAGAAGCAGAACTCCCGGGCCATCACCAGCTCGATGCTCGGCACCTTCCGGAAGCAGGAATCGCGGATGGAGTTTCTGGATCTGATCTTTAAGGGCAACCGGCACTGAGGCCCGATCCGCTTCCGCTGTCTGCGGCCTCGCTCTGGTGCAGCCAGCGTTCGAGCAGCGGTCCTTTTCCTGCAATCTCGCAGACCATCAGGATATACATCGCTCTGGTCGGGTTCAGCGGGAAGCACGGTGAGCCGGAAGATCAGCCCGCTGAAAACGACCAGCAGAACCGCCCCCGGTGTCCGCAGGGGCAAGCGGAACAGACTCCAGAGGCAAAGCGAAAAAGCCGTGATTATGATCGCCAGGAAGGCTGCGGTGTGCTCTCTGAGAGGGCTCAGCCAATGGAGCAGGATCCAGAGGATTTCGAGCCCGATTGCAGCCGCTCCGATCGGGGCTAATTGCTTGAGCATTAAAGCAATATATCACCAGCCGGGCAGCCGGGAAACTCCTTGACGAGCCCAGGTCCCTGTGATAATTTTTGCGTTTTCTTTCGACCGAACAAGGGGCTCGCAGAGCGTCCGAACGCCGGGCGGAGAATCCGCGCTCCGATTCAGTTGCAGCCAGCTTATGATCAATCTCGACGGCTCGATCCTTCCGGCCATAGTCATATTCCTGACCCTGATCTTCATCCTCAACAGGATTCTGTTCCGGCCTCTGCTGGAAGTTCAGGCGGAGCGTGAAAAGCGGACCGCAGGACGCAAGGCCGAGGCTGGAAAACAGTTGGCCCACCAGTCGGACCTTTTTCGGCGATACCACGAAACCATCAGGAATGCCCGGTTGGAAGGCTACCGGCTGCAGGAACAGGCCCGCTCCGAGGCCTTGAAGCGGCGTGCCGAAGCCCTGGACCGGGCAAGGATCAAGGCCGAGGAGCTGACCCGGGAATCGCGCGAGAGCCTCCGCGAGCAGGTGCGCGCCGCCAGGGAGCAGATCGGCCGCGAGGCCGACGGGATGGCGCGCAGCATCGCCGAGCGCATCCTGGGGAAACCGGTCTGACAGTTTCATCTTTCGCGAGCAAGAGAGGCTGGCTGGTATCCGGTGAGGTCCGCAGGGATTTGCCGATGAGATCACGAAGAACTGGCTGGCTTGCGCTGGCTCTTGTCCTGGTGCCCATATGTTTTCCGGTCGACGTCTTGGCCGCAGAAGGGAGCGAAGACCGCTGGGGACTGTGGTTCGGCCTGGGGCGGTTTTTCAACCTGGCCCTGGTGGTTGGAGTGGTGGTGTGGGCGGCGAGAAAGCCCCTGGCGAGCTTCTTTGTCAACCGGTCCCGCTTGATCCGCGAGGAGCTCGAGGAAGCGCAGAAGGCGCGGCATGACGCCGAACGCAGGCTGGCGGAGGTGGAGGCGCGCATGAGCAGGCTGGATGACGAGCTGGAGGAGATCCGGGCGGCGGCCGAGCGGGAAGCCCGGGAGGAGCAGGACCGCCTGCTCGAAGAGGCCGAGCGGGACGCCGACAAGATAGTCGGGCGGACGAGGGCGGAAATCTCGGGCATGACGCGCGCTGCGCAGCTGGAGCTGCAGGCGCATGCCGTCGAACTCTCCATCAAGCTGGCGGAAGAACGCATCCGGCGTGATATCACCGACGAGGACCGCGGCCGCCTTTTCCAGGATTTCGTGGCTAAACTCGGGGGGAAAGAGTGATTTCGAGCGCCATCTATGCCAGGTATGCCAGGGCCCTGTCCGACGTCGCCCTGGAAACCGGCGAAGACCAGGCCATAGGCCGAGAATTGGGCATCTACAAAGCTATCTTCGAGGCCGTCCCGGACGTCCTGGAGGCGTTCCACAGTCCGGCTGTGGCGCACGACGCCAAGGAGAAGATGCTCACCGATCTGATGGCCCTCTACCCCGTCGGACGGACCACGGAGAACTTCCTGCGGGTACTGGTCGGGCACTATCGGATCCGGTATTTCCGGGAGATCGCCGATGCCTATGTCAAGACCGTCGAAGAACGGCACGGAATAGTATCGGCGCGGGTCGTCTCCGCGACGCCGCTGGATGAAGGCAGCCTTACGCGGCTGCGCGAGGCGCTGGCGAAAACCACGGGCAAGTCGGTCCGGCTGGATGTCCGCGCGGATCCCGAACTTCTCGGCGGCGTCATCGTGCAGGTGGGCAGCACGGTGTACGACGGCTCGGTGAGAAGCCAGCTGGCCGAGCTGCGCGGGCAATTGACGGGTCGCTGAGCACGGCGGCGGGCACCCGGTTCCATTTATCCCCGCGTTCGCCGGCTGCGGCCGGGCGGCGCGGGACAGCGAGGCTGAAGCCGACAAGGAAGACAACATGCAGATCAGGGCCGACGAAATCAGCAAGATCCTGCGGGAGCAGATCAAGGACTACAAGACCGGCGTGGTCATCAGCGAGGTGGGTACGGTGATCTCCGTCGGCGACGGAATCGCGCGGATTCACGGGCTGGACAAGGTCATGGCGGGAGAACTGCTGGACTTTCCGCACGACGTCAAGGGGATCGCTCTGAACCTGGAAGAGGACAACGTGGGCGCGGTGCTTTTCGGCGAATACACCATGATCGGCGAGGGGGACACGGTCCGGCGCACCAGCCGGATCATGTCGGTGCCCGTGGGGCCGGCCATGGTCGGCCGGGTGGTGAACGCCCTCGGCGAGCCGGTGGATGAACGGGGTCCGGTGGCGTGCGACGAATTCGCCCCCATCGAACGGATCGCGCCGGGCGTGGTCGACCGGCAGCCGGTGAAGGAACCGCTGCAGACGGGACTCAAGGCGATCGACGCCATGATCCCGATCGGCCGGGGGCAGCGCGAGCTGATCATCGGCGACCGGCAGACGGGGAAGACCGCCATCGCCATCGACACGATCATCAATCAGAAGAACACGGACGTCATCTGCATCTATGTGGCGATCGGCCAGAAGCGCTCGACGGTGGCCCAGGTGGTGAAGACGCTGATGGACAACGACGTCATGGACAAGACGATCGTGGTCTCCGCTTCCGCCTCGGACCCGGCGACGATGCAGTACATCGCGCCCTACTCCGGCTGCGCCATGGGGGAGTATTTCCGCGACCGCGGACAGCACACCCTGGTGATCTACGACGATCTCTCCAAGCACGCGGCGGCTTACAGGGAGATCTCGCTTCTTCTCCGCCGCCCGCCGGGCCGCGAAGCGTTCCCGGGCGACGTCTTCTACCTGCACTCGCGCCTGCTCGAGCGGGCGGCCAAACTGAACGAGCAGAACGGCGGCGGCTCGCTGACTGCCCTGCCGATCATCGAGACGCAGGCGGGCGACATCTCGGCCTACATTCCGACCAACGTCATCTCCATCACCGACGGGCAGATCTTTCTCGAGTCGGACCTGTTTCATGCGGGGATCCGGCCCGCCATCCACGTGGGCAACTCGGTCAGCCGCGTCGGGGGGAACGCGCAGATCAAGGCCATGAAGCAGGTGGCCGGAACCCTGCGGCTGGAGCTGGCGCAGTTTCGGGAACTGGCGGCCTTCGCCCAGTTCGGCTCGGACCTGGACAAGGCGACCCAGGCGCAGCTGGCCCGCGGCGAGCGGCTGACGGAGATCCTCAAGCAAGGCCAGTATGAGCCGCTGGACGTCGTCAAGCAGATCCTGGTCATCTTCGCCGGCACGCAGGGGTTCACCGACGACCTGCGGGTGGAGGAGATAGGGGCCTTCGAACGCGGCCTGAACCAGTTCATGGAGACTTCCAAGGCGGCGCTGGTCAAGCGCGTGGCGGCCGAAAAGGCGCTGAGCGGGGAACTGCGCGGCGATCTGCTCGCGGCGCTGAAGGAATACAAGGAAAAATACGTGACTGAGCGGGACGCGTCCGCCCAGTCCTAGAGGCGCCGATGCCGAACATCCGGGACATACGGCGCCGCATCCGCAGCGCCAAGAACATCCAGCAGATCACCCGCGCGATGAAGTTCGTGTCGGCGGCGCGGCTGCGCAAGGCGCAGGACAAGGTGGTGGCCGCGCGCCCTTACGCCCGGCAGATGCTCGCGGTGCTCAACAGCATCGCCACGCGCGTGCCGGAGCAGAGCCACCCGCTGCTGACCCAGCGGGGCCGGGAAAAGATCGAACTGGTGGTCATAACGGCGGACAAAGGGCTCTGCGGCGCGTACAACACCAACATCATCAAGCAGGCGATCGAGATCGTCGCCCGGCACCAGGGAAGCGCCATTGAGTTGAACATCCTGGGCAAGCGGGGGCGGGACTTTTTCCGCAGGCGCGCTTTCGCCGTCCGGCACGAGACGATCCACATCCTGCAGCGGGTGAGTTTCGACGACGCGGCGGCGATCGCCGCGGACCTCATCGCGGAATTCGAAGGCGGCCGCAAGGACCAGGTTTGGCTGGTCTACAACGAGTTCAAATCGGTCGTGCAGCAGCGGGTCGTCGTCGAGCCCCTGCTCCCGATCCGGAGGCTGAGCATCGCCGATGAAGCCGGGCGCCTGGAATACCTCTACGACGAGCCGCCGCAGCAGATTTTCGGCCGACTCCTGCCGAAGCACGTGGAAGCGCAGGTGTTCCGCGCTCTGCTGGAAGCTTCGGCCTCGGAACACGGCGCGCGCATGACGGCCATGGATGCGGCCACGAAGAACGCGAGCGAGATGATCGACAGCCTGACGCTGCACGCGAACAAGGTGCGCCAGGCCGGCATCACGAAGGAACTGATCGAAGTGGTGAGCGGCGCGGTCGCCGCCGGCAAATAATCACCGATCGCGGGACGCGCCCGGCTTGCTGCAGGCAGGCGCGCCGGACCACCCGGTTTCGGACCCGCGGTCCAGGGGAGAGAGCATGGCAAACATCGGAAAGGTGGTCCAGATTATCGGGCCCGTGGTCGACTGCGAGTTCGAGGAACGGCGCCTGCCGGCGGTGTACAACTCCGTCGTGATCGAGGGAGAGACGCCCGACGGCAAGGTGAAGGTGATCAGCGAGGTCCAGCAGCACCTCGGGGAAAACCGCGTGCGCTGCGTCGCGATGCAGCCGACGGATGGCATGGTGCGCGGCATGCAGGCGATCGACACCGGCGAGCCGATCACCGTGCCCGTCGGCCGGGAGACCCTGGGGCGCGTGATGAACGTCGTCGGGATACCGATCGACCAGCTGGGCGACATCCGGACCGAGCAGAGGTTTCCCATCCACCGGCCGGCGCCCAGTTTCGAGGAGCAGAGCACCGAGACCAAGATGCTGGAGACCGGCATCAAGGTCATCGACCTGCTGGAACCCTATGTCCTGGGCGGCAAGATCGGCCTGTTCGGCGGGGCCGGGGTCGGCAAGACCGTCATCATCATGGAGCTCATCAACCGGATCGCGACCCATCACGGCGGATTTTCGGTCTTCGCCGGGGTCGGCGAGCGCACGCGCGAGGGGAACGACCTCTGGCTGGAAATGAAGGAATCGGGCGTGATCGACAAGGCCGCGCTCGTCTACGGCCAGATGACGGAGCCCCCGGGCGCCCGGCTGCGCGTAGGGCTGACGGGCCTTACGGTTGCGGAGTATTTCCGCGACGTCGAAAACCAGGACGTACTGCTGTTCATCGACAACATCTTCCGGTTCACGCAGGCCGGCTCGGAGGTCTCGGCCCTCCTGGGCCGTATGCCCTCGGCCGTGGGCTACCAACCGAACCTGGCCACCGAAATGGGTGAGCTGCAGGAGCGGATCACATCCACCCGCAACGGCTCGATCACGTCGATTCAGGCCATCTACGTGCCGGCCGACGACTACACCGATCCGGCGCCGGCAACCACATTTTCGCACCTGGACGCCACGACCAACCTGGAGCGCAAGATCGCGGAGCTGGGCATCTACCCCGCGGTCGACCCGCTGGCCTCCACCTCCCGCATCCTCGATCCGCGGATCATCGGGCAGGACCACTACGCGGTGGCGCGGGAGGTGAAGCGGATCCTGCAGCGCTACAAGGACCTCCAGGACATCATCGCCATCCTGGGGATCGACGAGCTGAGCGACGACGACAAGCGCACCGTGAGCCGCGCGCGGAAGATCCAAAAGTTCCTCTCGCAGCCGTTTTTCGTCGCGGAGCAGTTCACCGGGATTGCGGGCAAGTACGTCTCCATCGCCGAGAGCATCGAGAGCTTCGGCGGCATCTGCAACGGCAAATACGATCATGTCCCCGAACAGGCCTTCTACATGGTCGGGGGCATCGACGAGGTGCTCGAGAAGGCGGAACAGCTCTCCGCCGCCTAATCCCCGGCCGCCGCAGGACCGGGGTGAAGCCATCCCGCCGGGAGTCCGGTCGCGGCTCCGGCGAGATTTTGGATAAGAACATGGCATTGCCTGAAAAAATCCGCCTCGAAATCGTGACGCCCGAGCGGCAGCTCTACAGCGGACTCGTGGACGCCGTCACGGTGCCCTCGAGCCGGGGATACCTGGGAATCCTGCCGGGCCACGCCCCTCTTCTGGCCGAGCTTGGGATCGGCGATATCAGCTACGTCCAGAACGGCGCGGAGGAGTTCCTTTCGTGCTCCTGGGGATTCGTTGAGGTGTTGCCCGACCGGGTGATCATCCTGGCGCAGACCGCCGAACTGGCCTCGGAGATCGACGTCAACCGGGCGGAACAGGCAAAGACGCGGGCACAGCAGGCCCTGCAGTCGAAGGACCCGAACCTGGATTATGCGCGCGCGGAGCTGGCGCTCCTGCGGGCCATCTCGCGAATCGACGCCGCCAAGCGCGCCCAGCTCCGAAAGACCTCGACCTAGAGCGAACTGCACAGCAGCTCACGCCCGGGATTCAGAGCGCAATATCCCGGGCCTGCCCGGCGGCCGCAGGCCCGATACGGGCCTCACCGCAAGATTTGAAATCCGGATTCAAAATACGTAAGCCACGGATAATTTCACCGATTCCACGAATTCAGACAGCCGGGTATGAAATCCTCCCTGTAATGGGTGAAATCCGCGGCCGGAGAAGCAGTCGCCCGGGACTGGCGTGGGTGGCGTTGCCGGCAGGAAAAAGCTCTGAACCCTCCGGGAAAGCTTTGCGGATCAGGAAGTGCGGGAGCCGCCCCGGAACAGCGCCACGCCGATCAACCCGCCCAGGATCCCGAACACCACCGACAGGGCAAGCTGTCCCAGAATGCGGAAGAGCACGAGCACGCCCACAATCCCCCCCAGGTTTTCGAACAGGGTTTCCAGGACGGTGCGAAGGGTGTGGGGCATGCCGGAAAAACCGTGCAGAATCCTGCCCAGGAGGCCGCCCGCCGCGCCCCCGATCAGTAACACCAGCGGAATGGCGACAACTGCAAACATGGCCGTCCCGACCGCTCCGGAGAGCGCTCCCAGGATGATGCCGTCCTGGGCGCCGAGCGGCCTGGAGGGATTGGAGCTGCGATAAACGGCGACCGCGGCCAATGCGCCTGCCAGCGGCAGGACGAAACAGGCCAGGTTTAGGACGGGGACAAAGGGGGCGAGACCGGTGATCGCGCCCCCGATGAGGATAGCCTTCCACTTGCCTTCCAGATTCACAGGATCCCCTGCGCGTCGCCGCCTAGCAAGCGCGGATGGAATCTAGATCTTAAGGGGCGGCATCCCAAGTTGTTCGCGGGCCTTGTTGTAGGCCTTCTCGATTCCGATGGTCGTGTTGTTGTGCAGGGCCTTGTAGAGCTTGACCAGGTGTTCGTTCGCCTGCTTCTGCGTCTCGCCCTTCAGCAACTCGGCCTTGGCGAACGAAAGGATGGCCTCCTCCACCTTGCCCAGCCGCCACTGCGACAGGCCGATGTAGTAGTACGGCGTGTCGAATTTTTCCACCTTCAGCGCCTGCTCGAACGCCTGGATGGCCTCGGCAAACTTGTCCACGTCGTAGCGGTGCATGCCGATCATGAGGTAGCAGCTGCGCCGTACGAGGGTGTTGTTCTTGTTCCACTCGTCGGGCGTGATGGCTTCGGGCTTCTTGGCGGCATCCAGCGATTTGAGCGCCATCTGCGAGTATTCGGCGGCCTTGGCCAGGTCCTTCCGATCGCCGTATTTCTTGACCAGGGTCATTCTGAGATTGAAATCCCCGTCAAATTCCGGGTAGCCGAAAAGCTTGTGCGTCCATTCGAGGTGCTTGGCCTCATCGCGCAGCTTCTCGTAGCCTTCGGTGATGTAAAAGGCCAGGCTGGCAGACGGTTTCACGGCGTAAATCCGCAGGGCATAGTCGATGTATTTCTTGTGATGGCCCAGCTTCTGGGCCGCTTCCGCCGCGTAGGCCAGCATCTGGATGTCGTCCGGGAAGAACTTCATCCACTGCTCGGAAAGCTTTTCGAGCTTGGCGTAGGCCCCCTTCTGCTGGAGCTCGTACATCAGGCCCTGCCAGGCGATCACGATGTGCGGCTGGAGCTTGGACTTGGGAAACTTGTCCATGAATCCGATCAGGGCCTCGGCCTTCTTGTCCAGGTCGGTCTCATTGACCGCCTTGTCGTAGGCGTCGTATTCCTCTTCGGTATACTCCTCCTGCTCTTCCGGCGGCTGCTGGACCGGAGGTTTCTGGGCCTTGGCCTGCGCCAGGACCCAGCCGGATCCCGGCGACAGGATCAGCGCGCCGGCCAGAAGTACTAGAAACAGACTTTGATAGCTTCGCTTCATGGATACCTTTCCCCCTTCATTGTCTTTGCTATGAGGCGCATTCTAAGTTAATTCAAAAATTTAAATCAACTCCATAATTCGCATTTCCGTCCTGCCTTCGCCTGCCGCGCGCGCCTTCCGGGAGATGCCTGCCTCTGCTTTCGCCACGTGCCTTGGGCGGGTCTTCGCTGATTAGTGATGACGCGCGCACGGCGAAGTTGCAGGTTTCCGATGGCCGGACATTAACCCATGTGCAGCCGATCCCGGGGCTGTGTTTTGGGCTTGAAATCAGCTTCCCCATTTCTTAAGATGAGGCTGTCCCGCAGTGCTGGGAGATCGTCTAATGGTAAGACGGGTGGCTCTGGACCATCTGATCGGGGTTCGAATCCCTGTCTCCCAGCCAATCCGGCCTTCGACGCAAAGATAATCCCGCTCGACGATGGGAAAAGGTAGCCGCTGATGCGGGCATGATCTGCGAATCCCTGTTCCGGCCGGAGGCCATGGAGACTCATGAGCACGTCGAATTCCGATAGCAGCAGGCAGAATCCCCCGAGCAGAGGGGAGCCGGAGGCGCCTTCCGGGAGTGCCGCGCCCCCCCTCGATTTCATCCGGACCATCATCATCGAAGATCTTAGGACCGGCAAGAACGATGGCCGGGTGCACACGCGCTTCCCGCCGGAGCCCAACGGGTACCTCCACATCGGCCACGCCAAGTCGATCTGCCTCAATTTCGGCATTGCGGCGGATTTTCCCAACGGCCTCTGCAACCTCCGTTTCGACGACACCAACCCGAGCAAGGAAGAGGTCGAATACGTGGAGTCGATCCAGGAAGATGTGCGCTGGCTGGGCTTCGACTGGGAGGACCGGCTTTACTATGCCTCGGATTACTTCGACCGGTTCTACGAGTACGCCGAGGAGCTCATTCGGGCGGGCAAGGCCTACGTGGACAACCTGACGCCGGAGGAGATACGCGCCCACCGGGGAACGCTCACGGAGCCCGGCCGGCAGAGTCCCTACCGCGACCGGCCGGCGGCGGAGAGCCTGGAGCTGTTCCGCCGGATGAAAGGCGGGGAATTCGAGGAGGGCGCCTGCGTGCTGCGGGCGAAGATCGACATGGCCTCGCCCAACATCAACCTCCGGGATCCGGTGCTCTACCGCATCAAGCACGAACCGCACCACCGCACGGGCGACAAGTGGTGCATCTACCCGATGTACGACTATGCCCATGCCCTCTCCGATGCCCTGGAGGGGATTACGCACTCCATCTGCACCCTGGAGTTCGAGGACCACCGCCCGCTCTACGATTGGGTCCTGGACAATCTGGACGTCCCGTGCCACCCGCAGCAGATCGAATTCGCGCGCCTGAATCTCAACTACACCATCATGAGCAAGCGGAAGCTCCTGAAGCTGGTCGAGGAGCGGGTGGTGCAGGGCTGGGACGATCCCCGCATGCCCACCATCAGCGGCCTCCGCAGGCGCGGTTTCACCCCGGAGGCGATCCGTGCCTTCTGCGACCGCGTGGGCGTGGCCAAGCGCGAAAATGTCGTCGACGCGGCCCTGCTCGAACACTTCCTGCGCGAGGACCTGAACCGGCGCGCCCAGAGGGTGATGTGCGTCCTCCGCCCGCTGCGCGTGGTGATCGCCAACTACCCGGAGGAGCGGGTGGAGGAGATGGACGTGGTGAACAACCCGGAGGATCCGTCGGCGGGGACGCGCAAGGTGCCGTTTTCCAGAGTGCTCTACATCGAGAGGGAGGACTTCCGGGAGGATCCCCCGAAGAAGTTCTTCCGGCTCGCCCCGGGCCGCGAAGTGCGCCTGCGCAATGCCTACCTGATCACGTGCGTGGACGTGATCAAGGACCCGGAAACGGGTGAGCCGGTGGAGCTGCTCTGCACCTACGATCCCGAAACCCGGGGAGGGGACGCGCCGGATGGGCGCAGGGTGAAGGCAACGCTCCACTGGGTCTCCGCCGGGCACTCGCTGGCAACCGAGGTCCGGCTGTACGACAGGCTCTTCCTGAGCGCGCATCCCGGCGCCGAAGGGGACGGGGGCGATTTCCTGGCCGACCTCAATCCCCACTCCCTCGAGATCCTCGAATCCTGCAGGATCGAGCCGAGCGTCGCCGGGGCGGAGCCGGGAAGCCGTTTTCAATTCGAACGCCAGGGGTATTTCTGCGTCGATCCGGATGCGCCCGGGGGCAGGCTGGTGTTCAACCGCACGGTTCCGCTTCGCGACTCCTGGGCCAAGATTGCAAAATCCCTCGAGTGAGGTCGGCGAGGGGACCCGAAGCGCCGGGCCCGCCGACGCTGATTCACGCTGCCGGTTTCTTATCCCGAGTTAAGCACCTTTTCGAGTGGCCGTAGGATATGAGGTCGGAATCCCGAGCGCAAGGAAATTAACTTTTTCCAGGGTGAAGGGACTGTGCCAATCCCGGGGCGCGGCCGATAAGGGGAAGGAAGGGAAGGCCACAAGAGGGCACTTCCACCGCACGCCCGGGCGGGCGCGCCGGCGGGACGGAGTGCCCGGGGGGGGACCGGCGGTGAACGGAAGCGATTCGACCACAATCGGCCAGATCATGCGCAGCGACGTGATCCGGATCGGCATGGATGCGACTCTCGCCGAGGCGATGACCGTCTGCCTGCAGCACCGCGTGCGTCACCTGCCGGTCGTGGACGGGGGTGAAAGGCTGGTGGGGCTGGTCACCGATCGCGACCTGAGGGTTTTCATCAGCCACCGGCTGGGAACGATGATGGAAAACAACGCGGACCGCGAAACCCTTCACCGCCGCGTGCACGTCATGATGGTGCGGCGCGTCGTGACCGCAACACCCCAAACGAGCGTGGCCGAGGCGGCTCTCCTGATGCTGCAGAATCACGTCGGCAGCCTGCCGGTCGTGGACGGATCCCAGCGCCTGGTGGGCATCGTGACCACCCACGACCTACTGGCGCTCCTTGCGGAGCAGCGCGTGCCCGTAGAGGCTGCTCTCTAGCAGGGGCGGCAAAAGCCCTGTGCGCGGATCCCGTCCGGTACCTTTGGCGTTTTCTGCGCCTTTCCGCGTCCCAAGATTCCTGCCGCTCCCCAATTCACGAATTCTTCGGGCTCAAGCCGGCGCCGCGGGTGAACACGGAAGCCGTGCAGCGGCGGCGCGCGGAAATCCCGCTTTCACCCGCGGATGAAACCCGGTCAGTTCAGGCTGTCTTCCTCGATGACCGCCCGGGTGGTGTAGTCCTTGCCCCCGACCGTGTCCCCTTTGGCCGGACCGGAGGAGGACCGCCAGGGATACCGGGCGGCGCCGGTTCCCGGCAATCCCGCCGCGGTGGAAGAGATGCTGCGTTCCCATGGCAAGCTGAAGCTGGCCGAGGTTCTGGGGCCGGCGATCGAACTCGCCGAGAAGGCACCCTGAAGCCCAAAAAGGACGGGTGGGAGCTTTCCACCCTCTCCTCGCCCCGGTTTGCGGCGGAGCGAGCGGAGGAGATCAGGAAACGGCTCGAAGCCCGCTCCCAGCCTCCCGGTTCGGGCAGGCCTCCCCGGGAGTCCGACACCACACACCTGTCGGTGATCGACCGGGAGGGCAACGCGGTCTCCCTGACCACGCCTTCCGATTTTTCTCTACCCTTCGCAAGGGAAATGATCCGATTCGGGCGGATTTTGCAGGATCACTGATGCGCGGCCCGCGTGAGCCTGTCGGCCGAATATCGCAGTCTCGTCCGGACGAACAACAGAAAGAAGGCGGGCAGGAGGAACAGCGAGTCGCGCAGCAGAGTCAGGAGGGAAATCTTCTCTCCGATGCCGAAGCAGCCGCAGTCGGCCTCGATCCCGCGTGCATAGGTGATCGCCATGGCGATTATGAAGGCGGCCAACAGCGCCGCCGCAAAGCCGGCCGTCCAACGAATCGCAATGCCCGAAAGAATCACCAGGCCCAGAACGATCTCCAGCCACGGGATGATCTTCACCGCCCAGATCACGCCCCACGCGGGGAGCAGCTGATAGGCTTCGATGGTGGCGGCAAACTGCAGGGGAGACGCCGCGAGTTTGGTATACCCGGCATAGATGAAAATGGCTCCGAGAAAAACCCGGCAAGCCCAGTGCAGGATGAGGATGCTCATCGGCCTATTTCAAAACCCTGTCCAGGTAGTCCTTCAGAATGGGATAGGAAACACCGCCGACCACGCGCTGTTCCCGGCCGCCGACGCTGATGAAAAATGTGGGCGTCGACCGGATGTCCTTTTTTTCGCCGTGCGCGATTTCCTTTTTAATTTCCTCTTCGATGGACGGGTCCTGCAGCAGTTTCCGGACCCGGGTCATCTGCTCGGTTGAAAGCACGCGGGCAACGACCGGCTCGATCTTTCCGTCCTGGGACCAGACTTCCTGCTCGGCATACAGGGCGTCGCTCACGCGCAGCCAGAGGTCGTGCCCGATGCGCCTGGCGGCGAGAGCGTAGCGCGTGGCCTCCCGCGCGTGGGTGTGCATCTGCAGGGGAAAGTCCCGGTATATAACCGCCACGCGGTTGCCCCTGGAATACTCGCCGATCACGGGCCGGACGGTCTCGAGGTAGAATGAGCGGCAGGCGGGGCATTGGTAGTCGGAAAAGACCTCGATCGTCACGGGGGCGCCCGGGCTCCCTCCCGCATAGTGAGGCGGCGTGTTCTGGGCCGGGGTGCGATCGCCTGCCATCAGAAGCGCCAACAGCGTTAGCCACACAATCGCGATCCAGGATCTGCCGGTTTTCATGCCTTCCCTTTCCTTGTCCTGTTCGAGTTGCCCGCCGGTCCTCCGGGCAGTGTCACTGCCGCCGGTCCCTCGGATCTCGACAAAGGTACCACCGTTTATGCCGTTGTGCTACCATGCACTCTCTTTTGCCGGAGGACAGGCCATCGAATGCCGCCTCCCGCGCTGCTTTTTGAGACGCTGCGGGTGCGACGGCAGCCCGAACAGTTCCCGCAGCAGGGATATCCCTTGGGTGCAGGCTGCTGCCCCTCACACGACTAATCGAGAGAGATGGTGCAAGAGAGAAGAAGTTTCTTGGGAAAAATCGGCGTTGTCCTGGTCCTGCTCGGACTTGTCGCGGTCATCGGCACAGGCATGTTTCATGCCGGGCCTGAGCCGCAGATCCGTATCTCTCCCTCTTTCCCGGCCATAGGGAAACGGACCGTGATCAAGGTGGAGGTGTCCGAGCCGTCCAGGGGGCTGAGCCATGTGCGGGTGGATTTCGTTCAGGGGGAGCGGACCGAACTGCTCGCGGAAAAGGGCTACGCGCACCGGTCGGCCCTCCAGTTCTGGGGAGCGATAACCGCCAGGGACACGATCTCGGTGCCCGTCGGCAGGGAAACGATCCAGGGGCTGAAGACCGGCAATGCCACGATCCGGATCACGGCCGGCAGGACCGGCGGCTGGCTGCGCAGCCCCGATCCCGTAGTGGAAGCGCTGGTGCTGCCCGTTCGCTTGTCGCCGCCCTCGCTCGAGGTTCTCTCGACCAAAACTTACGTGGCCCAGGGAGGTTGTGAGGTCGTGGTCTATCGCGTGGGCGAATCCTCGCTGCGGGACGGCGTCCGTGTCGGATCGGAGTGGTTCCCAGGCTACCCGCTGCCGGGAGGCGGCAGCCGGGAGCGGTTCGCCCTCTTTGCGATTCCCTACGACGTGGGCCGGCCGGAAGTCCGCCTGGTGGCGGTGGACGGGGCGGAGAACGAGGCCCAGGCAAGTTTCGTCGACCAGTTCTTCCCCAAGCGGTTCAAGCGCGACACGATCGAGGTCTCCGACGCCTTTCTCTCAAAGGTGGTTCCCGAGATCATGGGGGAAACCCCGGATCTGCAGGACAAGGGAAGCGACCTGGAGAACTACCTGGCCATCAACGGCGAACTACGGCGCAGACAGGACCAGCAGCTTCGCGCTCTCGGACAGGAGTCACGCGCGGAATTCCTCTGGAAACAGCCCTTTCTGTCCATCCCCAACGGCAAAGTGATGGCCGGCTTCGCCGATCACCGTAGTTACAGGTATGGCGGCCGGCTCGTGGATGAGCAGGTGCACCTGGGCTACGACCTGGCGGTGACCCGGCGCGCCCCGGTGCCCGCGGCCAACAACGGTGTTGTCGTCATGGCCCGGTATTTCGGGATTTACGGCAACACTGTCATTCTGGATCATGGATACGGGCTGATGAGCCTCTACTCTCATCTTTCGTCGATGGCTGTGGGCGAAGGGCAGGAGGTTTCACGGGGCGACATCATCGGCCAGACGGGCGAAACGGGCCTGGCCGGCGGCGATCACCTTCACTTTTCCATGCTGCTGCGCGGCATTCCGGTAACTCCCGTGGAGTGGTGGGATGCGCACTGGCTAGGGGATCGCATTGCGCGCAAGCTGGGGCCGGCCCTGCCGTGGGAGCGCTGACAGGATCTTTCGGCTGCCTCCGCGCTCCATCCCTTGCTTGGGTAGAACATGGGCATCCGCGACCATGCGTATGATCCCCTGATGAGGGCAGTCGACCGCCTTTACCTGGAACGGTGGCGGAGATGGGCCGCGACGGGTGCCGCAGGCTCGACGATTGAAATCGGCATCGGGACCGGGCTCAACTTGCGGCATTATCCGCCGGGACCGGCCGTGTATGGGGTCGACCCGGAGCCCGCGATGCTGGGGCGCGC
Organism: Acidobacteriota bacterium; assembly: GCA_037444305.1. Lineage (GTDB taxonomy): Bacteria > Acidobacteriota > UBA6911 > UBA6911 > UBA6911 > JBBIMP01. The sequence goes on from JBBIMP010000014.1 coordinate 89,225, forward strand.
CGCCAGGCGCTCCCGCCGGATGCGCGGCTCCAAGATCCGGTTGGCCGGTGCTGCCGCCGAAGAACTGCCGTTTCGCGAAAGCACGTTCGACTTTGCCGTAGCTACCCTCGTTTTTTGCACGGTGGCGAACCCTCGCCATGTTCTCCTGGAGTTGAAGCGAGTGCTGAAACCGGGCGCGCCGGTACGCCTGCTGGAGCACGTCCGGGCCGGGCATCCGGTTGCGGGCAAGCTCCTCGATGTGATGACACCGGCGTGGAGCTGCGTGGCCGGCGGGTGCCGTCTCAACCGGGATACCCTTGGGGAGGTCGGCAGCGCCGGCTTCGAGGTTTGCCGGGTGCAGAGTCTGCTGGGCGGCCTTCTCCTCGCGATCGAGGCCCGCGCTCCGCTCTCGTGATGGTCGGATAACGGCCTCTCGCCTGAGGTGAATACCACAGAACAGCCCAGTGCCGAGGGCTACGGCTGGTTGCCCGGGCGCGCGGCGCCGAACAGCTTCTGCATCTCTTCCTCATAGATGAAGAGATTCGGCGTCCCGCCGGTATGAAGGAGCACCACCACGTCGTCTCTCTGGAAATGCCCTTTCTTGACGAGATCCGTGAGACCGGCCATCGCCTTGGCGGTGTACACGGGGTCCAGCATGAGCCCTTCCAGACGGGCCATGGTCGCAACCGCGTCGGCGACCTCCGCGGTCATCACGCCATAGCCTTTGCCGCCGTACTCGTCGAAGACAATGATGTCCTCGGGCGCGAACTCGAACTCGAGACTCATGGCCTTCGCCGTCTGGTTGGCGATCTCCGCGACCGTGCGTTGAGCCGACTCACGGCTGTCGGGCGAGTGCCGGATGCCGATGATCTTCACGCCGGGCGCGAGCGCCTTTGCGCCGACGACGAGACCGGCCTGTGTGCTGCCGGAACCGGTGGTCATGATGATGTGAGTGACCCGCGCCTTCATCGCCGCCGCCTGGGCGTGGATCTCCTGATAAGCCCGCGCGTACGCAATGGCGCCGAGCGGCTCTGCCATCGAGCCGCCGGTGCGCGATCCGCCGACGGAGACGACGTACGGCCGATGCCCCTTCTCTTTCTCCTGTGCGACGACAGCGTTGAGCGCCTCGCGCTGATTCTGTCCGATCTCTACGAAGCGCACATCGGCGTCGAGGATGCGGTCGAGCCACAGGTTGCCGCCGGCGGCGGGCTGCACTTCGCTTTTGGAGAGGACGAGGACGGCCCGCATGCCGAGCTTGCGCGCGCCGGCCGCCACGGAGCGCGCCCAGTTGGACTGCACGCCCGCCGACGTGATGATGACGCCGGCCTGCTGCCGCTTCGTGTCGGCCAGGATGAAGTCGAGCTTGCGTCCCTTGTTGCCGCCGAACGCGAGGCCCGTCTGATCGTCCCGCTTCACGAGCAACGTGGGACCGCCCAGCGCCGCGGTGAGCGCGGGCAGCGGCTCGAGCGGCGTCGGCAGATGGCTCATCTGCAGCGGCGCCCACTTGTCGAAGTCGAGGTCTTTGGAAGGCATCGGCGCGGGATCAGGCAATGTCGCAGCGGCCTTGGCGGGGCGAATGGCAAGCGCGCCTCCGGCGGCGGCGCTGCCGATAAACCGACGTCTGGAAATGAAATTCATGCGTACCCTCCCTCATGCCCGCCGGAAACATTACCGGCAGGCGTTTAATCCCGCGCTTGTTCGGCTCTTTTCGAGGCGTCGGTTTTCCAGGCGGCAAACCAATCGATTCGGCGCGTCAGGTACATGACCAGAGCCAGGACGATGAACAAACCGATGCTGCCCAGCAACAACGCATAGTCCTGAAGCTGCAGAATGACATAGAGAAAGCCATAAAGAACGACGAGGATGCCGGCAATCAGGGCGGAGAGCGAGTTGCTTGACAAGAGGCTCCGCGCGTAAACCGCAATCAAGAGCACGATGCTTGCACTGGCGACGAGGTAGGCGTACCGGAAGACGATATGTTCCGAGATCGACAGAAGCAGCGTGTAGAAGACGATCAAAGCCAGGCCGATGAGGAGGTAATTGATCGGATGCAGGACCCTGGTGCTGCGAATCTCGATCAGGAAGAAGGCGACGAACGTCAGAACGATGAACATGATGGCATATTTTGCGGTGCGCATCGTCTTCTGATACTCGTCGATGGCCATGAGCAGCTTCACGCCGAAAGCAGAATCCTGGATCGCATGTTCGGCGCCGATCCATTTTTGGGGGAAATTTCTGTTCAGGTGCAGAACGCGCCACTCGGCCGAAAAGCCGCTGTCATCGATCTCCCTCGATTCCGGCAGAAACTCGCCCATAAAACTGGGATTCGGCCATGAAGAAGAGACCTTGACGCGGGTTTCCTTGCCCAGGGGGATGAAGCTCAGCGTTTCGCTGCCGTTGAGATTCAAGTCCAGCGAGAAGGTATTTGCCCCCTCTCTTGCCGAGCTGCCCGGAATTTTCGCGCTGATGCCCGAGGGGAGCACGTCCGTCGATTGGATGCCGGGTTCCACGACGAGTTGGCGGTCGTTCCATTGAACCGCAGTCGTCCCTCTGATGCCTTTCATGTGAGAAATGCCTACCCCAAGGACAGCGTCATCCCAAAGGACCTCGTCGTTGTGGACGTTGAATCCTTCGATTGTCGGAGGGGAGAACCGGCCCGATACGCGGATCCTGGCGTTGTAGAGAATGACTTCAAAAATGCCGCGATACCGGACTTCCGAGGTGAGAGAGCTCTCCATGTTGAGAACCTCGGGCAGGAAGTGCATGTGGCGGACCGTGGTTCGCGTGCGTCCCAGCTCATCCCTCTCTTCCCGCATGAACGGAACGATCAGGATCGGGCCGCCGACCGTTTGCGCATTCCCCCACTTGTCGCTGATCTCCGCTATTGCGCCGTCGCGGCGCTGCTCTCGCTCTCTGATGAGGCCTTGAATCATGAATGAGGGGGCAAGAAGCGCAAGAGCCAGAAGGCCGATCAAAACCAGCCTGAAACCCGCCGATTCTTTCAAGTAGCTGTTGGCCATATCATCCGACCCCTTTCGTCGTCGATTGCTTCTTGATCGTGTCTCCGTGTCCCGCCCTGCGCATGAGACCGCGCCTCGGCATGGCAGGATTCTACACCCAGCAGACAGACTGCGAGCCGCGAATCCGCACTCTGGCGCTATGTCGCCTCGGGAGAATCTCGGCGCCGGCAATCCCATGCCCTGCAGATTCCTGAGATTACTCTGGTGTAATGGCGGTTTTTGGTGTGGCCGGTGCTGGAATCCTGCCCGAAAACCGGGCGCAGAGCCTCCATATTGACACCCTGATTCTCATCCGATCTATTCTTGCCGTTGACTCAGCCATCCCGTGATAGAATCGCCATAATTTGGCGAAGCGGTGTGTTCAACGGTTTCTTTCCGGAGGCTCTGGATGCGTTCCGTCATGAGAGCGCCCGGCGAGAGCCTCCGGAAAGAAACTTGTTCGTTGGGCAGACCGGAGTCGCGCAAGGAACGATTGAGGCTGCCCTGTCCGGGCAGGGGGACGCCGGAGTAAAATAGTGGCCTCATGAAGCCGCGGATCTATCCCGACACGTCGGTTCTGGGCGGTTCGGCGGACGACGAGTTCCGCGAGCCGTCACGGCGCTTGCTTGACGCATTCCAGCGTGGCGAGCTGACCCTGGTGTTGTCGGAGCTGACGATACGCGAGCTCGAGGCGGCTCCGCAGGCGGTGAAAGGCGTGCTGGGGCGGATACCGACCGCCTGCATCGAGACCTTGGCGGTGTCACCTGAGGCGGAGGATCTGGCGGCCGCCTACATTGTGGATGGCGCCATCGGGGCGCAGATGCGGGCGGATGCGTTGCACATCGCGCTCGCCACCGTGGCTCGGGTTGATGTCCTCGTGAGTTGGAACTTCAGGCACAGCGTGAATCTGAAACGAATCCACGCGTACAACGCGGTCAACCTCAAGAAAGGCTGCCCGCTGCTTGAGATCCGAAGTCCCTGGGAGGTTACAGGCGATGAGTGAGAGATCCTCAAAGACATTCGACTGTGTTCGAAGCATGCGCGAGGTTCGGGACAAGATCAGTGCCGAAATCGAGGGTAAGAGCTACGACGAGTTGGCCAAGTGGCTTCGAGCTCATCGGTACAAGGACCCGATCCTACGGCGGTTGGCGGAGAGGGCTGCCCAACAAGCCGCTCCAGCGGGCGGCCGGAAGTCCCCGTGATCGGCAGCTCTGTTCTCAAGAAGTGAGGGCGCAGTCTGGGCCGACCGCCGCTGAGCGGCACGATGGACGGACGCGAAAGGACTTCAACCGGACAGGAGGACCATATGAGCCGAGCATCCCGGTGCGTCGCGGCGGTGTTGGCGTTGACCATCCTTGCCGAACCCGTCGCCCTCGCGGTCGGTTCCGAGAACGCATCGTACTTCGGCGGTACAATCACGGTATTCGGAGCTCCGAAGGACCCGGTCGAGGGGCGGCTGAACACCTCCAATGAGGAGGCGCTGGTCTTCACAGCGATCGACAAGAAGCTCGCGGGAAAGACGTTCTCGATTTCTTATGCGAGAATTCTGGACCTGGAATATGGCCGGAAGGCTGGCCGGCGCGTTGGCGCTGCAGCCGCCACCACCGTGCCGCTTGGGCCCGTCGGACTGCTGTCGCTGTTTTCGAAGAAGCGCAAGCACTTCCTGACAATCGGCTTCAGGGACGAAGCGGACAAGGATCAGGTCGCCGTGATCGAACTTGGCAAGGACATCGTGCGAACATCTCTCGCGATTGCCCAGACGCGATCCGGGAAGGACATCGAGTACCAGGACGAGGAAGCCAGAAAGTCGGCAAAGTAGTCTTCGGCCGAAGGCGCCGCCTAACCCTATTCGTCAGCGCGACAAAGCCCAGGGATGGAGGCGCAAAGCGAGATGCACTTCGAGGTCATTGGCGAGATCGAGGATATCGAGGTCATCGCAAAGGGACCCTCGGTCAGGGAGAAGGCCCGACTCGTCGCCCAGTATGGACATGGTCGATGGAGGAAACTGAAGGGAAGGGGTACTGTTCGCCTTGCGAGTGGCGCAATCTGCCGCGTGGAGGTACACTGGTACGAAGCCCACGGCATTGGGCGCAGGAAGCTGAAGATTAAGCGATTCTTGGAGTAGACCATGAGGACGGATCGGCCTCAATATGTTGTGTGCGTCCGGGTCGAGGACGCCGGAGACCTGGAGTTGCGCAAGCTCTACCGCGTGCTTCCAGACGGGGGCGCTACCGCCCGCGGGTACCTCCGGGTGGTTGACGAATCAGGGGAGGACTATATCTACCCAGCGGACTGGTTTGTCCCAGTTAAGATCTCCGAGGACGCGGAGGCAGCTCTTGCGGCCGCCTCACCGGCACCAACATCCGGGGCGCGCTGATGGCGCGGCATGCAGCGTCCGCGCCTCAGCGCGGGCTTTGAACTAAATCGCTCCTATGGTAACTGGCGCCCTTTCGCCGGCCGCCGTTGGCTTCTCTTCTTTCTGATGGACGCAGCCCGGCGAGCCATCTTCGCCCACGATAATGAAAGGCTCCATTCCGAGGCAGAATGTTGGTGTGGCATCAACTTCACCTCAGAAGCGGCAAGTTTCTCGCCTGTCACCGGCAGGCGTTTGACGCCGGGAAGCTGAAGTTCCATGGAAGACCGGCGCGCTTTCGGACGGCCTCTTCGTACCGCCGGCGAGGCCGATTGGGTCGTCTACTGCAAGCCACCCCTGGGCGGCCCTGCTCCGGTGCTCGATTACCTGGGCCGCTATACGCATCGAGTCGCCATATCCAAAAACCGTCTTGTCCGGCTTGAAAACGGCAAGGTCACCTTCCGCTGGAAGGATTATGGCCAGGGCAGCCGCTTTCAGTTGATGACCCTCGGCGCAGACGAGTTTATTCGCCGCGTTCTCCTTCACGTCCTGCCCCCGGGGCATCATGCGCCTGCGGCACTATGGCCTCCTGAGCAACCGCGTCGAAAAGCTCGCCCTGTGCTGCAAACTGATTGCCCAGACCGAGCCCGCTGATCGCCGGCGCCAGCCATCTGCCGACTGGAAGGCGCGCTACGAAGCGCTGACCGGCGTCTCTTTGGATACCTGCCCGGCGTGTCGCCTCGGCCGCATGGTATGCGTCGAGACCCTTGCCGCGCGGGAAGATCGATCCCGCTGTAGAAATGGTGTTGCCTAGTGTAATATTTAATCTCAAAGGTCCTTCTGCATGAAATGTTATGCTGTAGATCTCCGGCCCGCCTGATGGTGTGAGGGCAGGAGAGCCTTAATGAGTATCAACCTCATGAGCAGGCTGCGGGCGCGGCCGTTTGCGCCTACTCGGCTGCGCCTGCCGCCGCTGATGCGGGGCGTTGACTCTGCAATCAACAACGTTACAGGAGGAAGAAGATGGGAAATAAAAGCAAATCGCCGAAAGCAGGCACGACTGGTAGAACCGCTGCCGGCAGAGGCACATCGACCCGGCAATGGTGGCCCAAGCAGCTGAACCTGGGCATCCTTCACCAGCATGCGCCCGCCTCCAACCCGATGGGTCCCGACTTCAACTATGCAGAAGAATTCAAGAAGCTTGATCTGGCCGCCCTGAAGAAGGACCTGCACGCACTGATGACCGACTCCCAGGACTGGTGGCCCGCCGACTGGGGACACTACGGCGGCCTTTTCATCCGCATGGCCTGGCACAGCGCCGGCACCTACCGCACCGGTGACGGACGCGGCGGCGGCGGCACCGGCAACCAACGCTTCGCCCCGGTCAACAGCTGGCCCGATAACGCCAACTTGGACAAGGCGCGCCGCCTGCTCTGGACCGTCAAGAAGAAATACGGTAACAAAATCTCCTGGGCCGACCTGATGATTCTGGCCGGCAACGTGGCGCTGGAGTCCATGGGCTTCAAGACCTTCGGTTTCGGCGGCGGCCGCGAGGACATCTGGCAGCCCGAGGAGGACATCTACTGGGGTTCCGAAGCCGAATGGCTGGGCGACAAGCGCTACAGCGGCGACCGCGAGCTGGAGAACCCGCTGGCGGCCGTGCAGATGGGACTGATCTATGTGAACCCCGAAGGCCCCGGAGGCAATCCCGATCCCGTGGCTTCGGGCCGCGATGTGCGTGAAACCTTCGGCCGCATGGGCATGAACGACGAGGAAACCGTCGCGCTCACCGCCGGCGGCCACACCTTCGGCAAGGCACACGGCGCGGGCAACCCAAAACTGGTGGGCCCCGAGCCTGAGGCCGCCCCCCTGGAAGAAATGGGCCTGGGCTGGAAGAACAGCCTCGGCACCGGCAAAGGCGTGCACACCACCACCAGCGGCATCGAAGGCGCATGGAAACCCAACCCCACAAAATGGGACATGGGCTACTTCAACATGCTGTTCGGCTACGAGTGGGAGCTGGTCAAGAGTCCGGCCGGCGCTCAGCAGTGGCTGGCCAAGGACGTAAAGCCGGAACACATGATTCCGGACGCCCATGACCCATCGAAGAAGCACCGGCCCATGATGACCACGGCCGACCTGTCGCTGCGCTTCGATCCGATCTACGAGCCCATCGCGCGCCGCTTCCACAAGGACCCGCAGGCCTTTGCCGACGCTTTCGCCCGCGCCTGGTTCAAACTGACCCACCGCGACATGGGTCCCAAGGCCCGCTACCTCGGCCCTGAAGTCCCGGCCGAAGACCTGATCTGGCAAGACCCGCTCCCCGCCGTCGATCACTCCCTGATCGACAGCAGGGACATTGCCGACCTCAAGGCCAAGGTCCTGGCCTCAGGCCTTTCGGTGGCGGAGTTGGTTTCCACCGCCTGGGCCTCGGCCTCCACCTTCCGCGGCTCGGACAAGCGCGGCGGCGCCAACGGCGCGCGCATTCGGCTGAAGCCGCAAAAGGACTGGGAAGCCAACCAGCCGGCGCAACTGGCCAAGGTGCTGGGCGCGCTCGAAACCATCCAGCGGGACTTCAACAGCGCCCAGACGGGCGGCAAGAAAGTCTCCCTGGCGGACCTCATCGTGCTGGCCGGCTGCGCGGCGGTTGAAGCGGCGGCCAAAGCTGCCGGTCACGCAGTGGCGGTGCCCTTCACGCCGGGTCGCACCGACGCCTCGCAGGACCAGACTGATGTGGAATCGTTTGAAGTGCTGCAGCCCGAGGCCGATGGTTTCCGCAATTACCGGAAGAAGGCATTCACCGTGCCGGCAGAGGACATGCTGGTGGACAAGGCGCATCTACTGACCCTGAGCGCGCCCGAGATGACCGTGCTTGTCGGCGGCCTGCGCGTGCTGGGCGCCAACACCGGCCAGTCGCAGCACGGAGTGTTCACGAAACGGGCGGGCGCGCTGACCAACGACTTCTTTGTAAACCTGCTCGACATGGACACCGAGTGGAAGCCCACTTCCGATGCCGGGGACACGTTCGAAGGGCGCGGCCGCAGGGAGGGCGAGCTCAAGTGGACCGCTACCCGGGTCGACCTCGTATTCGGCTCCAACTCGCAGCTGCGCGCCCTGGCCGAAGTTTATGCGCAGGACGATGCACAGGCAAAATTCGTGCGCGACTTCGCAGCGGCCTGGAATAAGGTCATGAACCTGGACCGCTTCGACCTCGTCTGACGCTTACAAGGCACGCTGACGTCAAGAGGGACCATTCTTTTTACCGCCCTCGCTGGTACGCGCCTTCGTTATTGGATTTTGACACTCTGACTTGATTTCCGTCTTCGGGTGCAGCACCAGGACGCCCTGCACCCAACATTTGTCGAGGCTCCGGCGCTGGGATCATCCCGGCGCTGCGGCCCGAAATCCGTCTGCACCCTTGGGCAGTCCACATCAAAACAATGGTCGTATTGGCGCCATCTTCCCCAGGCCCGGTTGGGGGCCGGGCAGGAATACTTCGCTCAATCCGCCGGCCAACCGTTAGATTGGTAGCGGGGATCATTCCAACCGCCTCTTTCGGGCGCAGCCTGCGCCACTGGCGATCTCATCTTTTTTTGCCCGCGGTGTTTCATGCAGCTTCTCTTCGATCGCGGCACGCTTCTGATCCGAGGGAACCCGGCAGAGGCAGGGCGCCTCCCCGGAGTTCTCTGGGATCCGCGCATCGGCGCCTGGCGAGCTCCGGCATACCGCCATGTCGAGCTGGCCAAAGAACTCGCACGGCGATATGCCGATTTTCACGACGAAGCCCGCCTGCAACTCCCCGCTCCGCCATCGATCGGGTGTCCCGGCCTCCGCCCGTATCAAGCCGCTGCGGTAGCTGCATGGGAGCTTGCGGGCCGAAGAGGCATCATCGCACTCCCGACGGGCGCCGGCAAAACGCGCACGGCCATTGCCGCCATCGCCCGAACCGGTCTGCGGGCGCTATGTCTCGTCCCGACGCGGGTGCTCCTGGCGCAATGGGTCAAAATGCTCGGCGAAGCCGGCCTCGGGCCGATCGGCGAATATGGCGACGGGCGCCGCTTCGAGCATCCCGTGACCGTGGCTACCTTTGCGAGTGCCTGGCGCAATGTGGAGACTCTGGGCAACCGGTTCGACTTGCTCGTCGTCGACGAAGTCCACCACTTCGGCTTGGGCGCCGGAGACGAGGCGCTCGAGATGTGCACGGCCGCTGCGCGGCTGGGCCTCAGTGCGACGCTGCCGGATGATCCGATCCGACGAGCCCGTCTCGACGCGCTGGTCGGCCCTGAAGTCTACCGGGCAAGCGTGGAGGAACTGGCCGGGCGCTATCTCGCTGCGTTCCAACTGGTCACGATCACGGTCGGGCTCACCCCTGAAGAACGTAGGGCTTACGATGCCGAAGTGTCGGTATTCCGTCCCTTGTGCCGCGCGTTTTTCGATTCGGCGCCGGGGGCCTCCTGGTCCGACTTCGCGTCGGCGGCCGGCAAGAGCGACGAGGGACGGCGGGCGCTCGCCGCCTGGCGGCGCTCCCGGAGCATTGTCCGTTACGGCACGGCGAAGCGCGGCGTCGTCCATGATCTGCTGCTGCGGCATCGCACTCATCGCATTCTCGTCTTTGCGGCAGACAACGACACGGCCTACGCCGTGGCTCGAGAGCATCTCGTCCAACCCATCACCTGCGATATCGGGCCCAAGGAGCGGGCGCGGGCGCTTCAACGCTTTTTCGACGGCGAACTGCGCATTCTGGTAAGCGCCCGCGTCCTGAACGAAGGCATCGACGTGCCGGCCGCCGACATTGCCATCGTGGTCGGCGGCAGCCAGGGCTCGCGGGAGTACATCCAACGGGTAGGGCGAGTGCTCAGGCCCTCCGAAGGAAAGGAAGCGGTCGTCTACGATCTCGTCACCCGCGGCACCTTCGAGGTGCGGCTCGCCCACCGGCACAGGAGGGCGCTTGCTTCCGGCTGATCGGCTCCAGGTTCGGATCGCGGGACGGGAGGCGGTGCCCGTGTGGCTGGGCCCGGAGGACCATGCCTGGCTGCGAGCCTTGATCGACGATTTTGCCAGGCTGGACGGCCGCCCATACCGCGAGGTCATTTCGTTCCTGCAGGAACCGTCGCGCACAGCTTCGCCTGCCGGCAAGCGGCGGATGGCAATCTGGATGCTCCAGCATCTCTGCACGCGCGACCGTCCGCCGCTCGATGCTGCGGCGCTGCGGGACGCGGTCGCCGTCGCGGCACAGCGGGCCCGCGATGCGGATCGGTTCGATCGATCGGAGGTGCTGGACGCTGGCTCCCGGTCCCTCGGGCTGTCTGCTGCCGCGGCCGATGAGCACCTGTTCGCAGATCTTCCGGGGGAGCGGCGACTGCGCACTCCCACACCCCTCCCTGATCCGCAGGCGCTGGCGACACGCACCAATCTAGCGCTGGCGCAAGGTCTGCTCAGGCTCGCATTCGAGGTTTCCATCGAGCTTTACGGCGGCGCCCGCGCCGTGGTTCGGCAGGTGCGCCTGCGGCGCCTCGTCTGTACCGTTCGCCGCAAGATGACGGACGGCGTTCGCTTCGAAATATCGGGCCCGTTTTCGCTGTTTCGGCGCACGACGATGTACGGCCGCGCCCTGGCGTCAATCCTTCCGCTCCTCCCCTGGTGTGACCGTTTCGAGCTTGTGGCACGCTGCCTCTTGCGCGGCCACGCCGTGAGCGTGCACTTGCGTCCGGGTGATCCTATCGCTGCCGGCGAGCCGCCGCGGCCATACGACAGCCGGCTGGAAGAGCGCTTCGCACGCGACTTTGCGCGCGCGAACCTGGATTGGGACCTCATCCGCGAGCCCGAGCCTGTCCAAGCCGGCGAAGCCCTGGTGTTCCCGGACTTTGCCGTCGTTCACCGGCGCGATCCCTCGAAGCGTTGCCTGCTCGAGATCGTCGGTTTTTGGACGCCTGAATACCTGCGCGAGAAGCTCGATCGTGTGCGCGCCATGCCCCGCGAGCCGATGGTGCTCTGCATCGATCGCAGCCTGAACTGCAGCGCCGGTGAGCTGCCTGCGCACGCGCGCATCGTATGGTTCCGCAGGCGGATCGAGCCCGGCGCGGCGATGGCGGCAATCGAGGCGGCGGTAAAGAAGTGATGAGTTCAGCGCCCGCGACGAACCGGAGCGCGAGGCGCGGTTGGAGAGCAGAGTATCGGGATGCTGCCGGCGAGACCACAAGGCCCTTGGGTGCCGGCATGCCGGCTTTTCTCGGATTGATGCACGGGAACATTATAGCTATATATATGGCCAAATTATCCTGGGGACGAAAGATGCGCTTTGCGAGCGTTGCAGAGGTTAAAAACCAGCTCTCCCGACTCCTGGCGGAGGCAAAAAAAACGAGGGAGCCCATCGTCGTGACTCATCACGGTAAACCATACGCGCTGATCCAGGCTATTTCGGAAAGGGACCTGGAAGAGCTGGGGTGTTCGAGCCAGCCGCGGGAGAGAAGGTGTCCGCCATCGGCGGAGGCCCCGCCGGGCTGTCCGCGGCGCACGACCTCGTCCTGATGGGATTCCGGCCGGTGGTGTACGAGGCGGAAGCGGTCTGGAGCGGGATGCTGGCCCTCGGTGTGCCCGAATACCGGCTGCCGCGCGAGTCGATCCGGCGCGAAATCGCCGTTATCCAGGCGCTCGGCGCCGAGTTGCGCCTTGAAGTGTGCGTCGGCTCGGACCTGTCGTTTGCCGAAATCCGGCGGGAATCCGCCGCGGTGATCCTGGCCGCCGGCGCGAAGCGCTCGCGGCAGCTGGGACTGCCGGGCAAGTCCGGCCCCGGCGTCCTCGGGGGCGTGGACCTGCTCCGCGCCGTATCGCTCGGTGAAACCTTGGAGCTGGGCGAGGACGTGATCGTCGTTGGCGGCGGCAATGTGGCCTACGACGTCGCCCGCACGGTGGTCCGGCAGGCGGCCTATGACGCCGCCCGGACCGCGGCGCGGCTTCCGGGGACGCGGCGCGTGCGCCTGGTTTTGCTGGAGACGCTGGAGGAGATGCCGGCCGACACCGTCGAAATCCGTGAAGGCGACGAAAAAGGCGTCGAGCGGGTGAACGGCTGGGGTCCGGTGGAGATCCACCGGGATCCGCAAGGCATATCCCTTCGAGGCGCAATCGCTCGAACCGGGTTCTGCGCATAAGGGGGAGATGGAAGACCTCTACGCGCCGGCCCGGTCCGTCGGCTACGTCCGGGCGGGGCCGAGGACCAGCGCGGTGGAAGATCTCGTGGCTACCGGGCCCGGGACGCCGGCTCCCGCGGGACGCGCAGCCTCCGAGGGGAAGGGGATGAGAACCGGCGAGGGTTGGGCCGTTGTTCTGGTGCGCCCGCTGCCCGAAGGCCTGCGCCGGGGCGCCCGCACGCAGGCGGCCTACGCGGTTTGGGAGGGCTCCCAGGATGAAGTCGGGGCAAAGAAGATGCGCTCGGTCTGGATCCCGCTCCTGGTGGAGGCGGGAAAGTAATGGGCAAAAAAACCGTCGCCGATGAGGCTCGCGCCGCCTTGGCCGAGGCTGCCCGCTGGCGTATTCTGGGGCTGTTTTTCGAGCGCCCCAGGGAAGGCTGGCGAGAGGAACTGAAGAGCCTGGTCGGCGAGTCCGGAGACGAGGCGCTGCGCGCATTGTCGCGGGAAATACTGGAGTCTGACGAGGGCAGCTACCTGAGATTGCTCGGGCCGGGTGGAGCGGTATCGCCCCGGGAAGTCGCCTGGCGGCCGCGCGAGGATCCGGGGCAGGTTCTGGCAGATCTCCGTGGGTTCTACGATGCATTCGCCTTCACCCCCCGGACCGAGGATCCCCCGGACCACATCGCGGTCGCGGCCGGCTTCATGGCCTTCATGAAGATGAAGGAAGCCTACTGCCGGTCGACCGGCGATGAGGAGGCCATGCTCATTGTGAGTAAAGGGTTGAGATCATTCCGTGAAAACCACCTGGATGCATTCGCCGCAGCCCTCGCCGAGCGTCTGGCCGATGCAGGCTGCTCCCCTCTGGCCCGCGCCGCCTCCCTGATGGTGGAGAGGTGAATCCACATTTCGAGGCCGACTTCGGAGAAGCCGGGAGCACGCGATAAGGTTCGTTCGAAAACTGGGGAACGCATTTGTCGAAGGCCCTGGTATCGCTTGGATGAATGGAAGGATACGCGATGGACCCTGAAAGGGTCCGACAGGAGAGCCCAGGGCGTCAGCCCTGGGTAAGGCGGGATAAGGGGAGAGGAGAGCCCTGAGAGGCGACACGAGCTGCGCCGTCCTACAGGGCTCAATCCCGGCATTCGCAGGAAAGCCCAGGGCGTCAGCCTGGGCTTCCTGGCGCTCCTTCTCCGTCGCGTCGAAGACCTTCTGCCATCGGGAAAAGTCGGCGACCTTGTGTCGGACGAGCATATCCATAAGCTGTCCGAACCGGCGTATGGAGTGCTGGAAATCCAGCACCACGAAGGCGCCAAGGCACAAAGGGACACAAAGAATGCCGGGTCAGGGGCGCTTGAGCGCAGCGCGCAGGAAGCGCGAAGTCACCTGTTCGCCGGCGATTATTTTTTGGGCGCCCGGCAGCGCGTTGAGCGCCCGGACCATCCGGTTCAGGAACCGGCTGCCCCGGGAGGCGCCTTCGTCGAAGAGCAGGTGCGCGAGGCGGCCGCGCTCGATCGCCATCCGGATCACGCGCTCCATGGAGTCGCGCGGGACGCGGGACCGCTCGGACCGCCGGACCATCTTCATCGATCCCTTCAGGCATGCGTCCGCGCACACGCCGCATCCAATGCAGCGGCCGGTGTCGATTACCGGAGTCAGCGTGTTCTTCGGCCGGGCCTCGACCCTCTGCGGATCCATCTTGATCGCCGCCACGGGGCACGCCCTCGCGCAGCGCGAGCAGCCGCTGCACTGGCCCGGGTCCGAATGCGCGAGGAAGCCGCTCGGGTTGACCGCGGGCAGGCCGAACTCGCTGACGGCGCACAGCTGCGCGCAGCAGCAGCCGCAGCAGTTGCAGATATAGGCCGGCCGGTTCATGACGTTGTCCGCAATCTGCACGAGTCCCCGCTCCCGGGACGCCGTCATGATGTCCATGGCTTCCGACCGGTCGATGCTCCGCCCGAAATGGCGGCGCACGACGAAATCCGCGCCGCCGTTCAGCGACAGGCAGATCTCCTGCGGGGCGTCGCACGCCTTGCCGAGGTGCTGAGCCTTGTGGCGGCAGTAGCACACGGCGACGGCCCAGGATTTGGCGCCGGAGACGACCTCCCGGGCGCTTTCCCAGTCGAGGACGTCGGGCAGCGCCTCCTCGGCGATGCCGGTTTCGTGGACCAGCGTGCGGCCGATGACGGTGCCTCCGCCGAAAGCTTCGCGGGCGAAGGTCTCGTCGCCGTGCATGTAGGCGTCGTAGGCCTCGGCCAGCCGCTTCTGCGGGAGCCGGTCATGTGCCCGCATGAGCGAAAACTCGAAAAAACCGACCACTGGCGGGGAAAGAAGGTAGCGTGGTCTGCCGCCGTCGGGCGGCACCAGGTCCATCACGATACCCTTCTCGCACATGGATTCCAGCCGCGGCAGGAGCTGGTCCGCCGGAATGCCGACCCGGGCGGCGATCCGGTCTATGTCGGACGGCATGACAGGGAGCCTGGAAGCCAGCTCCGCCTCCTCCGGGGTGAACATGATCTCGAGGATTTCGCGCCAACCCGCACGCGCCCGTTCGTCCGAAGGCTCAGGCATGGCGATCTGCCCAGCCTCCAGGCGCTTCACCAGGCTGCGGTATTCATCCTTCAGGTTGCGCCAGTGGCCCATGCGGAACACTCCTTTCGCGCAGTGCGGATTGTGATTTGCTTGAGATTTTGTGCGGATTGCGCAGTCAAATACAAGGTATTTTGTTGCGCTCCCCGGCGGCACCGTCTCGGCGGATCCTCCCGAGCAGCAGAATTCGGGAAAGCCGGGCGGAGATGACCATGAATTCCATGTGTTGCGCGCAGTGAGTGGATTATCATCGGGCCGGATGAAGACGATCATGAAAGGCAACCTGGAACTTCTGCTCCTGTGGCTGTTCTCCGCTGGATGGCTGCACGGCCAGAGCCATGAGCCCGTGCAGCTAAGGGCCAGGGTCGATCTGGTCTCCCTCGATGTCGATGTGCGCGACCGCGAGGGCAACCACGTCGGAGGGTTGGCTGCCACCGAATTCGTCCTCAAGGAGAACGGCAAAGCTGTCGAGGTCGCCCATTTCGTCGAACACGCGAACCGATCCGTCAGCCTGGTCTTCGTGCTGGACACCAGCGGCATGACACGGCAGCAGATGATTGTTGCGAAACAATACATATCCCGAATCTCTCATCTTCTCGACCCTGAAGACGAGATTGCCCTCTACACTTTTGATGTGCGGGACGCCTGGCTGGACATGGACTACACCAGGGATCGAACGGTCCTGACCGAGAGGCTCTCACAGATCGACGTTCCGTCGAGGCGCGGCCCTTCCATCATTAGAAGCCTGTTTGGCAGGACTCCGAAGACGGGTTTGGGGATAGACCTTGGTCTGGCCAAGGGACAGGAAGGGAAAAACGACAAGAAGGCGGTGATGGTGATTTCGGACCGCTTCAAGGGCCTGGGGCCCGCCACCGTGGATCATGTCCGCGAGTCCGGAATCACGCTCGTCACGCTGAATTTCGGCAACAAGACCGAGGCAGTCGTGGGGCTTGGCGGGGACCTCATCAGCCGGAGAGCGCTTCTGAATGAATCCGGCGGCCGGCAGTTTGCCGCCGATGGCGAAGAAACGGGCACGATTTCGCATGCCGTGGTCCGTGCGCTGAAGCAACACTACACGCTGGGTTACCTCACGACCATCGCACCGGGGGATGACCAGCGGCGCAAGCTGGAGGTGTCCGTCCCCGGCCGGAACTTCGAGGTCCGCGCCCGCCGCAGTTTTGTCCCGCCGCGCTGATTCCCTTGCTCGCCCATCCCTGCATCCGTCCGCGGGGGTGCGCGATGCCGGCCTTCCGGCGCGCCGCAGCTCATAGCATTGCCGCCCGCCTCGATTGACTGCAGCCTGAGAGCAAGAAAAAGGGGAACGGGCCAGGACCCGTTCCCCATGAAGTGCCGCAGCGCCGGGCTCGAGCCCGGCCCTGCCAGGCCTTAGTTGAAGTTGTACTTGAGCGTGATCATGATCTTGTACACGTCGGGGAGGCCGGCCGTCTGCTCGAACGTGCGGTCCATCAGCTTGCCGCTGATCGATCTCAGCCTGTACTGCAGCGCCCCGCTCGCATCAGCCGAGGCGTTGGTCAGTGGGGCGCTGTTGACCATGCGCTGCCCAACCCCCCAGTTCTTGTTCAGCAGGTTTCCAAAATTCAGAATATCGGCCCTGATGGAGAAGCCATGGCGCTGGCCAAAGAAATCGGCGAACACATCCTGGGTCACGCTCAAGTCCATCCTCTTTACGAGGGGGAGGAAGACAGCGTTGCGCTGCGCATATTGGCCCCGATGTTTGCTCAGATACTTGTCCTGAGCAATGTAGGCGTTCCAGGCTGCAGCCTGCTGATCGGGCGTGAAGGTCACGCCGCTGCTCGTGTACTGCTGGAATCTCATCTCGGACGTGTTGCGCGGGATGTAGATCAGATCGTTGTTGGAGGTGCTGCCGTCGCCGTTCGCGTCGCCCGAAAAGACATAGCTCGCGTTTCCGATCGTGCGCGCATCCCAGTAGACCGAAACCGTTGTCGCGCCGAAACCGAGGTAGTTCTTCGTGTACGATGCCGCGATGAAAACCCGGTGCCCCGGCGATGAGGCGGAGTAAGAGATGGGTACGTTGTTCGGGTTGCCCGATATCGGATTGCTGTTCCACGACCCGAGGGCGATGGACCCGGGATCGATCGTGTTCCGGGTCCTTCCGTAGCTGTAGGCGGCCTTGAAGTAGAGCCCGTACCTCGTGGTTTTGGCCAAGGTCTGAGCGATGTTCCAGGAGCGCCCGATGTTCTGGTTTTTCATGACAATGGCGTTGGCCACATGCTGGTTGGCGGGCAACCGGCTGGCTACCTGGCCCGAGGCCACCCAGCGCGGGCGCGTATCCGGGCCGGTGTAGGCCGACTGCGGTGCCGGGAGGTTGGCGTTGATGTAGTAGATTCCGTTGACGTCGCGGTCGTATATGAGTTCCGTGGTGGAGGTCATGCCCCAGAACAGATCTCTATCGGCCGCGATGTTGCTTCTCCAGACCTGAGGGAACCGGAAGTTCGGGTCGGTCAGCGCCAGCTCGTAGGTGGCCGCCGGCGCTCCCGTCGGGGCCGTTGTCGGCTTGTACCGGTCCGGGTTCGGGTTGAACGGCCGCGCCCTGGTGCTGCTGACCGCCTCGAATCCCGTCAGTACGCCCGTATTGCCGATCTGGTTCGAGATCCAGACGTAGGCGGGCTTGCCCGTGAAAACGCCCATGCCGCCGCGGATCTGCGTCCGGTAATCGCCGGTGACACCCCAGTTGAAGCCGATTCGCGGCGACCAAAGGAATTTCGGATCGGGAAGTTTCGCCGTCGAGTATTTGACCGTCTGGCCGTTCTCATCGCGGAAGCTCAGCGCGTCCGCGTTCGAGTTGGCATACCCGGTGTCCCCGAAATTTGCGACATCGAACCGGATGCCGGCAATCAGCTTGAGGTTGTTCCTGAGGCTCCACTCGTCCTGAGCGTAGGCTCCCGTGTAGAGTACGTCCAGCGGTTGAACCGGCTTGTCTACGCCGGGCACGTTGATGTAGCGCACCTGGAAGAGCCTTAGCGTGACGGGAGACGTCGTGCGATTCGGATTGGCCAGGTAGTCGTTGGCGTCCGCGTAGAAATCCTCCAGCCTGTTGTAAACATACACGCTCTGCTTGCCGGGGAAGAACACGTTCTCGGAGTGGTATTTCTCCACGGATACGCCCAGGGTCAGAGTGTGCTTTTCGCCAAACTTCGTGAAGTTGTTCTGCAGTTGGAAGGTCTTATACCGGAGTTCGTTGTTGGGGGTGAACGGCTCGGATCCGAACGACGTGTAGGTTGTGTTGTCCCCGGCCAGGATGTCAACCGTCGGGAAGAGCTGGTCGATGGCTCCGCGGCTCTCGTCCTGGTGCGCGTACCCGATAGTGAGTTCATTGGCCATCGTGTTGCCGATGACCGCGCTCCATTGGCCTACGCCGGACCGGATGTTTTCCAGAATCGAGTAGTTGGAGCCCGAGAAGTTCATCGCCAGCAGGCTGGAGCGCCGGTTGCCGTGGCCGAGCGAGGCGGAGTTGGACACCAGCACGTCGGCGCTGGAGTCGAGGTGGGTGTAGCGCAACGCCAGCTTGTTCTTACTGTTGATGTTGTAGTCAATCTTACCGAGAAACCGCTTGGCTGGAACCTTGAAGTCGTAGGCCTCGTACGTTCCAGGGTCGTATTTGAAGTTGGTCCTGAGGAAATTGCGGAGCGCGTCAAGATCCGAGGCCAGCACCCTCGTGGTGCTGCCGGCTACCGGTTCCCCACCCTTGTTCGCTCTGAAGGTCGTGCTGGGCGTGGTGGTGCTCTCATCTTCGTAGCTCTGGAAGAAGAAGAGCTTGTTCTTGATAATCGGGCCGGAGAGCCACTCGCCGATCTCGCCATAGGTGAAGGTGCCGGGATTTACGGCCAGGTCCTTCGCCTTCTCACCGACCATGCCCTCGTTGCGGAACCGGTAGTAAACGGAGCCACGGAACTGGTTCGTGCCACTTCGGGTAACGGTATTGACGGCCGCACCGACGAAGTTGCCCTGCCGCACATCGAAAGGCGCGATGTTGACCTGCACCTGCTCGACGGCGTTCAGCGAGATGGGTGCCACACCGGTCCGTCCGCCGGTAACGCCATCTCCCAGGCCGAACGAGTTGTTGAAATACGATCCGTCGACGGTGATGTTGTTCATCCGGCTATCCCGGCCGGCGAACGACATCCCGCCGCCTGACTGGGGGGTCAAACGCGTGATGGAGTCGAGCCGCCCCGTGATGTTCGGCATTGTCAGATCTTCTCGGCTCAGGGTTGTAGCCGCACCGGTTCTGTTCGAGGCGAACACCGGGTCCGCGGCCCCGAGGACGACGACCTCCGTGGCGACGGTGATCGGCTGCACGGCAACTTTCACATCGGTGGCGACCCCGAGAAACACTGTGATGTTCTCCAGAGTCTGCGGCGTAAACGCGCTCCCGGTTCCCCCATATGAAGCGGTGACGGTGTAGGGTCCGCCCACGCGCATGTTGGGAATGACGAATCTTCCATCTGCCCGGGTGACGGCCTGGTAGGACGTGCCCGAAGGTTCGTGGATCGCGGTGACGTTTGCACCGGGAACGGGCTTCTGCCCGTCCGTCACGATCCCGCTGATGCTACCCGTTGTGATGCTCTGGGCAGAGGCAGGGCCGGTGGGCCACACCACAAAAGAAACCAGCAACGCTAGCGCAATGAAAACTACCTGCAATCGAAACCCATTGAGCCATTTCATGTTGAGTGCTCCCCCCAAAAAACCGGCGAATCAAGAACGAAGCGGTTGACATAATAAAGCGTGACCTGCCGTCAAGGACGGGATTCTCACAATCCCTTTTATGGAGAATCGCTTCCTGAGGCCTGGCAAAACTAGCACGAGGGGAGGGGAGTAGTCTATCGAAATATCCCGCAATTTGGAGGTGCGGATTCCGCTTCGTGAATTTCCAGCCCGGGAACTATTCCATCACCGTCCTGGTCCCCGATTCAGCTACGACGAGCAGCGGCGCAATTTCCCCGGCCTGAGCATCTTCTCGAGCCCGAACTACCTGGACACGGTAGCCTGTCCCCCGTAATAAGAGGTATAATCCCCCCGTGGTCTGACGAAGATCGCTCCTCCCAGGTGAGCAGGCCAGGAATCGGCCGCGCCATTGCTGCCCGGTTTACGGCTCCCCCCACGCGAAATCGCCTCAGATCGGCGGCATAGGTGTGTGCCGACTCACCGGCATCCCACCGGCCGGGAGAGAGCTATGTTCAGGCCTACGATCCGGGGCAGGCTGATTCTCACCTTCACCCTGGCGATTCTCATCCCTTCCGTGATCGCGGGCACGGTCGGCGTGAAGATGATCCGAGAGCAGGTCTACCTCCAGGCGCAGACCAAGATCAACTCGGACCTCGAGGGCGCGCGCGAGATCTGGCGCACCAGCCTCGAACGCCTCAAAGATGCCATCCGGATACACGCGACGAGGATGATCCTCTACCGCGCCCTCGACCGGCGGGAGCGGGACGGCCTCGGAGCCGAGATGGAGCGGATCATCCGCGCCGAGGGGCTGGACATCCTCACCCTCACCGACGTATCGGGGCGGATTTTCTACCGCACGCGCAATCCGGAGGCGACCGGGGATGACAGGGCGGACGATCCGCTTGTCAGCCGGGTTATATGGGAGCGCGTGCCGGTCTTCGGCACGGTCCTGGTGCCGGAAACCGACCTTGCGCTGGAGTCGCCCGACCTGGCGGCCCAGGCACTGATGCTCATCACTCCCACCCCTTATGCCGCCCCATCCAGAAAAACGAGGGAAACCTCCGGCATGATGCTCAAGGCCGCCGCCCCGGTATTTTCTACGGACGGACGCTTTCTCGGAGTGCTCTACGGAGGCGTGCTCATCAACCGCAACTATGAACTCGTCGACAAGATCCGCAGAATCGTCTTCAAGGACGAGCTGTACGATGGCAGGGATGTGGGCACCGTGACCGTCTTCCTGGATGATGTCCGGATCTCCACCAACGTGCGCAACGAATCGGGTGCCCGGGCCATCGCCACCAGAGTATCCGCCGAGGTGGCCGAAGAGGTGCTCAACCGGGGAAACACGTACCGCGGACGGGCCTTCGTGGTCACCGACTGGTACATCACGGCCTACGAGCCGATCCGGGATACGGCCGACAAAACCATCGGGATGCTCTACGTGGGCACGCTGGAGCGTCCATTCACCGACAGCCTGGAGCGCATCCTCTACACCTTCCTAGGCATCACGCTGCTCGGTGTAGTGCTGGTGGGAGTGCTCGCTGTCATCGTGGCGCAGCGCATTTCGCGGCCGCTCCGGATGATGACCCTGGCTGCCAAGCACATCGCGGAAGGGGACTACAGCCCGCGGGTCGAGGTCACCTCCAGGGATGAAATCGGTTACCTGGCAGAGAGCTTCAACCGGATGGTGCAGGAACTGGCCAAGGCAAACCAGGACCTGCGCGACTGGGCGTCGACGCTGGAGATAAAGATCGGCGAGCGCACCGAACAGGTGAAGGCCATGCAGCGCCACCTGATGCAGTCGGAGAAACTGGCGGCCATCGGCATGCTCGCAGCCGGGGTGGCGCACGAAATCAACAATCCGCTCACCGGGATCCTGACCAACAGCAGCCTGCTTGTCCAGGACATTCCGCCCGATGACCCGCGGCGCGAGGACCTGCAGACCATCGTGGACGAAACGCTGCGCTGCCGCAAGATAGTCAAGGGGCTCCTCGATTTCGCCCGCCAGACCAAGCCGCAAAAGCAGCTCTTTCAGCTGAACAGCGCGGCCGAGGACGTCCTCAGCCTCATACGCAACCAGGCCGCCTTCCGCAACATCCGGCTGGCAGCCGAGCTGGATCCCGGATTGCCGCTGGTGACCGCCGACCGTGACCAGATCCGGCAGGTGATCCTCAACGCCGTCCTGAACGCCGCGGAGGCGATGCCCGGCGGGGGGAGCATAGTCGTCGGCTCACGGCAGGTGCCCGGCTCCGGGGAGTTGGAGATAAAAATCGCCGACGACGGACCGGGCGTTCCCGAGGAGATCCGCAGCAAGCTCTTCGAGCCGTTCTTCACCACCAAAAGGACCGGCACCGGCCTGGGCCTGGCCATCGCCTACGGCATCATGGAGCAGCACGGCGGCACCATAGAGGTAGAGAGTACCCAAGGGAAGGGCACCACCGTCCTGCTGCGGCTCCCCAGTGGAGGCAAGGAAGATCATGGATGAGAGCATGAACCGGGACCGGGCGCCGGGAAGGGTGCTCATCGTGGATGACGAGCTCTCCGTCTGCAAGTCCTGCGAGAAAATACTGGAGCGGAGCGGTTTCGACGTCCGGAGCGTCATATCCGGGAAAAAGGCCCTGGCTCTTTTGGAGAAGGAACCCTTCGACCTGGTGTTCACGGACCTGAAAATGGCGGAGATGGGCGGCATGGAGCTCCTGCAGGCCCTCCGCACCCGCTATCCCGATATCGTGCCGATCGTCATCACCGGGTACTCCACCATCGCATCCGTAGTGGAGACGATGAAGCTGGGCGCCTTTGACTACCTGCCGAAGCCATTCACCCCCGACGAGATGCAGATCGTGGCGGCGAAGGCGTGGGAGAAGCGCAAGCGGATTCTGGAGAGCAAGGCGGTGGCCGCAGGCGAACCGGTGGAATCCCTTGCCGACATCGTCGGGCACAGCCCGGCCATGCAGGTCGTGTACGATCTCATCCGCAAGGTAGCCCCTACGTCCAGCACCGTCCTGATCCTCGGTGAAAGCGGCACGGGCAAGGAACTGGTGGCGCGGGCAATCCACCGGCTCAGCAAGCGCCACAACCAGCGGTTTTTCGGCGTGGACTGCGGAGCCCTCTCCGTCAACCTGCTCGAGAGCGAGCTCTTCGGCCACGTCAAAGGCTCCTTCACCGGCGCAGTCACCAACAAGCGCGGCATCTTCGAAGTCGCCGACCATGGGACCGTCTTCCTGGACGAAATCTGCAACGTGGACCTGGAAGTGCAGGGCAAGCTGCTCAGGTTCATCCAGGAAAGAGAGTTTCTGCCGGTGGGCGCGACCGAGACCCGGCAGGTGGACGTCCGCCTCATTTTCGCGACCAACCGGGACCTGAGCCGGATGGTGGAGGAAGGAACCTTCCGGGAAGACCTCTATTACCGCTTGCACGTGTTCCCGATCCAGCTCCCGCCTTTGAGAGAACGGAGGGAAGATATTCCTATCCTCACGCGGACACTGTTCGAGAAGATCCGGGACCGGAGCGGAAAGGCCATAAAAGGGATCTCGCAGGAGGCGGTAAGGATCCTGGAGCAGTTCGACTGGCCGGGAAACGTACGGCAGCTGGAGAGCGCCATCGAGTGGTCGGTGATCTCCTGCGACGGGGAAATCGTGGAGGCAAGGCACCTGCCCAAGCTGTTCGAAGGGGAGGAAGGGCCCGCCGCGGGCGGGGTGCCGACAACCAATGAGGAGTTCCTCCAGCAGAAAAAGAAGCTCCGCGAGCAGGCTGTAGCCGATCTCGAAAAGGAGTTTACGCTGGCGGCGCTCGAAAGGAATAAATGGAACGTCAGCCGCGCAGCCGAAGAGGTCGGCATCGCCCGTCCCAACTTCCAGGCGCTCATGCGGAAGTACGGGATACGCGCCAAAAGAGGTAGACCTCCAGGATAAAATACTGTCATGGAACAGGTTGTACTTCGGCCGCCCGGCCAGCCCCGAGGTGTATGCAGTTATGATACATATGCCTCTGGTTGACATACACCAGTCATGCCTATGCCATCAAAACCTGTGATTTTTGGCCTTTTCCGCACACGTTAGTACCCTTCATACATCCTGGGCGTCGGTTTTGCCCTGTTTGAGTATTGAGAAAACATACACTTTCACTGCAAATCCCGGAAGCCCAGGCGCAATCCGAAAGCTGTAAGTGTTTATGATTTAAATGATTAACATTCAATGTCGCTCACCTGGCGGGAATTGGCACGCCCATTGCTCTATAAGATGCGGCAGCCGGCACAGAGAGGCCGGCCGGAAAGTAAAGGAGGGAGCCATGAATACCATATCTGCCATGAAATCTGATTCTTCAAGGGAAGAACAAGCGAAACGTATCCTGGTGGTGGACGACGAACCCGGAGTCTGCCAGAGTGTTGAGAAAGTCCTGCGACGCAAGGCCCACGACGTGGCCCAGGCGCTCAGCGTAGCCGATGCCCTGCAAATGCTGGAGGCAGGGGAAAAATTCGACCTCGTCATTGCCGACCTTATGATGCCCCAGGTGGACGGGGTTCAGCTTCTCAAGATTGTGAAGGACCGGTGGCCGCAGCTCCCCGTCCTCATCATGACGGGGTATGCTTCGATCGCCTCGGCGGTCGAGACCGCCAAGAACGGTGCGGTCGGCTACATTCCCAAGCCGTTCACCCCGGAGGAACTCGAGTCCGTCGTCGAGGGACTCCTGTCCGACATCCTGGCCGCGGCCGAAGCCACAGAGGAACTGCCGCCGTCCCAGCAGATCGACGTGGACATGCCTTTCGACGCCCTTGAAGTCGCGCAGGCGACTTCAGCGGCCTTCGTGGACCACCTGACGCGCTCGGATATCCCGGTCGTGGAGCACAAGGCGGCCCAGGCAGCCCCCGACTACTGCAGCCTGGGACAGCGCAACTGCAAGCGGATGGCCAAACAGGGCATGTGCAAGCAGCCCGAGTGTCCGCTGATCGTGGCCGAGAGGAAGAAGGCGGCCAGGCTCGGGATCGTGGTCTCGATGGTGCCCGACCCGATCGACGTGGACATGCCATTCTCCCGCACCGAGGTGGCATCCGTGACGAGCGAGGCGTACGTGGCGGCCCTCGGCCGTTCCGACATGCCCATCGTGGGATACTGGCGGCCGGAACTCAACCAGGAGGCCATGCCGCGGGTGCTGGTGGTGGACGACGAGGCCGTGGTGGTCAACAGCATACGGAAAACGCTCAACCGCAAGGCCTACCATATCGGCGAGGCCTTTTCCGGAAGGGAAGCCCTCGAGCGGATCACGCAGGAAAGCTTCGACTTGGTTCTGCTCGACATGCGCCTGCCCGACGCGGACGGCCTGGACCTGCTGCTCGAAATCAAGCGCCTGAATCCGCAACAGCGGGTTGTGATCGTCACCGGCTATGCCTCGATCGACAGCGCCATCGAAGCCATCCGGCGCGGTGCCGACGACTACATGGCCAAGCCGTTCACCCCGGATGAGCTCTACGCTGTTACGAGCAAGATGCTGGAGTCCGCGGCGGCCTGAGGCCGGCCTGCGGCTGTCTCCCCGGCGGCCATTCGCAAACGCGGCAGCCACGGGTTTCACGGAATATCGGTCCTTCAGTCCGGTCCGATAATCCGTGAAACCCGTGGCCCATTTTTTGTAGAATCCCCCGCAGAACACAACACTCTTTCCGAAGGGAGGAATAGGAACGTGAACATACCGCCGAACAGATCGAGCGCCGGCCGCATCGCTCTCCATATCAGCCTGCTGATCCTCGTGGCAGCGGCCGTCAGTGTAGCTGCCGCACAGGAAGGGA
The DNA here is from genome assembly GCA_037444305.1 of Acidobacteriota bacterium. GTDB lineage: Bacteria > Acidobacteriota > UBA6911 > UBA6911 > UBA6911 > JBBIMP01. Next base: position 114,752 of record JBBIMP010000014.1, read on the forward strand.
GCAGGCGGGCCATCACCCACGAGGATGTCTGGCTCGCCAAGCGCCTGGGTGCACCCGTCCCGAGCCCGGACGGCAAGTGGGTGGTATTCTCCGTCACGGAACCGGCCTACGCGGAACGGGACCAGTGGTCGGACCTGTGGCTCGTTCCCTCGGACCGCGGCACGCCGCCGCGGCGGATCACCTATACGAGGGGCGCGGAAAGCGGCGCCGCCTGGAGTCCCGACAGCCGCCGCCTGGCGTTCGCCGCCCGGCGCGAGGGCGATGACGCGACTCAGGTGTACATTCTCGACCTCGGCGCCGGAGGCGAGGCGGTACGGCTCACGTCCCTTTCGACCGGCGCGCGCTCGCCGCGGTGGCGCCCGGACGGCAAGGCCATCCTCTTCCAGAGCAGCGTCTACCCCGGCGCCGCGGACGACGAGGCCAACAAGAAGGCCGCGGAGGAGCGGCGCGCGCGGAAATACAGCGCGCGGGTCTACGACGGCTTCCCGATCCGCAACTGGGACCACTGGCTGGACGACCGCCGCACGCACGTCTTCGTCCAGGAACTCGAGCCGGAATCCAAGGCGCGCGACCTGCTGGCCGGCACCCGGCTGGCAGCCCAGGCAGGTTTCGGGGGGAGAAACACGAACGCCGCCGACGAACTCGACGCCCTGTGGGCGCCCGACGGCCAGTCGGTCGTCTTCACGGCGACAACCAACCGCAATGCGGCCGCTCACTCCCGCGTCCGGGTCCAGCTTTACCGGATACCCGCGGCCGGCGTGGAGCCGGTGCGCCTGACGCCCGAAGACGGCAGCTACTCGCGGCCGGTTTTCTCGCCCGACGGCAGGGCTCTCTATGCTGTCTTTGAACCGGAGACAGACAAGGTTTACAACCTGGACCGCATCGCCCGCTTCGACTGGCCCTCGCCTGGACGTCCCGCCGTCCTGACAGCGGGCTTTGACCGGTCGGTTTCGTCGTTCTCACCCACTCCCGACGGCAGAACCCTCTACCTGACTGCCGAGTACGCGGGACACGAACACCTTTACTCCGTGCCGGCTGCGGGCGGGGAGGTTCGGATGGCACTGGAGTTGAAGCTGGGTGCCTTTTCCGGCCTCGCGATTCCGGAAAAGGCGGAACGGACGTTGCTGTTTGCCAACTGGGAAAGCGCCGTCAACCCGCCCGAGGTCGTCAGGATCGAGCCGGAGTCGGCGCGGCACACGGCCCTGACGGATTTCAACGCGGGCAGGGCGGCGGCGATCGACTGGCAGCCGCTGCGGCACTTCTGGTTCACCAGCAAAAAAGGGGACCGGATTCATAACCTCGTGGCCCTCCCGCCGGCGTTCGATCCCGGGAAAAAATACCCGCTCTTCGTCGTGATCCACGGCGGGCCGCACTCGATGTGGCGCGACCAGTTCGTCATCCGGTGGAACTACCATCTGCTGGCCAGCCCCGGATATGTGGTCCTGCTGACCAACTTCACCGGCTCGACCGGCTTCGGCGAGAAGTTCGCCCAGGCCATCCAGGAGGACCCGCTGAAAGGGCCCGGCGAGGAGATCGACCAGGCCGTGGACGAGGCGCTGAAGCTCTTCCCGTTCGTCGACGGGGAGCGGCTGGCCGCCGGCGGCGCCAGCTACGGCGGGCACATGGCCAACTGGCTGCAGGCCACGACCACGCGCTACCGCTGCCTCATCAGCCACGCCGGGCTGATCAACCTGGAGTCGCAGTGGGGGACCAGCGACACCATCTACCACCGGGAGTTGAACAACGGCGGCCCGGTCTGGGAGCAGGGCCCCGTCTGGCGTGAGCAGAACCCGATACGCTATGCCGCGAAGTTCCGGACGCCGATGCTCCTGACCATCGGCGAGAACGATTTCCGCGTGCCGCTCAACCAGACCATCGAGAACTGGAGCGTTCTGCAGCGGCTCCAGATCCCGAGCCGGCTGATCGTCTTTCCGGACGAAAACCACTGGGTGCTCAAGGGAGAGAACAGCCGCTTCTTCTACCAGGAGATCCACGCCTGGCTGAAGAAGCATCTCGACAGGTAGCCGGCGGGGAAGAGCGGGGCGGGATAACCGCGGACGGGCGCGGATCGGGGGGAGCCGATCCGCGCCCGCGCTTTTGGGCGGGGTGGAGGCTGAGGCTTATTTCACCGGGTAAAAGCGGACCTGCAGAAGCTTCAGACCTCTCAGGAATTCCCTGCAAGCAACAGCACAACTGCGACCATTACGCAAATCCATGCATTTCTCTTCATGGGGTTCTCCCTCGACTGCTGTTCTGCTGTTTCGCGGTTCGGTTTCCCGACTCTCGGCCTACCCAAAACCTCTCGAGAATCGTCGACCGCCAGGGGGATGCGGACGCTGCAACTTCAATCCCGCGCAGCCCGGGAGCCCAGGAGGAAGAGCCGAAGCTCTTCGTTGATGGCCTGATATCAAAACTCTCTTTGCCCTCTGGACGATCGTGGTCCTGGCGGCGCTGTCGGTAGTGATTCAAAACTTCTGGTGCCGATATCTTTGTCCATACGGAGCGCTGCTGGGGGCGCTGAGCTGGTTGAGCCCTCTCAAGGTCACGCGGAATTCCTCCACCTGCATCGACTGCCGGCTCTGCACGCGCGCATGCCCCGCGAACATTAATGTGCACAAGGCGGGGCGCGTCTGGAGCGACGAATGCACCGGGTGCTACAGCTGCATAGAGGCCTGCCCGGTGAAGGATACTCTTGGCATGGGTGCCGGTTTTGAAGCGCGGCCGGTTCCGGGGTGGAAATTCGGGGCGCTCGCGGCGGGGATCTTCGTGCTGGTGACCGGTCTGGCAATGCTCACCGGGAACTGGCAGAACGGGATCTCCCAGCAGGAGTACCTCATGCGCTTTCAGGAGATCGATTCTCCTGTTTACGGCCATCCGGGGAGGTAGGCTGGGCTGGGCGGGTTCCCTCAGGCGGCTCTGGGCGGCCGCCGCAGGGGCCAGCCCGTCGCGCCGGTCCGCCCCCCGGGTTGCTGTTTGGGGCCGTCAGTCAGAGAGCGGTCAGGGCAGGGCCATCCTGAGCCAGCTTTTTGAAAAGCGCATGCACCGCTGCACGATCCGTGACGTCGCACCGCGCGCCCAGTGCGCGGACTCCGCAGGCCTCCTCGATCCGGCCGGCCGCCTTGCGGCAGGCCGCCTGGTTCCGGGAGGCGAGGATGACATTGCAGCCGGCGGCGGCCAGGCATTCCGCCGCTGCCAGGCCGATACTGCGGCTGCCGCCCGTAACCAGCGCGTACCTGCCCCGTATCGAAGGGGATATTGTCATAGTGCGAACATATTAGCAGGAACGGGCGGCACCGCTTAATTTTTGCGCGGCATGGGCGCTGACCGGGATTTGGATGCCATGGTATAAATCAGGGGAAAGCGTCTCGGAGCGGGGCATCGCGGGACTTGTGGCAAACGGCGGCACACACGGTGCGGGCGGCCGAGAATCGAGGAGCGATCGGGTATGAAACTGGGACTGTGCATCATCATCATGACTCACTACGCGGAATGGGGGACAGGCTACCCTGTCCCCCTCGGGACAGGGTAGCCTGTCCCCTACTGCCGCTGCCTCGCCAGCGTGAGGTTGTACAGGACCATCAGGATCGTCGAGCCGAATCCGATTGCCGCCAGCATGTACCACATCATGTGAGGCGCCGTCTCGAGGTAGGACTGCCGGAGCCAGTCCGCTATCGGTCCCGCCACGAACGATCCGATCGCCACCGGCAGGAAAGCGAAGCCCATGAAGGTCCCGACCTGCTCCTTGGGCGCAAGCTCGCTGACATACTCGTAAAAGCGGGGTGCCTGCGTGGCCTCGCCGATGGCGAACATGCCGATGCCGATGATGGCCGCGGGGATGGTGGCCCACGTCCCGATCAGGATCCAGGAGAAGCTGGCGATGCTGAAGCCGATAGTCATGGCCGTGATCGGATTCAGGCGCTTGACCAGCGCGGTGATCGGCACGCTGACGAGAATGATCGTCCAGGCGTTGACGGTCTCCAGCAGTTCGAACCGCGGGTACTTCAGGACGTCGGTGACGTAGAAGGGGAAGGAGTAGAAGATCTGCCAGAACATGATCCAGAAGCCCGAGAAGATCACCAGGAAGCTGATGAAACGGGCGTTGCGGAAGACCAGGAGCATGTCGCCGAAGACCTTGGCGAAGGAGGAGGCCTCGGGCGCGTCGGCGGGCCTTTCCGGTTCGCGGAAGAAAAGGAAAGCGCCGATCAGCAGCAGGAAGGACGTGAACGACGACATCACGAGCACGTACTCGATGCCCAGGTTCTCGCGGACCTGCAGCGCGATGATCGGCCCGATCGCCCCTCCCACGTTGACCAGCGTATAGTAGATCGAGTAGCCCAGCGCCGTCACGTCGGGCTTGGTCGTGCGCGCGACCGTACCCACGATGCAGGGCTTGATCAGCGAGCCGCCGATGGCCGTGAGCAGGAGCACGGCGATGACGTAGGGCTTGCGCCCGATCACCTCGACGATCTGCTGGCCGAATTGGAGACCCGCCAGGCCGATCAGGAAGTAACCGACGCAGAACATCCCGAAGCAGGCCATCAGGGTCTTGCGGAATCCGTAGCGGTCGACGAACACCCCGGCCACGATCGGGAGCGAGAATATGACGCCGGAAAACAGGCCCGCCAGTGTCCCCGCCTCCTCCGCCAGGCCGACCTTCGTGGCGAGGTAGACGGTCAGGACCGCCTTGGAGCCGTAGAAGGCGAACCGCTCGAATAGCTCCAGCGTGTTCGCCACCCAGAATGTCGGGTGAAAGCCGGTGCGCATCTTCTGCAGACTTTGCGAAACGTTCAAGGCCACTCCTCCGGATGAGCTCTGTGGGTTGATCCGCCGGCGCTCCTGGCCGGCACCGGGGCAAATTAGCACGGAAGGTGGAGCGGCGACTACAGACTTTTATGCCTGCGCGCCGATCAGCTCCGCGATCTCGGCCAGGGCCTTTCGCAGTACCTCCGGCTCGGCGATGCAGCTCAGGACCAGGTGGTGGGGATCCATGTCGTAAAAATGGCCGGGATGCACGAGAATTCGCTTTTCGCGCAGCAGCCCGAGCGCAGCCTGCTCCTCGTCGCCCCGCTCCAGCCGCAGCGTCAGGTGAAAACCGCCCCCGGGCGGAACGAAAGCGCAGCCGGGGCGGTTGGCGAAGATCTCAAGGGCCACGGACAGGCGTGCGCAGATCTCGGCGGTGTAATCCTGCAGAAACCCTCGTCCCCGTTCAAAGATCGCCGGGGCCGCCGCCTGGACGATTTCGTTGACGGGCAGGAAGGTGTCGGAAATCAGCTCCAGCGAATTCATGGCTGCGCGCACCCTGGACGTTTCCCCCGAGAGGGCGGCCCAGCCGAACTTCAGGCCGGGCAGGGCGAACATCTTGGAAAAGCCGTTCAGGGTCAGCACCAGCGGCGCGCCGCTCGATGCCGGGCGCGGCAGCGTGCCGGGCCGCAGGAGGAATTCGCTGAAGACCTCGTCGCTGATGATCGCGAGGTCGTGGCGGGAAGCCACCTGCGCAAGCCGCGCGATCTCCTCTGCGTCGGCCACGCGGCCGGTCGGATTGTGGGGCGAAATCAGCACGATGGCGCGGGTCCGGGTGGAGATCGTGTTTTCCAGGGCCTCGGTGTCGATCCTCCATTCCTGGCTCTCGATGAGGGGATAGGAGACCAGGCGGACGTCGCTGAGGGCCGCGATGTAGTCGAACAACGGGTAGGAAGGACGAGGACAGAGAATCTCCTCCCCCGCGTCGGCCAGAAGCTTGAAACAGTACCAGTAGGAGATGCTCGTTCCGGGCGTCACCAGGACTTGAGACGCCGGGCACTCGATCCCCTGCGAGGCGTAGTAGCGGGCTACGGCCTCTCTCGCATCGCCCTGTCCGAGGGACTGCGGGCGATAGACCTGGCTTCTGCGGGAAGCCTCCGTGAGGATTTCCTCCAGCAGGGATTGCGGAAACCGGAGGCTGTGGTCGTTGACGTTCCCCGAGACCAGGTCGGCGACCGGCCGGCCGTCGCGCTTCAGCTCCTCGAGGAGCGTATAGAGCGGATTCGTTTTGCCAGGAAGCCGGGAAGCGACTCTGGAAAGCATGGCGGCGGAGTCTGACGCCCGGCTATTTGTTCTTGTAGTAGTCGTAGTTCAACTGGATGTACTGCTTCCACTTTTCGGGCACTTCGTCCTCGGGAAAGATGGCCGCCACCGGGCAGGCGGGCTCGCAGGCGCCGCAGTCGATGCACTCGTCGGGATTGATGTAGAGCTGCGTCTCGCTCTCGAACTCGGCGGAGTCCTTCTTGGGGTGGATGCAGTCCACCGGGCAGACATCCACACACGCGGTATCCTTCACGTTCACGCAGGGCTCGGCGATGATGTAGGTCATGTTGGTTCGATCCTCCATAAGCAAAGAGAACAGGTCCCGATCGGGGTGAATTCTAGCACGGCGTGATCCTGTTTTCGATTCCGGCCCCCTCAGGCGAACGCGCGCTCCCAGAGCCCGTGCATGAAACGGCGGGCATTGATGCCCAGCACGCGGTTGTCGTAGCCGCCTTCCCGGACCACGACGGTCGGCAGGCGGAGATTCCCGATCAGGCGGCCGTTTTCCTCGAAATCCACGGGGCGAAGGTCCCAGGAGCCCGTCGGATCGTTGCGAGCGGTGTCGAGGCCGAGCGCCACCACGAGAAACCGGGCCTCGTGCCGGCGGATCCGCCGGAGGGCTCCCTGCAGCGCCTCCCGGTATCTCGCGCCGCCCAGCTCCTCCGGCAGGGGTATGTTCCAGTTGGCCTCCCGGCCGTGCCCCTCTCCGGGCTCGTCGGCGAACCCGATGACCATCGCCACGTATTCCGGGGAGCAGAGTTCCCGGTATTTTCTGCCGAGGATCGCCCGGACCATTTTGTGGTGAAAAGGCGTTCCCCGCCAGCGGCAGTGCACGCCAAATATCTGGTTGACAGGGACGGCGCTGTGACCGTTTCATGTGGGCACGCGGGATTCCCGCCGCGGGAGGACAGCCGGCAATGTGGTTGACCCAGGCGACGTCTGATCAGAAGAAGGCTCTGCTTGCAGCATCGTTGGGGTGGATGCTGGATGCGATGGACATCCTGCTCTACTCGATGGTGCTGACGCATTTGATGAAAGACCTGGGGATGCGGGAGGGAACCGCCGGCTTCCTGGCCTCGCTCACCCTGGCCTCCTCCGCCGTCGGGGGAATCCTGTTCGGAATTTTGGCGGACCGGGTGGGCAGGACGCGGGCGCTGATGGCCAGCATCCTGACCTATTCGGTTTTCACCGGCGCTTGCGGGCTTGCGCAGAACGTCATCCAGCTGGCGGTCTTCCGCGTACTGCTAGGTTTGGGCATGGGAGGCGAGTGGGCTTGCGGCGCTGCCCTGGTGGCCGAAACCTGGCCCTCGGAGCACCGCGGCAAGGCCATGGGGGTGATGCAGAGTTCCTGGGCGGTCGGCTACGGGCTGGCCGCGGCCCTCACCGCGCTGGTTTTGCCGCGGTTCGGCTGGCGAGCGGTGTTCTTCGCCGGCGTGGCGCCGGCGCTGATCACCGTCTGGATACGGCGATACGTCCGGGAACCGGAGATCTGGAGGCGGGCCAGAGCACGCACGGACACCGCTGCTGCGCGTGTAGGTCTCGGGGTGCTGTGGCGAGGGCAGTACC
>JBBIMP010000015.1:0-115289 GCA_037444305.1 Acidobacteriota bacterium
TGGAGATCAAGCCATGCAGACCGACGTTGAAATTCTCGAAACCAGGGAAAATCCTTGCATTCTCTGGGCGTAATTTGCATCCTATAGTTTTTCAGCAGCCAATCTTCATCGTAGCAGCGAAAGAAAAACGTGAAAACTGAAATAGAAATACTTGAGATCCGCGATATCCCCTGCATCTAGTTGCGCTGGCGCAAGATAAATCGGACGAAAATCAGAGGAAATTACCCCACACTCTCCTGGTTTGGTTGTTTGGTTCTCCCTTGAGTAAAATGCCTTGCCTGTCAGCGATCCTCAGCTGATCCCGTTCTCTTGCTCCGCCCCGTGATCCTCGATACCCTGGCTTTTTCTTTTCATCCGCAGGTCTCTTTTGGGCACATGTCCTCACCACTGGTCCTCTCCGGCCAAAATCGGAGGGAAAAGCCGACGGCGACAAAAAAACTCTCAGCAGGATTCCTCAGGATCGACGATCTCAAGCCGACCCTTATCCTATTACCCCCCTGTTTCCGGCCGTCGGCCGTTCCGGTCCTTGGTGGGCTTGGTCGCGCCGGGAGCGCGAGGCTCACTCCCTTAGGGGTACGGGTGCTGGAAGTCCTGCCACGAATTCCCGGTTTCGCCGCGCGATTCTCCGTAGGGGATTCGCGCAGAAAAAGGCCAGCTTGGTCAACAGCTCGCTTCCGGTCATTTGTGTCGCGGCGACCGCCGCCTTGAGGACCTCCCAGTAACCCCGGCTCCATGGCGGAACCTCGCGCCGGGATGATTCCTGTTCGCGATACGCTTGGATCTGCTGCCGCTTCGCTTCCCAATTCCCGGTGTGAACATCCGCCGGCGTTATACCCCCCAACGAGGGGCGCGGGATTTCTTCGTTCATCAGCCGGACCGTCTCCGAAAGCGCCGCTTCGACTCGCTCCAGGAGGCTTTTTCCTTCATCCGCACGCTCTCGAACCCGCTTCTCCCAGACGTTGTAGAAGACACTCTTGAGATCCCTCATGCCTCCCTCAACGCATCCGTTGTACTGAGGAACACAGGCCGGGATCCGGCGCTGCACGATCTCGGCGCTCGTAAGCAGACGCGCATGCGCCTCCGAGATGTACTGCGAGCCGTTGTCGCTCAGAAGGAACTTCTCGGGCCCCTTCCCGCCCGTCTTCTCCAGAGCCTGATCCACCGGCCGGGCGACCAGCGCCGCCGTCGCCCGGCTATCCGCCGCCGAGCCCAGGTAGTACGTGTCATGAGTATCCACCAGCACCGCCGCCTTGAAGGTGCTCCCCTCCACCGTCACATCCGTGAAGTCCTCGGCCCAGATCTCCCCGGCCTTCTCTGCACGAAAATGCTCGTAGAACTCATGCCCAGGCAAAAGCCCGCGCCGCGACACTTCCTGCGAGAAGAGCCGCTTCACGTTCCGTTTGATCTCGTCATAGGCGCGCATGCCGATAAATCCAAGCTGGTGATAGAGCATGAAGGCCTGCCCTTTTCGCCCGCCGAAATGCGGAAACCGCGCGACCACCGACGCCGCATTCGCCACCGTGGCTTCGGGCACGACCTTCCGTTCCCGCACCTTTCGCTCCAGCTGCTTCCCACGCCGCCAGAGATGGAGCCGGCTGCGCGAAAAGCTCGTCAGGCCGTCGACCCAGTGCTTCGTCACTCTCCGGCAGCCCGCCATCAGTTCGTTGACCTTCAGCAGGGTCTCCTCTTTCTCTTTTTTTTTACCTGCGGCTTGTGCTGAACCCCCGCCTCCAGGTCCACCTTCTCCCCACGCGCCTCGGCCGCCTCGATCTCGGCATACTTCAGCCGGATGGCCATCAACTCCTTCATGCAGTAGAGCTCTTCCCGTTTCGTCGCCTCCCGCTCGTACTGCAGTTCCTGCTCCCGGATCCGCTCGTGCGCTTCGGCCAGGGTCGCCGGCATCCCCTTCGGAGGCCGGCCCACCTTGCGCTCCGAAAAGCTTGCCCGCAGCGTCTCCTCGCAGTCGCGCACGACCTCGTACAGGTGCGAGCGGTCGATCCCCCACCGCGCTGCCAGCTCCGCCTTGTTCCCGGATTGCTGAAACTCTCGATAGAGCTCGATCTTGTCCTGGGCCGAGAGCTTGCGCTCCTCGCCCGCCCGCACCGACACCAGCAGCTCGTTCGGGTCCTTGTGCCCCTCCAGGTCGTAGATACGCATCTCCTTGTCCGGGTACAACTCCTGCAGATCCCAAAGCGCGCTCAAGCCGCCCCGGTCGCCGTCAAACGCCGAGATCAGCTCTTCCGCGCCCGCCAGCAGCGACGCATCGAACGTGAGCCGGTTGCCCAGAATCGCCAGCCCCGGCGGAGCGCTGGTCTTCTGCAACGTCTTGACACTCAGGTAATCGATAATCCCTTCCGCCAAGAAGACCACCTTCGCCCGCCTCAGCTCCACCCATTCCAGGCTGAAGGGGAACTTGCCTCCCAGAACGAACTTCCCCCTCCCCCCGATCGCATGGTTGTCCAGGCAGCGCAGCCGGCCCCCCTCGTCCCGCACCGCAAAGGTGCAATACGACTGCCCCCGGTGCAGGTTGTGCACAACCGTCCCGTCGTTGATCAGCTCCTCGACCAGCCCCGCATCGATCCCCCGCGAGATCAGATACTGCCGGCATACACCAGGGTCTTGCTGCCGGAACCGCTCGTAGAGGGCGTCCACGTCGTAGCGGCGCTCCGCTGCCGGCGCCGCCAGGGAGGCGTCAGCCGCGGCTTCCGCCTTGGCCTCTCCCTCGTTAGCACTCGAACCGCCCCGCAAAAGCCTCCGAACGAACGAAAGAGCCTCCCGGAAACTCCCCAGTTTTTCCTTCATCCGCACGAAATCGAAGATCGTGCCCCCGGCGCCGCTGGAAAAATCCTTGAAGAGCCAGCGCCCCCGGACCAGACGCACGAAAAAGCTCGGCCGGCGGTCTTCGGTGAACGGGGAGCGGCACGCGAATGCCGCCCCCCGGCGCTGAAACTCCAGACCATATTGCCGCGCGAGGAAATCCACCAGGTTCAACCGTTTGAGAGCTTCAACGCTTCGATCCATCGCTGTCGGCCTCCTCGAGGAGCCTGCCGTCCAGGTAGACCTGGATTCCCGCGGCCCGCGAGCAGACGCAGACCCGGTGCTCCTGGAACTTGTAGATCACATAGCCCCGCTCCAGGTCCATCTCCCGGCCTGCCAGCTGCGTTTCCACGCGCGCGACCTCGCCCGCCACACCGTGCAACCGGTCCGCCGGCCGGCTTCCCCCAATGCCCTGGTGCGGCCGATCGACATTATAGCTCTCGACGTAGGATCGAATCTGGGCCTGTGCATCCTCGAAGCCCGTGAACCTCACTTTCCTCAGCAGCTCCTCGCGGATTGTCTGGATCAATCTCTCCGCTTTTCCCTGCGTCTGCGGGCTGTGCGGCTCCGCCACCACGTGCTCGATCCTGGAATCGTCCAGGTACTCCTGGAAGCGCGTCTGCTCCCGGCTCCAGCTGTAGAAGCCCGACCCCTGGTCGGTCAATAGCTTCTTCGGGGCGCCGTAAGCGGTCACGGCATTATGCAATACCGCGATCAGGGTCTCGGCCCGCTGGTCGCGGACCAGATCGCCGGCGACACAGTAGCGGCTGTAGTCGTCGATGATGACAACCAGGTAGAGGACCGGAATCCGGCTGATGTAGACGTAGGTCACATCCATTTGCCAGAGTTCGCCCGGGTAGCTCGCCTCGAAGCGCCGCGTCCCCTTTGCCGGCCCTTGCACCCGGTCGAAGCTCGAATCGCATGAGTCCAGCAGGCCCGCTTCCTTCAAGACCTTGCGGATCTGCTTGCGCGTCACGATGACCAGGTGCTTCTGCTTGAGCAGATCCTGGATCCGCTTGAAGCCGTGGGTGGGATGCTCGCGGCGGTAGTTGAGGATCAGCTCCCCGATATCGTCGGGCAGCCCGGCCGGGCTTGCCTTGTTCTCCTTGCCGGTCTCGGCTGCCGCCGGCTCCGTCGCTGCAGCGGCAGCCCTGGCATCGCGGTTCTCCTTCCGGTTGTAGTCGTAAAGCAGCCATGGCTTGATGCCGAACTTCTTCGCCCCGTCCTTGTAGCTGATCCCCAGATCATGGATCTTCGCGATGATTTCTCCGACCTTCCTCTGATCGTGCTTTGGCGCCATGTCACACCTCCGTTTGGTTGCGGAAGTGTGGGGGAATTTCCAGCGATTCTTGTCCGTTTTAGGCTACGCTATGCATCTAGTGGGCTTAGTAGGCCGGGGATTGGATTGTGGGGATTCAACCCCAGAAGCTTTGCCCGAGCAAGATATTTCTTCGTGCATTGCAGGCGTCTCGCTATAATGGATTTGAGTTTAGTCTAACCTGAGATGCTTCGAGAGCGTCGCAATGCATTGGGCTGACCTTCCACTCAAGCTCAAGCTTCTCATCCTGTCGCTTACCTTCATCTCCTTACCTATAGCTTCGACTGCGCTTCACGCGATATTCTTAGATCAACTGTCAGTTAACTGGATTATTTTGGCCCTCTTGGCTGTACTTACCGTTCCCTTCTTTTTGTTTTTCCCCTCGGTCAGTACTCTCATCGGGATCGGGGATTCCTACATTATGGCTATAGCTATGATGTATGGGCCAAGTCCCTGCGTGGTTTCAACCCTTTTCTATATATTGACCGCTTCTCTGTTTGTACCCAATCGACCAAAGCTTTATGTGCATCGTACTGTTTTTAATATCGCCAGTATGGTTTGTGGCGCGTGGCTTTATAGTAACGTATACCGGTTGCTAAATCCCACACTCAGCCCTGAAATCCAGGACATCCTCCTCCCCGCTGCGGCGTTGACCTGCACTTTCTTCCTCTTCAATTCCGCAGTTACCTCTCTTGCCATTTCCTGGGCATCCCAACAACGCTTCCTAGCCTTCTGGGCCAAGAACTGCCTGCCGCTGAGTCTAGACTTTTCAGTTTCGGCGGTTTTGGCAGCATTCATCGTCGCGTTGAGCTACCTGAATCCCTATTACCCCCTGGCCGTTTCCCCATTCATCGGCGTGGTCTGGGGATGGAATAAAATAAATAAAGCAAAAGCACTCGAGGCTGAAAAACACCTCAAGGAGCAGGAGGAGCTCTACCTCAGAACCGTTGAATCACTAGCGCTCGCAGTAGATGCAAAGGACCAAACCACTGCTGGACACATCCACCGCGTCCGCGCCTACGCCTTGGGCCTCGCCAAGGCTAGCGGAATTACCGATCCCAATGAGCTCATGGCCATCGAAACGGGCTCTTTGCTGCACGACATCGGCAAACTTGCCGTGGATGACTACATCCTGAACAAGCCGGGCAAACTCAGCAAGCCCGAATTCGAAAAAATGAAACTGCACGCTACCGCCGGCGACGAGATACTCCAGCGAATCCAGTTCCCCTTCCCCGTCGCAAAATATGTGCGGTACCACCACGAGCGTTGGGACGGGCACGGTTACCCGGATGGACTGAAGGGTGAGGCAATTCCGTTAGGCGCCAGAATCCTAACGATTGCGGATGCTTTCGATGCCATCCGATCCATGCGACCGTACAAGGCCGCCTTCAACCTTCAGGACTCATTGGAGTTGCTGAGCTCCCATTCCGGCACGATCTACGATCCCCGTCTTGTGGAACTCTTCGTCTCTCAGATTCACGAACTCGAACCCCAGGCGGAGTTGGCCGCAAGAATCTATCCGGAACTCTCCTTTCGAAAGTATTTCGAGCATGTCGAAAGGGCGCTCTCGGGCGAGTCACAGGCTTCTCATGCTTCTCCCCTGCCTGAGCTGCTGAGCGCTGACCTGCTGCACCTTCTGGAGTTTTGTTCCGGAATCGGCAGGCACCTGAATCTCGCCGAGATACTCCCCATTCTCGCAAGTCGTCTGCACCGCCTCGTTGCTTATACAACATGCGTTTTCTACATCGATTCCGGTGACGGTTTCCTTAGAGCCGAGTATGCAGCCGGCAAAAACGCCCACATGCTGATCAACCACCGAATTGAGCTGGGCAAGTGCATCTCAGGATGGGTTGCCGCTTATCAAAAACCCATTGTGAATGCCAGCCCGGTCCTCGAGTTCCAGGGCTCCTGCCCGCCGATTGCTTCCGGATTCGCCGCAATGCTCGCGATCCCTCTGGCAGACCAGATCTCGTGCCTGGGCACAATCACCCTACACTCTGAGGAGGCGGATGCTTTTGGGATCGGCCAACTCGAACTTATGCAATTCTTTGCAAGCCAAGCGTCTTCGCTGATCCGAGAAGCCCTCTCGACCGAGAAATCCAACCAGCAGGATCGCTTTGATCCGCTTTCCAATACCTATCGGGTAGGGTATCTCTCGATTGCCGGTCCCCAGGTTTTGGACGTTGCCGCCAAAACAAATGCCCCGGTTTCGATGATCAGCGTTGATGTGGACAGCCTTCCGCAGATCATCAACATTTACGGCACCCAGACCGGAGACTGCATCATCCGGCAGGTAGCTGGCCTGATCAGGGCCGAGTTACGAGAGATGGATGTCATAGTTCGGTTCGGTCCCCAGGGATTCGTCGCCCTGCTGTCCGGCGTCAGGAAGGACCAGGCGGCCAGATTTGCCCAGAGGCTTCAGCAGCAGATCAGAAACTCTTCCTGGGAGGGAGTGCCCCAAAAGATCGGGCCCGTTAATTGCGAGGTGGCGATCGCCTCCTACCCCGTCGATGGAACCACTGTCTTTTCCCTCATCAAAACCGCACAGGAGGAGTTGGCGAAGAAGTTGCGTGTTCAACAGCCCACAGCGGATGAATTCGGGGCCACCGTACTCGAGTTCCCGCCGCGGGCATAAATTACGCCTTCTGGACATTCTCGAAGCGCCGGCTGGCCATTTAGAAACCCGCCGATCGCCTCCCCAGCCCTTCCCGCTACCCGACCTGTCCAGGAATCGTTCTATCCCCCCAAAAGGAGCCGTACGGATTCCCCGGTGACTTGCTGAATCCAGTTCCAAACCAGGGCCAGGAAAGCAGTAGGAATGAGCATCGCCAGAACCAGCGTCTTGCTCGACCATGCGAGACCGAAGCGCGAAACATCCGCTCCTTCCTCTATCACCATGCTCTTTATCACCCTTGCATAGTAATAAACGGCGATCACGCTGTTCAGCGCCCCGATAACGGCAAACCAGGCAAGATCACGATTGACCGCGGCGGCGAAAACAAACAATTTCCCGAAGAAACCGGCAAACGGAGGAATCCCCATGAGCGAGAGCATGAAGATTGTCATGGCAATCGTCAGAAAGGGAGAGCGGGCGAAAAGCCCTCTGTAGTCATTGATATCGAAGCTGCCCGTTCGATTGTAGATCTCTATGACAACCAGGAACGCTCCCAGATTCATGAAGAGGTAGGTTACCAGATAAATCAGCATCGCCTGAATTCCCTCAGCGGTAAGCACCACTGCCCCCATCAGAATGTAACCGGCGTGGGCTATCGAGGAGTAGGCCAACATGCGCTTCATGTTGTCCTGCCGCAGTGCGGCAATATTGCCGAATGTCATCGTGACAATCGAAATGATCAACATGATCAGAGGCCAGTTGACCGAAGCCAGCGGGTTCCACACAGAGACGGCAGCGTCAGCACTTGACATGCTCGTGAAGAAAAACCTCACCAATACAGCAAATCCCGCCGCCTTGGGCGCCACGCTCAGGAAAGCCGTCACCGGCGTTGGAGCGCCTGTGTAGACATCCGGACACCAAAAGTGGAATGGCACCGCAGCAGTCTTGAAGCCGAACCCGGCAAAGATCAGAACCGACGTTACCAGAAGCAGGAGGGCATTCTCCCCACCCACTCCCTGTGCCAGAACCTCACGGACGGCAAACATCTTCGTGGTTCCCGTCAAGCCGAACAGCAGCGTAATGCCATAAAGCATCGCCCCGGTTGAGACCGCGCCAAACAGGATGTATTTGAGCGAGGCTTCGTTGGACTGCCGCTCAGTACTCAGATAGCCGACCATAACGTAGCTTCCCAGCGAGACCATCTCTAGGGCCAAGAACAGCATCAGCAGGTCGACGCTGGCGGCCAGCAGCATCATCCCCAGGGTGACGCCGAGCAACAGGGAGTAAAACTCCCCGAGTGAGGACCTCGCGAGTTCACGCGCTCCCGGGGCTGCCAGCAGGATGAGGAAAGACGTGGCGGCGATGAATCCCTTGAAGAATATCGCCATCTCGTCTAGGGCAATCATCTCGAAAAACAGGGTCCTGGCGGGACCGCCAAACTGCCGTACCGTAAGCGCCAGGGCCGTCAAAAGTCCCGCGCCGGCTATCGCAAAAGTAATGGCGTTCCGCCGTCCAGAAAATATCAGATCGGCTACGATGACCAGGAGTAGGGCCGCAGTAATTGCAAGTTCCGGCAAGAAATCCCGCAGGTCGGACAAAATCTGAGGATCCATGATTTAACCCTTGAGCGTGTCGGCCTGGTCCAGGTCCACGGACTTGACGAGCCGATACATCGAAAGAACGATCGCGAGCGCCACAGCAGCTTCGGCGGCTGCCACGACAATGATGAAGATGGCGAAAACCTGGCCATCGAGGCTGGCCGACGAGTATTTGGAAAAGGCCACGAGGTTTACATTGGCCGAATTCAAAATCAACTCGATGCCCATGAGAACGTTGACGGCGTTTTTCCTCGTCAAGACCGCCATAATCCCCAGCGCGAACAGCGCCGCGCTGATCACCAGATAGTGCGTGAGTCCGATCATTGTGTTTTCCTTCTGACAATCATGGCGGCGCCGATCAGGGCAATCAGCAAGAATATCGAGGCCACCTCGAATGGCAAAATGTAGTGCGTCATGAACATTTCCCCGATCGCGGCCGTAGTGGGTTCGGGGGCACGCATCGCACCGGCCGGCCAATTCGTCCGCAGAATCACCGTCACAAGGGTAGAAAACACCGCCAGCGCCACCAGCAGGCCGGGCACGAATTGAAAAGTGGAAGCCCGCAGCTTCAAATCATAGAGCTTGTGCGTGAGCATCACGCCGAACAGCAGCAACACGAGAATACCACCGACATAGATCACCATCTGGGTGGCGGCCAGAAAGTCGGCATCAAGAAATACATACAGGGCGGCCACACCGATGAGCGTGAACAAAAGTGAAAACGCCGAGTAAATAAGGCTCCGAGCAAAAACAACCACTGCCGCGGACACCACGGTCAGGGCAGCGAAAAAATAGAACGCGACCAGCATGGGGATGTTGTTGTCCATAGTTCAGCCTGCTCAGGCAGAGGGCTCTTCCTTGGCCTTCCGGCCCTCCAAGGGCTCCTCCACGGCAAAGTGATATACGTGGTCTTTCTTGTCATATACCGAGTATTCGTATTCCGTTGTCATAACCAGACAATGCGTGGGGCATGGAAACGTGCAGAGAGCGCAATAACAGCACAGCGTCATGTCGATATCGAAAACATAGGTCCGCAGCTTTATGGCGGTGCCATCGGAAGCGAACACCGGGACCTCGTCTTTTCCACGCTTTTCCGTCTGGATCTCGATGCAGTCGGTGGGGCAAACGCGCGCGCACTGCCCGCATCCTATGCAGTCCTCAATCTTGTTGAAAAGTCGCATCCGCGACCGATCGGGCAGGTTCCATTTGACCGTCGGGTATTGGAGCGTAACCGCAGGCTTGAAGAGCCGCTTCCACGTGACGGCCATGGCCTGCAAAGTGGTGGTGATTCCCAAACCGATTTCCTTGAAATACTTCAGCATGCCTACCTCACCGATCCTCAGTTCCAAAACACCGCCAGGTACCCTACTCCCAGAACAAGGCAGAGAGATGCGGGCAGCATCACCTTCCAGCATACGTGCATTAGCTGGTCCACACGCAGGCGGGGTAGCGACCAGCGCAACCACATCTGGACGAATATCAGCAGCAGAGCTTTCAAGGCGAAGACGACCGGCCCGGGCACCATCGGCCCACCCAGCCACGCGCCTGGCAAGGGCGAAGTCCATCCTCCCAGGAACAGGGTCGAGGCAATAGCAGCCACCACGAACATGTTGGCATACTCTGCAAGGAAGAAGAACGCAAAGCGCATTCCGGAATACTCTATGTGATAGCCTGCCACCAGCTCCGACTCGGCCTCCGGCATGTCAAAAGGCGTACGGTTTACCTCGGCCAGAGAGCAGATGAAATATACGAAAAATGCCAAAAACGTAAAGGGGTTGCGGAATAGGAACCAGTTGTGAATGCCCCCTTCCTGGGCCGTGACGATATCCACCATGGAGAGGCTGCCCACGGGGATGATCACCGTCATTATGGATATGGCCGCGGGAATCTCATAACTGACGATCTGCGCTGCGCCCCTCATGCCGCCATACAGCGCGTATTTGTTGTTGGAGGCCCAGCCGGCCATGATTATGCCCACAACCGCCAGTCCGGTAACGGCAACTATGTAAAGTATGCCGATGTTAAGGTCCGAAACGATGGAACTGGCCCCGAATGGCAGCACCACGAAAGACGCAAACGCCGCCACAAACACGATGACCGGGGCCATCTTGAACAGCAGCTTGTCGGCCTCGGCGGGGATGATGTCCTCCTTCAACAACAACTTGAGCGAATCGGCGATGGACTGCGCCCACCCGTGCCACCCGCCCACATACATCGGACCCAGCCGATCCTGCATGTGCGCCGATACCTTCCTCTCCAAATAGACGAGGAACATCGCCAGCAGGGCGATGAAGCCGAGGACGATGACGCTGCTCGCCAGCATGACGACGAGGTTCTGGAACAGGCCAGAAAACTGGTCATAATAGGGAATTATGCTCAAGAAATCTGCGATGGATTGCATAAACCTTCATCCTCTCAGGTATTTGGAAGCCTGCCGCTGCTTTACCTGTCAATCTCCCCAAGTACGATGTCAAGGCTGCCCACAATCGCCACAATGTCCGCGATCATCGCCCCGCGGCTGATCTCCCTGAACGCGCTCATGGCCGTAAAACATGGCGATTTGACCTTTACACGGTATGGTTTCGTGCCTCCATCGCTTACGATGTAATACCCCATTTCGCCCCGCGGGCATTCCGTCCGCATATAGACTTCACCTGCGGCTGGTTTTACCCGCTTTGGAACCGCCTCCTGAACGTCGCCGGGCGGCAGCTTGGCCACCGCCTGCCGGATTATCTTGCAGCTTTCCAAAACTTCCCGGATGCGCACGATGTAGCGGTCGAAACAAGAGCCCACAGGCCCGAACTCTCCCCGGCCGACCGGAACATCGAAGTCGTACTCTTCGTAGCCGAGGTACGGCTCATCCTTTCGGACATCGAAGGCCACTCCGCTCCCCCGCAGATTGGGCCCGGTTACGCCGTAGCTGATCGCCGCCTCGGGCGAGAGGATACCCACGTTCGCGGTACGTTTCACAAATATGTAGTTGTAGGAGAGAAGCCTGTTGAGGTCCGCCACCAGGGGTTCGAAATAGTCTACAAAGTCGATGACTTTTTTTTCGAATCCCGGCAGCACATCGAACATCAGTCCGCCAATCCAATTGTAATTGTAAAGGAGACGCGCGCCGCAGGTCTCCTCGAACAAATCCAGGATTCGCTCCCGGTCCCGGAAGCAATGCAGGAACGGCGTGAAAGATCCCATATCCAGGCCATAGGTGCCGGCAGCCAGCAGGTGGCTGGCAATCCGATTGAGCTCCGCCATTATCACCCTTAGACGGCGCACTCGCTCGTTCACCTCGATGCCCATCAGTTTTTCGACCGCGAGGACATAGCCCAGCTCATTGTTCATGGCAGCGACGTAGTCCATTCGGTCGGCAAAGGGGACCACGCCCGGATAGTCTACGTTTTCAGCATGCTTCTCGAAGCACCTGTGCAGGTAGCCGATATGCGGTATGGCCTCATGCACGACCTCGCCATCGGTCTTCAATTCCAGGCGCAAAACCCCGTGCGTTGATGGATGTTGCGGGCCCATCTGCAGGGTCATCATTTCGCCGCTGTAATCCACTTCCATCGACTCCTCCTAAACAGGCATTCCCAGATACTCCTTGGGTGCCTTGTAATCGCGCCGCAAGGGGTATCCTTCCCAATCGTCCGGGCACAAGATCCGCCGCAGGTTGGGGTGGCCTTCGAATGCAACGCCGAACATGTCGTAGGTTTCGCGCTCGTGCCAGTCGGCCACCTTCCAGACCGACTCCACCGATTGCAGCCTGGGGTCCTCGCGCGAAAGGCGGCATTTGAGGATATGCCGGTGCCGGTGCTTCATTGAATACAGAACATAGACGACCTCAATGCGATCCTTGTAGTCCACGCCTCCTAGCAGCTCGAGGTGGTCCATGCTCAGACGCTCGTCGGACCGGAAAAAACCGCACACCTCCCGAATGGCCGTCGGCTCTATGACGCTCCACGTACTCGCGCCGTCAAGCCTGGTTTCCAAAACCTTCTCCCCAAATTTCTCCCCCAAAAGGGCTGTGATCTCTTCAGATTTCATGCAACACCCGATTTTTGGTCCCTTTCGCGATCGTTTCCCGCCGGATCTTCTTCTGGAGCTGGATGATGCCCTCGAGCAAGGCTTCCGGCCTGGGCGGGCAACCGGGAACGTAAACGTCGACCGGGATGATCTCGTCTACGCCCTTCAACACGTGGTACCCGTGCTGCCAGTAAGGTCCGCCATTGTTGGCGCAGCTTCCCATGGAGATGACGTATCGCGGTTCTGCCATCTGCTCGTAGAGTCGCTTGATGCGCGTGGCCATCTTGAGTGTGACGGTCCCGGCAACAATCATGACGTCCGACTGCCTTGGCGTCGCGCGGTAGACTCCCGCGCCAAACCGGTCCAGATCGTAGCGCGCGGCTCCGGCAGCCATCATCTCGATGGCGCAGCATGCCAACCCGAACGTAAGCGGCCACGGGGACGAGGAGCGCGCCCAGTTAAAAAGCCAATCGAGCGATGTGGTTAGTACGTTCTCTTCAAACCTGCCTTCGAGTACTCCCATGCCTACTTAACCTCCCCCGCCTGCTGCTCCCCGGCAGGTGCCTGAGGGACATCCCCGGGTTTGATCCACGCGAGGTCCCCTTTCTTCCAGACATAGGCCAGACCGACCATCAAGATGCCCACAAAGATCAGGCCCTCGACAAAGGCAAACGCCCCCAACCGCTTGAATACTACCGCCCACGGGAGCAGGAAGATGACCTCGACTTCGAAGATTATGAAAATCAACGCGATAACGTAGAAACGGATGTTGAACTGAATCCAGGCGGAGCCTTCCGGAACCTCCCCGCACTCGTAGGGCATGTATTTTTCAGCGGAGTACTTCCCCGAAGGGCGCAGCATCTTGGACAGCAAAAGCGTGACAAATATGAAAGCTACCCCAACAAGCACGAATACGAGAACACTCGCAAAAGAGCCGGCCATTATCTCTCCTCTGCCGGGCAAACCTCTCCTTCCACGCCGCTGCCCTGCCCGGCGACCGTGTTACCTTACCTATCAGAACCTGTTTTTGCAAAACAAATTTTTCAATTTGGCGCCCGTTTGAGAGCAGTCCTAACCCGTGCAGTCTAAGCAATATCCTGAAGCGGATACGCGCCCGCCATCGATGCGGAACTGTTGATTTGTGGATTGAGCTTCCCGTACTATGGCGACCTGAAGAGACTGCAGGCCAATCCTATCTCGGAGTGAATCGATGACCGGCGCCGATACTGAGGTCCTGGTCCTCCGGGCATGTGGAGTTGCCACGGTCAAAAGGCTATTCCGGCGGATGCCTCGCAGAAATCATGAGAGGGAGTGGAGATGAAAGCCGTACGGTTTCACGAACATGGCGGCACCGACCGCCTCATCGTTGAAGAAGTTCCCATGCCTGTTGCGGGACCCGCTGAGGTCGTGGTCCGGGTCAAAGCCTGCGCGCTGAACCACCTGGACATCTGGGAGCGCAAAGGGATCAGCGGTGTGTCGTTTCCCCTCCCTCATATTTCCGGAAGCGATGTCTCAGGTCTCATCGAAAGCACGGGTCACGGCGTCACCCACCTGAATCCTGGCGACCGCACCGTTATCAATCCCGGTCTGAGCTGCATGCTGTGCCCCGAGTGCTTTAGCGGTCGCGACAATTACTGCCGGAAGTACTCCGTGCTGGGTTATTTCACCGACGGCGGGTACGCCCAGTTTGTGAAGGTGCCCGCCGTGAACGCCCTGCCATATCCGAAAGACCTGGCTTTCGCCGAGGCCGCCGCAATACCCCTGGTCTTCATGACGGCATGGCATATGCTGATTACACGCTGTCGCCTGCAACCGGGTGAAGACGTCCTGATCCTTGGCGCCGGCAGTGGTGTTGGCAGTGCCGCGATCCAGATCGCCAAATATTTCCACGCCCGCGTCCTCACCACGGCCGGAAGTGAGGAAAAGCTCGAGCGGGCGCTGGATTTGGGCGCCGATTACGTCATCGATCACAGCAGACAAAGTATCAGCTCAGAGGTGAAACGGATAACGGGTAAACGCGGAGTCGATATCGTCTTCGAGCACGTTGGTTCGGCCACCTGGGAGGACAGCATCGCATCGCTGGCGCATCACGGTCGTCTTGTAACCTGCGGAGCAACAACGGGTTATGCGGTCCAGCTCAATCTCAGGCAGCTTTTTGCCAAGGAGCTTTCCCTTCACGGCTCCTACATGGGCTCAAAAGCCGAGTTGCTGCGGGCACTCCAGCTGGTGGAGGCCGGCCATTTGCGCCCGGTGGTGGCCAGAACATTTCCCTTGGAAGAGGCGGCCGCGGCTCAATCGTTGATGGAGAACCGGGAGCAGTTCGGCAAAATCGTCTTGCTTAACGATTAGCAGTGCGCGTGGCACGCGCGATCCTGAGTCTGCAGAGGCGAAACCGTAGGAATCACGCAAACTTACGGCATTTCGTATCCAGGAGGTCACACCATAACACCATGCGCGAATTGATCTTCAGCGTTGTTCTCCTCGCATCCATTGTTTTCTTCCTGTTCAACTCGATCCGGCTTTATCGTTACCTCGCCATTGGAAAACCGGTGGATCGCTTCGGCGAACCCGGCCGACGGTTGTTGAACGTCCTGGTAGTAGCTTTCGGCCAGAAAAAACTGCTTCGCGAGCCTTTTGCCGGGCTGATGCATTTCTTCATCTTCTGGGGTTTCGTCATTCTCCTCTCGGCCGTCGCTGAAGCCATTGTCGAAGGCGTTTACCCTCCGTTCAATCTTGCCGAACTCGGTCCCCTGTACCCGGTGCTGGCGTTTCTGCAGGAAGTTGTTGGGATTCTGGTTCTGGCGGCGGTACTTATGGGATTCGTGCGCTGGTACGTAATCCCTCCCCAGCGGTATTACGGTCCGGAAATCGGTTCTCACGTGCGCCTGGACGCCACCTTCATCCTCAGTCTCATTTTCGTCATCATCACCTCCACGTTCGGGACCAGTGCCACGCGAATTGTCGTGTCGGGCGAGGACGTTCCAGCCAGGTTTGTCTCCACGCAGTTGGCGACGCTGTTGGCATCCCCTGGCGGGGCCGAGATATGGCACGAAGTCTTCTGGTGGATTCACATCCTGGTGATACTAGGGTTTCTCAATTATCTTCCTTTTTCCAAGCACCTGCACGTGCTCACCTCGATACCCAACGTCTATTTTTCCTCGCTCGAGCCCAAAGGTTCGTTGACATCGCTGAATCTCGAGGATGAGTCTGCGGAGAAGTTCGGGGCCGAGGACGTGAGCGATCTCACCTGGAAACAGCTCCTTGACGGTTACACCTGCACCGATTGCGGCCGGTGCACCGCCGCCTGCCCGGCCAACATCACCGGCAAGCCCCTGAGCCCCAGGAAGATTATCATGAACATCCGCGATCGGACTATGCACCTGGCCCCGATCATGCTAACGGACGGCGACGGGGCAGATCGGGAGCAGGTTTTGGGAAACCGTCTTCTGGGCAACTATGTCACGGAAGAAGAACTGTGGGCGTGCACCACCTGCAGGGCCTGTATGGAGGAGTGCCCGGTGATGATCGAGCACATTCCTGCGATTCTGGACATGAGGCGTTATCTTGTCCTGACGGATTCGCGCTTCCCGTCCGAGCTGACCGCTACGTTCAAGAACCTCGAAACCAACTTTTCCCCTTGGGCATTCAGCCATGAAACCCGTGCCGATTGGGCCAAGGACCTTGACATCAGGCATATGGCTGACGTCGAGGCGGAGGTGGATGTGTTGTATTGGGTCGGCTGCGCCGGATCCTACGACGCCCGGTACCAAAAGGTCTCCCGCGCCATGGCACAGATAATGAACACCGCCGGTGTTGATTTTGCAATTCTCGGGCAGGAAGAAAAATGCAATGGAGATCCGGCACGGCGGGGCGGTAACGAGTACCTGGCGCAGCTGCTTATCGCGGAGAACGTCGAGACGCTGAAGAAATACAGGTTTAGACGTATCGTGGCGAGCTGCCCCCACTGTTTCAACACCCTTAAAAACGAATATCCGCACTTTGGCGCCAGTTACGACGTTGTGCACCACACGACGTTTCTCCATGAGCTTCTGCAGCAGGGGCGGATACGCCTTTCCCGGAAGGGACGAGAAACCCTGGTCTTTCACGATTCCTGTTACCTCGGCAGGTACAACGGCATCTACGACGAGCCGCGGGAGCTTTTGCGTGCTTCCGGTTCATCCGTCAAAAAAATGAACCGCGCCAGGGATCGAGGTTTCTGCTGCGGCGCGGGTGGCGCCAGGATGTTCATGGAGGAAACCATCGGCAAGCGGGTCAATGTCGAACGGACCGAGGAGGCTTTAGCGTTGGATGCCGGCACGATTGCCACTGCCTGCCCGTTCTGCATGACGATGCTGACCGATGGATTGAAGGCCAAGGATGCCGACGAGCAGGTGAAGGTGGAGGACGTTGCCGAAATTGTCGCCGCCTCCCTGCTCTGATTGCGCCACGCGCCTGCCGTCGGGAAAACCAGGGCCTCCCCCGGA
This sequence comes from Acidobacteriota bacterium, assembly GCA_037444305.1. Lineage (GTDB taxonomy): Bacteria > Acidobacteriota > UBA6911 > UBA6911 > UBA6911 > JBBIMP01. The sequence continues at coordinate 16,852 of JBBIMP010000015.1, forward strand.
GAGCCCGTTCTCCCCGAGGGATTTTAGTCAATCCAGCGCGTCCATCCCTCGAGCCTGGCCTTGAGCGCAGCCATGGCTTGGTCGGCCACCGCCCCGTCTATAACACGGTGGTCAAATGACATGTAGAGATAAACCATCGGCCGGATCGCAATCGCATCGTTGATCACCACGGGACGCTTCTCTATGCCCCCTACACCCAAGATGGCCACTTGAGGCTGGTTTATTATGGGAGTTCCGAAGAGCGCTCCGTAGATGCCAGGGTTTGTGATCGTGATCGTCCCATTTTGTACTTCCTCCGGCTTCAGCTTCCTGCTTCTCGCTCGCTCTGCCAGGTCGTGGATCGCAAGCGCAATGCCTGTAAAGGACTTCAGGTGGGCATCCCTTACAACGGGAACGATCAACCCCGCCTCGAGAGCCACGGCGATACCCACGTTCACCGGCTTGTGGTAACGAATGCTGTCTCCCTCAACGGCGCTGTTGAGAAGCGGGAATTCCCGCACCGTATCCACCAGACCCTTCACGAAAAACGGCGTATAGGTCAGATTCACGCCGTTCCTTGCCTTGAAACCCTCCTTGTTCGCCTCTCGCAACACCGAAATCGCGCTCATCTCCACGTGAAAAACCGTTGCCACATGAGCGGATGTCCGCTTGCTCATCACCATGTGATCCGAGATAGACTTCCTCATGACGGACATTGCGACGGTTTCTCCCGCTGTCACAGCTGCCAATGGCTCACCAGTCGGCGGCTTTGCCGTCCCGGCAGGCGCCTTCGCTGCCGGCGGGGATGTCTTCATGGATTCCCTCTGCTCCGCAGGCACATCCTGCTTGGAGACGGGGGTTGCGGCGGATTTGCCCCTGATGCCGGCAATGTGTCTTTCGACGTCCTGTTTCGTAATCCGGCCTGAGAGTCCAGTTCCTTCCAGGCTTGCCAAATTGATGCCATGCTCCCTTGCCAGCCTGCGAACCAATGGCGAGGTTCTTATATCCTGGCTTGCGCCTGGCTCTGCAGTTTCTGCCTGCGTGGTTGCCGCCACCATTTCCACCTCAGACGCTGCTTCATCTGCAGCTGATGCCGACGCACCCAGGATTTCCTCCACCGCCGGAGGAATCTCGGCCTGCACGCTCGCGGCGATGCCAGATGGTATTGGTTCTGCTTCGGATTTCTCATCCGATGCGACCGGTTCTGGAGCGCCCTCCCCCTCGCCAGACAACAGTGCTACGACAGTGTTTATCTGGACAGTCTCTCCCTCCTTCACCAGAATTTCCCTGAGCACGCCTGCCGCCGGCGACGGAATCTCCGAATCCACTTTGTCGGTGGATATTTCAAACAGCGGTTCGTCGCGCTCCACCTGTTCCCCGATGCTCTTGAGCCACTTGGTGACAGTCCCCTCAAAAATGGACTCCCCCATCTGCGGCATGGTTACCTTAATGGGCATATCGTCTGTTCTCCCCTCTTTTTGCCTGTGCAAAATCCCGCTTTTGGCAGGCTCCTGTAGCGAAGCAGACCCGAAATATCCAGATGGTGCATTGACGCCGCTCTCAGGCCTTCTTCCCCCTCACGCCTTGCATCTCTCAAGTATGGGCCGCGCGGAACACTCCTCTGAGCTGCCCCGACTGCATGTACTCCAGAGGACGGTGGAAAACAGCCGAGAATTGCGCTGCGGCCTTCCTTCCCACCTCCGCCAGCTGATAGGATCTCGAGGTAAGAGCCTGCATGGAAGTCACACCCCTGCCTTGAATTCCACACGGAACAATCCAGGCAAAGCAGCTCAAATCCGTATTCACGTTCAGGGCAAAGCCATGCCGTGTTACCCACCGACTGAGGTGCACACCCAACGCCGCTATTTTCCCCTTATCGGTCCACACGCCGGTGAGTCCCGCAACTCGGAAAGCCTCGATTTCATACTCGCCGAGGAGACGGATTAAGACCTCCTCCAGACGCCAAACGTACTTGTGGACATCTCTCTCGCCGGCAGCGGCCAGGTTCAACAGCGGGTAACCAACCAGCTGACCCGGCCCATGGAAGGTAATGTCTCCTCCCCTGTCAGCCTCAAAACACTCCACCCCTCGGGCGCGTAGCTCATCCCTCCCCACCAACAGGTTGTCCCACCGGCCATTGCGTCCCTGCGTTATCGTCGGCGGGTGCTCGACCAGGAGAAGTGCATCCTCCCGTGCTCCCTGCTTCAGGCCTTCGCTGACCTGCATCTGCAACTCTAGCGCCGGCGCGAATCCGATCCGGCCGCAGAAGGTCCAGAAGCATTTCCTCACGGCCGTTTCGGCGGGTTTGTCAGTAGTGAATCGCACTTCCGTAGACGGCATGAGCAGCTTCCATAATCCCTTCCGAGACCGTTGGATGGGCGTGAATCAGGTGGGAGACATCCTCAGCTGCGGCCTCCAGCCCGATGAGGGCGGTCCCTTCAGCGATCAGTTCCGTAACGTGCGGTCCAATCATGTGCACCCCGAGGATCTGCCGGTCCCTGGCATCGCATACCAGCTTTACGAAGCCTTCGCTTTCGCCCAGAATCGTTGCTTTGCCAATTGCCGCAAAGGGGAATCTGCCCGTGATCACCTTGCGACCCCTTTCCTTTGCCTTGTCCTCCGTCAACCCTACGCTCGCCACCTCTGGCGAGCAGTAGGTACAGCTCGGTACCAAATCGTAATCGATTGCGGTTGTCTCTTTTCCAGCCAGGTGGTTCATAACCAGAATGCCTTCATGCGATGCCAGGTGGGCCAACTGCTGTGTCGGCACGACATCGCCGATTGCGAAGATTCCCTCCACGTTCGTGGCCATTCTGTCGTTCACGATTATGAAACCGTTGCGGGTCTGTACCTGGACCGACTCGAGGCCGATGTTTTCGGACACCGGGCTGCGCCCGACCGCACAGAGCGCTTTTTCAGCGCTCACGGTCTGCAACTCTCCATTCGCTAGTAAGAGCTTGGCCTCGACCTTGCCTCCCTGCAGCCCCATTTCCTCGATCCGGGCTCCCGTTAGAATCTTTATCTTTTTCCGAGTCATTATTTTGGCCAATTCCGCGGAAATTTCTTCATCCTCTAATGGCAGAATCCGAGGCAGCATCTCCACCAGCGTTACCTCAGAGCCGAAGCGTGCGAATATGGACGCGAACTCCACCCCTACCGCGCCTGCACCAACCACCAGCAGAGACTTCGGAACGGAATCCAGGTTCAGGATTTCCTTGTTGGTCAGAATATGGGTTCCGTCCAGCTCCAGGCCTGGCAACAGCTTGGCTTCGGATCCCGTTGCCACCACAATGTTGCGGCTTGTCAGCTCGGTGGCGGAATCCCCATCTACCACAACCGCTCCCGGCCCGGTAATTTTCGCCTTCCCGGGAAAAGCAGCGATCTTGTTCTTTTTCATGAGGAAGTCCGTTCCCAGGGCCAATTTTTTCACGATCTTGTCTTTCCTGGCCTTCACCAGACGGAAATCCAGATTTATATCCTTGTATAAGATTCCAAATTCCTTTCCCTTCAATGCTTTCTCGTATAGTTCCGCATTGAGCAGCAGTGCCTTGGTAGGAATGCAGCCCCAGTGGAGGCAGGTTCCGCCCAACTTGGAGTATTTCTCCACGAGCGCGACTCGCAGACCCAGCTGACTGCCCTTTATTGCCGCCACGTACCCGCCTGGGCCACTACCGATTACAGTTACATCATAGCGATTAGACTCACTGGTCAAGTGTCACCTTCTCTTGTTCGGATGCTGGTTCAATGAGTTGATTACCTGCCGGACTCGGCCGGCGGCAGCGATTGAGGAAATGGTCCCGGCTCGAGCATGGGACAACTTATTCCTTGGCCTGTAGAAAAAAAAAGTCTAGCACCCGTCGGAGTTTTGCGTCAAGGATGGGGCCGCTTCGGGGTGCACGACAGGATTGTGGGGGTGGGCCAAACTTATGTGTTGTAAGTGTGTCCTCCTACGGCTATACTAGCCGTAGGAGGACACCATGAGCGATCGACGTTCCCCATCCGAAGCTGTCCGGCTGTTAGCTGTGGATTTGGCGCAGGCTCGCCCGATGCGTCGTGGCTCTTTGTCGGAGCGGTTCATGAAGTGCGGTCAGGTTGGTTGCCGATGTCAGAAGGATCCTGAAGCTCGGCACGGGCCCTACTTCAGCCTCACTCGTGGCGCCGGCGGCACGACCCGGTCGAGATACCTATCCGAGGAGCAGGCTGCTCTCGCTCGTGTCCAGATCGAGGCCGGCCAGAGCTTCCGCAGGCAGGTCGATGCGTTTTGGGAGGCCAGCGAACGTTGGGCCGACGCCGAGCTTGAGGCCAGCGAGACAGCCTCCAGGATGGAGGCTGAAAAAGGGGGCTCCCCGCGACCTTCGAGGCGGAAGTCATCGCCGAGATCGAAGCGCTGATCGGGCCGGCGGCGGTCGAGCGCATCGATTTCGAGGCGATAGAGGTCGCGGAGTTCCGCGCCCAAGGACTTTGCACCTCGACGGGAGTGGTCGAAGCAGGCTGCAAGGTGGCCATTGGTACTCGGCTCAAACGAGCCGGTATGCACTGGACGGTAGCCGGCGCTGACGCGATCATTGCCCTCCGATGCTGCAAACTGAGCGGTCGGTTTGAGGACTTCTGGGAGCGACGGGCCGAGGCGCGGGCGGGCTGACTCTCACTACGGGAAACCGACGCGGGAGAGCCGACCATCACAATCCTGTCGTGCGCCCCAATGATTTAAGGGAATGCGGCACCTTCGGCGACGGGGAGCCAGCCAGCCTGCGTCTGCAGGCGGTGGAATCGATCGTAGAGGCCGCCCTTGTCGAGGAGGCTTTCATGGGTTCCCGCCTCGACAATCCTGCCCGCCTGGAGCACCACGATCAGATCCGCGCTGCGGATGGTCGAGAGCCGGTGGGCAATGACAAATGTGGTGCGGTCCCGCATCAGGTTCGAAAGGGCCCGCTGAACCAACCTTTCCGATTCCGAATCCAGCGCGGAGGTCGCCTCGTCGAGAATGAGGATGGGAGCGTTCTTCAGTATGGCCCTAGCGATGGAGATCCGCTGACGCTCCCCGCCCGAAAGCCGCTGCCCTCGTTCTCCGATCACGGTTTCATACCGCATCGGCAGCTGCATGATGAATTCATGGGCGAACGAAGCCTCGGCGGCCTCCCTTAGCAGCTTCTCATCCGCGCGGATGTCGCCGTAGGCGATGTTGTTGCGCACCGTGTCGTTGAAAAGAAATGTGTCCTGCGTGACCAGGGAAATGTGCCGGCGTAGTGACTCCTGTGTGAGATCCCGCACATCCGTTCCATCGATCAGAACGGCTCCCGCGGCGACATCATAAAACCTCGGGATGAGGCTTACGAGGGTCGATTTGCCCGACCCGCTGCTCCCCACCAAGGCCACCACCATCCGCCTTTCAACCAGGAGGTTGATGTTCCGCAAAACCCGGGATGTCCCGCTCGCGTCCCGGTAATCGAAGGAGACATCGCGGAATTCGATGGAACGGCTGAAATTCTCGAGCGGCCTTGCGGCCGCCCGGTCGTGAATCTCCACGTGCGTGTCCAGCAGTTCCATGATGCGGCCGGCCGAAGCGAAGGCGCGCTGAAACTGAACATGGAGCCGGCTCAGTTTGCGGATGGGATCGTACATGCGGAACAGCGAGAACAGCGACGCCCCGTACACGCCGAGCGTCAACCTGCCCTCGGCAATCGTGCTGTGCGCGTAATACAGCAGCGGGATGAAGCAGGCAACGGCCAGCAACTCCATGACGGGGGAGTTGAGGAACAGGATGCGCGCCGCTCTCATGTTCGACCTGAAGAGCGCGGCCGCGGCACTGCCGAACCTGGTCTCCTCGTGCCTCTCCATCCCGAACGCCTTGACAATCTTCACCCCGCTGATCGACTGCTGCAGCAGGTCGCTCAGCGAGGCGACGTTTTCCCTGCTGCGCAGACTGGCATGGCGGATTCTCCTGCCCATGGTCAGGGTCATTCCCAGGGCCGCCGGAGCGATGAGCATGGCCAGGCTGGCCAGCATCCAGTCGATGTAGAAGACCCAGGCCACCAGCGCCACGAGCAGCACCGATTCGCGAAACAGGTCCGCCAGCGAGGTGGACACGGCCTCCTGCACCTGCTCCACGTCGCTGTTCATGCGGGAAATCAGCCTGCCCGTGGAATTGAGCGAGAAAAAACCCAACGACTGGCTCAGCACGTGGCGGTTCAGCGTATTGCGCAACTGCATGACGACGCTCTGCCCGACATGGCTCATCTTGTAGTTGGAAAAATAGAGACAGAGGCCTTTTGCCGCGGTCAAAATGAGCAGGGCCAGCGACAGCTGCAGCAATTCGTTGCCCGGCAGCAGGTTCATCATCGAGTCGACGAGCACCTTCAGCTTGTGGGCATTTCCCTGCTCCGGCTGCTTGAGCAGGATGCTGTCGAACAATGGGAGCGCCAATCCGGTGGTGAGAACCTCCGCCAGGCCGGCCAACACCAGCAGCAGCAGAGAAACGGTCAGTTTGCCGGTATGCGGGCGGACGTATGGTAGGAGCCGGTAGAAATCACTCATGGGGGCCTTGAATCGCTGATTCTAGGCCGATCTTCACACCAGAGTCAACGGCTTTGCCGGGATTCCGGGAATTTCGCCGAGGTTGCACCGGAGGTGGGCCTGGCCCGGCGGTTCTGGCCCGAGCGGGCTGCGGTCAGGGTTCTCTTCGTTTGACAATGCTTGGGCCATTCCCCCTGGCTTGGCTGCCCGGCTCCGTTCCCATCGAAGGAGCGGTCCGCCGAGTGTTATTCAGACCTCCCGTGGCTGCAGGCGCTCGGACGCGGCTGCTGCCATCTGGTTCGCGCGCCATCGTCCCGGCCCGGTTCACCGACGACCCGAAAACCTGCCTGCTTTGCGGTACCGCCGTCCTGCCGGAGAGGCCTGTCCTCGAATTGCCCAATCCGCTCTGCCGGTCTATCTGTGTCGCCCTGGAACTCGAGGCGAAATCGGGCGGATCCACCGGGCGCGGTCTGGACTCCGGCCGGATTCGCTCCACCTCGGGCCTCGCTTCCGGCCTCGGTCTCTCGATCTGGGGTGTACGCTCCGGGACCGGTCTTGCAGATCTGGAAGCCGGATTGGGGGCGGTTTCCCGCTGCACGGACGGCGCCCGCTCCACCCGCGGCGCCGGGGCCGGGTTTGCCTGCCGCTGCGGGGTGGGCTCTCTTTCGATCCGCTGCCGGCCCGGGGCCGACCGCGCCGGCGCACTTCGTTCGATCATCGTCGTTCCTCGACCCGTGGGCGGCTCCGTCCTCAGGCTGCGACCCTCGGTGGAGCCCTGCGGCAGGCTTCGCGCTTCATTGCCCGCCGGCTCTGTCCGGTCCGGCCTTCGCTGCCAGATGGTTCGCGCATTGCCGACGTCCCGCTGGTTTGCGGAGGGCTCAGCACTTCTTTGCAGCGACACGCCTCGCCTCGCCCGATCTGTTTCCTCGAGGTTTCTGCCCTGGCCGGCCGTGCTCTCGGCCGGCGTCCGCCCCAACGAGCGGCCTCCCGGCACGGTCACCGCGCTGCCGCTTCTATCGGCCTGAACGCCTCTCTCCGTCGGATTGGAAAGCCGTTCGGACCGGGCAGCCAGGCCGCCATTTTCGCCCGGCCGCGAACCCGGCCTATCCGGCGCAGGCGCATAGCTCCTTGCGTTGGGCTGTATTTCCAGGTCTCCGGTGACCACCCGCCCGCGCTGCCAGGGCTGGTTCTCGTCCAATTCCTGTACCCGCCCCCGGCCCAGCGAGTTGCTTACGAAGTCTTCGGTCCGCGTCGTCCGGAATGCCCCGGGCACGTCGCGGTTGATTAGATCCTCCGGGCCCCGCCTCTGCTGCAGTCGGATGTTTGTCAGGTGATAATTGTAGGTCGAATGGTAGTAGTAATTGTTGACGTTATAGTAATCGCCGGGCCCCAGCGGGCACCAGGACAACCAGTTCGGCCCGCGGTAGAAGCGAACCAGCCCGGGCGACCAGAAGTGGAAGCCGAACGATGCGCCGGGAATCCAGTACCAGCCGATGCCCGGGCCGTGGTGCCATCGGCCGTAATGGTACGGCAGCCAGCCCCAAGGCTCGTAGCTTACCCAGGTCCAACCCCAATGGGGTCGGTAGTACCAGCGTCCCTCCCAATAGGGCGACCAGTGGGGTCCCACATTGTAAGGGATCCAGACGGAGCCGTAGGAGGCCACCACGGTCCAACGGCCGTAGCGGTCGAGGTCGCGCACGCCGATATATACATAGTCGGGCACATACCTCCTGCTTTCGTATGCCACCAGATCCGCCGTCCGCCGATCCGTCCACTCATCCCAACCGTCACGCCGCTCATAGCGTGCCCGTGCCTGCGTGGCGCCCTGGCCCGCCGTGGCATGCAGCAGCTCGCCCGACTCGACGCGCTGGGAGAATCCGGCACCGGAGGCATTGAGCAACCCTTTTCTGACGATCCCGTCACTGGCGCCGTTTTCTGCGACGTCGAAGCGGTACACGCCCTTCCTCACGGTGTTGAAGGAAGCCCCTGGGGTATCCACAACGAAGGTGACCGCGCTCTGGGCATTCAGCGTGCAGAGCCCGAGCAGCAGCCGTAGCTCTATGATTCCATCTCGGAGCGAGAGAATTTCCAGGTCGGTGTTTTCCGCCAGCCACAGGACCGATCCGTCGTCGAATTCGACTTCCGCCCGCCCGTAGTCTCCGGTATAGATCCGGTCCGACGGCTGCAGCGCCATATTCACGCTGGCGGCGCTCCATTCCACTGCGCCGGCATGCTGGAAACCGACGTGGCCTTCCAGGTAAGAGATCCGGGCGAGCCGGAAATACTCCCCAGAGCCCGCCACCGCAGGCAGCACGGCGAAGCCGTGGATCAAGATTAGAAAGGCGATTGTGCGGCGCATGGCTGTCACCTCCTCCGCGTGGATTAGCGCGGCTCGTGTTTGCCGCTCCTAAGGGACTAGATGCCGCTTCTGACCGAAAGTGTCAGATTCGTCGCAGATCTTTCTCTTGCGTCCGGGCGCCCCGGTTCTGCCAGCGGCCGTCGCCCGCGGCGCGGCGGACGGTTTCGCCTAAGCGTGAACGCGTCTCCCCGGAGTGAAGCCGGTTGCCGAACCATCGCCCAGGACGGGATTGGTAATCTCGCGGACATATTGTCCCAGGTCCAGCGGCAGGATCCGGCTGACCTCCGCGACCATGCACTCCACTATTTCCTGCGTGGTCGACAGCCGCAGAATCCTCTCGGCAAGCCGCTCGGCTGCATCCACCCGGATCGATGACACCGTCTTCCGTATGATCGCCATCGATCGCGGATTCATGCTCAGCTGCCGGAATCCCATCCCCACCAGGAGAACCGCCACCAGGGGATTGGCGCTGATCTCGCCGCATATTCTGGCGGGCCGGCCCAGGGTGTTCGAGACCTCCGCGATCCGCTGCAGGCACTGGACTATGGAGGGGTGTAGGGGCTGAAAGAGATTGGCCACCTCCGGATTGTCCCGGTCCACGGCCATCAGGTACTGCGTCAGGTCATTGGTGCCGACGCACAGAACATCGACCTCGCGCGCGATCGATTCCAGCATCAGGACCGCTGCCGGCACCTCGATCATCGCCCCAATCGAGACATCGACCGCCGCACCGTCCCTGGCGCTCAGGGAGCGTCCGACTTCGCGCACGACCTCCTTGGCGCGCCAGATCTCCTCCACCGTAGAAACCATGGGGAAGATCATCTCCACGCTGCCGAACTGCGCCGCCCTCAGGATCGCCTCCACCTGAGCCCTGAACAGATCCCGAGTCCGCAGGCTGAGGCGGATCCCCCGCAAGCCCATGCTGGGATTGGCGCAACCCGAGAGATCCGATCCGGTCCAGATCTGCTCGGCTCCGGTGTCGAGGGTTCGGATTGCCACCGGGTGCGGCGCCATGGCCTCCACGAGCATCCTGTAGGTCAGATATTGGTCTTCCGAGCTGGGAAAGCCGGTGGAATGGGCAAAGAAGAGGAATTCCGAGCGAAACAAGCCGATGCCCTCCGCACCGCATGCTGTTGCCACCCGGACCTCGTGCGGCAGCTCGGTGTTGGCCCGCAGCGAAACGGTGGCACCGTCCCGCGTGGCCGCCGGGAGGGCTGCCCCGCCCGGCCCCGGGAGCGCGCGCATCCCCGACTCCTCGATCCTCGCGCGGCATTCTGCGACTCTCTCCTCCCGGGGATTGACCACGACTTCGCCTTCATCGCCGTTTACGAGGATCGCGTCACCGGTCGAGACGAAATGCACGAAATCCGGGATCTGCATCACCGAGGGGAGACACAGACTCCGTGCGATGATCGCGCTGTGTGAGGACCGTCCGCCCGACTCCAGGGCCAGTCCGCGGATGCGCTCCAAGTCCACCGCGGCAAAAGACGAGGGGCTGAAGTCATGCGCGACGATCACCAGGTCTCCCGCAAGATGATCCCAATCGAACGGCTCACTGCCCGCGAGATTGATGAGAATCCGTTCGACGACGTACTCGATATCGCTGGCCCGTTCGCGGAAGTATTCATCTTCGAGCGACTGGTACGCCTGCTGGATTGTGGCCGCCGCCTTGCGGACCGCCCATTCGCTGTTGGCACATTCGCTGCGGATGATGCCTTCGATCTCAGCCAGCAGGCTGCGGTCCTCCAGCATCAGAATGTGGGCGTCTATGACAAAGGCATGCTCTTTTCCGACCTTCTCCTCCAGGCTGACCTTCAACTCCGCCATCTGCCGCCTGGAAGCTTCCACCGCCGCACGGAACCGGTTCACCTCGCTTTCGAGCTGGTCGGGAACCAGAGAGGTTTTGAGTTCCACGCGCTGGTGGCTGTCCAGCTTGACGGCGGTTCCCAGGGTGATTCCGGAAGCGACGCCGCAGCCATGAAACAAGATTTCACTCTTTGGACCGGTCAATTTTCCTCTCCAAATCCCGCGTCGAAGAACGCCTGGACGGTCCGGCTTGCTTCGACCTCATCCCTGCCGTTGATGCTGAGTACCAGGCGGGTTCCCTGCGAGGCGGCAAGCATGAGAATACCCAGGATGCTCTTGCAGTCGATCGCCTCGCTCCGCCCTTCCCTCGAAATGTGGATCTCGCTGCTGAACTTCGAGGTGAGCCCCACAAGTCTCGCTGCGGCCCTGGCGTGCAGCCCCAGTTTGTTGCGGACGAGCACTACCTCCCGGATCATGGGCGCAGGAAATCGCTTGCCTTGGTGATGTTTGATTTCCCCTGCTCACACACGGCGGCGGCGAGTTCCTCCAGGGAAGCCTTTTCCTTCTGGCTGGCTAGCTTCACGATCATGGGCAGATTGACGCCGGTGATGACGTCGAGCTTGCCCGGTTCGTGAAACGGGAGGGCCAGGTTGGAGGGAGTCCCCCCGAACATGTCCGTGAGGATGAGAATCCCCTCTCCCGCATCCACCTCCGCGAGTCGCCGCTCGATCTCTCTCCCTGCCTCGTTCACATCGTCATGCCAGCCGATGGAGACAGCCTTTATGTGAGAAATTTCGCCTACGATCATCTCGGCGGCCGCCACCAGTTCCTGCGCCAGGTGTCCGTGAGTGACTACGAGTGCGCCTATCACATGCCCTCCTCTCCCCGCCTGGGAAGCACTCCCTTCATTTGTTCTCGTCCCGATGCCGGACGTGCATCCTGACCTTACCGGCCTTCAACGTCCTGGCCAGCTCCTTGGCGATGAAGACGGATCTGTGCCGGCCCCCCGTGCACCCCACGCCGATCGTAAGGTAGCTTTTCCCCTCCCGGAGATAATAGGGCAGGAGGTAACCCAAGAACTTGCGCAGTCTTTCGAGGAATTCCCTCGTTTCCTCGAAGGATCGCAGGTAGCGGGCAATCCTCCGGTCGGTCCCGCTCAAAGCTCTGAGCCCCGGCACGAAGAACGGATTGGGCAGGAATCTCACGTCGAACAGCAGGTCCGCTTCCAGCGGTATGCCGTACTTGTAGCCGAAACTCAGCAGATGGACCTCCAGCCGCTCGCTCAGAGGGTGAGAGCGAAACCTCTTCATCACTAATGCTTTGGCTTCGTGGATCGAGAGTTCCGAGGTGTCGATGATGGCATCGGCGACTTCTCTTATCGCTTTCAGCTTCCTGCGCTCTTCCCGGATTGCTGCCTGGAGCGCTTGCGTGACTCCCAGCGGATGCGGGCGGCGCGTCTCGCTGAAGCGCCGCACGAGCACGTCGTCCCGCGCCTCCAGGAAAAGCACGAAGAGACGAAACTCGCGACCGCGCAGGCTCGCCAGAATCTCCTCCAGGTCCTCCAGCGATTCCCCGGCACGGATGTCAATCACGAGCGCGGCTCTCTCCACCTGCCCGCCGCTGACGTGGATGCCCTCAATGAACTTGGGAAAGAGCGGCACCGGGAGATTGTCGATACAGAAATAGCCGAGGTCCTCAAAGGCCTTGAGAACGGTCCCCTTCCCCGAGCCGCTCATTCCGGTGACGACCACAAGATTGTGAAGGCTCATAAACAGACTCGCTGCGCCAGATCGGCAACCTCAGGGGCCCACGCCCTCTGCGGCCGGCGCCGGCAGGTGGAGGTCGGGCAATTCGCGCGAAGGCAGGAAGCCCCTCTGCCTGAGCAGTTGGATCCGGGCGGCGATTTCCACCAGCGTCGCGACATTCCGCCCCGGAGCGACGGGCATCTCTATCAGCGGAACCGGGATCCCGAGGAACTCGATGGCAGACTGATCGAGACCCAGCCTGTCATACTCCTCATCCTCCCTCCATCTCTCGAGGCGAATGACAATGTGGATGGCTTGGGAGTGGCCGGTGGCCGAGATGCCGAACAGCTCCTTGATGTCGATGATGCCCAGGCCCCTCAATTCCATGTGGTAGCGGAGCACCGGGCCGCCGGACCCGGTGAGGCAGTCCACTCCGCTCCGGGTGATTTCGATGTAGTCGTCGGCCACCAGACGATGACCCTTGACGATCAATTCCAGTGCGCATTCGCTTTTTCCGATTCCCGACGGACCCAGAAGCAGCACGCCGAGACCGAACACGTCCAGCAGCGCGCCGTGCACGGCAATCCTGGGCGCCAGCCGTCTGTCGAGGTAATCGCCGATCCTGGTGATGGTCAGGGAGCTGGGTGCAGTGGAGCGCAGCACCGGGATTTTGGCCGCAGACGCCAGCGCCAGCAGATCCTCAGGCGCCGCCAGTCCTTTGGTCATGAGGATGCAGCAGATTTTCCGGTCCCGGAGACCCAGGAGCGCGTTACGCCGCGCCTCCGGGTTCAGGATCTCGAGGTAGTTGAGCTCGCTTCCACCCAGCACCTGAACCCTGTTGGGATGCAGATAATCCGTGAAACCGGCCAGCGCCAGTCCCAGCTTCTGAATCCTTGCCGAGCGGATCTCGTTGGCCAGGCCTTCGCCCCCATACAGAACTTCGAGCTTCAAACCGAGTTCCGGGGCCGCCGCGAATTCGCGGACCGACAGGCGCTCCCGCGTTTCCCCCGCCCGATCGTCGGGCATGCCCTTCACTGCCGTTCGGTTTTCCTCCATGGCATTCGGATCACCCCAGGGTATTCCTCCGCTTGCGCGAGACTAGCCCTGGACCAGCGCCAGCATTCCGTCCTTACGCTTGTAAAGAACACAGATCGACTCGGATTCCCTCTCGCGGAAGACCACAAACGGCAGCTCGGAGTGGCCCAGCTCCAGCGCCGCTTCCTCCACCGTCATGGGCTTGCGCTCCGCCTCCTCCAGCTGGACACCATCCCATCTTCCCCGGGCGGACGACCGCTCCCGCTCCGCGGCCCCGGATCGTATTGCCAGGGACTTGGCTTTCGCACGCTGCCGCTTCCCCTCGATGATCTTGCTCTTGTGCTTTAGCGCCTGCCGCTCGATCTTCTCAATTGCCCGCAGAATCGAGGAGTACATGTCCGAGGTTTCCCCTTTGCCGGTGAGGTCCAACAGCTTGGAGCGCAGGATTATCTCGGCGGTGTGCCGCTCCTTTTCCACATCGATGATCACGTGAAAACTAGCATCATCTCCCAGCACGCGATTGAATTTCTTCAGCCGCTTGTTCACGTAATCCCTGATGGCCGGAGTTATGACCACATGCCTGCCGGTAATCTCAACATTCATGTAAATTTCCCTTCCGTTTAGTAGGCTGTTCTCGAATCAGGACGGGGCCGCGTTTTTCAGCATGTATTCGATCTTTCGCTCGCGGGATCCGGCTATCTGCATCTGCTCCCTGTATTTGGCCACCGTGCGGCGCGTGATCATGATGTTGTCACGCCTAAGCAGCTGCCCAATCTGATTGTCCGAGTATGGTTTCTGCCGATTCTCCCGCTCGATGATCTCCCCGATTCTGAGCTTCACCTGCACGATGGACATTTCGCCGCCGTCCGGGTTTTCGATCCCGATGGAGAAAAACTTCCGCAGCTCGATGACGCCCTGGGGCGTATCCACATATTTGTTGTTGACGACCCGGCTGATTGTGGAGCTGTGCACTCCAAGTTCGCTTGCCACGTCCTTGATCAGCATGGGGCGCAACGCCGCCGGACCCCGTTCCAGGAATTCCCTCTGTCGGCTCACAATGCAGGCGCATACCTTATATATTGTTTGTTTTCTTTGGTTTATACTCCTCAAGAGATCGATCGCCGAACGGAATTTCTCCCGCAGGAAGCTCTTGGTTTCGCCCGTGACGCCATTGCTCTTCAGCAGCGCCTTGTAGGCGGAGTTCAGGCGCAGCTGCGGCATGCCGTCATCGTTCTGGATGATGACATACTCCCCGTCGACCTTGGCGATCGTCACTTCGGGTTGAACATAAGTTGTCCGTTCCGGATTGTACTTCTGCCCCGGCTTGGGGATAAGCTGGCGGATGCTCTCTACCGCTCCGAGCACCTCCGCGAAAGTGGCCCCAGTCTTGGTGGCGATTTCCTGGTACTTGTGGTGTTCGACTAGGTGCAGGTGGTCTTTAACGATCCGCCAGCTCAGCTCTCCCTCCATGTCCAGGGCTTCCAGCTGGATTGCCAGGCATTCACTCAGGTTCCGCGCGGCCACGCCGGTGGGATCAAAGCATTGCACCAGCGCAAGAGCTTCCTCTGCCTCATCCATGGAGCATTGCGCCAGCTGACACAATTCCTCGAGATCGATCACCAGGTATCCGTCCTGGTTTAGATTCCCGATAATCTGCTCGGCGATCGCCGCTATTCGCTCCTCCGTTTCCGCCATGCCGAGCTGAAACATCAGGTGATCCACGAGCGACGTGGAGCGCGCCAGGAACGTCTCGAACGAGGGTTTGTCCGGGTCCTCCACCTCGCGGTTCTTGTATCCCGTATCCAGATATTCGTCAAATAGATAGCGGAAATCGACTTCATCGAACGAGTCTCTTTCCCCGTCGGACGGCGTCTCGTCCAACGGGTTTTCGTCCTCCCCGCGCCTTTCCTCAAGGCTGACATCCCGCGGATTCTCGCCCTCCAGCACCTCCTCGAGGATGGGATTCTCGACGAGTTCCTGGTTGAGCAACTCCGTCAATTCGAGCTTGTTCAGCTGCAATAACTGGATCTTCTGCAGGAGGGACGGGGTGAGAGCAAGTCTTTGGCTGAGCCTTAGGTCCAGCGCCTGCCGGAGTTGATGTCTACGACTGTTCATTGGATCACTTCAGTTTGAAGTTCTCACCGAGGTAAACTTTCTTAACCTCCAAGTCACTTGTGAGCTCTTCCGGCGAGCCGGCCCGCAAGATCTTTCCCTCGCTTATTATATAGGCACGGTCCGTGATATTCAAAGTCTCGCGCACGTTGTGATCCGTAATCAGCACGCCGATTCTGCGCTGCTTCAACTGGACGATGATTCGCTGGATGTCGAGCACCGCGAGGGGATCGATCCCCGCGAACGGTTCGTCCAGCAGCACGAACTTCGGCGTCAATACGAGAGCCCGCGCGATCTCCAGGCGACGCCGTTCCCCTCCCGAGAGCGTGTAGGCTCCCTGCCTGCGAAGATGTTCGATGCCGAATTCCTCCAGCAGGCCCGTGACGTGCGCAGAACGCTCTGTCGGGGCAAGATCCAGCGTCTCCGCTATGCTCTGAAGGTTTTCCTCGACCGAGAGCTTTCGAAAAATCGAAGGTTCCTGGGGAAGGTAGCTTATGCCCGAGCGCGCCCGCAAGTACATGGGCATTGCGGTTATGTCCTGCCCGTCGAGCAGAACTCTGCCGCTTTCAGGAGCTATTAATCCAACTATGACATAGAAAGTAGTGGTCTTGCCCGCACCGTTGGGCCCAAGAAGGCCGACAACTTCGCTCCGGCTCAACTCCAGGTCGACATTGCTGACCACCTTCCTGCCCCGGTACGATTTGGCGATGCCCAAGGCCTGCAGTTTGAGCTCAGTCATCAGAAGTCATTATATATCAGTCTCTTACAGCTAGCATTACGGCCGATTTTCGAGCAGAATCCTATCATCCGAGGTATAAAATGTCAATCGACGCGCGACCGAGTCCCCCCGCACCGGATCCCGAATTGCAGCCGGGTTTCCCGCTACAATGAATTTGCCTTCCGCAGGGTAGTAGAGCGCCTCATCTCCCCGCGCTTCCCTTCCCCCTTGGTCAATCCGCAGCTTCCCGCGGGCGGCGGCAAATTGAATCTCGCGACCTTCGGGATCCAACACCGCTTCCAGTTCCTGGGAGACAATCCGGGCATGCGCGGATTCGAGTGCAACCCCTCCGCCATAGTGGAGCGCGTTGGCGCTGCGTTGATAACGCAGCGTAGCGCTTCGGATCGTCAGCGGCTCCTTGCCCTCTCCTGTCTCGCGGCGTGTCCCCTTCCAGTCCCCGCCGCTGCCTAGGGTGTTTCCCTGTGGGAACAGAATGTGATGAATCCCGCCGTCGGCCTCGATCTCATCCCCGGCGCCGACCACTGCAAGGGAGGCCGCCTGCAGTTGGCCATCCCCCGACAGGAGCTTGATTCCACCGCTGTACAGGGCCCGAGATTCCTCCAGCCAATAGTGCATTTCGGATGCCGTGATCAGGATCTGCCCTTCCTCCCCGGTATGTGTCCCGCCCAATCCGCCGGACCGGCCGCTGCCGGCGCGCAGGATGCTCTGTACCCGCCCTCTCGCGTGCAGAAGACCGTCGCGCCTTCCATATTCGAAGTAATTTCCCCGGGTGATGCCGTCGGCGTCAGTGATGGCCGGAGACTCCCGGAGCATCAGCCGCTCGCTTGCGGCATCGTACTCCGCCCGCCCGGCCGTCACCGTCCGCTCGGAATCCCGGTAAACGAAGCTCCCCCACTGAGAAGCCGAGGCGACCTCGCCGCTTTTTTCGTCGAACAAAATCCGTATGGCGGAACTGGAAGTCCGATAACCGGCGACATTCCCTTGTGCCCCGGCGTGCGTTTTGGGCTGAATCTGCCCCTCAACCCGCCCCTGCCCCTCGAAAAGGTTCATCCGGTTGATTTGCGGAAAGAATGCGAACTGCACCCGGTCGCAGCGGAGGCTTCTGATTGAGGGATCGGTACCGTGCTCCTCCGGCAGGTCTCGCATCGATACTCCCCCGTCGGCCCGGCCGGACTGCAGGAATTCGCCGCGGTCCGCGTAGAGCAGGTGAAGGGAGTCGGCGTTCATGCTGTAGCCACCTGTCCGCCCTCCGCCCTCTTTGCCCGTTCCGGGGCGGGAGGTCCATCGCACAGAGCCCTTGGCAGTAAGGTCGCGGAGGCCGCTCTCGGCCGCTTCTTCCTTGAACACGGCCCGGATTTCCGAGGCGGCGAGCTCCTCCCGGCTCCCGCGCCCAAAATCATCCACACGCAACCTTGCATTCCCCGACATGCGCAAGTCCCGGAGCCCAGTCTCGCCCGCACGGAATGAGGCCTCCAGCAGCTCCCCGGCGGCGACCGTGGAAGCGGATGCCCTCCTAAGGCTGTACTCGACGCGCCTTTTGCCGGTCATGCGGCGCGGGCCCCGCCCGGGCCCTCCGAGCTCCAGCAGGATTTCCTCGGCTGCGAGTTCCTGCCCCTGGCCTTGCACGAGTGCGCGGAAGCGCGCCTCCCGTTCCACGTGAATCTGCTCCGCGATGCCGGTTCCGGGACTCATCGACACGACTATCCGGCGTCCGCTGAGCGTGCCGGCCTCCTGTCCGGCACCGGATTGGTAGACGGCGTTTCCTTCGCAGGCCAGCGAAGCGAGCCTTTTGCGCGCCGGGTCCAGTCGGGCGGTCACCTCCTCGCCGCTCAGGTCTCCGTTGGCCGCCTCGATCCGCACGCCTCCGCCGAACCGGATCTCGGCAACTCGCTCGTCGTAGTGGCCGGTTCGGGCCTGCACGCGCATCGGTTTGTCCGGAGGCTGGGATCCATCCACCGGCGGAGGCGGAACAAAGTAAAAGTCGACGTCGCTCACGAGTTCCAGGCTCTTGTCCCTCCCCGAGTAACGTAGTCCGCGGCAGGTTCCCGAAGCGTTCCTGGTCCGCAGTTCGACCAGATCCTCGGTGTACCCCGCGTATTCCGCCAGATCATAGTGGAGCGAGCCTGTTTTGAGTTCAGCCTCGTTGCCCAAGCGGACCTGGACGTCATCGCTGAACAGGATTCTCTTTTTTGCCCGGTCGTATTCGCCCTTGCGGCTCCGGATCCGGTTGCGAACGCGGCCATCGGGATCGTAGTCTTCTGCGTCCAACCCTTCCAGAATGCTGACGCCCTCTCTCGTTTCCAGCAGTTTCTCCGCGCGGACCCGGAACTGGATCACACCGCTGCGGTAATCCGAGTATTCGATCGCTTCGGCGGAGCGGAGCATCTCCTCGCCCAGCATGCGCGGTGTCCGGCGGGTCAAGCCTGCCATCTGTCTCCAGGTTTCGTAGTAATTGAGGCCGACCGCCAGGAGCACGGCGGCAATGATGCCAAGCAGAATCCTGCGGAGGCGTTTCAAGTCCCTGATCTTCACGGGCGACCCCAGACTGGTACTGTTCCAACGCCGCGCGGCGGAAAACCGCCGGATGTTCATTCCCTTCGTATTGGTCCCGCGGATCGCAAAGCCGAGTGCCCGGAACTCCGCCGGCTATCCGGCGATCTAGCGGGAAATGGAACGGGCGTAGGCGCTCAAGGCGATCACGTCCTTTGCGGCCAGGTCGACGCTCCAGATATAGGCTCTCTCGGTCGGCTCGGAATCCCTGGTGAAGACAACCCTGACGAGGTATTTTCCCTCCGCCACCATGGCTGCAGACCAGTGCTTGAAGTGCAGTTCGGCGACCTCGCCCTTGACCAGGCCGTCCAGTGTCTTGTTCCCCTGCAGGAGCAGATTGTACGCCTCTCGCTCGAGGGCTCCCTGTCTGTACTCCGGCTCCACGGAAGATCCGGACGGACTCTCCTGGAGAACTCCCGCGGAGGGCGTCGGACTGCCCGTCTCGTTCCGGATGATCCAGGTCTCGGATGGATACCCGCCGCCCGTCGAATAGGTCGGCCCGGCGAGCGCTTGAATCCCGGTGCTCGGGAAAATCGGCGGTGCGGGCTTCAAATACTCGGGGGGGATGGGCTGGGTATTCTCGCCGACCTGCGCGCGCAGCGGTCTGATGCCGGCGCCGCCTGCCAAATAGGCATCCCGCAGGACCTCCACGCGTTCACGCAGAACGCCGCGCAAACGGGGCGCGCCCAAAAGCAGTCCCCCGGGGATCACGACCAGAAGGAGCAGAATCAACCGGAGCCTGCTTCTGCCGCCCGGGCTTCGCCCGAAACTCGCCCGGCGCAGGAGCGTGCGGCGCAGGCTGTGCGCCTGCACCCTCAAATCCTTCCCGTCTTCCCTGTCCACGACGGCTCCTCCCGGCGAAACTCAGCCGCTCCGCCTGTTCTTGCCGCGAAATACAAGATACTTGTAGATGAAATCCTCTATGTCGCCATCCAGAATCCGGTCGGTGTCCGAGTCCTCGTGTTTTGTCCGGTGGTCTTTGACCATGCGGTACGGATGCAGGACGTATGACCTTATCTGGCTGCCCCAGGCGATGTCGAGCTTCGCGTCTTCGACGGCCTGCAGTTCCTTCCGTTTTTTTTCGAGCTCCAGTTCATAGAGCCGGGAGCGCAGGATTTTCCGGGCCATTTCCCGATTGCGTATCTGCGAGCGTTCATTCTGGCAGGAGACCACGATGCCCGTGGGAATGTGGGTGATGCGCACTGCAGAGTCCGTCACGTTCACGTGCTGGCCGCCGGCGCCCGAAGACCGGTAGGTGTCGATGCGCAGGTCTTTTTCGTCGATCTGGATTTCGATGTTGTCGTCGATTTCAGGGTAGACGAACACCGAGGCAAAACTGGTGTGCCGCCTGGCAGCCTGGTCGAAGGGCGATATTCTCACGAGCCGGTGCACGCCGCTCTCGCAGGAGAGCTTGCCGTAGGCATAGTCTCCTTTGGCCATGAATGTGGCGGACTTGATCCCCGCCTCCTCGCCCTGCTGAAAGTCAAGCACCTCGGTGCCGTACCCGCTGTTTTCTCCCCAGCGCAGGTACATCCTGAGCAGCATTTCCGCCCAGTCCTGGGACTCCGTGCCGCCCGCTCCGGGATGAATAGTGACGATCGCGTTGGAATCGTCGTGCTCCCCGGGAAGGAGCATCCGGATTTCGGTCTGCCGGATCTCCAGGTCGAGCTTCTCCACTTCGCCCTTCAGATCCTCCACGACCTCCTCGCCCTCCCTCGCCAAATCCATGAGCGCCGTCAGGTCCAGCCAATCGCGGGACAGGCGGGCATCCAGCTCGATGTCGCGCTCGAGGCGGCGGCGCGCCTTCAGCACCGACTGCGCCTCTTCCTGCCTGCTCCAGAACGCAGGATCGGCGGCGCGTTTCTCTATCTCATGCATCTCCGCCCGTTTTTTGTCTGCATCAAAGATAACCTCGTAACTGCTGGATTTTTTCCCCGATCTCGCTCACCCTGTCCTGGATTTCCTCGATCATTCCTTCCTCCCTCCAAGGTTTTCGTCTCCGCCGCCATCCCTGCCTCTGAGCAAAGGCAGGATTGCGAGCAGTGCAAAGCCTGTAATGATAGCACACGCGAGGGCGAACCAATCGCCGTGGCGCGTGTAGAGCGTGTCCTCCGCGATGAAGGCAAATTCCCCTGAACACACCGCCTCCCGCAGCAGCGGCGTTCGCGCACGGATCTCACCGGTGGGTGCTATGACCGCAGATATGCCTGAATTCGTCGCCCGCAGGAGGTATCGGCGGTTCTCCACGGCTCGCCACTGCGCCATGGCCAGGTGCTGGTGGGGGGCGGCGGTGTCCCCGTACCACCCGTCGTTGGTCAGGTTCACGATCAACTGGCTGCCGCGACGCACGAATTCCGAGACCAGGCGCGGAAAGACAGCCTCGAAGCAGATGATGCTGTTTGCGGGCTTCCCGGCAACCTGCGCTATCTCGTAGGACTGCCCGGCGCTAAAGCCCCCGACATCCCGGGTGATCGTTTCAGCAAAAAAGAACAGGCTCCGGGCGGGAATGTACTCACCGAACGGCACAAGGTGGATCTTGTCATACACGCCCCGCACCTCGCCGATGCCATTCAGGAAATAAGCGCTGTTGTAGTAGGCGGGGGCTCCCGTCTCCTCCCCGAAGCGTATGCTGTTGAGGATCATGCCGAACCTGAACTGCCGGGCTAGCGCGGTTATCCGCTCACGGTACTCCCCGTCCCGTTCGAAACTGTATATGCCGGGGGCTTCGGGGAGCACGAGGAGGTCCGGCTTCTCCGCACCGAGTCCCTCGACCATACGGCTGTAGCCTTCTCTCGCCTTCCATGCAATCCTGCCCGCCGGTTCGTCGAAGGAGATGTTCCCCTGGAGCATAGCCACGGTGTGCTCGGGCCGGACCCTTCTCCATTTTTGCAGGGCTTGCCCGCCGTATGCCAGAACCCCCACCACCAGCACCAGTCCAACCAGAACCGGTATGAGGACCTTCCACGGCCGCATGCGAAAGACGAGCGCAAACGCCAGCGATGCATTCACGAAGGCCACCAGGAACGTCACCCCATAAACGCCCGTGACATCGGCGATTTGCATAAGCCCTGGGTAGGCGGTCTGAGAGTAGCCGGTCAGTAGCCAAGGGAAGCCGCCGAATACCAGGTAGGTGCGGAGCCACTCCAGCGAAACGAAAACGACGGGAAAAGCAAGCAGAGATAGCCCCCCTCGAAGCCGGATCAGCCGGTGCGTGAGTGTGCTCGCGACGGCGGGGTATGCGGCCTCCATGATACACAGGAGTACGTAGAGCAGCCAGCTACCATACCGGGGAACGCCGCCATAGTGGACCAACACAGCGGGGATCCAGAGGAGCAGGCCGAAAAACTGCACGAAGCCGGCGAGGAAGCCGCCCGCAAAAGCCCCGGCTGCGCTGCGCGCCCGGGCGACGAACACGAGCAGGGGGACGTAGGCCAACCAGGCCAGCCAGCCCAGATTGGCCGGCGGGAAGGACAGAAAGCAGAGCAATCCGCCGGCCGCGGGAAGCAGGGCTGACCTGGAAATCCTTGCGCTCTCCAATGGATTCAGTTGGACTTGACGAAGGAGTTGATGCCGTCCTTCTTCAGCCGGAGCTGCATGGCCACCGCATCCGCACGCGAATCGAAACGGCCTACCTTCAGGAGGAAGAACTCGCTGCCGGCCGCCGGCGGTTCGATGAAGCCGGTGTACCCCTTGGCCTTGAGCCTCTCCGCCATCACCTCGGCTTCCCGGCGCTGCCGGAAGGCCCCCACCTGCACACTGTAGGTGACCCCCGCGGTTTCACGCGCACCTGCCTTGGCCACCGGCTCAGCGACACGTGCCTTGACACTTTCCTTAACCGCCGCTTTTTCGAAGGACGCGGCGGCTGGCGCCGCAACCGGCGGTTTTGGGACGCTCGCAGGCTGTTTCCCTTGAGCGGAGCCCCCCTCCTGCTGGCTCATGTTCCTGTACCAGTCGAGCTGCTCGGTCACCGCACGTTCATCCTGCTCCGCGGCCGGTTTGTCGACAGCCGGGATGCGGGCCTCCTGCGCAGCGAAGATCGGGGCGTCGGCAGGTGAGGGAAAGGCCGGCAGCGAATCCACTCTCGCCTGCAAACCCTGGCGCTTTCCCTCCATGAAGCCGATGACGAAAAATGCGCCGCAGACGAGCATGAGAAGCAGAAACCCGACGATCAACGATCGGCTGTCCAGAACAAAATCCGCCCCTGATTCCATTTCGTGCCGGCTCATTTCGTCCGCCTCAGGCCTTGTCCTTTATCCAGGCCTTCACAAGGTCGATCGGAAGCGGGAAGACCACCGTGGTGTTCTTCTCGACGCCGATTTCCGTTAGAGTCTGCAGGTAGCGCAACTGGAGCGCCACGGGTTCCCTGACAATGATCTCCGCGGCCTCAGCCAGCTTCGCGGACGCCTGGAATTCGCCGTCGGCATGTATGACCTTTGCCCGCCTTTCCCTCTCCGCTTCGGCCTGCTTTGCCATGGCGCGCTGCATCTCATGCGGCAGGTCGACCTGTTTGACCTCCACCAGCGTAACCTTGATACCCCAGGCGTCGGTGTGCATATCCAGGATTTCCTGCAGTTTTATGTTGAGCTTGTCCCTGTGACTCAACAGGTCGTCCAGTTCCACCTCTCCGAGGACCGAGCGGAGCGTGGTCTGCGCCAGCTGGGAAGTGGCGTACAGATAGTTCTCCACTTCCACAATGGCCCTGGGCGCGTTCATGACCCTGAAATAGACAATGGCGTTCACCTTCACCGAGACGTTGTCCCGCGTGATGATGTCCTGGGGCGGCACGTCGAGCGTGATGATGCGAAGGCTGACCCGGACCATCTTGTAAATCGGCCAGAAAATGAAAATCAGCCCTGGCCCCATGGCATTGGGCAGGAGACGGCCCAGCCGAAACACCACGGCCCTCTCGTACTCCTTCAGGATGTTGATGGTGCTCCAGAGGTAAAGCAGAACGATCCCCACTCCGAATAACAGCACTATCCTAGGTTCCATTCTCTCGCCTCCTATGCCGCGCCGGCCGCATCCACGCTGCAACCCGCACGGCTATTGCTCGTGTTCTTCGACCTTGAGGGTAAGGCTCTCGACCCCCACTACCTTTACAGAACGGCCCGCCTCGATCCGGTTCTCCGCCCGTGCCGTCCAGTACTCCCCGCGCACCTTGACCCGGCCGCTCTTCTCAATCGGGGTGTTCGCCACGCCGAGCAGCCCTACCATTCCCGCTTCACCTGTAGCCACCCCCTGCCTCAGCGATTTTAAGAGCGCGATGAGGAGGATCACAAAGATGACCGCGAAGGGGAACGCGATCGATAACGCCGTCGCCAGCCCAATCCGAACCGCCGGATCCGGTTCATCGATGAGAATGACCATGCCGATTACCATGGATACGATCCCGCCGAATCCGAGAATGCCGAATCCCTGGACCTTCACCTCCGCGATGAAGAGACCGATAGCCAGGAGGATCAGCAGCACACCGACATAGTTGATGGGCAGAAACGAAAAGCCGAGAATCGACAGGAGCACGCAGATCCCTCCAATGACTCCCGGCGCGACCAGCCCGGGATTGGTAAACTCGGCATAAAGCAGGATCAGCCCGGCAACTCCCAGCAGCAACGCGAGGTTCGGCTGCGAGATAACCGAGAGGAACTTCTCCCTCGCGGTCATTTCGTAGTCGGTGAATCCCTGCCCTGCCGGGCTGAGCGTGATCTCGCGGCCGGAGAACAGCCGGACCTTGTAGCCCTGCAGCTGCGCCATGAGCTCGGTTTCATCCTTGGCGATGAAATCGATCAGACCGCTTTCGAGCGCCTCGGCATCGGTGAACGATTTGCTTTCGAGAACGCCCTTCTCCGCCTCCTCCACGTTGCGGTTTCGCTTGCTGGCGATGCTGCGCAGAAATGCTGTGGCATTGCTCGTGATCTTTTCCGTGAGGGTCTTTCCGGCTTCCCCCCCTTCGACGGGAAAGCCGGCGATGGCCATCAGCGGATGCGCCGCCCCCGTGTTCGTGCCCGGCGACATCACGGCCACGTCCGCAGCCAACAGAATGAAAAAGCCCGCCGAGGCCGCCTTCGCCCCGCTGGGGGAGACATAGACAACCACGGGCACCTTGGCGTTGAGCATCCGTGCGACGATCTCTTCCATGGAGGAGCCGAAACCGCCCGCGGTCTGCAGCTTGACCAGCAGGAATTCGGCGTTTTCGCTTTCTGCTCTCCCGATCCCCTTGATCAGGAATTCGGCCGTGATCGGGTCGATCGGCCCGTCCAGTTCGATCCTGGCCACGGCCGCTTCCGCCTCGCACGCCAAGCCGGAGCCGGCGAGGATCGCAAACGCCAATAACCACTTGCATAGCAGAGCTTTGTTCATGGTGTGCCGACCATTCATAGTATCACAGTACCGGGCCACCTGGTGACCCCGGCAGCCCGGTCCTTGGCGCTCGCCGGCTCCGGCCCGCAATCATGCCGGCTCCCGGGAAACCAGCGCCTGTATCTCGGCCCGGTAGGAGGATCGAACGAGTGGCCCCGATTGCACGTGCCGGAATCCCAGGGAGATCCCATACTCCCTGAACGCAGCGAATTCCTCGGGCGTGTAAAAACGCTCCACCGGGAGATGCCTCGAACTGGGCTGGAGGTACTGGCCGAGCGTGAGGTAATCCACCCCGCAGCGCACCAGATCGTTCAGCACCTCCAGGATTTCATCCCTGCGCTCGCCCAGTCCCAGCATAAGGCTCGACTTCGCGGCCACGTCCGTCCCGAAGCCCTTTGCGTTTCTCAGCACATCGAGCGATCTCTGATAGCGCGATCCCGCCCGGGCAGCCGTGTACAGCCGTGGCACCGTCTCCACGTTGTGCGCAAGCACATCCGGGCGGGCCTCGATCACGGTCCTCAGCGCATTCTCATCCCCTTTGAAGTCGGGGACGAGAACCTCGATGCCGATCCCCGGGCAGACCGCCCGCGTCCTGCGAATGGTCTCGGCAAACACGAAGGCCCCGCCGTCGGCCAGGTCGTCGCGGTTGACGGAGGTGATCACCGCGTAGCGCAGGTTCAACAGGTGGATGGCCGCAGCCACGCGCCCCGGCTCCTCCAGATCGTAGGAGGGAGGCCGGCCGGTCCGCACGGCACAGAACCTGCAGGCCCTGGTGCAGACATCTCCCAAGATCATGAACGTGGCGGTTCCGGCGCCCCAGCACTCGCCGACGTTCGGGCAGCGGGCATCCTCGCACACGGTGTGAAGCTGCTGCCGGCGCACCAAGGCCTTCAACTGCGCATACCGCTCGCCGTGGGGCAGGCGCACTTTCAACCAGTCCGGCCGCTGCAGGCGAACTCGCTGTTCCGGCAGATCCGTCAACCGCTCAGGTTCTCCAGCTTCCATGCCTAGTTTTTACCACAAACCGGCGGGCGAATCCCCAGCATTGTGGTTCCGGCCGCCGCCCCCGGAGGCCCGCCCGTGCCGAAGGCTCTTTTTTTTGTGGGACAGCCACGCTTGCCGGTCTATGATGCCCTGCATCAAACAGTGGAGTGTAACCATGAGGCTCACATATGTGTTGATCCCGGCAGTCTGCCTGTCGGCAATGAGCGTGACCATGAACGGATATGACCGCAACGCCCGCAGCGTGCACGGCGGACGATCCCCCGTGCTGGCCAGAAACGGAATGATCAGCACCAGCCAGCCGCTGGCCGCGGCGGCCGGCCTGCGCATACTGCAGAAAGGCGGCAATGCCGTCGATGCCGCAGTTGCCGCCGCAGCCGTGCTCAACGTCGTGGAGCCGCACATGACCGGGATCGGCGGCGACGCGTTTGCCATCGTGTATCGGAGTTCCACCGGCGAACTGGTCGGCCTGAACGCCAGCGGGCGCTCTCCGCGTGCGATGGATCTCGCGTATCTGAAAAGCAAGGGGTACCAGCGGATGCCGCAGACGGGGGTCGATACGGTCACCGTGCCAGGAGCTTTGGATGGCTGGTGCCTGCTGCTCGAACGGTTCGGTTCCCTGCCGCTCTCCGAGATTCTAGCCCCGGCGATCGATTATGCCGACAACGGCTTTCCCGTCTCGGAGATCATCGCCAACCAATGGGCGGCCGAGACCGACAAGCTCAGATCCGACACTTGGGCTGCCAGGACCTATCTCCCCAACGGCTCCGCCCCGGCGCATGGCCAGCTTGTCTTCAACAAAAACCTGGCCGCCTCATTCAAGGCGATTGCGTCCCAGGGGCGGAAGGCCTTCTACGAAGGACCCATCGCCGACCGGATCGTGCAGCGGGTTCGGGAGCTGGGCGGGGTGCTCACCAGGGAGGATCTTGCTGCACACCGCTCGGAATGGGTCGATCCCATCAGGACCACCTACAAGGGTCACGACTTCTACCAGCTCCCCCCCAACGGCCAGGGGCTGGCCGCCCTGCTCATGCTCAACATCGTCGCCGGATACGACCTCAAGAAATGGGGGCACAACTCCGCGGAGTACCTGCACCACCTGGTGGAGGCCAAAAAGCTGGCCTTTGCCGACCGCGACCGCTACGTGGCCGATCCGCAATTCGCGAGGATTCCCCAGCAACTGCTGCTGTCCAAGGAGTACGCGGCGGAACGAAGAAAGCTCATTCACCCGGAGATCGCGCGCGAAAGCTACCCGGCCGGCGAAGCGGAGAACGGAGATACCGTCTATCTGACCGTCGTGGACAAGGACCGCAATGTGGTGAGTTTCATCAACAGCCTCTTCAGCGCCTTCGGTTCCGGGATCGTGGCCGGCGACACGGGCATCTGCCTGCACAACAGGGGAGCCGGATTTCGCCTGGATGCGGAATCCTGGAACCGGATAGAGCCGATGAAGCGGCCCCTGCACACGATCATCCCTGCCATGGTCCTCAAGGACGGCCGTCCGTTTTTTTCCTTCGGCGTCATGGGGGGCGACAATCAGCCGCAGGCACACGTGCAGGTTCTGCTGAACCTCATCGAATTCGGGATGAATGTCCAGGAGGCCGGCGAGGCGCCCCGATTCAGGCATTCGGGCACGCAGCTTGGGCTCGAGTCGGGCATCGGCGTGGAAGTGCGCAGGCTGCTCGGGCTCAAGAAACACCAGGTGGTCCACATGGTCGACAGTTTCGGCGGATACCAGGGGATTCTGATCGATCCGGCCACCGGCAGCCTCATGGGCGGAAGCGATCCGCGCAAGGATGGTTGCGCTATGGGCTGGTAAACGCGATCGGCCCGCGTCAACCTCGCCCTCAACGGCCGGAAGGCGGACGAGGACTGCGGCGACCCTGGAGGCCGGTAGGATATGGAGCACATACCTTTCCGGCCCCCTTACTGCTATCTTGTCTGGTGAAAAAACCGGGGCTTGGAGAGGTACCGTGTACGCTTTATATTCCGCGCTCCTTTTTCTGGGCGCTTTGCTGAGCAGCCCCTACTGGCTGCTCAAGGCATTCAAGGAAAAGAAGTACATCTCCAACTTCCGCCAGCGCCTGGGAATGCGCTTGCCCATCCTGCCCCCCGGGCAGGACCCACTCTGGATCCACGCCGTCTCGGTCGGCGAGGTGCTTGCGGCCAAGCCGCTTTTTCAATTGCTCCGCGCCCGCCGGCCGGACCTGCCCGTCGTAGTTTCCACCGTGACCCTGACCGGACAGGCGTTGGCCGTCAGGGAGTTGCCGCAGGCGCATGCGGTCTTTTTCTTTCCCTTTGACTTTA
Organism: Acidobacteriota bacterium; assembly: GCA_037444305.1. Lineage (GTDB taxonomy): Bacteria > Acidobacteriota > UBA6911 > UBA6911 > UBA6911 > JBBIMP01. The sequence continues at coordinate 45,356 of JBBIMP010000015.1, forward strand.
CTTTCAGCGTCAAGCGCTTCCTGGCCCGCGTCCGCCCCCGCGCTGTCTTGCTGATGGAAACAGAGCTGTGGCCGAACTTCATCAGGATCTGTGCCCGGCAGCATATTCCCGTCCTCGTGGCCAATGGCCGGATATCAGACCGGTCGTGGACGCGCTACCGGCGGATACGCGCTTTCACAAGCTTGATCCTGCGGCAGGTTCACGGCATAGCCGTCCAGACTGCGGTCGATGCGCAGCGTTTTCGGGAGCTCGGCGCCCGCAGCGCGACCACAGTGGTCGCCGGCAATCTCAAATATGACTATCCCCCGCCGCGGGCGGAACGGGAGTGCGAGGTCCTCGCGCTCATCCGCGGGTCCCTGAATCTGGGCGAGCAATCCAAGACGATCGTGGTAGGTAGCAGCATGAAGGGCGAAGAGGCCATTTTCCTCGACGCGTTCGCGACGGTCCGGCGGCGCCATCCCGAGGCGAGGCTCGTGCTGGCGCCCAGGCACCCCGAACGTTTTGATGAGGTTGCGGCGCTGCTTGCGGCGTCGCACTGCCCCTATGGCCGACGCAGCGGCCTGGCGCAAAACCCCGGCGCCGGCGCCGAGATCCTGCTGCTCGACACGATCGGTGAATTGCGCGAGGTTTACCGGCTGGCGGCGGTGGCGGTGATCGGGGGAAGCTTCCTGCCGTTTGGCGGGCACAACCTTCTGGAACCTGCTATCCTTGGGAAGGCGATTGTCTTCGGCTCCGACATGTCCAATTTCAAGGAAATGGCGGACATGTTCCTGCGCCGGAACGCAGCTTTGCGGTGCACGCCGCGGACGCTGGCCGAGCGCATCGCGGAACTCCTAGAAGACGACTTGGCTCGCTTAGCTCTTGGGGAGAGGGCCCGAGAGGTGGTTTTGGACAACCAGGGTGCAGCGGAAAGGACTTTCGGCTTGATCCGCCCCTACCTTTGATGGAAAGCCGGTCATGTCGCCGCAATACAGCTCGCTCTATTACCTTCCCGGTCTGGCGTACGAGGCCGTAGTGCGCGCGCGCAACCGGATGTACTCGACCGGTTTCCTGCAGAGCAGGAGACTGCCGCACCCTGTGATCAGCATCGGCAACCTGACCCTGGGCGGGTCCGGCAAAACACCGCTGGTGATCTACCTGGCGAAGCTGGTCCGCAGCATGAACTTCACACCCGTCCTCCTCAGCAGGGGTTACGGCCGGCTCGACAAGCTCAATTCCCACGTAATTCCTCCGGGCAGCGAACTGACGCTTTCGGGTGACACCATTGGAGATGAGCCGGCTCTGATCCGTCGCCGCGTGCCCGATATTTGGCTGGGGATTGCGGCCGACCGCTACGAGGCGGCGCTGGAGATCGTGGGTCGCCCCACCCGGCCCGTCTTCATTCTGGATGACGGATTCCAGCACCGCAGGCTTCATCGCGATCTGGATCTGGTCGTGATCGACCGGACGCAGCCGTTCAGCGCGAATCGCGTTTTTCCGCGCGGGACTCTGCGTGAACCGCTCTGCGGCCTGCGCCGTTGCCATGCGGTGATTTTCAACGGGCTCGCTCCCCAGCAGGAAGAAGACCGCTTGGCCGGTTTTGTCCGCGGCCTTCACCCGGAGGCCCCGCAGTTTCACTGCATCCAGCGCATCGAGCGGATCATGAGTTTTTCCTCCTGGCGGAATCCCGACAGGGGGGAAGACCACCGCCTCCCACTCAGGTCGGCGTTCCTGGTCGCGGCCCTGGGAAATTCGCGGAGGTTTTTCAGCGACATGCTTTCCCTGAATGTCCGCATTGCGGGCACCCATTTCTTCCGCGATCACGCGCGACTGGAGGGCCGGCACTGGTCGGAATGCGTGCGCGAGGCCCGGTCGGTGGGGGCGGATGCAATCGTCACCACCGAAAAGGACGCCATCAAGATTGTCACGCCGCCGGACTATCCCCTGTTCGTTGCCGTCCAGTCCACTCGCCTTGTGCACCTGCCTGAATTTGAGGTGATTTTGAAAAGGACGCTCGAGAGAGACGCTTGAATACGATCCAGCCTGAAGCAATTGAGAGAATTCTGATTCGGGGCACGAATTGGGTAGGGGACGCCGTGATTTCCGTCCCGGCGCTCAAGGCCGTCAGGGCGAGCTTCCCGCGAGCCCGAATCTCCCTGATGGTACGCCCCTGGGTGAGCGACGTCTACGCCGCCTCAGATTTCGTCGATGAGATCCTCCCCTACGACAAGCAGGGCGAGCACAAGGGCTTGCGTGGGCTGCTCCGCATTATTGCGCGCATTCGAAATGAGCGGTTCGATCTGGCCTTCCTGCTGCAGAACGCATTCGAAGCCGCTTTCATCGCCTGGGTGGCCGGAATTCCCCGTCGGGTGGGCTATGCGCGGGATGGTCGGGGTTTCCTCCTGACGCACCCCTGCAGGATCGACCCCGAGGTGCGCTCCCTGCACCAGGCCTGGTACTATCTCGGGATCCTCGCGGGTGCCGGTCTCCTGGAACGGCAGATCTGGCGACGCAAGGATTACAACCTGTCGATTGCCCTCGACGTCCGGGCGTCCGATGTCGATGGGGCGAGGGCGCTTTTGAGGGACAGGGGTGTTGTCCAGGGAAAGACCGTGATCGGGCTCAATCCCGGCGCCTTCTACGGGAGCGCCAAGCGCTGGCTCTCCGATCGCTACGCCGCCGTGGCGGATACCCTCGCCCGCAGGCACGACGCGGAGACAGTGATCTTCGGAACGGCAGGCGAGCGCCGCATCGCGGACGAAATTGCCGCGCGGATGTTCTCGCCCCCCAAGATCCTTGCGGGTGAAACGACGCTCGGGCAGTTGATGGGGCTGATAGGAGAATGCGATTTGTTCATCACCAACGACTCCGGGCCAATGCACCTCGCCGCGGCCCTGGGCGTGCCCCAGGTATCCGTTTTCGGCTCGACGAGCGAGATTGCCACGGGACCCCTGAGCGGGCTCGCACAAGTGGTGAAAAATCCGGTCGACTGCAGCCCGTGCTTTCTCAGGGAGTGTCCAATCGATTTCCGCTGCATGACCGGAATCTCGGTGCAGCAGGTGGTGGCCGTGGCCGAGGAACTTTTGAGCCGGGAAAGTGCCCGCAGAAGCGGAAAACCATCGCGGCCCGGTGCCGGCTGAGGCGCAGAGCATCCCCCCGGACATCCGCCCCTCGAAAAAACGGCCCCGGCCGCGATGGACTCCTGAGGCAAATCAAGATTAGGCGCGCTCCGTCGCCTCGGTGGTGACGGGAATCACCGTTTTGCATCATCGTGCGAGCCGGGCTGCCTCGGGAGGCGCGGACGCGACACCCGGACCTCTCCCATGCGTTTCCCGAGGCTTCGGAAACGGGCAGTATCCCCTTTTCCGTTGAGCGCAGGAGCCGACTCTGTTAATTTCTTCTTTTTTCAGGAGTTGGAATGCACCCAGCGGTGTTCCTCGATCGCGACGGCACAATCAGCGAGGAGGTCGGCTACGTCAATCACATCGACCGCTTCCGTCTCTATCCCTGGAGCGCGGGTGCCATCGCCCTGTTGAACCGGGCCGGGCTCAAGACGATCCTGGTTACCAATCAAAGCGGTGTGGCGCGCGGCTACTTTCCCGAGAGCCTGCTGGCGAGCGTCCACGAAAAGATGGTGTCCGAACTCGCCCGCGATGGTGCGCGCCTGGATGCCATCTACTATTGCCCGCACCATCCCGACGGATGCGTGCCCGGATTCACCATGACATGCGATTGCCGCAAACCGGCAAACGGCATGATCCTGCGCGCTTCCAGGGAACTGAGTCTCGACCTCCGATCGAGCTACGTCGTGGGGGACCGATACAACGATCTGGCGGCGGGAATCTCGTGCGGCGCCCGCACGATCCTGGTCCTGAGCGGCTATGGAAGGGGCGAGTATCAATACCAGCGCGAGACATGGCCGCGGCAACCCGAGTACATTGCCCGCGATCTCCTGCAGGCGGCGGAGTGGATTGCGGGCGATGCTGCGTCGGACCTCGATTCCGGCGGCCAGGACAAAAGGCTGGAGGTGCCATGACGGCCAAACCGGCAATGAAGCAGCGCCTCCTCGACCTCATCGAGCGCTTTCCCGACACTCCGGTGGCGGTTATCGGCGATCTGATCGCCGACCAGTTTCTGTATGGAGAAACCGCCCGCGTCTCCCGCGAGGCACCGGTCCTGGTGCTCAAGTACCAGGAACTCGTCACGGTTCCGGGAGGGGCAGCCAACGCGGCACACAATCTGCTGGATCTTGGATGCCGCGTCGTCATCGCGGGGCAACTGGGCAGGGATTCCGCCGGCGACGACCTGATCCGTCACCTCAGGAAGAAAAAGGCCGACGTCGGGAACATCGACAGATCCCGCGAAATCACCACGCCCGTCAAAACCCGGATCCTTGCGGGAGCCCACCATTCCGCTCCCCAACAGATTGTTCGAGTCGACCGGGAGAACCGCGCCGGCAGAATTTTTCTCCCGCCCCTGGATGCCCTCCAGAAAGTGCTGAAAGGCGTCCGCTGCGTGATTCTCAGCGATTACGGTTACGGGGTGGTTGAAAGCCGCCTGGTCCGGCGGCTGCGTTCTTTCTGCCGGCAGAGCTCGATTCCGTTGCTGGTCGACTCGCGGTTCAGGATGGCGGACTTCCACGGCGTCACGGCGATAACGCCCAACATCACAGAACTCGAGGCTGCCGCCGGGATTCAGATCGGTGACGATGCCGCATTGCTGCACAGGATCGGGCGCAGCGTTCTCCGCACGCAGAGCCTGGACCTTCTTCTCGTCACGCAGGGCCGCTTTGGCATGACGCTCTTCCGCCGGCGGCGGTCCCCGCTGCACATCCCGGTATTCGGCACCGACGAGGTAGCCGATGTGACCGGCGCCGGGGACACGGTTATCGCCGTTTTCGCGCTTTGCCTGGGCCTCGGGGCAGACGCTCAGGATGCGGCGCGGCTCGCCAACTACGCCGGGGGCATCGTGGTAATGAAGCGCGGGACCGCGACCATTGCGCCGGACGAATTGAGAGCCGCGGTCCGGGAAGATCTCGATTAGCAGGCCAGAGGGAAATGTTCACGCCCCCGCAATCCAAGATCAAGCTCCCGGAGGAACTCGTCCGCCTGGTGCGCGAGTTTCACCGGGAGGGCCGGACCGTCGTGTTTGCCAACGGCTGCTTCGACCTGTTGCACGTCGGTCACGTGCGGTACCTGAGCGCGGCCCGCGCCCAGGGGGACCTGCTCGTGGTTGGCGTAAATTCGGACGCTTCCGTGCGGTCCCTCAAGGGCCCCGGACGGCCTCTTCAGCCGGAGCAGGCCCGCTTGGAAATGATCGCCTCGCTGGCTTGCGTCGATTTTGTGGTTCTCTTCGACACGCCGACCGTGGTGCCCCTGCTCCAGTTGCTGCGGCCCGAGGTGCACGCCAAGGGGACGGATTACACCGAGGAATCCGTGCCGGAACGGGAGACGGTCCGCGCTTACGGTGGGCGGGTGGCCATCGTGGGAGATCCGAAGGACCACTCCACGCGCGACTTGATCGGCATCATCCTCCGCGGACAGCAGCAATGAAGGCCCCCGAGAGGATCCTGATTATCCGGCTCAGTTCGCTCGGCGACATCCTGCACACCCTGCCGGCATTCCAGGATCTGCGGCGCGCTTTCCCCCGCGCTCACATCGGCTGGCTGGCGGAGAAGCGGAGCGCGTTTCTCCTCTCTGCCGTCCCGGGCATCGACGCCCTTCACGTAATCGACACGAGGCCCCTGCGCCGGGCGCCGTGGTCGCTCCCGGCGTGGCGCACGCTCCGGCGAACTCTCGGCGCTGTCCGCGGCGAATCCTACGATCTCTGCCTCGATTTTCAGGGTCTCCTCAAGACGGGAGTGCTGAGCCGACTCAGCGGCGCCGGGCGCCGGCTTGGGTTCTCAGCCGCCATGGTGAGGGAGAAGCCGGCCCACTGGTTTTACAGCAAGGCACTCGAACCGACCGGCGAGGTCAGGCACGTCGTCCGCCTGAATCGGATGCTGGCGGCCATGACCGGCGCGGCTGAAACCCTTGAGAAAGTCGTGCTGGAGGAAGGCCAAACCGACCGGCAGGCGATCGATTCGCGGTTGGCCGCGGAGCAACTATCCCGTTTCGCCGTCATCAACCCCGGGGGAGGCTGGCCAACGAAGAGGTGGCCGGCGAAATTGTATGGGAGACTGGCGGAGAGGATCATCACCAAACTCGACCTCCCGGTAGTGGTGACTACCGGCCCCGGCGAGGAAGGGATGTACGAGGAGATGGCAGCCCAATGCGGATCGAGGAAGCCGGTTCACTTCCACGTTCCCTTCCTGCAGTTGATCCCTCTGCTCCGGAGGGCCCGTCTAATGATCGGCGGCGATACCGGTCCATTTCACCTGGCCTGCGCCCTGGAGACGCCGGTCGTGGGGATTTTTGGCCCCACCTCGACAGAGCGCAACGGGCCCTGGACGGACAGGGATAAAACGGTCGGACTGCTCCTTCCGTGCAGTCCTTGTTACGGGCGCACCTGCCCGACGCAGAACGAGTGCATGGATATCCCGGTCGATGACGTATTCGACGCCGTTTTGCGCAGAATCGAGAACACCGATGAACTACGCCAAATGGATTGATCCGCATGCAGCCCGGCGATGGGTCTGCGGCGCAATGGCGATGAGCTTTGCCGTCGTTGCGGCCGCGGGGCCCCAAACCGCTGCGGCACCCGCCGCCGGAGCCGATGGCCTGCCCTTCGCTCCCGGAGAGAGGCTTGTTTTCAGAGTCGAGTGGAATCCCCCGTGGTACCTCTTCTTCCTGCCCTCGATGGAGGCAGGAGAAGCCATTCTGAGCATAGCTGGAGAGCAGGAGAACGGAGACCTCAAGCTGTTCAAGATCGTCTTCCAGGCAAGATCGAGCGGCACCCTTGCCAGGCTCGCCGGCGTGGAGATCAACGACCATTTCGAGTTCTACACGAGCCCGGGCAGCTTTTGCACTACGAGTGTCTCGAAGAGGATACGCGAAGGCAAGAGAAAGAGGGACATCGATGTGACGTATTTCCCGGATGCGCGGCGGCTCTACATCAGGGAGGTCAACGTCGCTGCCGACCCGCCCAGGGTAGATATCGACAAGTACGTCGAGGCTGTCCCCCCCTGCGTGCAGGACCTGTTCTCGGCCCTCTACTCGATGAGGCAAAGGGAACTCAGGCTGGGCGCTGCACACCGGACCCTTGTGGGGGACAACGACCGGGTGAAGGAAATCGAGGCCCGGGTCGAAAAGAAGGAGTTTGTGAACACCCCCTCGGGACGCTACGAAACCTGGAAGGTGAACACGGTGGCGCTCCTGGGCGGTCTCTTCAAGGACGGCGGACAGTTCCGCATCTGGATGACGGCGGACGGGCGCAAAGTGCCAGTCAAGTTTGAGGCCAGGGTCGGGCTGGGAAAAGTCTCCGGCGAGCTCAAACAGATGACCCAATAGCGGGTGCCGGAGCCGGCCATAAGCCGAATTCTGTTTCCCCGGAATCCGGGGGGGCAATCATTCGTCTGGTCCCCGGATCGCCCCGGGGATCTAGCAGTCTACCCAAAAGCGTCGGACGGGCCATCCTTATCTCTTGCGAGAGCGCTTTTCTATTTGACCTTGCTCCGTGTGGGGTTTGCCCTGCCGCCTCTGTTACCAGGGGCGCGGTGCGCTCTTACCGCACCTTTTCACCCTTACCCCCGAAGGGGGCGGTATATTTTCTGTGGCACTTTCCGTAGGGTCGCCCCTCCCTCGCGTTACGAGGCACACTGCCCTGTGGAGTTCGGACTTTCCTCGATCCTGCGAGCAGGACCGCGATTGCCTGTCCGGCTCCGGCACTCCCCATCATAGACCGGCCCGGCAGCCGGCGCCACCGCTATTTGCCTGGGCCGCAAGTCCGGCGCTTCAGGCCTTTTTGTCTTTGCTCTCGGACGCGGGCTTCTTGAGGCCGAGCAGCTCACGGACCTTGCCGTCCATCTCCTGCGCAGTTTCGGGGTGCTCGCGCAGGAACTGCTTGGCGTTCTCTCTTCCCTGGCCCAGCCGCTCACCCTGATAACTGAACCAGGAACCGCTCTTCTCCACGATCTTGTGGTTCACCGCCAGATCCAGGAGATCGCCTTCGTAGGAAATGCCGACATTGTAGAGAATGTCGAACTCGGCTTCCCGGAACGGCGGGGCGAGCTTGTTCTTGACCACCTTCGCCCGGGTCCGGCTTCCCACCATGGAATCGCCGTCCTTGATGGCGCCAATTCTGCGGATGTCCACCCTTATGGAGGAGTAGAACTTCAGCGCCCTGCCCCCCGTGGTGGTTTCCGGGTTGCCGAACATCACGCCGATCTTTTCCCTCATCTGGTTGATGAAAATCATGCAGGTGCTGGATTTTGCGACGATTGCGGTGAGCTTCCTCAGGGCCTGCGACATCAGCCGTGCCTGCAGTCCGGGCAGCGAATCGCCCATCTCGCCCTCGAGTTCGGCGCGGGGCACCAGAGCGGCCACGGAATCTATGACCAGAATGTCGATGGCACCGCTCCTGACCAGCACTTCCGCGATTTCCAGCGCCTGTTCGCCCGAGTCCGGCTGCGAGACCAAAATTTCGTCGGTGTTCACGCCCAGCAGCTTGGCGTAGGCGGCGTCCATCGCATGTTCGGCGTCGATGAAGGCGGCGGTTCCGCCCAGCTTCTGCGCCTGCGCGATGGCGTGCAGCGCCAGCGTCGTCTTGCCGCTCGATTCCGGTCCGAAAATCTCCACCACCCGCCCCTTGGGAAACCCGCCGATGCCGAGGGCCGCATCGAGAGAAATCGAGCCTGACGATATCGCCTTTACGCCGGCCGCCTCGCCCTTGTCGCCGAGGCGCATGATGGATCCCTTGCCGAACTGCTTTTCGATCTGAGTCAAAGCCAGGTCAATCGCCTTGTTTCTGCTGCTCCGGTCGTCTGTCATCCGATCTTTCCTTTGAACATTCCGGCCGTCGCTCCGGCCATCTTGCTCCGTGCGCCCCTTGTCCCGCCCTGCCTCGGGCGACAAGCCCGGCGCGAGGTGCTGTTTTGGATCCCAATTCCGTTCCCAGTTCCTAATGTCCTAACGACCCGGCCGTCTACTGAGCCACGAAAAGTCCATGATCCCCCGCTGGCTCCGCCGCAGGGTTCGTCCCGCGTGCGCTGCCGCCCGCGTATCCCGCCCGGCCGCGCTCAATCGTATCACGAGCACCGCACTCGAGTGCGCTTATTTCTCCCCGCCGTCGGTCGGCGAGACTCCGTGGAACGAGGATGGTTGCAATCGCCGGTGATTGTTTCTAGAATCACTCCTCTCGGTTGTTTCCCAAGGAGGTGGGATTGAGCATTCCGCAGCAGGAACGGAAATGGGCGCTTGTTCTCGGCGCTTCCAGCGGCTTCGGAGCGGCCTGCAGCATCGCGCTGGCCCGCAGCGGCTGCGACATCATCGGTGTGCATCTCGACCGCCGCGCCACGCTCCCGGCGGCGGAGAAGGTCGCGGAGGAGGTGCGTGGGGAGGGCCGCCAAGCGCTTTTCTTCAACATCAACGCGGCGGATGCCGACCGGCGGGCGGCCGTAGTCTCAGCGATCATCCCCGAGGTGCGGGTAACCGCAGGATCCGGAATCCACGTCCTGCTTCACTCGCTGGCCTTCGGCACGCTGAAGCCCTACATCGCCGCTAGCAGGGACGCAGCCATCAAGCCGGCCGACATGAACATGACGCTGGACATCATGGCCCACAGCCTCGTCTACTGGGTCCAGGACCTCTTCGCTGCCGGCCTGCTGGCCCGCGGGGCGCAGGTCGTCGCGCTGACCAGCGCAGGCAGCCACAGGGTTTGGAAGAGCTACGGGGCGGTATCGGCTGCCAAGGCAGCCCTGGAAGCGCACATCCGGCAATTGGCCGTGGAGCTGGCTCCCCACGGAATCGCCGCCAATGCCATCCAGGCGGGAGTGACGGATACGCCCGCGGCGCGGAAGATCCCGGGCAGCGAGGCCATGTTCGCTCGTGCCCTCGAATCCAATCCGGGCGGGCGGCTCACGCTCCCCGAGGACGTGGCCCGCTTCCTCGTGACGCTCAGCCGCAGTGCGGCGCACTGGATGACGGGAAACGTACTCAGAGTCGACGGCGGCGAGGATATTTCCGGTTAGCCCCGGGTGGAGAAAACCTTTGTTGACTCAACATCATCCGGCTGCTAATATTCCGCTTTTTTGATCGGAGTCTGTGATGCCAAGGCAATGCTATGTCTGCGCCAAAACCCCGGTTTTCGGCCGTACCATCTCTCATGCGCACAACGTGAGTTCCCGCAAATTCAACCCGAATCTGCAGAGTGTCCGGATTCTGGAAAAGGGTTCCGTCAAGCGCGTGCGCATCTGCACCCGCTGCCTGCGCTCCGGACGCGTCCAGAAGGCCGGCAGCTAGGCAACCGCCACCAGATCAATCTCCACCAGCGCTTCTTTCGGAAGACGGGCAGCCTCGATCGTCGATCGAGCCGGCCTGGCCGAGCCCAGGTATCTCGCATAGATTTCGTTAACCCGGCCGAAATCCTCCAGATTCCTGAGGTAAAGGGTGGCTTTTACGGCCTTTTCGAGGCCGCTCCCCGCGGCTTCAAGAATTGCTTTCAAATTGAGAAACACCTGTTCCGTCTGCCCCTCGATGTCTTCTCGCGCAATGGTGCCGGCAGCCGGATCGATGGCGATCTGGCCCGAAACGAAGACAAGTCCACCGGCCTTGACCGCCTGCGAATAAGGACCGATGGGCGCCGGCGCCCCCGTCGTCAGGATGATCTCTGGCATTGTATCCCCCGATGAGAAAAGTTATATTACGGCGCCTGCGCGGTTCACCTCGTCGATGCCCTTGATCGATTTCAGCGCCTGCATGATCTTCTGGAGGTGGGTCTTGTTCTCCACCTCGAGCGTCAAGTCGACGCCGGCCCGCCCGTCGCTGAGCACCAACGAACGGGACTCCCGGATATTGGCCTTTAGATCCGATATCGAGGAGGCGATGTCGGCAAGCATCCCCTGCCGGTCTTCGACGATCAGGGAGAGATCGACGCAGTAGACCTCGTCCTGCGCCGCGCTCACCCACTCGACTTCGGTGACCCGGTCGGAACCGAGAAGATTCAGCATGTTGGGGCAGGTGCTCGTGTGCACCGAGACCCCCTTTCCCCTGGTTATGTAACCTACGATATCATCGCCCTTAATCGGGTTGCAGCAGCCCGCCCGGTAGACCAGCAGGCCGCCTTGTCCCTTGACGGTGATCTTCGCCTCCCCCCTGCCAAGGACCTTCTTCACGGCTTGGGCAATGCCCGAAAAGCTTTTCTTTTCCTCAGCGACGCCGTCGGCCTCCCGTTCGGGGTAGAGCGCCGCCAGCATCTGCCGCGGCGATATCTTCCCGAATCCGACGGCCGGGTACAGCTCCTCGATTTTCTTCAGTCCCAGCTCCGTGAGTGCTGCATCCAGCCCTTCGTGGCCCAGCACCTTCTTCCAGCTGACACCGAACCGCCGCGCCTGCTTTTCCATCAGCTTCCGCCCCAGCTCCGCTGCGTCGACCCGTTCCTTCTGATTGATCCAGTTCTTGATGCGGTTCCGGGCCCGGGACGTCTTCACGAAGGAGAGCCAATCCCTGCTCGGTCCCGACTCCTTGGATGTCAGGATCTCCACGACCTCGCCGTTCTTGAGGCTGTAACGCAGCGGCACGATCCGGTTGTTCACCCTTGCGCCGATGCAGTGGTGCCCCACCTGGGTGTGAATCGCATAGGCAAAGTCCACCGGGGTGGCGTCCCGCGGGAGGGTGATCACCTCGCCTTTCGGCGTAAAGCAATAGACCTCATCGGGGTACAGGTCGATCCGAAGGCTGCTCAGGAAATCGCGGGCGTCCCGGATTTCGTTCTGCGAATCGATCAGCTGCCGGAGCCAGCGGAACTGTTCTTCCCCCTCGGTGGCGCCGGTTTTCCCCTCCTTGTATTTCCAGTGCGCCGCGATTCCCTCCTCCGCAATCCGGTGCATCTCCTGCGTGCGGATCTGGATTTCAAAGGGCTGCCCGTTGCGGCCGATTACGGAGGTATGCAGCGACTGGTAGAGGTTCGGCCGCGGGATGGCGATGTAGTCCTTGATCCTCCCCGGCACCGGCTTCCACATGTTGTGGAGTATGCCCAGCGTGGTGTAACAGTTCTTCACGGAATCGGTGATCACGCGGATGGCGATGAAGTCGAACACCTCGTCGATACTGATCTTCTGCCGCTTCATCTTATTGTAGACGCCGTAAATCCGCTTGATCCGGCTTTCGAGCGTGGCGGGGATATTATGCTCCTCGAGTTCCCCGCGGATGGCTTCCTTGGTCTCGACGATGAAATCCTCGCTCACCGCGCGCCGCGCTTCGATGAGGGCGACGGTGTGCTGGTAGGCGGCCGGGTCGAGGAAGCCGAAGGACAGATCCTCCAGCTCGCCGCGGATCCGGGCCATTCCCAGGCGGTGCGCCAGGGGGGCGTATATCTCCAGCGTCTCCCCGGAGATCCGCTCCCGCTTGTCCGCCGGAAGGTACTGCAGGGTTCGCATGTTGTGCAGCCGGTCGGCCAGCTTGACGAAGAGAACCCGGATATCCTCCACCATGGCGAGGAGCATCTTGCGGAAGTTCTCCGCCTGCGTCTGGTGCCGGGAGGTGAACTGGACCTGGGAGATTTTCGTGACCCCATCCACGATCAGGTAAACATCGTCGCCGAACTGGCGCCGGAGCTCTTCCGGCGTCATCAGCGTGTCTTCCAGCACGTCGTGGAGCAGGCCCGCCGTCACGGTGACCGCATCCAGCTTGAGCTCGGCCAGGATGTTGGCCACTTCCAGCGGATGGGTGAGGTAGGGCTCGCCGTTCATGCGCAGCTGGCCCTTGTGGGATTTTGCGGATACGACATATCCCCGCTGGATCAGGTCCAACGAGGAATCGGGGTGGTACAGCCTGACCTTTTCCGCGAGATCCTCGAAGCGAATCATATCATCTCAGCCCAGGAGGCATTATAGAGAATGAGCGTGCCTCCGGAAAAGGATCCGCGCCGCGGAAATTTTCTGCCGCAAAAAAAATCCGGTCCGGGCCATGACGCTTCGCCCGGACCGGATGTGCAAGATCCAGTCAAAAACCCTGGATGGCGTTCTATTTGGCCAACTTCTTGGGTTTCTTGGCCTCTTCCTCCTCGGCCTTCAGCCGGAGGGCAAGTGCCTTCTGGGCCACCAGGTCCGCCTGCCGGATGAGCTCTTTCTTGGCGTTCTCATCGGTCTCGAACTTGGCCTTCTCCCGCCAGAGGAGGTTCTGGTACTCCATCGCATCGAAGAAGGCCGGGCGCAACTGAATGGCCTTGTCCAGCGCATCCAGCCCTTCCTGAACGTTCGCCAGCGTCACGGCCTTCTCTTCGGGGCTCATGAATTCGATGTTCTCCCCCTGCAGGCCGGTCCGCCGGATGGATTCGTCGAAGTCGATCACCGCGATCCGGTACAGCGCCTCCGCATTGTTGGGATCGACTTCCTGGATCTTGCGGCACCACTTCTTCGACTCCTCGACTTCCTTCATCTGGTAGTAGAGGCTGGCGATGCTTATCATGGCATTGATGTTGGGCGTGGCGGGATCGGCCATCTCCACGACTTCCTTGAAGGTGGCGATCGCCTTGTCGCCGTTCTCCTTGCTTCTGGGATCGGGCGAGCCCGGCACGAACTGGGAAGTATAGGTGGTCGCCAGGTACATCCGAGCGATTTCGAACTCGGGATCGAGCCGGATCGTTTCCTCGAAGTACTTGGCCGCCACCTCGTAGTTCTGTTCCGAAAACGCCTTCACTCCCTTGTTCAGATTGTCGCGCGCCCGCAGTTTGGTGATGAAGTTGCACCCGGACAGCGGCAGCACGGCAAGGAGTACCAGCAGCACCAGCCAGCGATTCTTGAAGCTCATTATGGCCTCCAAACAAAACTATGATTTTGACGCAGTCCAATTAAGCTAACGGATCTCCTCGGTGATCAGACCGATATCGCCGACGCCCGCGCCCTTTGCGATGTCGATAACCTTCACCACGTCACCGTAAGGGAGTTTCGCGCTGGCGCTGATGAACATGTTCTTGTTCGCCCGCGCGCTGTAAATCTCCTGCAGCTTTGATCCGAGGGCGCTGATGTCGGTCGGTTCCTGGTTGACGGCGATCTGGGCCGACTCCGACACCGAAACCACGATGACGCTGGGGTCGGCAATGGATTCGGCTCCCGGCGGCGGGGGCTGAGGCACCTTCACGTCCAGATCCATCTGCCGGACCGGGGTGATCACCATGAAGATAATGAGAAGAACCAGCAGAATATCAATGTAGGGAGTGATATTGATATCCGCTTTGGCTCCTCCCGCTCCACCTGTTGAGATTGCCATGGAAAATTCCTACCTTTCTCGCTATTCAGTGAATTTCCTATGTCTGACCGCCGCAGGTCCCGCCGGGCCGCGGCCTTCGGGACCCCGCACGCCTCTGCCGGCCCGCAAAGTCGCCGCCGTCCCCCGGCGAGAGGGGGACGGCGGTTTTTCCATGCTGCGGCCCGCAGGCGGGATGGCCGGTGGGCATGCCGGAGGCCTCCCAGCGTCCGGCTCCCGGCCGCCCCACGCGCCCGTGAGGAGGCGGTTCAGCGTTCTTCCTTTTCCGCCATCAAGCCAATGCGCTCGACACCGGCGTCGCGACACGTATTCACTATCTGGACAACCCGGCCGTAGGCCACTGCGGTGTCGGCCTTCAGGAACATTGTCCTGTTGATTTCACCGGCGGAAAACCGCTTGGCCAGGTTCTCGTACAACTCCGTTTCGGTCGTCTGGTTCTTCGACAGGTAGATTCTTCCGTCGCGGTTGACGGCCACCACAATGGCGTCCTTGGCGTCGGCCTCGGGCGCGTCGAGCGCGTTCTTGGCCTTGGGAAGATTGACCGTGATACCAGACTGCAGCAACGGCGTCGTGATCATGAAGATAATCAGCAACACCAGCATCACGTCCGCCATGGGCGTGACGTTGATTTCGGCGTTAAAGCCTTTATCCTCTCTTTTTCTAGCCACCGGAGGCTCCTCTCTTCTTGACGAAGAAGTCGATCAGCTCGGAGGAGGAGTTTTCCATCTCGACCGTGAAGGTGCTGACGGTCTGCGTGAATGCGTTGTAGGCCCACACCGCGGGCACCGCGACAAAGAGACCGAAAGCCGTAGCCACGAGCGCCTCAGCGATCCCGCCGGCCACCGCCGCGATGCCGGCGGTTTCCTCGGTCTTCATGCCCACGAAGGCATTGATGATGCCGATCGTCGTCCCGAAAAGGCCCACGAACGGAGCCGTGGACCCGATCGTCGCCAGCCCGCCCAGGCCGCGCTTCATCTCCTCGATGCCGATGGCCTGAGCTCTTTCGCAAGCCCGCCTTGCGGACTCGATCGTGCCTGCCGAGATCTCTTTCTGCGCCTTGAACTCATGGAGTCCCGAGACCAGAACTTTCGCCAGGTGGCTCTTGTTGTTCTGCTCGCCCAAAGCGATGGCTTCTTCGATCTTTCCGGTTTTCAGGCACTCGGCCGCGGCCGGGGTGAAGACCCTCGACTGCTTGCGTGCCTGGCGGTAGGTGATCCACCGCTCGATCATCACGCTGATCGAGTAAGCCGACTGGATGGCGAGGATGATAACCACCCACCGAGCGATCCATCCCATTTGAGCCCACAACTCTGCCATGTTAATCTGTCCCATTGAGTTTCTCCTACCTCCGAAAAAAATTAATTAGAGATTATCTTAGGTTGAAAATCACTGTCACGGTAGCGATGACCGGTACCGGTTCGCCGTTCAGCAGCGTCGGTGAATATTTCCACTGCTGAACCGCGCGGACAGCCTCGTCATTCAGCAAGGGATGTCCCCGGAGCACACGGATTTCGGCGACGCTCCCTTCCTCGTCAACGGTAACCTGAAGGATTACTGTACCCGACACACGAGCACGTTTCGCAAGCTCAGGATAGGTCGGCTCAACCTTGCGGATAAGCTTGGACTCCTGGACGTTGCCCCCAACACGAATCGGTTCGCGCTTCACCGGGCGCGGCGGGGGTGGCGGCGGCGGCGGCGGGGCTCCACCGAGTACGCCTCCGACAACTCCTCCTTGAACGCCGCCCACGACGCCACCTTGGATGCCCCCCGGAATCCCGCCGACCACCCCGCTCACCCCGACTACCGGCGGTTCATCCACGGGCGGCGGAATGTCCTTGGGTATCTCGGTGGGTGCCACGAATCTCGTCGGATCCACGGTCACGCGCTGAACCGGCATAGCCCGGGTGGGTTCCGGCGGCGGAGGCGGTGGCGGAGGCGGCGGCGGAGGAGGCGGCGGCGCGATCAGAAAAGTGAGCAATTCGCTTTCGGGCAGCACGTTGAAAAACACCAACGGCATGATCACAATCACGATGATCGCCACGATGTGGGCGACAATCGAGATGAAAAGCGTGAGCATACGCTTTCCAAAGTCGGACCTGCTGGTCTCCTCAATACTCTCAAACATTATTCTCCCCCTCTTTGACGGCCCTCTGGTGTATGAAAGCGGGGTGCATGCGGCTCCAAATTTGAAGGGGCGATCATAATATCGACCCCCATGGCTGTCAAGGCATTTATTCCCCGCGCCCCGACCTCCAAACCCCATTGGACCAGCTTCGATCTGGTGTGAATTCTAGCCAAAGTTTCGACCCAAGATCCCCTCAGGCATGCCTGCGCTTTTCCCTCTTTTCCGTGTACTTGATCCACCACTCGACGATGGGAGCCGCGATGGCAATGCTGGAATACGTTCCGACAATGATCCCGATCGTCAGGACGAACGAGAACGCGTTGAGCACCGCCCCGCCGAACAGAAAGAGCGCCAGCACGGAAATGAAGGTCATTCCCGAAGTCATGACCGTCCGCGCGAGCGTATGGTTGATGCTCAGGTTCAGAATCTGCGAGCCGGACTCCTTGCGGTAGAGCCGGGTGTTCTCCCGTACCCGGTCGAACACCACAATGCTGTCGTTGACCGAGTACCCGATCAGTGTCAGCAGCCCCGCGATCACGGCCAGCGACACTTCCTTTTCGGTGAGCGCAAACAGCCCGAGCGTAATCACGATGTCGTGCACCAGCGCGACGATCGTGGCCACCCCGTAAATGGGCTGAAACCGGAAGGCGATGTATACGAGCATCCCGAGCGCGGAAAGCCCGACCGCAAACAGGGCGCGCCGCTGCAGGTCGGAGCCGACGATGGCGCCGACGCTCTCCATGCCTTTGACCGAAAACGGCCCCGCGTAAAAGGCCTCACCCAGTGCGCCCACGACGGCTGCCGACACACCCGGCGCCTGGCGGAAATCGTCGAGCGATCCCACCAGCCCGTCCCGCGTCTTATCCCGGTGGTTGAGCAGCGCGCGCGCCACGCCCCGGTAGTGCGCATCCACCTCCTCCTGCGTGCGGTTCTGCGCGGCGAGGCCTTCGGGGTCGGCGCGCAGCAAGGCGCCGAGAATGAGGTCGAGCCCGATGTTGTTGATATCCGCTTTGGCCGAGCCCACGTTCGCAGGATCGAACGTCTGCCGCAGCAGCTGCACGGCCGCCTTCTGCCCGACATCCACGCTCTCCTCCGTGCCCAGAACCGTCTGCAGGCGGACCTGCACGGAGTTGTCCGCCGGGTCCCCGAAACGCTGGATGATCGCCGTGCCCACGGTCTCGGGCTTCAGCGACGTCCGGATCATCTCGAGGTCCGGCCGCTCGTTGAACTTCAGATATATAATGGTGCCGCCGGTAAAATCGATGCCGTACTTCAACCCGCCCCTGGCGGCATAGCTCACAGCGCCCACGAGCAGCAGAAGGCCGGATGCGGCCAGGAAGTACCACTTCTTGCTCAGCCAGTCTATCGAGACATCTCTCAGGATTTCCACACCAGACTCCCAGGGCCCATTGTTCCTTGACCGCCGGCACCCGCGACTGCCCGGCAGAAACCGGGCTGTTCATTGGACACCGTCGCGCCGATCATGTTCCCCTAAATTGACAGCGTCTCCAGCCTGCGATTCGAAAGCACCAGCTCGAAGAGCCTGCGCGACATGAAGATCGCGGTGAACAGGTTCGCGATCAAACCCACGGTGAGCGTTATGGCAAACCCGCGGATGGGCCCCGTGCCAAATTGGAACAGGAAGGCCGCGGCGATCAGGGTCGTGGTATTGGTGTCGAAGATGGTCCAGAACACCTTGCCGAAGCTCGTGTCCACGGCCGCGCGGATCGTCTTGCCGGAACGCAGTTCCTCCCGGATGCGCTCGAAGATCAGGATGTTGGCGTCGACCGCCATGCCGATCGTCAGAATGATGCCGGCGATCCCGGGCAGCGTCAGCGTCGCCCCGACCGTTCCCATGAATCCCAGCAGGATGATCAGGTTGCCCAGCAGGCACAGGACGGCGTTGAGGCCCGAGCGCTTGTAATAGATCAGCATGCCCAGCACCACCAGGAGAAACCCTATGAGGGAGGCGCTGATGCCCGCCCGGATGGAATCGTTTCCGAGAGAGGCTCCCACCGTCCGCTCCTCGAGCACCCGCAGATCCGCGGGGAGGGCGCCGGAACGCAGCAGCAGCGCAAGGTCTTCGGCCTGCTGAATGGTGAACTGGCCCTGGATGATCCCGTCACCGGAGATTCGCTCGTTGATGACCGGGGCGGAAAAGACGGTGTTGTCCAGGATGATCGCCAGCCGGTCGCCCACGTGCTGCTCGGTGGCGCGTTCAAAGAGCTGCGCGCCCTCCGAGTTCAGGTAGAAGCTGACCGCCGGAGCCCCGTACGAGTCGGCCGACCTGCGGGCATTCTTGAGGTGCTTGCCCGTCACCGTCGGGTACATGCTCACCACCATGTATTGCAACTCCTGTGGGGTCCCCCTGTCATCGCGGTAGGGCAGAATCTCGTAACCCTCGGGAATCCTGCCGCCATTGGCCTGGACTGCGGCGGAGATGGCGGCAAACGGTCCGCCATTCTCCTTCTTCACCAGGCTCAGCTCGAGCTGCGCCGTCTTGCCGATCAGATCCTTGACCCGCTCCGGATCGTCGATGCCCGGAAGCTCCACGATGATCTGATCCTGGACATCGGTTCCGCTCCCCCCGTAGATCTGCAGGGTGGGCTCGGCAACCCCGAGGTCGTCAACCCTCCTCCGGACCGTCTCCAGCGCCTGCTTGACGGTGGACTCCTGGAGTTCCCGGATCACGCCGGCCATGAGTGTCATGGTGTAGGTGGTTTTGCCTTCGCTCACCGTGCTGCGGATGGTGTATTTCTTGTCGTAGTTCGGGTTCAGATAGGCCCGCGTGGCGGCATCCTGCGAGGAATCCACGCCGGCGATTTCTACGGTGAAGCCGAGGCCCTTTTTCGCCGACGAATAGCCGATGTTCTTCTGTTTCAACTCGTCCGCGATCCTCTGCACATCCTGGGCAACCTCCTGGCTGAGCGCGCCGTCGGTCACAACCTGGAGAACCAGGTGGATACCCCCCTTGAGGTCGAGGCCGAGGTTGATCCGGGAGAACAGGCCCGCTCCCTTCTCCGCCGGGGCGATGAACATGAACAGGCTGGCCGCCATGATGCCGACGATCAACAGCAACTTCCAACGCAGATTCTTTTGCATGACCTTACCCTGTCAGGAGTTTCGCTTCACTCCCCGTCTCACGATTCCCGATGTCGCCCGTGCTGCCGGGCGCTCAATTTCCCTTAGTTTCTTCCGGCGATTGCAACCCCGCGATGGCGCTCTTGGCGACTTCGATTTTCACCTGGTCGGCGATCTTCAGGATCAGAGTCTTGTCCTTCACTCCGCTGACCACCCCGTAGATACCCGAGCTGGTGATCACCTTGTCGCCGTTCTTCAGGGCTGCAATCATCGCATCGAGCTTTTTCTGCCGTTTTCGCATGGGCATGAAGATGAGGAGGTAAAAGATGATTCCAATGATGAGGATGGGCGCAAACTGGACGAGGAAACTGGGTTCAGCCTGCAGCGCCATTAAGGGTAGTGCCATATTCAGCTCCAGATCCTGCAACCCTCCGCCTTCTTGTAGTCAGGAGAACCCGGAAAGGGTCCACTCACAATGCGGGTATCGGGCAAATCAGACGGAGAACGGCGGATCAAGCGCCCGTATTCTCCAATTTTTCTAACCATCTGCCGTACGAATTAAAGGCGATAGCCTGTCTTATTTTGTCCATCCTGTCAAGGTAAAATGCGACGTTGTGAACGGTGTTCAGAATCGCCGACAAGTGCTCCCCCGACATGTACAAATGGCGCAGGTAGGCCCTGGAATAGCGGCGGCAGGTCAGGCAGGAACAGTCCGGATCGAGCGGCCCGTCGTCGCCGGCATACACGGCGTTCTTTATGATGATCCGGCCCCGGCTGGTGAAGAGGCAGCCGTTGCGGGCGTTGCGCGTGGGCAGAACGCAGTCGAACATGTCCACGCCCATGCCCACGGCCCGCACGAGGTCAGCGGGTGTGCCCACCCCCATCAGGTACCTCGGCCGGTCCGCGGGCAGCAGCGGGACCGTCGCCGCGATCGTCTCGTACATCGCCTGCTTCGGTTCGCCCACGCTCAGACCCCCGATGGCCAGACCGTCGAAATCCATTTCCAGCAGGGCTGCCGCCGAGCGTTCCCGCAGGCCGGGGTGGACACCGCCCTGGACAATCCCGAACAGCGCCCGCCCCCGGCCGTCGCCCAGGCGGTCCCAGCGCTCCCGGCACCGGCGGGCCCAGCGCATCGAAAGCTCCATGGAGGCCTCCGCGTCTGCGTAGCCGCAGGGATACGGCGTGCACTCGTCAAATACCATCGCGATGTCGGAGCCCAGCGCCCGCTGAATTTCGATTACGCTCTCCGGCGTGAGAAAGTGCGCGCTGCCGTCGAGGTGGGAGCGGAAATGCACCCCCTCCTCGCTGATCCGCCGGAGGTCGCGATGGCTGAAAACCTGGAAGCCGCCGCTGTCGGTCAGGATCGAGCCGCTCCAGGACATGAAGCGGTGCAGCCCCCCCAGCGCCCGGATGCGCTCGTGCCCCGGTCTCAGGTAGAGGTGATAGGTGTTGGCCAGGAGGATGCGGGCCCCGAACTGCTCGAGCCACTCCTGCGGCAGCGCCTTCACCGACCCCGCGGTTGCCACGGGCATGAACACCGGCGTGGGGATCTCGCCGTGGGCGGTGTGCAGCACGCCCAGGCGCGCGCCGGTTCCGGCATCCCGGTGCAAGACCTCGAACCCGAATTTCCCCGCCCCGCTTTCCTCCCTCATGATGGGCAGAGCCCTCCCGCGCAGAGAAGCGCTTCCGCGCAACAGCCCAGAAGAATATAGCGCAGCGCCCTCGCCGGCCAGATGTTATCATTCCCTCCGCGGGGCCGCCGGCACCTCCGGCGCCGCCGCCAACCCGGCAATTGCGAACCGGCATGAAAATCGGCATCATCGGCGCACGCCTGGCAGGCTCCTACGCAGCGCTGCTCCTCGCCCGGACCGGCCACGAGGTCATAATGTTCGACGGCTCCGCCGGCCGGGAGAAACCTTGCGGCGGGGGCGTCACGCCCAAAGCCCTTCTGACGATGCCCTGGTTCAGGGAGAATGCGCTTCCCCACACCGAGATCCGGACGCTTCTGCTGACCCACATCGACGGCAGCTGCGCCAGCCTGCAACTGCAGCCGCCGCTGCACATCTTCTCGCGGACGGTTCTGGACAATGCCTTGCGGGAGGCTGCCCTGAGCGCCGGGGCGCGCTTCATCCCGCGGCGGGTCCGGGAGTTCCACTCATTGCCGCGCGGCTGGAACATCGCCGGTGACGGCCACGCGGAGGAGGTCGAATTCCTCATAGGGGCCGACGGCGCTGCCGGCATGGTCCGGGGTCGAACGGCCGGCAGGTTTCGATCGCCCGACCTCTCCCTTGCGCTCGGCTACTACATGCCGGGGAGCTACCACCAGGACACGGTGATCGCCGAATTCCAGGAGGCGGGCTTCGAGGGTTACCTCTGGTCCTTTCCCCGGCTGGACCATGCTTCCGTGGGCATTCTGCAAAGTCTGTCTTCGGCCGATTCGCGTGATCTCAAAATGCGCGTGCGGCGCTTCATCGCCGCCCGCTACCCCGGCCAGGCGGAGAGCATGCAGTTCTACGCCGCGCGCATCCCCTGCCTCACCGCCGCCACCCTGCTGCGCCAACGCGTCTGCGGAGACAACTGGGCGCTCCTCGGCGATGCCGCCGGCTTCGCGGATCCGATCACCGCCGAGGGCATCCACTATGCCCTGCGGTCCGCAGAACTCCTCGCGAAGTCCTTCTCCCGGAACGCACCGGCAGGCTACGAGGAGGCCTGGCGAAAAGACTTCGGACAGGACCTTCTGCGGGCTGCGAAATGGCACGACCGCTTCTACAGCGGCTCGCTCCTCTTTTCGGCCTTCACCCGCAGGATGATACAGCTCACCGCGTGCAGCAGCACGCTGCGCCGCCTCAGCAATTCCGTGGTTGCGGGCAGAAGGCGTTATGAGCAATTCCGGCGGGCTTTGATTCTCGCAAGTCCTCGTGTGCTCGTTGAAGTCCTCGCGGGGAGACGCCGCAGGATTTCCCCGAAGGGTTTTCCCGGATAGGCCGGAGCAGGTTCGCAGACACGAGGCGCCCGCTCTCCACCGAGCCCGCACAGGCAGCGGCCTCACTCGTGCCTGTGATTCCCGCCTTCGAGCAGGTACAGCGAACGCCCATCCGCGAGCAGAACGTCGTCATCCCTCAAGGCTAGTCCCACCAGCATCGGCCCCGTGATGTGGTGCTCGATCGTCCCCAAGGATGGCGAGCAGCGGAAGATGCCCTTTTTGCCGTCCCGGGCCGCCGCGATCCAGAGATCCCCCGCGGCCGATATCGCTATCCCCTGGGGCCGGGCAAAGCCCATCAGGAGCACTTCAACGTCTCCCTGCGGCGAGATCCGGTAGACCGGATCCCGCATCGAAAGCGTCGGCCCGGTCACGTAAAGATAATTGTTGCCATCCACCGCCAGGTGGTAGGCCGAGACACTCGGCTCGAGTGCGGCAAACTCCTCGCGCGATCCATCGGAGCGCAGGCGGTAGATCTTCCCCGAACGGTCGCCGGCGTAGAGCCGCCCCTCCGAATCGAAAGCGATCCCGCAACATACGCCCAGGTTGTCCGCAAACAGGTCCAACCGTTCAAAATCGGTGTACCGGTAAATCGAACCGTCGCTCCGGCTGGAGACATAAAGCTGCCCATCGGGGCCGAAGGCAAGCCCGGTGGGATTGAGCAGCTCGCAGTGGAAGGGCGACTTTTCCCCGCGACGGGACACGCGGACTAGCGGGTCCGGGATGGCCTCGCCGCGCCCGCCGCTGATGGTGGTGATGAACGAGCCGTCCGGCGCGATGACAGGGCTGGTGACCGGATGAAGGTCGGATGCCAGGGTGACGGCAAGCTGGAAAGGGAAAAGGGACGAGGCGGCACCCTCTACCTCCAGGGCAACGCCCAGCGACTGCGGATTTTCCGGCAGCCGGACGACGATGTGGTCGTCCGATGCCGAGATTATGTGCGCCGCCTGGTCCCCGAAGACGACTCTGGAGGCGGCGGGAAGACCCGGCTTGAAGCCCTGACAGCGGATCCGCAGCTCTCCTCCCGGGATCCCCCGCGAGGGCTCAACGCCCGTAATGCACAGACCATTGTTAGCCATTTCGCGGGAATTATGTCAGCACCCCCCAACAAGATCAAGTTGACAGCCCCTGGAGGGAGAAATAGTATCTTGTTTTCAGCCCCCAGGCGGTCTACCCAGGGAGTTCCATCTTGCCATCCCGCGAAAACCCAGGTTCCATCAGGGTTCTGGGCGCCCGAGTGCACAATCTGAAGAATGTCTCCGTGTCCATCCCGCTCGACTCGCTCACGGTGGTCACGGGAGTGTCGGGCAGCGGAAAGAGCAGCCTCGCCTTCGATACCCTCTATGCCGAGGGCCAGCGGCGCTACGTCGCCTCCCTGTCCGCCTATGCCAGGCAGTTCCTGGACCGGGTGGAGAGACCCGAGGTCGAGGACATCCAGGGCATCTGCCCATCGCTCGCGATCCGGCAGAAGACCTTCTCGCGCAATCCCCGCTCCACCGTCGGCACCGTCACGGAAATCAACGACTACCTGCGCCTGCTCTTCGCGCGTATCGGTACCACACACTGCCCGGAGTGCCGCCGGCCCGTCGTGCGCGACTCTCCCGACAGGATCGGAGACTTCGTCCTGTCTCTCCCCGCCGGCACCCGGTTTTCCATCTGCATGCCCCTGCCCCTGGAAACCCAGGAGGCGCCCGGCCCGGCGGGTTCCACGCCCGGCAGGGCTCGCCCGGATCGTGGCGGCGCCCGAACACGCGAACCGGATCCCTCGAAGCGGCTGGCGCTGGCCCTCCCGGGGCTGCAGAAACAGGGCTTCGTGCGCCTGCTGATCGGTGAGAAGGTGGTCGGACTGGAAGAAGCCTTGCCGGCATTGAGCCGCAACCCGACCAAACAGGTTCACGTGGTGGTGGACCGCCTGGTGGTGCAACCGGACATCCGGCAGCGACTCGTGGAAGCCTTGGAACTCTGCAGCCGAGAATCTGCAGGGCAGATGGACCTGCTGCTCGTCCCGGGCGAAGCCGGAGAGCTCGCGGGCCTGCTGCGCGAGAGCTTTCCCGCCGTCCGCTGGGAGGAGCACCCGGCCGGTCTGCTTGTCCGATTCAGCGACCGATTCGAGTGCCGGCTCTGCCGCATCGCGCTCGAAGAACCCGAGCCGCGGCTATTCTCCTTCAACAATCCCTACGGCGCCTGCCCGGAATGCCACGGCTTCGGCAACACCATGTCGCTGGACTTCGATCTCGTGGTGCCCGACGGCTCGCTGAGCCTGGCCGAGGGAGCGGTGGAGCCCTGGACAAAACCGCGCTACCGCGCGTTTCAGGAGCGAGCGCTTCAGTTCGCAGCCAGGGAGGGAATCGAAACGCAGGTACCCTGGGACCGGCTGCCGGAGGAGCATCGCCGCCGGCTCATCGAAGGCAAGGCGCCGTTCCCGGGGGTGACCGGATTCTTCAAGCGCCTGGAGCGGAGGAAGTACAAGATGCATGTCCGGATCTTTCTTTCGCGGTACAGGACGTATGCCACCTGCTCGCTGTGCCACGGTGCGAGGTTGCGTTCCGAGGCCGGCAATGTCTCGGTGGGCGACCGGCGAATCACCGAAATCACCTCCATGACGATCGCACAGGCCGCGGGATTTTTCGCCGGCTTGGACCTGGCGCCTCACCAGGAGGAAATCAGCCGGAAGCTGCTTGAGGAAATCCGGCACCGCCTCGACCTGCTGCTCCAGGCCGGGCTCGATTACCTGACCCTGGACCGGCTCTCGTCCTCGCTTTCCGGCGGCGAAGCCCAGAGAATCCAGCTCGCAACATCCCTGGGATCGATGCTCGTCGGGGCGCTGTACGTCCTCGACGAACCCAGCATCGGCCTCCACCCCAGGGATACGGGCCGGCTGCTGGCGATCCTCGGACGCCTCAAGGACCTGGGAAACACGGTGCTCGTGGTCGAGCACGATCCCGACATCATGGCCGCCGCGGATCATATCATCGACCTGGGTCCGCACGCGGGAGACCAGGGCGGGCGGGTGACCTTCGAGGGGAGCTACCAGGATCTGCTTGACTCCGGACAATCCCTCACCGGCCGGTACCTCGGCGGCGGCCAGCGCATTCCGGTGCCGCTGTTCCGACGCAACGGGAGCGGAAAGCACATTGAAATCCGGGGGGCGGTGAAGCACAACCTGAAGGATCTGACCGTGCGCATCCCCCTGGGGGCCTTTGTATGCGTCACCGGCGTTAGCGGCAGCGGCAAATCCACGCTGGTGCACAGCGTGCTGTGCAACAACTACCGCAAGGCCGCCTCCGGACGCGATGTGCTGGACGGCTGCGCCGCCATCCGCGGCCTGCAGCACATCTCCGATCTCGTGCTGGTGGACCAGTCGCCCATCGGCCGGACCCCCCGTTCCAACCCGGTCACCTACATCAAGGCGTTCGATCTGGTGCGCTCTCTTTTTGCCGGGACCCAGGATGCGAGGAGCAGGAATCTGAAGCCCGGACACTTCTCATTCAACATCAGCGGGGGGCGGTGCGACAACTGCCAGGGCAACGGGGCCGTAACCGTCGAGATGCAGTTTCTGGCCGACGTCGAGCTGCCCTGCGAGGAGTGCCGGGGAACCCGGTTCAAGAGCTCCGTCCTGGACGTCCGGTTCAAAGGGAGGAACATCGCCGAAGTGCTCGACATGACCGTCAAGCGCGCGCTGGAGTTCTTCTCCGGGAACCGCAAGCTGGTGCGCATGCTTCGGGTCCTGGACGATGTCGGCCTCGGCTACCTGCGCCTTGGGCAATCGGCCACCTCGCTCTCGGGGGGAGAAGCGCAGCGCCTGAAGCTGGCCGCCTTCATCGAGTCGAAGCACTCCCGTAGGGTGCTGTACGTTTTCGACGAGCCGACCACGGGATTGCATTTCGACGACATCAAAAAACTGTTGGCGGCGTTCGACAAGATCATGAATGCCGGGAATTCGATCCTTGTGATCGAACACAATATGGAGCTCGTCAAGACGGCCGACTGGATCATCGACCTGGGTCCCGAGGGGGGCGAGGCCGGCGGCCGCATTCTTTTCGAGGGCACTCCCGAGAAACTGGCCGCCTGCCCCGAGTCGCACACCGGGCATCACCTCCGGCGCCTGCTCGATCCGGCAGGCGTTTCTTGACCCCCGGTCGGCCCTTTGAGTATGATTTGGGTGCCCCTGTAACGTTGGTGATGGCACAAGCAATTTGAGCCAACAGTCTGTTTGAACGGGAGTTCGGGTCGCTTCACGGTGAGCGGGCTTTTCCTTCGGGAACTTGATCGCCTGATGTGAGGCGCAGGACACCCACCTTGCAACAAGGTTCAAATGGATTCTGCCACACGGCGGCACGGGGGCATTTTTTCGTGGCCGGCGCGGCCGCGGTTAAACCGGCTCCGGCCGGGATCAACGGAATAAACCCAGATGCGTGTCCTCTTCATCGGCGACATTTTCGGCAAGCCGGGCCGCAAGGCCCTTTTCGACAAACTGCCCCAGGTCATCCGGCGCCACCGGATCGACTTCACGTTGGCCAACGTGGAGAATGCCGCCGGCGGTTTCGGCGTGACCCCTCAACTGGCGGAGGAGTTTCTCAACTTCGACATCGACGTTCTCACCAGCGGCAACCACATCTGGGACAAGAAGGCGATCCTGCCCTATCTTGGCCAGCAGGCCCGTCTGCTGAGGCCGCACAACTACCCTCCAAGCGCACCGGGAACCGGCATCTTCGTGGGCGACAGCCGCTGCGGCGTGCGCGTGGGCGTGCTCAACCTGCAGGGGCGGGTCTACATGCCCACGACCGATTGCCCGTTTGTCACCGGCAGGGCCGCAGTGGAATTGATCCGCAAGGAAACGGACATCGTCCTGGTGGATTTTCACGGCGAGGCCAGCTCGGAAAAGCAGGCCTTTGCCTTCTACCTGGACGGCCGCGTTACCGCGGTGATCGGCACGCACACCCACGTGCAGACCGCGGATGAGCGCATCCTTCCCGGAGGCACCGCATTCATCACCGATATCGGCATGACGGGCCCGCACGACTCGGTCATAGGTGCCATCCCGGACTTTGCGCTGGAGCGGTTCCTCCGGCAGATCCCCGTGCGGCTCGAGCCGGCAGCGGGGAACCCGAGGCTGTGCGGCGCGGTGGTGGAAATCGACGAGGCAACCGGACGCGCAAGCTCGGTCATCCGGATCAACGAGGCCGCAGCCTCCTAGCAGAGAAAACGGTCGAGCATGCTCACGCAGCGCTGCGAGCGCCGGCTTACCGTTTCGTCCATTTCCTGCAGTTCCTCGAGCGTGCGCAGCAGCTCCTCTTCCAGGCTGAGCGCCGTGAGGATCGCCACCTTCAGGGTGTCGACCGCACCCGATTCCATGGCCACCTCCCGCATTCGCCGGTCCAGCTCGCTGCAGATCTGCAGAAGCCTGGCCGAATCTCCGCTGGTGCGGAGGGCATACTCGCGGTCGTAGATCTTTACCGTGACCATTCCCTGTTTGGCATCTCCCATCTCGCCCACCCGCCTCGCTGAATCGGCGGGGAGAAGGCCGCTGTCAGCGGATCTCCAGTGAAGCCAGCAGGCCCAGCGCCTTTTCCACCCTCTCGCGCAGCTCTTCCCTTTCCTTCATCAACTGGGCCGCGTTCTGATCGGCTTCCTCTTGGCCCTGCCGCAGCGCTTGCACCTCGCCCCTCAGCCGCTGGTTTTCCTCCTGCAGCTTATCATTCTCGCCCTTGATCACCTTGAAGGCTTCCACCACCCTGAAGATCTTGTCTTCAAGGTGTCCAAAGCGCTCCAGTCCCATGGGTTCCCACTGGTCTTTGGCATTTTCGTTTTTCATGATTGCTTTCTGAGCTCGGCGCCGAAGGTGCTGCGCAAGAAATGCTGAATATTATCGACAAAGCCCTGCACGCGGTCAACGGTAAGCGTCTTCTCCCGATCCAGGAAGATGAACCGCATCATCATGCTGGTTTTATCCGGAGGGATGTTCTCGCCCTGATAGACATCCATCAATTCTGTCCCCGCCAGTTCGGAAATCTGGAGGCTCTCGATCCCGGCACGGATCGAGCCCCAGGTCGCCGCCCGGGGCAGCACCAGGGAGAGGTCCCGCTCCACGGTCGGAAATCTGGGAATGGCTGCGAACCGGATCGGGCCGAACAGACTCTCCCAGATCCCCTCGAAATCGATTTCCGCCACGAAAATCCGCTGCTTGAGCTTAAGGCTCTCCTCGATATTGGGGTGCAGGCCTCCCAGCACCCCCGCCCGTTTTCCCCCAACGAGCACCGTCGCGGCCAAGGCGGGATCCAGCCACGGAACATCGGCGCCCGGTGCAAACGCGAACGGCTCGCTCCTCATGGACGCCAGCAGGCTCTCGATCACGCCCTTGAGGTGGAACAGGTCGTAGGAACCGCCGGAGCGGTGCCAGTTCCGGGTCGCCGTTTCCCCGGTTCCCAAAACTCCCAACGCCCTGCTCTCACGCGTTCCGCCGTCCGTCCCCCGGCGGTACACCCTTCCCAATTCGAAGATCCTCACGGCGTCGAGGCCGTGGTTGAGGTTGTGGCGGGCCGACCGCAGCAGCCCCGGCACGAGCCAGCTGCGCAGGCAGCCGGTTTCCTCCGTCAGCGGATTCCGAATCGCGATGTAGGTGGCGCAGCCCGCCGGGAATTGCTCGCGCTCCCGGTGGTCGGCGAAACTGAGGTTCACGGCCTCCGAGTATCCCAAACCCCTCAGGATCTGCCGGCAAGAAAGCTCGTAGCGCTTCGCCGGCGACGGCTGTCCGTCGGCAGTTCGCGCCGCGGTGCTCGTCGGAATGTTCTGATACCCGTGGAAGCGGGCCAGCTCCTCGATCAGATCCGCCTCCAGCTCCATGTCCACGCGATAGGTCGGGCAGGTCACCTCCCACCGGCCCTTTCCCCGGCGAACCGGCTTGAACTCCAGCTTTTGGAGAGTGCTTTCGATGAATGCATCTTCCAGTCTCACGCCCAGCAGGCCCTCGGCCCGCGCCCGGGCCAGGTGGATGCGCACGGGTTCCAGCCGGCCCGGCCGGCAGTCCTGCAGGCTCCCGGCGATTCGGGCCGAGGCGAGCTCCTGCAGGAGCTTCGCCGCCCTCGCAATCGCCACCGCGGGCGCATTCCAGTCCGTGCCCCGTTCGAAGCGGCAGCTGGCCTCGGTCGACAGTCCGAGTTTTTTCGAGGTCCGGCGCACCGAGCCCGGCTGGAAGTACGCGGCCTCCAGCAGGATGGTCGTGCTCGACAGGGATATTTCCGAGTCCAGCCCGCCCATGACGCCGGCGATCGCCACGGGTCCCTGGCCGTCGTTGATCAGCAGCATCTCCTCGTCGAGGCTTCTCTCCACGCCATCGAGCGTGCGCATGCTCTGTCCATGCAAGGCACGCGCAACCACGATTTTTCCCCCCGCCAGCCGAGCGAAATCGAAAGCGTGCAGCGGGTGGCCGATTTCGAGGAGCACGTAATTAGTGATGTCGACGACGACGTTGACCGGACGGATGCCCGAGGCCTCCAGCCGCCTTTGCATCCAATCGGGGGAGGGCCCGACGGTGACAGCGTCCATGACCAGTCCGACATAGCGCGGGCATAGGTCCGGATCGCGGATTTCAATGGAGCAGGGAATCCGGTCCTTGCGCAACCGCATCCGCTTTGCGCCCTCGGGAGGGCGGACGACGACGCCCGTGAGGGCGGCAATCTCCCGCGCAACGCCCAGATAGTTCATGCAATCCGGACGGTTCGAGGTGATTTCCAGCTCCAGCACCGGGTTGCCGTGGACTTCCGAAACCGATTCCACCACGAGCCCCAGCATGGTAAGGCCATCCTTCAGCGTCAGGGGGTCCGGGGGGAGCTCCACAAACTCGCTGATCCATTCCAGGCTGATCTTCATCGCATTCCCTTCCCTCAGAACTGGGCGAGGAACCGGAGGTCGTTTTCGAAAAAGTGGCGGATGTCGTCCACGCCGTAGCGCAGGATGGCGACCCGGTCTATCCCCATGCCCCAGGCAAAGCCGGAGTAGGCGGCGTCGTCCACGCCCGACATCCGCAGCACTTTCGGGTGCACCATGCCCGCCCCCAGAATCTCTATCCAGCCGCTCTGCTTGCAGATCCGGCAGCCAGAGCCCGAGCAGAAAATGCAGCTGATGTCGACCTCCGCACCGGGCTCCACGAACGGGAAATAGCCGGGGCGGAGGCGCATGCGGATCCCGGCGTGAAAAAGCCTGCGCAGAAACACCTCCAGCGTTCCCTTCAAGTCCCCCATGGTGATGCCCCGGTCGACCACGAGCACGTCCACCTGGTAGAACATGGGCGAATGGGTTGCATCGAAGGGATCCCTCCGGTAGACCTTGCCCGTGCTGACCGCCCGGATGGGAGGCTTCATGGCTTCCATGGCATGCACCTGCACGGCCGAGCAATGCGTGCGCAGGAGGGTCGACTCATCCAGGTAGAAGGTATCCTGGGCGTCGCGGGCCGGATGGTTCCGGGGCATGTTGAGCGCCTCGAAATTGTAGTAATCCTGCTCGATCTCCGGCAGGTCGAAGACCCGGAAGCCCATCGAGACGAAAATGTCCTCTATCTCCTGCTGGAGGCTGATGATCGGATGTGCGGACCCGCGGGCGTAGGGATGGCCCGGCCGCGTGACGTCCACCGTGCCGCTGCCGGCGTCGCTCCGGGCAGCCCTGGCCTTCTCGTGCAACTGGTCGAGCCGCTCCTCGACGAGCCGCTTCAGTGCGTTCATGGCCTGTCCAAAGACAGGCCGCTCCGCTTTCGGCAGCTCGGGCAACCGCCGCAGCTCCCTGCTGAGGATCCCGCTCTCCCGCGCCACCCACCTGTCCCTGAGAGCCTTCCACTGGTCGAGATTCGAGATCGTCCCGGCCTCGCCTTCGAACTGCATCAGCAATCGATCGCGTCCTTCGCTCATCATCCCCCTCCCTGGCGCCCCTGCGGCCGCCCCGCCATTTCAAGCCGCGCTCCCGGCGCGCGCTGCAAAAAAAACGCCCGGCGCTGCGGAACACCGGGCGATTCATGGGATGAAAAAAAGGCCGGGCTTTACTCGGGCTTCGCCAGTGCCGCTTTCGCAGTCTCGGTGAGCCGGGTAAAAGCCTGCGGGTCCCGCACGGCGATGTCGGCCAGCATCTTGCGATCGAGGTCCACGCTCGCTTTCTTGAGACCGAGCATGAACCGGCTGTAGGACATGCTGTTCAAGCGCGCCCCCGCACCGATCCGGATGATCCACAGCCCGCGGAAGTTCCTCTTTTTCGCTCTCCGGTCGCGGTAGGCAAAGCGCAATGCGCGATCCACGGACTCCTTGGCCGAACGATGCAGTTTGCTCTTGGTCAACCGGTAGCCCTTGGCCAGCTTGAGAATCTTCTTGCGGCGCTGTACCCGCTTGTTACCCCTCTTTACTCTTGGCATTTCTCCGCTCCAACTCTTTGAATCGTAACTCTGGGCGCGGCCCGCCTCCCGACACGGCGGGGCTGGGCGGCACCGCTAGATTTTAAGCATACCCTTGACTCTGCCCGTATCCGCCTTGCTGACCAGCCTGCTGGCTACGAGCTTGCGGACGCGTTTGCGCGGCTTCTTGGTGAGAATGTGCCGGGCGTGGCTCCGCCGGCGTGTGATCTTGCCCGTGCCGGTCACCTTGAAACGCTTCGCGGCGCTCTTGTTCGTTTTTTGCTTGCTCACAAATACCCCCTTGAAAGGAACCTTTTCCCAACGCCCGTACGGCCGACGGTCATCGTGCCGACCGGCCCTCCGTCTTCTTCGGCGCGAAAATCGCCACCAGCATGTAGCCCTCCATCTTGGGGGCTCTCTCCACCTCAGCCACGGATTCGAGTTCGCTCATGAGCCGGTCCATGATCCGCCTGCCGATCTCCTGGTGGGCCATCTCCCGCCCTCTGAACACGACGCTGGCCTTGGCCTTGTTGCCCTCCGCGAGGAAGCGCTCGATGTGCTTGCGCTTGAACTGGTAGTCGTGCTCATCGATTTTGGGCCGGAACTTGACCTCCTTGAGCATCGTCTGCTTCTGATGCTTCCTTGCCTCGTGCGCCCGTTTGCTTTTCTGGTACTGGAACTTGCCGTAATTCATGATCCTGCACACCGGCGGATTGGCCGCCGGGGCGACTTCGACGAGGTCCAGATCCCTTTCGTTTGCAAGTTCGAGGGCCCGTTCCGGCGCCATGATCCCCAGCTGCTCGCCATTTTCATCCACGACGCGGATTTCCCGGGCACGGATCTTCTCATTTACCCGAACGCCTGTTGGTTTGATTGGCAACCTCCGTGGCAAACAGAGATAGAGCCGATGGCATCCGGACTACGGACGCGGGGCCCGGCTCTCGACCAATTCTCTGATTCTCTCCAAAAAGCTCTCCAGGGGCAGGGCTCCCTCATCCCCCTGGAAGCGGTTTCGCACCGACACCTGGCCGGATTCGGCCTCGCGGTCACCCACGATCAGCATGTAGGGCACTTTCTGATGCTGGGCTTCGCGAATCTTGTACCCCATCTTCTCGTTTCTGTCATCCAGTTCCGCGCGCAAGCCCTCGCGGCGCAGCCGCTCCAGCACGCCTTCGGCATAGGAGCGATGCCGTTCGGCAATGGGGATCAGCACGACCTGGACCGGCGCCAGCCACAACGGGAACGCGCCTGCGTAGTGCTCAACCAGGACGCCCATGAAGCGTTCCACGGAGCCGAGCAATGCCCGGTGAAGCATGACCGGCTGATGGGACGCCCCGTCCGCGCCGATGAACCCGAGATCGAAACGCTTGGGCAGCGTGAAATCGAACTGCACGGTGGAGAGCTGCCACGGCCTGCCGATCGCATCGATGAGCTTCACGTCGATCTTGGGCCCGTAGAACACCGCCTCGCCCTCCATTCGCCGCCACTCCAGGTCCATCGCCCTCATGGCCTCTACGAGTGCGCCCTCCGCCATGGCCCAGTCTTCCTCCGTCCCGGCGTAGTTATCCTTCTTCGCCTCGTCGCGCACCGAGAGCTCGATCAGGTACTTGTCGAAGCCGAAGCTGCGCATCACGAACAGCACGAGGTCGAGCAGTCGCGAGATCTCGTCGTAGACCTGTTCGCGCGTGCAGAAGATGTGCGCATCGTCCTGGGTAAAACCCCTCACCCGGAGCATCCCGTGCA
The DNA here is from genome assembly GCA_037444305.1 of Acidobacteriota bacterium. Lineage (GTDB taxonomy): Bacteria > Acidobacteriota > UBA6911 > UBA6911 > UBA6911 > JBBIMP01. Next base: position 78,997 of record JBBIMP010000015.1, read on the forward strand.
GGACTCCGCTCTTTTCGTAGCGGTACACTGTGCCGAACTCGGCAAAGCGGAGCGGAAGATCCCGGTAACTGCGCATCTTCGAGCGGTAGATCTGGATGTGTCCGGGGCAGTTCATCGGCTTGATGACGAACTCCTCGTCTTCGATCTGGAAGACGTACATGTTCTCCCGGTAGTAGTCGAAATGGCCGGAGGTCTTCCACAGCGTGTTGCGCGCCACGTGGGGGGTCGTGACGAATTCGTATCCGCGCGCGATGAGCTCGGTGCGCAGGAAATCCTCGATCACCATCCTGACGCGCGTTCCCTTGGGATGCCAGAAAATCAGTCCCGGCCCGGCCTCCTCGGAGACGCTGAACAGATCCAGCTCGCGGCCCAGCCTCCGGTGATCCCGCTTCCGCGCCTCCTCGAGCTGTGCCAGATAATCCGCCAGCTCCCCGCTGGAGAGAAATGCCGTACCGTAGATCCGCTGCAGGCGGGCGTTCTTCTCATCCCCCCGCCAGTAGGAACCGGCCAGGCTGAGCAGGCGGAACTGGTCCGCCGAGAGCACCGCGGTCGACTCCAGGTGAGGCCCCGTGCAGAAATCGACCAGGCTGCCCAGCTTGTAGCAGGAAAGCTGCTGACCCGCCTTTTCACGGATCAGCTCGACCTTCAGGTTCTCCCCCATGGCGGTGAAGAGCCCGATGGCCTCTTCGCGCACGATGATGCTGGGTTCATATCTCAGGCCCTGCGCGGCGAGCTCGCGCATCCTTTGCTCGATCCTGGCCAGATCGGCCTCGACGAAGCTCTCCTCCCGCTGGAAATCGTAGTAGAAGCCGTCGCTGATGGCCGGCCCAATGCCGAGCCGCGTCCCTGGGAATAGCTCGGTCACCGCTGCGGCCATCAGGTGCGACACGCTGTGGCGCAGAATCTCCAACGCTTCCGCCGGATCGTCTATCCTGCCGGTTGAGCCGTCAGCGAATCGGACAGATATGGGCATCATCTAAGATAGTTCCCCGTTGAAGTTGCCTGCTCGAGGGCGGCAAAGTCACAAATCCTTGTTTTCATTCTGTTTCGGGCCGGGTGGGTAAAAAGGGCCGATGACGGTGAGCAGGCGCCATGCTGGTCGTTTTCCCGATGGGATTTCTCTCCTGTTGCGGTACTGAAATCTGGTAGGCGCGAGCGGATTTGAACCGCTGACCCCTTCCGCGTCAAGGAAGTGCTCTCCCCCTGAGCTACGCGCCTAGAAAATAAGCGCTTACACTACCAGACCGGCCGGAAAAGTGTCAATACCCTTCCCGCCAAGCCCCGCAGCCTGCCGGCCATCTCTACCCCTGGCTGAGCACCTCGATCGCCTTCTCCAACTGCTCCCGGTAAATCTTCTCGCGCAGCTGCCTGTACCTGGCCTCTTCCTCCTGCGAGTCGTAGTGGGACTCCACCAGCAGGTCCTGCCGTCTGTCGTAATCGGGGGCCTGCACATCGGGCTTGACGCCGCTGTTGCGCGGGCCTTCGTCCTGAATCACCTTCCCCAGCGGCGAGTGGTATTTGGCCACCGTGAGGACCAGAACTGCCCCGCTCTTGAGCGCGACCCGTTTCTGCACCGAGCCGAAACCGAAGGACTTCTCTCCCACGAGGGTTGCCCGCTTGTGGTCCTTCAGCGCCGCCGCCGCGATTTCGGCGGCGCCCGCGGTCGAGCCATTGATGATCAGCGCCACCGGCAGGTCGGTGACGAAGCGCACCGGATCCGCCAGGATCTCCTGCACGGTTTCGCCTTTGCGATTCTGGCTGGTGTAAATCACTCCGCTGCGCAGGAAAAAGTTGGCCAACTCCGCCCCCTCCGCCGCCTCGCCCTCGGCGCAATCCCGCAAATCGATCAGGATCCGCTGGGCGCCCGCGGATATCAGGGTTTTGAGCTTCACGCGGACCTGGGCGACCGTCCCGGCCAGTGAAGGCACCTCGAGCAGGCCAATGTTGTCGGCCAGCATCCTGGAACCCAGGGTGGCGGGGGTTTCGGCCGCCCGAATGACCTCGATGTCCATCGGCTTGTTGTGGGAGCTGCGAAACACCGTGACCCGGACGGGGCTCCCCTCCGAGCCTTTCATCAGCGACTCGACCTCGAGAAGGCCCTTGTCTTCAATGCCGGTTCCGTCCACGGCCACGAGGTAATCCCCGGGTCGGATGCCCGCCTTTTGCGCTGCTCCATCCCGGTGGATTGCCACCACGTAGACGGTCTCGGCTATCTTGGAAAGCACCAGCCCGGCGCCCGCCTTCGCCTCGGCCGCCCGCCGTTCGATTTCCTGAGCCTGCTCCCTGGTCAGGAAGCTGCTGTAGGGATCCAGGGCTTCGATGAGCCCCCGCATGGCGCCCTCCTGAACCCTGTTCATGTCGGGCGCTTCCACGTACTCCTCATTGATCTTGTTGAGGGCATCCATGAAAACCGAGAGCGCCGGGTAGGCTTTGTCGCGAGCCACCACGCGCCCGTAGAATGCCGCCATCGCGCCGTAAAGCGCCACCAGCGCGGAGCAAAGAAAAACCAGCAGTTTCCCCCTGTGCAGCATCCAGCCTCCCATCTCCATTCATGTAAACGGCTGCATTATATAGCACAGACCTGCGCCCGGCAATTCCCAAGCCGCGGTGCAGCTTGACCCTTCGCTCACGCCTGTGCTCCAATGCTGTCATGAGTGGCCGGACAATCCTGGCAGTGGACTACGGCTCGAAAAACGTCGGCCTGGCCTGCACCGACGCTTCCGGTACGGTGGTGCGCCCCCTGCAATCCATTCCCAACCGCGGGCGGCGGGCGCTCAGCCGGGAGATCGCCCGCATAGCGCAGGAGCTGGGCGCCGCGACCGTGGTCGTCGGCATGCCGCGAAACATGGACGGCACGATAGGCGAGGCCGTGGCCGCGGTCGAGCGGTTTATGAAGGACCTCCGCGACGCCCTGCCGGCCCCCCCCCTGGGCCAAGACGAGCGTCTCTCCACGATCGAAGCCATTGAGCTCTGGTCGGCGATGAAACCCAGGCAGAGGAAACGCTATCGCTCGGCGGACTCGCTCGCCGCCGCCCTCATCCTGGAGAGGTTCCTCGCGGAGCATCCATGCTGAAGAAAATCGTGGCAGCGCTGATCCTGGCAGCCGCCGGCGCCGCTTCGACATTTGCCTGGTGGCTGCACCGGGAACTGCATACGCCGTTTTACGGCGCCCCGGAGGAGGCAGTGCTGCTGGAGATTCCCCGCGGCGCCAACAGCAACGAAATCGCGGATCTCCTGGTCGAGGCCAAGGTCCTGCGGAGCCGGCTTCCCTTCAAACTGTACCTCCGGCGGACTGGCGAGAGCCGCCGCCTGCAGGCCGGCGAGTACCGCTTCGCCGGCCCGGCGACGCCCTCCGAGCTGGTCCGGCGCCTCGTCAAAGGAGATGTCTATTTCCTCGAAGTAACGATTCCGGAGGGATTGACCGCCCGCGAGACGGTGGCCCTGATCGCCGCCAGGCAGCTCGGCGACCTCGGCGAAATGGAGCGCCTCCTGGGTCGCACCGACTGGATCGAGGATCTGGATCCCGGCGCGCGCACGCTGGAGGGCTACCTGTTTCCCTCCACCTACAGGTTTCAGCGGGGTGCCTCCTCGGAGCAGATTCTCAGGGCAATGACCCGGCTGGCACACCGCAGAATCACGGAGCTGCTCGCGGCCGCCCCCGATCCGGCCGGGCGGGAAGTCCGCCGCATCATCACCCTGGCTTCCATCATCGAAAAGGAAACAGGCCGCGAAGAGGAGCGGGGGCTGGTGGCATCCGTTCTGGCCAACCGCCTGCGCCTGCGCATGCCCCTGGCCTGTGATCCCACGATCATCTACGCCTTGAAGCTCGAGGGAAAATTCGACGGCAATCTGAGGAAGGCCGACCTGGCCATGGACTCGCCCTACAATACCTACCTCTACCCCGGCCTGCCGCCCGGCCCGATCACAAATCCCGGCGCGGCCTCCATCGAGGCCGCCATTGCGCCGCCGGTCACCGACTACCTGTTTTTCGTCTCCAAAAACGACGGCACGCACCACTTTTCGAGTGATTACAGAGCTCATACCGAAGCTGTCGCCCGCTATCAGAAAGGGGGGCGCACCAGGAGCAGTCGTTGAAGCCCGCGGCACGCCATGCGGCGGCACAAGCCGGGGGGCGGGGATTGCATTGACTTGCTCCCATGGCGGTGCTAGCATTTCAGTGTGTTGTAGAACCACCAATACTTCAATGATTTAAAGAACTATGAAGCACACAGTCCTTGCCCTCGCAATTGCCCTGACGATGTCCACCGCGCTGGCGGCGCAGGCGCCCAAGCCGTCGCTTCCGGACCCGGTCAAATTTGTCAACAAGATGGACATTGTCTGGAATGCGGTCCGATCTGTATTCAGGGAGATGGAGTTCGCCATCGAGCTGGAGGACAGGCCGGGCGGCAGGATAGTGACCAGGCCGCACGAATTTATCTCCGGTGCGCTGACCTCGAGCGAAGTAGACAAGGTCGCGGTCAAAAACGACACGGTCACCGGCCATTGGGTCAAGGCCCGTTATTCGGTCGAGGCCATCCTCGAGATCGTCAAACCCACGGAAACTATGGTAACGATCCGTACCAACATGGAGGGGCTCCGGCGCGAACTCGACGGCAGCGAAGCCTGGGTTCCGCTTCAGTCGGTGGGCACCTTCGAAAAGCGAATCCTCGGCAAGATCAGCTTGCGGTTGTTGGGCAACGAGATGCTGTTCGATGAGAAGAAGGGATTTTGGGACAAGAGCCCGCAACCGGTTGACAGCCGCCGACCCAAACCGATGCCGACCCGTCCACCCATTTAATGCCACTGCCGTCATTTTTCTACGATCCGCAAAAGGTAAGGATCTTCCTCCTGGCGCTGGCCGCCGTGCTGGCGGTGGCCGCATTCTCGCTCTACCTCGCCCGGAAGCGCCGCGGCCTCCGCCCTGCGGCGCCAGGTGCGGAAGTGACGGGCAGTTTGGGTCCGCTGGACACTGGAGCGCGCGCCCCGCTGTTCGCCAACCTCTTCCAGCTGGTGCTGGTCCTGCTCGCGGTCCTGGTCGCTGCCGGCTTCACCCTCGTGCTGCTGCCGCAGCCGACGGTGAACCGGCTGGCGGAGGCGCTCCGGCTGCGCAGCGTTCAGCCCGCCGCAGAGGAAGCGATCGCATTTTTGTACCTCGGCGATGAAGTGGCCGGCAGCGATTTCCACCTCCGTGGCGCCATACGGAACATCACCACGGAACCGATCGAAAAAGTGGACGCCGTGGTCCGCTTCTACTCCCAGGACGGAAGCCTGCTCGAGACTGCGATCACGCGGATGGACAGCGAGAGCATCGCCCCTGACAGCATCGCTACCTTCCATCTGCGGATCTCCGGATACAAAGGACAGTTTGCCGGCTATTCGGTCGGCTTCAAGCTCCGCAACGGCACCGCCGTGCCTTACAAGGACATGCGGGGAAGCCGCGCGCCCGAATAGCAGCCGCCCATAGCTTTCCGCCCGATGAAACAACGACACAGCCTCCTGCACCTGCTCCCCTTCATTCTCCGCTACCGCGGACGAATGGCGGCCGGGTTTCTCATGGTCGGGATGACCGTCGTCACCAGCATGCTTTCCCCCTGGGTGCTCAAATACGTGGTGGACGACCTGGCTGCCGAGCTGGTGCTTGCCGAACTGCCCCGCTATGCGGCAATGATCTTCGGCATCGCCGTGGTCGAGGGATTTTTCCGTTTCTGGATGCGCCGGATACTCATTGGGGCCAGCAGGCAGATCGAGTTCGACCTCCGGAACGATTTCTTCCGGCACCTGCAGGCGATGCCGCTCGCCTTCTTCCAGGAGCGCAGCACCGGCGACATCATGTCCAGGGCCACCAACGACCTGAACGCCGTCCGGTCGGTGCTCGGCCCCGGCATCATGTATTCGGTCACCACCATGATCACCGTGGTGATTGCCACCGGCATACTTCTGAGCATCAACTGGCGCCTGACCCTGCTCGCCTTCATACCCCTTGCCCTGGTCTCTCTCACGGTCAAGCGGGTGGGGCAGCAGATTCACGACAGGTTTCAGTCCATCCAGGAGCAGTTTGCGGATATCACCGCGCTGGTGCAGGAGAACCTCAGCGGCATCCGCGTGGTCAAGGCGTTTGCGCGCGAGGACTCGGAGACGGCTCGATTCGAGGAGCTGAACCGGGAGTACGTGAAGCGCAGCATGGGGCTCATCCGGCTGTGGGGCATCTATTACCCGATGATGTCCGCCCTGATAGGCATGTCTTCCGTCGCCCTTTTGTGGTTCGGGGGCCGGCAGGTAATTGCGGGCCACCTGAGCCTCGGGGAGTTCGTGGCTTTCATCGCCTACCTGGCCATGCTGACCTGGCCGACTATAGCGATCGGCTGGGTGATCAACATCTTTCAGCGCGGGGCCGCCTCCATGGAACGGATCCTGGAGATCCTGCACCTGGAACCCTGTGCCGCGGCTCCGGCGGGCGGCCCGCTCCCCGGCAAGCTCGAAGGCAGAGTGGAAATCCGGAACCTCTCCTTCCGGTATCCCGGGAAGCGGGAGCCCGTACTCGACAATATCACGGTAACCGTGCCGGCTGGAGAAACGCTGGCGGTTGTCGGGGCCACGGGCTCGGGCAAGTCGACGCTGGTCAGCCTCCTTCCCAGGCTCTACGATCCCCCGCCCGGCACCGTCTTCATCGACGGCCACGACATCCTGCAGTGGCCGCTGGCCGAGCTGCGGTCGGTCGTGGGTTTCGTTCCGCAGGAGACGTTTCTCTTCTCGGACACCATCAGGGAGAACATCGCCTTCGGCTGCAGTGGCCAGCTTGAGGATGGCGACCTGCATTGGGCGGCCAAGATATCGCAGATACAGGCAGATATCGCAGCCTTCCCGGAACGGTTCCAGACCTTCGTCGGAGAGCGGGGCATAACGCTCTCCGGAGGCCAGAAGCAGCGCGTGGCCATCAGCCGGGCCGTCGCCATAAAGCCCCGTATCCTGATCCTCGATGACGCCCTCTCGAGCGTGGACACCTACACCGAGGAGATGATTCTCCACGAGCTGGAGGAGGTCATGAAGGAGCGAACCACGATTCTGGTCTCTCACCGCATATCGACGGTGAAAAGGGCGCAGCAAATCGTGGTGCTGCAGGATGGCGGGATCGTCGAGCGCGGAACTCACGAGTCGCTGATGAAGCGGAACGGCATCTACGCGGAACTGCACCGCAAGCAGCTGCTGGAGGAGGAACTCGAAACGGCTTAGGAATATGGTCCCCTCACCTCACGAAGAACAGGTTCTCGGCAAGGCCTACGACGCACGTCTGATGCGGCGTCTGCTGGGCTACATCCGCCCCTACCGCAAGTCGGCGGTCCTGGCCCTGCTTTTCATCCTCGCCGCGTCCGCTCTTTCCGTCGTCCCTCCCTATTTGACAAAAGTCGCCATCGACCGGTACATCCAGACGGGGGACCTCGCGGGCCTAAACCTTGTTGCCGGCGCTTATGTCCTGACCCTGGCGGCGGTGTTTGTGCTCAGCTTCGGCCAGACGTGGGTCATGAATGTCATGGGGCAGAAGATCATGTACGACCTCCGGCGGCAGATTTTCCGGCATCTGCAGTCGCTCGAGGCGGCCTTTTTCGACAAAACCCCTGTGGGACGCCTGATGACCCGCGTGACCAGCGATGTCGACGCGCTGAACGAACTCTTTACCTCCGGCGTGATCTCGGTCTTCGGTGACGTCTGCACCCTTGCCGGGATCGTCGTCATCCTCTTCCTGCTCAATTTCAAGCTGGCCCTGGCGATATTTTCGGTCCTGCCGCTCCTCTTCCTGGTCACCTTCGTATTCAAGCTCAAGATCCGCGACTCCTTCCGGCGCGTGCGCACCGCCATCGCCCGGATCAATGCCTTCCTGCAGGAAAACCTCACGGGCGCAGCCGCCGTCCAGCTGTTCAACCAGGAGGAGAGGCAGTTCAAGAAGTTCCGGGCGATCAACGAGGAGCACATGCAGGCCAACCTGCAGTCCATTTTCTACTACGCCCTCTTTTACCCGATCCTCGAACTGATCGGGGCCATCGCCGTGGCGCTGATCGTGTGGTACGGCGGCTTGAAGGTGTTCGAGGGCGCGCTGACCCTCGGGGCGCTCGTGGCCTTTATCCAATACTCCGACCGCTTCTTCCGGCCCATCTCCGATCTGAGCGAGAAATACACGATCCTGCAGTCGGCGATGGCCGCCTCCGAACGCATCTTCAAGCTGCTGGACACCCAGCCAGCCATTGCTTCGCCGGCGGCGCCGACCGCGGGCTGCGTCGAACGAGGCGCGGTGGAATTCCGCAACGTCTCCTTCGGTTACGCGCCCGGCGATCCGGTTCTGCACGATGTCAGCTTCGAAGTCCGCGAGGGCGAAAAGATCGCCATCGTGGGCGCCACGGGCGCCGGCAAATCCACCCTGATCGGGCTGCTGAGCCGGTTCTATGACGTCCAGCACGGCTCCGTGAGGGTTGATGGCGCCGACGTCCGCGAGTACAACCTGCAGGAACTGCGGCGATCCATCGGCATCGTTCTCCAGGACGTCTTCCTCTTTTCGGGCAGCGTTGCGGAAAACCTCAGGCTGGGAAACCCGGAGGTCTCCGACGAACTGCTGGCGCGCGCTGCGGCGACCGTGCACGCCGATTCCTTCATCGAAAAACTCGAACACGGCTTCGAGACCGAGGTCGGCGAGAGGGGCGCCACGCTCTCTGTCGGCCAGAAACAGCTGCTCGCCTTCGCGCGGGCCCTCGTCCACAATCCCAGGATCCTCATACTCGACGAGGCCACTTCGAGCATCGACACCGAAACGGAAATCCTCATACGCCGGGCGCTGGAGCAGCTCATGGCCGGGCGGACCGCCATCATCATCGCACACCGGCTTTCCACCATACAAAACGCCGACCGGATCATCGTCCTGCACAAGGGAAGGGTCCGGGAAAGCGGCAGGCATCAGGAACTGCTGGCGCGCCGGGGAATCTACTGGAAGCTGTACCAGCTGCAGTACAAAGATCAACTCCTGGGAGGCGCCCCTGCGTCCTGAGCCGGCAAACGGGCGGCAATACCGGCAAGCCGGCTCATCCCTCAGGTTCGGGCCGCGATTTCGCCGGCCCCAGGATGCCCTCGATCCCCGGTCACGGAAAAATCCCGGCTAGCGGGCTCCCTTGCCCAAAAGCACGGTCGGAAAGGTCAGGAGGAGGATCTTCAGGTCCAGGGCCAAAGACCAGTTGTCAATGTACTGCAGGTCGAGCTTCATCCACTCCTGGAAGTCGATTTCATTGCGCCCCGAAACCTGCCACAGGCAGGTGATGCCCGGTTTCACCGAGAGCCGCCGCCTCTGCCAGGGAGTGTATTCCCGCACCTCTTCCGGCAACGGCGCCCGCGGGCCCACGAGGCTCATGTCGCCCTTCAGCACATTCCAGAACTGCGGGAGTTCGTCGATGGAGCTCTTGCGGAGGAAGCGCCCCAGCGGCGTAACCCGGGGGTCGTTCCGCATCTTGAAGACAGGGCCATCCATTTCGTTCAAGTGCTTGATTTCCCAGAGCACGTCCTCCGCACCCTCGCGCATGCTCCGGAACTTGTACAGGACGAACCTGCGCCCGTAGAGCCCGCAGCGCACCTGCCGGTAAATGGCCGGCCCCCGGGAAGTCAACCGCACGAGCAATCCCGTCAGCAGCATCAAGGGGGAGAGCAACACCAGCAGCACCAGCGCGATCCCGACGTCCATGATCCTCTTCACGAGCAGTGACGCCGCGTGATCCGGGGTCGTGCTGAAGGTCAGCAGGGGGACGCTTTCCAGGAACTCCATCGAGGCCCCGGAGATCTTGACGTGGAACAGGTCCAGCGCCACGCGCGTCCGGATGCCGCGCTCGCGGCAGACGGCCAGCATGCTGTCCAGGGAGGACAGGTCCGCCGGATCGCCGGCGACAAAAATCATCTCGTCGACGACGTTTTCTTCCACAATCCTGGGCAGATCCGCCAGTCCCCCCAGGACGCGAAGTCCTGTTTCGCCGCCCTCTGCCGGGACGGTCTCCACAAAACCAAGTATCCGCAACCCCCAATCCGAGTAACGGGATATCAGCCTGCCCATCTCCGAGGCCTTGCGTCCGGCCCCGACGATTACTATGTTCCGCCCCTCGGCGGGATGGTCCCGCCGGCGAATGCGGATGCCGAGCACCACCCGTGCCAGGACCAGCAATGCCGCCTGGTAGAAAACGAAAAGGGCAATCAGCGTCCGGCTGATCTCGAGCTTCAACGCAAAAGACAGGAAGCCGAGAAATAAGCCGAGCAGAACGGCACTTTCGAGGATGATCCTGATCTTCTCCCAGTCTGACCGCCGGAAGGATATCCTGTAAAGGCCGAGCGAAAAAGCAGCGACCGCCCACCAGCCGATCGCAGGAACAACCATCCAGAGATAAGCCGCCGGGCGCAGCAGTTCCGGATTCAGCATCCGGTCCAGGGCATCCGGCAGAACCCATGCCAGGTGGATCCGCGAGGCATAGGCGAGGACGAACGCCAGGACCGACAGCCCCAGATCGGCGGCGAACTGGAGTATGGTAAAAAGCCGCGCGTGCTCCCTGAACATTGTCCCCCTGCCCTGCGTAAAAGTGCTTGATTATAGCACAGGGATCCAACCAAACGCCCTGCTCCCGAGGACCCCTGACCGGCTCAGCGAAGCCTCGTGTGTTTTTGCGTTCGAACGAAACCGACGAGGTCCTCTACCTCGATCACCCCCTTCACGAGAAAGCCTTCCCCCTTTCGCTTCCCGATAAGGGTGCCGTAGTAGGAGTGGATGGTCTCGACGTGGTGGATGAAATCGGGTTGGCTGAGGTAGGTCTCGGGTGCGCGGCTGGCAGCATCGAACAGCTGGGACTTGTAGGACCGGATGGCCCCAAGACGCTGCTCGTCGTAATCGGAAACATCCACGACCAGGGTGGGGGCGCTGTGCGCCGGGAGCATGTAATAAAGGATGGCGTGGGGGCGGAACCGCTCCTGGCCGGTTTTTATCTTCTCCAACCCTGCCTGGTGGGCCGCCTCCGTCACCAGGCGGCTGGTGTTGACGTGGTCCGGGTGCTTGTCGTCCCAGTGGTGAACGAGAACTAGCGTCGGCCGGTATCTCCGGATGATGCGAATGACCTTCATTCTCGCCGCCAGCGTCGTGTCGATCCCGCTGTCGGGCAGGCCGAGGTTCTCCCTCACCTTCAGGTCCAGGATTCGGGCCGCAGATCTGGCCTCCCGGGCGCGCAACCGCGGGGTTCCCCGCGTCCCCATTTCCCCGCGGGTCATGTCGGTGATTCCGGTTGCATATCCCTGGGCGCGAAGTTTTGCGAGCGTGCCTCCGGCGAAGAGCTCCACATCATCGGGGTGCGCCCCGAATGCCATTACGTCCAGTCTCATGGTCATGTCGTTCCCGTATCCGCCGCCGTGCGCGGCCCTTCAGTTCACGTCAATCAACTGATGCTCGAAGCGCAGGACCTCGAGTTCCTCCAGGAGCCGGTCAACGACAGCCGGCGAATATTGGCGCACAAAATAGAGCCCCCAGATCGCCTCCTCCTGCAGCCGGCCCCCGGGAGCCAACGTGTCCAACAGCCGTCCCACCTGCCTTCGAAGGATGGTCCGGCGCTCCCGAAACGATGCCTTGAACCGCTGCTGCAGCTTCCCCAGCTGATAGTCGATCCGCTCCTTTGCGCCCTTAATGGCTTCCGCCTCAGCGCCCTCCACTCCCGACAGCACGAGCAGATCGGAGATCCTGGAGTGCATCACCGACTGAAGCCGCGCAACTTCCGACGCGACTGCGTCCCCATCCTCAGACGGCGCCAGCCTCTCGGCCAGCCCAGGACCGCGTGCGAACAGGTCGGAGAAACCTATGCCGTTTCTGAGCATGATCTTCCGGCTCCGCGCGTCAAGCATGGTGACGCTTGCCCGGGGCCACGCCGGCGGCAGGACGGCGGCGAAGCGATGAAGCAGCGGCTTCACAAGCGCGTAGCCGCAGAACTGGACGGGGTGAAGAACGATGGCGCCGACCGGCAGCATCGTTAGCATCATCGGCAACGACAGCGGAAACCCGCCTGCTCCGGGTCGGCTGCCGGCCGGCCGCAATGTCTCGAAATCAATGCCCTCAACGTCATAGCCGGCAGATCGAAGTTCCATGCGCCGCCTCTCGAGGATCGCAGGCCGATCAGGGATTCGGTCCGGCCTCCCGGGCAAACCAGCGGCAGCTTCCTGCCAGTCTGGGAGCCATGGATCGACAACGACCAGTCCGCCCTTTTCGGCCAGCGCCGCAATCGCCGGCCCCCACACCTCGCGGTCGGTGCGGCTCCGGTCCGCCGCTTCGCGAAGCCCCGGAATGTCGCGAAGCAGGTCCAACGCAGGGCCGGCGCCGGCAATAACCCAATGCTCCCGACCTCCGTTCCCAGCCGCCGGCAAACCCTCCCGCAGCAGGTTCCGAAAACGCGATTGCCCGTCGAGGATTCCCACCCGTTCCCGGGACGCCCCGAATCCGGAAGCCTCATCGAGCCACAGAAGCGGAAAAGCGGGCGTGCCCCGCGCGGTCAATTCCCCGGCCAGCCTGACCGCGCTCAATACCTGGACCAGGTTGGCGAGAGGGCCGCCGAGCACATCCGGGCAGTGCTGGCACAGGACGATCCGGGCGCGGGCATCTTCAAGCAGATCGATATTGCGGCGGGCCTGCTCGCCGCAGTTGTGCCGGGCGGCCTGAGCGTGGAGCAGGCGGCGGATCCTGTCCCTGGGGAAACCGCAGGCACTCCCCTCAGCCCTCCAGACCAGGGAATCCGCATCGGGTCTTCCGCCCATGATCTCGAACGCGAGCGAACTGCCGCCCACGTAGTCTGCGTACAGCTTCGGAACTCCAGGCAGTTCTGACAGTTTCAATGCTCTGTGCCTATGCAGCGCGATATCCGGCTGGGAGGGGCCGCCGGTCCGGGCCGCCCCAGCCGCGCAAAAATGGATCCGGCCGCGGCGCGTGGTGGGCGGGCCGGTCGCCGGACACGGCCAATTTCAGGATCTTTCCAGAACGCCGGCAGCGTCGAAGATCGCCTTCAGCTCAGCCTTCTGGCCGTCGCTCAGCGGGAGAAGGGGCAGGCGCGGTTCGCCGCCATAGTACCCCATGAGCGTCATGGCATGCTTCAGGCCGGGGATGCCGTAAACGGTCGTCACCGCTGCCGCCGGCGGAGACAGCCTGGCCTGCAGCTCTGCCGCCTTATTCCAATCCCCGGCGAAGAAGGCCTGGTGCACGTCCACGGTGAAATCCGGGAGCGCGCAGGCTATGGCCACGATGCCCCCGCAGGCCCCCTGCATGAAGCTCGGCACGAGGGTGGTGGCCGAACCCACTAGCAAACGGAAGGAAGACGGAGTGCGCCGCTTGATTTCCGCCTGCATGGGAAGGTTGCCGGCGCTCTCCTTCATGCCGGCAATGTTTTCATGGACGGCAAGCTTTTCAATCAGCGCCGGGCTGGTGTTGACGCCCGTGAACTGCGGCACGTTGTACACCAGGATGGGCACCGGGGATTCGTCGGCGATGCTCCAGAAATGCGCGAAAAGCGCGTCGTCCGTCATCCGCGCCTTGAAGTAGCAGGGAGTTCCAACCAGAACATAGTCCGCGCCCAGATCTGCGACCTTCTTGATGAATTCGATCGCCATCCGGGTCGATTCACGCCCGGCGCCCACAATCATGGTGCGGTCTGCGGCAATTCTCGGGCGCGCCTCCCTGACGAGTTTCAGCTTTTCCTCGTCGGACAAATACGGGCTTTCTCCGTTCGACCCCAGCACCGTGAGGCCCGCAAGCCGCGTCCCTCCCCATTTTTCGAGGTTCTCGCAGAAACGCCCCAGCAGCAGTCCGCCTTCGCGATCGAAAGGCGTGATGATCGGTGGAAATATTCCCGACAGATTTTTATTCTCCATGAGTTTTCCCTTTCCCTCTCTTGCTAGCTCCTGAACTTCCTTTCGGCCGGCGGCCACTCTGCCGACGGTTGCTCTCCCGGCGACCCGGACAGGCCGCGGCCTCCAGGATCCAAATGCGCCGCGTGTCCCCCCCGGCATCCTCCAATTCGACCACCAGGGCGCCGGGCAGTTCGAGCTCCAGGCGCTCGCTCCACTCCACGAGCGTGATCCCGTCGCTCCCGATGAAATCCTCCAGGCCGATCGAGTGCAGGTCCCGGCCTCCCTCCAGGCGGTACAGGTCCACGTGATAAATCGGGCACCGCCCCCGGTAAACATTGACGATGGTGAACGACGGGCTGTGCACCGCAGCCGGGTCCGGGATTCCAAGCCCCGCGGCGATTCCCCTGGCCAGCGTGGTCTTTCCGGCGCCGAGCGCCCCGCTCATCAGGACGACTCCGGGAACCTTCAGCCTGCCCGCAAGGTCCACGCCGAGACGGTAGGTTTCCTCCTCAGATTGGGTCACGCACATCGACCCGCGCCCCGGCTCGGGCGCTCCCTTTCCCGCCGTCATCGACCGGACACTCCCCTGAATGCGCCCGGCAGACAACGCAGCAGGTCGGTGGCCACCAGGGATTCCTCTCCTGCCTCCGAGGCGGCAAGATCCCCCGCCAGTCCATGGAGGTAAACCGACGCGGCGAGGTGATCGGTCAGGGAAGCGGACCCCTGGGAGGCCGCTCGTTCGCTGCGCCTGCGAGCCCACCCCGCCACAAACCGTCCCACCATGCCGGCAAGGACATCGCCCGTGCCGGCCGTCGCCATGCCGGGATTCCCGGTGCCGTTGACCAGCGTGCGTCCCGTGGGTGAAACGATGATCGTCTGGCATCCCTTCAAAACCGTGTAGCAGCCGTGCGCACGGGAGAATTGCCGCGCGGTTTCGATCCGGGTCTCCTGGATCTCGGCAACGGTCCGCCCGCTCAGCCTCGCCATCTCCCCGGGGTGCGGCGTTATCACGATCGGCTGAGAATGCTCGTTCTCGAGCCGGTGTGGTTCTCCCGCAAAGGCGTTGAGCCCGTCGGCATCGAGCACAATCGGGACCGGCGAGCGGCGCACCAGCAGTCGAACCATTTTCCGCGTGGACTCGCTCTGCGACAGCCCGGGTCCGGCCACCACGGCATCCATTCCCGCCAGCCTGGCCATGATCGCCCCGAGTGCGCCCTCAGCAATGGCGCCGCCCCCGGTTTCCGGCAGAAACTCGGTCATCAGCTCGGGAAACCTGCCCACCACGTGCCGCTTCAGTCCAGCGGGGAGTCCGAGCGTGACGAGGCCGGCTCCGGCCCTGAGCGCCCCCATCCCCGCCATCAGCGCCGCGCCGCTCTTGCCGTGCGAGCCGGCAACCACGAACAGGTGTCCATAATGCCCTTTGTGACTCTGCCTGGCCCGTGCGGGGACAACGCGCCGGACGGTCTCTCGGTCGGTCAGTTCCAGCCAGTAGTCCCGGTTCTGCACAAGCTCCGAAGGGGAGCCGATGGCCGCCACAACGACCTTCCCCGCACATTCGGCCGCGGGGGGGAACACCAGCGCCGGCTTGAGCGCAGTGAACGTCACGGTGAGGCCGGCATGCACGGTTGCGCCGATGAGCGAGCCGGTGTCGGCCGACAGCCCCGAGGGCAGATCCACGGAAACTATCTTCGCCTTTGCGGAGATCCCGTTGATCCACTCGACCAGCCGGGCGTAATCCCCCTCCAGAGGGCGGGAAAGACCGGTGCCGAAGAGGGCGTCCACAAGAACGTCCGGCTGCGGGGCATTGCGAAGGAAAGACCTGCGGTCCGCCGCTGCCGGCAGCACGGTAGTCGGAAGACCGAGCTGTTCATGGATCTTCCAGTTTGCCAGGGCATCCCCGCGCAGTCGTTTTGGATCCCCCGCCAGGATAACCTCGGCCGACAGCCCGCGCGACAGAAGGTGCCGGGCCGCAACCAAACCGTCTCCGCCGTTGTTGCCGCAACCACAGACAATGACGATCCTCCGCCCCGCCAGGGAACCGTGGGCTTCCAGCAAAGCGTCGCAGACCGCCTTTCCCGCGCACTCCATCAGCAGGAGCGAGGGAATCCCGAATCTCTCCGAGGAGAGCCGGTCCACTTCCCCCATCTGCGCCGACGTAAGTATCTTCATGCGCTGCCCGCCATAAACGGTTTTCCGCCTTCGCCTTTCCGGCCCGCGCGGCAGCCGGTCCGGAAGCGGTTCACGTTGACACCCTGCGCACCCGCGCCTAGAATTGACTTGAAACATTTCCAAGCATCGGGTCATCTAACTGTACGTAACCCGAAGGCCGTGCGTATAGGGGCCGGATCTTCAGGATATAAGGTACGGAAGGATAACACAACCGATCCTCCATGGAGGAGTCATGAACTTTCGCAGCGGCAGGATAGCAGTTATGGGCCTGGCGACGTTGCTCTGTTTTTCGGCACTCTCCTTCGGCCAGACCAACCGCCGGCACGGGGACGTCGAGAACATAGGAAACCGGGACATCAGCGGGCGCATCTGGGGGATTTTCCCGAATTTCGTTTCCCTCGAAAAGGAGCTTGCGCTCGGCGCCCAGGTGGCGGCGCAATTCGAGCAGACCGCCCGCCTGGTCGAGGATCCGGTGATTGCCGAATACGTGGACCGGGTCGGACAAAACATTGTCAAACACTCCGACGCCAAAGTGCCGTTCCAAATCAAGGTTGTCGACACGGACGAGGTGAACGCCTTTGCCTTTCCGGGCGGCTTCTTCTACGTGAACAAGGGCCTGCTGATGGCCGCGGAAAACGAAGCGGAACTAGCTGGGGTCATGGCCCACGAGATCTCCCACGTAACCGCAAGGCACGCCACGGAACGGATGTCCAAGGCGCAGATCCTGCAGATCGCCGCCATCCCGGCGCTCTTCATCGGCGGTTACTGGACCCAGATGGGTATCCAGAACGCCCTCGGGCTGGGGATCAACCTCGAGCTGCTCGGCATCACCCGGGAATCGGAGCGGGAGGCGGACCAGCTCGGAATCCAGTACCTCTGGAACACAGGCTATGATCCGAATGCCTTCGTCACGTTTTTCGAGAAGCTGCACCAGCAGGAAAAGGCCAAACCCGGCCGCCTTTCCGGCTTCTTCCGGACCCACCCCTTCACCGAGGACCGCATCAGCGCTTCGCTGGACGAGCAGAGGCACCTGCCGGAAAAGGACAACTACATCGTGGACACGTCTGAGTTCCAGCGGGTGAAGGCGAGGCTGCTGGCCATCGACAATGCCCAGCGCGCGGAGGGGAGCCTCACTTCCGTCGACCAAAAGCGCCCCACGCTCAAGCGGCGCACCGGGACTGAAGGCGACCAGGGCGGCGACCCCGACGACGAGAGCCAGAAGAAGAGCCGACCCACACTCAAGCGGCCCAACGACCCGCCGCCGCCGCAGCCCTGATCCCGAGCGGCAGCTGACGGCCTCAGAAGGTAACCGCAGGCCGGCCATGCCTTTGCGTGGCCGGCCTTTTCGTTTTTGAAACAATTTCCCTTGCCCTATCGTATTGGGTGTTGGTAACTTCACACCTTTTTGCGAGGGACTTTGTAAGGAGCCAGATATGAACACATTCTCCGCCTCCGCACTGCGGGGCACTCTTCTCCGCAATCTCACCTTCATCGGGACATTGAGCCTGGCACTGGCCCCCTGCCCTGCCTCGCTTGCCCAGGAAGCCGCGCAGGCGGAAGCGCCCAAGCCCCAGATCCTGAGCCCCGTCGAGCGCGCCGTTCAGAACGGGACCGCGGTCCGGCTGTCACTGAAGGACATCACCAAGCTCGCGCTGCAGAACAACCTCGACATCGCGATTTCCGACACGAACGAGGAGATCTATCAGCAGCGGATCATCCAGGCTTACGGCGCCTACGATCCCACCATCAGCCTGAACCTGGGGCTGAGACAGACCCAGAGCCCCAATACGAACCTGGCCACCCAGTCGACCTCGGGCAACTTCAGCCAGACCGATCTCGGCAACTGGAACCTTTCGTTTTCCCAGAGCGTCAAGACGGGCGGCTCCTTCTCGGCTTCTTTCAATTCGAACCGGAACAGCAACAACCAGGCCTTCTCGCTGTTCAATCCGCAGTACAACGCAAACACGACGCTCTCGTTTACGCAGCCGCTGCGACGCAACCTGCGCATCGACAACACCCGCGCCAACATCAAGCTGGTGAATCTCGATGCGAAGACCAACGACAGCCAGTTCAAGCAGAAGGTCAACGACACCATCGCCTCTATCCAGGCCCTCTACTGGGACCTCGTCGGCGCCATCCAGGATTACAACATCCGGCGCGAGTCGGTTAACCTCGCCCAGATCACGGTCGACAACAACACCAAGAAGGTCGAGATCGGCACCCTGGCGCCGATCGGCATCACCGAGGCGCGCGCCGAGCTGGCCAACCGCCAGGTGGACCTGCTCGTCACCGAGGAGCGCATCCACAGCGTGCAGAACAACCTGAAATCCCTGGTAAGCAGCGACAGGAATACGGAAATCTGGCAGAAGCTGATCGTGCCCACCGACAGCCCCGAATTCGCCGATTTCAAGATCGAGCTGAACCGAGCCATCGATACCGCTCTCGCGAACCGTCCCGAACTCGAGCAACTGACCATCCGCCTGCAGAGAAACGAGATCAACTACAACATGTACCAGAACCAGCGGAAGTGGCAGGTTGATCTCGTCGGGTCGTTCGGCTCGATCGGCGTCGCGGGACCGCAGTCTTTTGACTTCAAGGGCAACCCGCGCATCCCGCAGCAGTTCGTCGGCGGCATGGGCAACGCCTACGAGACGCTGTTCACCGGAGGATTCAACAACTGGCAGCTCGCTCTGAACATTCAGATCCCGCTGCGCAACCGGAACGTCCAGGCCCAGATCGGGCAAAACCTAGTGGACAAACGCCAGTTGCTGATGACGCGCAAGAGCGAGGAGCAGCGCATCCAGGTCCAGATCCGCAACGCCGTCCAGTCGATCGAGACCAACAAGCAGCGGGTCCAGACGGCCAAGCTGGCGCGGCAGCTCGCCGAGGAGCAGCTCGACGGCGAGAACAAGCGCTTCGCCGCCGGACTGAGCGAGAACTTCCGCGTCCTGGAGCGGCAGCGGAATCTGTCCTCGGCCCAGGGCACCGAACTGCAGGCGCTGATCGCTTACAAGAAATCGGTGATCGACCTGCAGAAGGCCATGTACACCCTGCTCGAAAGCAACGATTTCGAGATCGCCAAGTCCGGCTCCAACGGAGTGCAGGAGTTCCGCTAGGCTCCGCGCCGCCGCTCCGCGGCCGCAGCCAGGGCCGCCGGTGCTTGCGCCGGCGGCCTTTTTATTTTGGTTGTCACGTCCGGGGAATTCGCCTAGATTACGCCGATGCCGTACTTTCCCTACTTGCATGGCCTTTTCGGATTGATCGTGGGAAGTTTCCTCAACGTATGCATTCGCCGGCTCCCGCTCGGCGAGTCGGTCGTGTCGCCCCGGTCGAGGTGCCCGCAATGTGCCTCGCCGATAAGGCCATACGACAACGTTCCGCTGCTCTCCTGGCTCTGGCTGGGAGGCAGGTGCCGCGACTGCCGGGCGCCCATTTCCATCCGTTACCCCGGAGTCGAGCTGCTGGCCGCGGTCCTGTTCCTGCAATG
This sequence comes from Acidobacteriota bacterium, assembly GCA_037444305.1. Lineage (GTDB taxonomy): Bacteria > Acidobacteriota > UBA6911 > UBA6911 > UBA6911 > JBBIMP01. Next base: position 98,540 of record JBBIMP010000015.1, read on the forward strand.
CGCGCGCACCTGGGGATTCTCCGCTCCCGCTTTCATAAACTCCCTTTTTCTGGCCGCGGTGGTGGTTCTGGTGTTCATCGATTACGACCACCAGATTCTCCCCAACGTAATCACGATTCCCGGCACCGTGGCCGGCTTGGTGCTCGCTCCCTGGCAGTCGCCCGGTTTCTTTTCGGATTCGATAACCCGCGGGGCTTCATCCATCCTCCCCCTCGTGGAGCCGGAAGGCGCCGTCATGCACCTGACAGGCTCATTTCTCGGAGTCCTGGCAGGCGGCGGCTCGCTGTACCTGGTCGCATTCGCCTACCAGGTCGTCCGGCGCCGGCAGGGTCTGGGTATGGGGGACGTGAAGATGATGGCCATGGTGGGCGCCGTGGCGGGGTGGCGGATCGCCCTGCTGACCATATTCGTCGGATCGTTGCTGGGCAGCATCCTCGGAGTCTTTCTGATCTTCTTCCACGGGAAGGACATGCAGCACAAGCTGGCCTTCGGGACCTTCCTGGGGGCTGCCTACATCCTCGTTATATTCTTCGGAATCGATCTGCTCGACTGGTATGCCGGGATGGTAGCCCCGGCGCCATAGAGCCGCCGGTTCGCTCAAAACCGGGCTTTCCCGTTAATAAGGGTGGTGCGGGTCGTGCAGAAATGCAGCCCTGGCGGCCAGGCAGCGCAGCTGCACCCTTAGCGGCTCGGATACCCTGGCGGTGATGGTCGCAACCTGGTTTCCGCGCAACTGATTGCCCTGATGGAGCGTCGCGATGCCGGTGACGGAGCCATGGAATCCTCAGTCGTCGAGCCGCTCGAACCGCGGCTTCGGATTCCTTGAAGCTCTCGTGGTCCTGTTCCTTTTCGGCCTCCTGGCCGCCATGGCACTGCCTGCGTTCACCCGTTACCGGGATGACTGGGCCCTGCTGCATGGTGTCCGGATGTTGGAGCTTTCGCTTCACTGGAGCCGCTACCGGGCCATTTCCCTGAACACGCCGGTGGCGCTCCACGTGGCCCAGGGCGGACGCCGTTATCACTGCGCGGATGCATCCACGGGGGAACGATTCGATTACTCCGTCCGGGATTTTCCCGATGGCGTGCGCATCACATCATCACCGTCAAACCCGGTCCGCTTTTACCCCCAGGGTAATGCCGCTCCGGCCGGCACCTTTGTGGTCACGGGGCGGCACGCCGGTTACCGGGTCGTGGTCAACCTGCGGGGGAGGATCCGGACACAGAAATTCTAGCGGGGACATTGCAGACTGTCACCGCGTCACGGAGGACACAGCCGTTGCGTCAATGCCCTCAGACGTTGCAGGCGCTCGAGCGCCGCACCGCCGCGAATCGAGGCCCTGGCGAGGTCTATTCCCTGCCGCAGATGGTCGGCTCTGCCCCCGGCCACGAGGCCGGCGGCAGCGTTGAATACAACAATTTCGCTTTTAGGGTCGTCGTTTCCACCGAGTATCTCCAGTATAATCTCAGCGTTTCGGGTGGCATCCCCGCCCTGGATCATCGACAGCGGCACCCGCTTCAGCCCGAACTCCTCCGGCGTGACATAATAGTTGCGCACCTCCCCTGCCCGAACCTCCGAGATTTTGCTCTCGCCCGTGAGGGTGATCTCGTCGAGTCCGTCCGCGCCGTGCACGATGAGCGCGCGCTCCACGCCCAATGCGCACAGGACCTGCGCCATCATCTCGGTGAGCTTCTCCGAGTAGACGCCGACGACCTGGGCGCTGGCCCCTGCAGGGTTGCAGAGTGGACCGAGCAGGTTGAAAACCGTGCGGATTTTCATCTCTCTTCGCGCCAGCATCACGCAGCGCATCGCGCTGTGCAGCAACGGCGCATAGAGAAAGCCGATGCCCGCCTCATCGATGCACCGCGCCACCTCGTCCGGCCCCAGGTCGATCCTAATCCCGAGCGCCTCCACGACGTCGGCGCTGCCGCAGAGACTGGAAACACTCCGGTTTCCGTGCTTGGCCACCCTGAGTCCCGCCCCGGCCACCACGAAGGCAGTGGCGGTGGAGATGTTGAAGGTTCCCGCCGCATCGCCACCCGTTCCGCAGGTATCCACCAGCATTTCCCGCTCGGTGCCGGAAAAGGCCGCGGCCACCGAAGACCGGGCCCGGACGACCGCGGCCTTGGACCTGATGACGCGCGCGAACCCGATCAGTTCATCCACAGTTTCGCCCTTCATCCTGAGGGCCGCAAGAAAGGCTGCGATCTGGGCGTCCGTAGCCCTTCCGTCCATAATGTAGTCCATCACCGATTCGGCCTCATGCCGGGCCAGGTGCCGACCGTCCACTACCCTGCCGATCGCCTCTACGATGTCCATGAGCCTCCCTCCCGCCTTCGTGCTTCCCCTTGGCATGGAGTCAATGAAAGTAAGCCAACCCCTCCCGTGAATCAAGCCGTCAGCGCCCCGCCGCACGTGCAGGCTTCGCATGGCGCCCAAAGGCCCGCGAGTCCGTTGCCACAGCCCGGCGGGTTTTCCCTGGTCGAGGCACTTATCGTCCTGCTGGTGCTTTCCTCTGGATTGCTGGCCGCCGGTCGGCTGCTTGTTCAGACCATGTCGTCCCTGTCCCTCGCCCGCTCCAAGGGAGTCCTGGCGGTGGTCGCCGAGTCCAAACTCGAGTCGCTGGCAGACCTGTATTCCCGGGATCCCGACTCCGCTGACCTCCAGGACGGAGTTCACGGCCCGGAGATGGTGGAGATCCGGAACCCCCGTTCCGGCAAGGTGCTCCACAGGATCTCGGTCTCCTGGTTGGTGAGCCCCCTCGCCGATCCAAGGCCGGGGAAACATCTGCGGGGCAAGATCCTTACGGTCACCGCTTCACCCGCGGCGGACGGCACGGCCGTTCACTACGTGCCCGGACAGAACAAGATTTTTTCGCTCACCTCCGTTCTAACACCGAGGCTACTAATATGACCCCTCCGCCGCCACAAGCGCCCCCAGATTGTCGTTCCCCGGAGGAAGCCGGGTTCAGCCTCGTTGAGCTGCTGGTGGGTGCGCTCGTCTTTTTGATCTCGGCCTCATTCCTGTTTTCCCTTGCCGCCGAATTCCAGGCCGCGGCCAGTTCCCAGGGCGAGATGATTACCGTGATGGAGAACACCCGGGTCGCCGCGGACACCGTTCAGCGCCTGCTGCGCCGCGCAGGCAACGATCCGCTTCGTTCGGGCACATCGGGATTGACCGTTGCCGGCCCCTCCAATGTGCGCATCCGCGCCGATGTGACCGGCTCCGCCGGCCCTTCGAATCCGGACAAAGGGGATCCCGATGGAGATGTTGCAGATTCCTGGGAAGACATCGTAATCCGTTTCAATGCCGCGGCCGATACGATTGATTTGACGGCCCCTGGCGGCAGCGCCCAGGCCATAGCGGAGTGCATTTCCGGATTCGTCATGGAGTTTTTCGATGATGCGGGCATCGCCACGACCTCGGGCGCCGCTATCCGCAAAGCCCGTTTCCGCGTGACGGGATCCGGTCTCCGAGCTTACCCGCGCAGCCCGCGACCATTCGGCATCACGCTGGCCGGAGAAGTGCATTTGCCGGGAATGGCCCGGCCGGAGTGAAAACCGCAACCACGAAAGCCGGCTGCGGCGCCAAAGGCCGTGCGGAATTGGGGGAGGACGGGTTACAATACAAATGTGAGGTGACAGCACCATGAAAACAGCAGCCGCAATACTGACTATCTTCATCCTGACGGCATTGGCGGGCCCCCTCTATTCCCAGTCCCTCGCCGACCTGGCCAGGAAGGAGAAGGAGCGCCGGGAGAGCGTGAAGGAGGCCCCCAAGGTCATCACCAACAGCGACAAGGACAGATTCCAGGGCGGCGCCGTAACCACAGTCTCCCTCCCGGCGCCCGATCCGAAGGAAGCCTCCCCGGCAGGCAAGGCCGGCGAAGCGGCGGCGAGCGAGGGGGAGAAGGCCAAGACCGACGAACCGGTCGATTTTCAGGGCAGGACCGAGAGCTTCTGGCGGCAGAGCTTTGCCGATGCCCGGCAGAAGGTGGCGCAGCTGGAACTCGAAGCCAACGTCCTGACACTCAAGATCGCCGACCTGCAGAACAGATTCTACATGGAGGATGACGGCTTCAAACAGCAGACCATCCAGCGTGAAATCCAGAAGGCCTTCTACGAGCAGGACCTGAACAAAAAGAACCTGGAAAAGGCGCGCGAGGAACTTCTCGACCTCGAGAAGGAGGCGCGCAAGAGCGGCGCCCTGCCCGGGTGGATGAAACCGGGCAATCCGTAGAACTCTCCAGCAGACAGTGGCACCTCGCGGCGATCGCACCGCAGGAGGATCGGGCCCTACGCATCGACTCCGGCCAGCAGGAGAAATGCGATGCCGCCCGTATAGCGCCGGTGCTCCACACTCGAAAACCCCGCTTGCCTGGCGGCATCCTCGAGCTCTTCCGGCGGGGCAAACGATTGGACGCTGGAGGGCAGATACCGGTACGCTGAACCGGAACCAGAGATCCACCCGCCGACGCGCGGGAGAACCCTGGAAAAATACAGCCGGTACAGGCTGCCCAGCCATCGGTTTCGCGGCATGGCGAATTCGAGCACTCCCAGCACGCCTCCGCCTGTCAGCACGCGTCGCATCTCCTTCAGCCCCTGCGGGATGTCTGCGAGGTTCCGCAGCGCAAACGCAGAAACCACCGCATCGAAGCAGCCGTCTCCGAAGGGCAGGTGCAGCACGTCCGCCTCGAGCAGGGGAATGGGAAAACCGTGGACGCTTTTGCCCGCCTTTTCCCGGGCAATCTTCAGCATCGGCCTGCTGAAATCACACCCGACAACCGGCCCCAGCTCCGAGAAGACCAGGCTCAGGTCGCCGGTGCCGCAGCCGACATCCAAAATCCTCGGTGAGGGATGCGACACCCGGCGCCGGACCTCCCGCAGACAGTGCCTGCGCCAGCGCCTGTCGATGTTTCCCGACAGGAGGTGATTCAGAAGATCGTAGCGGGGCGCTATCGCCCCGAACATCTCCCGAACGGCCCGTGATTTATCCGCCTTGCTTTCCAGGATCATGAGAGCCGCTCCCGCCCCGGACCGGGCTTTACCTGGATCCCGGGCGCCATACCGGCCCCGGAGCGGTGCGCAGCCAGGCTCAATCCATCCTCCCCCCGGCGGCGAGGAATCGACGCAGGAAGTCCTCGAGATGGGCCGCGTCCAGGCCATCGTAGACGCGGGCCTCTCCGAGCGCGGCCAGCAGGATCATCTTGGCCCGCCCGCCGCGGAATTTCTTGTCGCGCACCAGTGCATGCCAGACTTCACGGTGTCCAAGACCTGCAAGGCCCGGCAGTTTTCCGATTCTGCGGATGAGCCCCGTCAGCCGGGCACTCTCCTGTGCGTCCGTAAGGCCCAGCTCCTTTCCGAAAACCGCAGCGCCGATCATTCCCCAGGCCACCGCCTCGCCGTGGCGGAACCGGCGGTAGTCGGTGGCCGCCTCCAGGGCATGGCCGATTGTGTGGCCGAAGTTCAGGATCGCCCTCACCGAATCCTCCCGCTCATCCTCCACGACGACGTCTGCTTTGATCCGGCAACTATCCACTACGATCCGGTGCATGAGTGAATCCCGGCATGCGAGGATCCCGTCGAGGTTCCTCTCCACGAATGCAAGGAGGTCCGTCGAGCGGATGGCCCCGCACTTGACGACCTCGTACAGCCCGGCGCGCAATTCCCTGCCCGGCAGCGTGCCCAGCACGGCGTCATCGGCGATGACCGCCACCGGGTGATGGAAGGCGCCGACCAGGTTTTTCCCCTGCGGGAGGTTGATTCCCACCTTCCCGCCGACCGAACTGTCCACTTGTGCGAGCAGGGTTGTGGGGATGCCGGCGTAGGGAATGCCGCGCATAAAGGTGGCTGCGGCATAGCCCGCAAGGTCGCCGACCACGCCTCCCCCGAATGCCACCAGGAGCGACCGGCGGTCGGCGCCGGCGCGAAGCAGGCCGTCATAAACGCGCGTGAGTGTGGCGTGGTTTTTCTGCTCCTCGCCGTCACCGATCCGGATCACGTCGAATCTGGCGAAGCTCCGCTTCAGCGCCTGGAGGAGGACCGTGCCATGAAGCCGCAGGAGTCGCGGACTGCTGACCAGCACCATGTGGCGGCCTGAGCTTACACTCGACAGCAGTCGTCCGGCGCGCCGCAGCAGCCCGGAACCTGCCACTATGGAATAGGAACGCGCACCCAGATCGACACGGATTTCCGTCATGCTCTGCCCTGCACCCGCGCCTCCGCTGCCCTGCCGGCCGCGAGTGACACCAATCATCCGCCCCTGCCGCCCGAACCTCGGGCAAAGATTCCAGATCCGTGCAAATCGTTGCGCTCTTTCAGGGGATCAGCGGGATACCCCATCCACGGGACTGCTCGCTGAGGCGTACATCTTTCGAGGGATCCGGCCGGCCTTGTAAGCCAGACGGCCCGATCTCACGGCCAGCTTCATCGCTTCCGCCATGGCCGCCGGGTTTTGCGCGCAGGCAATGCCCGTGTTCATGAGCACACCGTCGCACCCGAGTTCCATCGCGATGCTGGCGTCCGAGGCCGTGCCGACGCCCGCATCCACGATGACGGGCACCGATACAGTTTCCAGGATGATCCGGATATGGGCCGGGTTCTGAATTCCCATGCCGGAGCCGATCGGCGCCCCAAGCGGCATGACGGCGGCAGCGCCCGCATCCTCCAGTTTTCGCGCTACGATCGGGTCGTCATTGGTGTAGGGCAGGACAATGAATCCTTCCCTGACCAGGACACGGGTGGCCGCGACCAGCGCCTCCGTGTCCGGGAAGAGAGTCTTTTCATCCCCGATAACCTCCAGCTTGACCCACTCGGACAGGCCGGCCTCGCGACCCAGACGCGCCGTCCGGATGGCCTCCTCCGCGGTGTAACAGCCGGCGGTGTTCGGCAGCAGCATGATCCGGCCGGTGTCGATGTAATCCAGCAGATTGCCGCCCGATTTATCGCCCAGGTTTGTGCGCCGCACAGCGACGGTGACCATTTCAGCCCCGGACCGGGCCAGCGCTTCACGCATGACCTCGAAGTCGGGATACTTGCCCGTGCCGACAATCAGCCGCGAACCGAATGAGCGTCCGGCAAGCACAAGCGCATCATCGGGCAGACCTTGCGTCACAGCGAAACCTCCTGTTCCGAAATACTCAACGTGGAAATAATAGCCCTGTTTCCTCCGGCGGACGAGATGCGTCAGCCGCCTCCTACAAACTGAACGATTTCGATCCGGTCACGGTCCCTGAGCGGAGTGCGCTCCCACTCCTCCCGCCTCAGGATCCGGCTATTCAATTCTACCGCGATCCGCTCCTCCTTCAACCTCAGGTGCGCCAGCAGCGCGCGGACGCTGGGCAGCTGGGGGACCGAACGCCGCTCTCCGTTAATTTCAAGCGTCAACGCCGTTTCCATGGGCGAATCATACTGAGTGCGCTTCGCTCGAATCAACCAGAAAGATCTTGACACCGGTGAAACCGCTCCACTACTATCATTCCCTGTTTCTTGGGCCTCTAAATTGTGTCAAATAATTGATATTCAACAGCTTGTAGATTCGGCACAGGCTGGGTTGGTCCAGTCGCCAAGCGGGATTCGAACCGGGCATGATATCGGAAGCGACACGCCGGAAAATTGACGAACTGCTGGAAAAATACCCCTGGCGGAGGTCCGCCCTCATTCCTTCGCTGATGATGGTGCAGGGTGAGGCGGGGCACCTTTCACCCGACGCCATCCGGCAGGTTGCCGGGATTTTCGAGCTTCCGCCGAACGAGGTTTACGAGGTCGCGAGCTTCTACACCATGCTGTACAAAAAGCCGGTAGGCAGGTACGTCGTGCAGGTCTGCACGAACCTCTCTTGCCTCCTCTGCGACTCCGAGGCGATCATGGCCCACCTGCAGAAGCGGCTCGGCCTCAGGCCGGGCGAGACCACCCCCGACAACAGGTTCACGCTCCTCGAAGTGGAGTGCCTTGCCTCGTGCGGCACCGCACCGGCCGTACAGATCAACGAGGACTACCACGAGAGTCTGACACCCGAAAAACTGGATCGGATCCTCGACGGCCTGGATTAGATGGACGTATTTCTCTTCTACTTTTTCGGCGGGATCACGCTGCTGGCGGCGATCGCGGTCGTGGCGCTGCGCAAGGTGTTCTACTCGGCGGTGGCGCTCATCGTTTCGCTCGGCTCGCTGGCCGGCCTCTACCTGCTGCTCAAAGCCCCCTTCATCGCCGCCGTGCAGGTCATTATCTATGCCGGGGCCATCATGGTGCTTTTCCTCTTCGTCATCATGCTCCTGGACCCATTTTCCGCCTCCGACGAGCCCGACAGGAAGAAGCACCTCAAAACTGCCGGCCTCGTCCTGGGCGGGGCTGCACTGGTACTGCTTTTCCCGATGCTCAAGTCCTACAGCCTGGCCATGACGCCGAAAGCTCCCGACATCATGGCCCAGGATGTCGGATCGGTGGCAGAATTGGCCCGGACTCTTTTCCGCGAATACCTGCTCCCCTTCGAGGTGACCTCGATTTTGATCCTCGTCGCCATCATCGGAGCGGTCGTGCTCGCGAAGCGGAAGCCCTAAGAAGAGACGATGGACGTCATACACTACCTGATTCTGAGCGGTCTCCTCTTCACGGTAGGGGCTGTGGGCGTGATCCTCAAGCGAAACTTCATCGCGGTGCTCCTCTGCATCGAGATCATGCTCAACGCGGTCAACCTGAGCTTTGTCGCGTTCTCGAGCTACCTGGGCCAGGTGCACGGGCAGATATTCGTCTTTTTCGTCATGGTGGTAGCAGCCGCGGAGGCGGCGGTGGGGCTGGCCATCGCCATTGCCTTCTATCGCAACCGCAACACGCTCAGCGTCGACGACGCCGATCTCATGAGGTGGTAGAAGGCCCTCGGATATGATGGATTACCTCTGGCTCATTCCGCTGCTCCCCCTCGCCGGGGCCGCCTTCAACGGCCTCCTGGGAAAGAAAATTCCGAAGTCGCTGGTGTCGCTCGTAGCCTGCGGCTCCGCGGGCGGCTCCTTCGCCCTTGCGGCAACCGCCTTCTTCGACCTGCTCAGCCTCCCGGAAGCCGAGCGTCATGTCGTAAAGACCTTCTTCACCTGGATCGCGTCCGGGGATTTCATCGCCAAGGCCGAGTTCCTGGTCGATCCCCTTTCCTCGGTCATGCTGCTGGTCGTCACCGGCGTGGGCTTCGTCATTCATGTCTATTCCACAGGGTACATGCATGCCGAAGACGGCTACTACCGGTTCTTTTCCTACCTGAATCTGTTCCTCTTCTCCATGCTGATCCTGGTGCTGGCCAACAACTTCCTGCTGATGTTCGTCGGCTGGGAGGGGGTGGGCCTCTGCTCCTACCTGCTGATCGGCTATTACTTCGACCGGCGGAGCGCGGGGGATGCGGGCAAAAAGGCCTTTATCGTAAACCGCATCGGCGACGTCGGGTTCATCCTCGGAATCTTCCTCATTTTCGCCACGTTTCAGAGCATTGATTTCGGCGAGGTGTTTGCCCGCATATCGACCGATCCGGCCGCCTTCCCCGTGGAGGCCGGAGTCGGGGTCCTGACCCTCATAGGCCTGCTGCTCTTTGTCGGGGCCACGGGCAAGAGCGCCCAGATACCGCTCTACGTCTGGCTGCCGGACGCGATGGAGGGGCCCACGCCGGTGAGCGCGCTGATCCATGCGGCAACCATGGTCACGGCGGGAGTCTACATGGTCGTGCGCTGCGCCCCGATCTTCAGCCGGGCGCCGATTGCCATGGAGGTGGTCGCCGTCGTCGGCATCCTGACCGCCCTCGTGGCCGCGACGATCGCGCTCACGCAGAAGGACATCAAGCGTGTGCTGGCCTACTCCACGGTCAGCCAGTTGGGCTACATGTTCGTGGGGGCCGGCGTGGGCGCCTTCTCGGTGGGCATATTCCACCTCATGACCCACGCGTTCTTCAAAGCGCTTCTCTTCCTCGGCGCCGGCAGCGTGATTCACGCCCTCAGCGGCGAGCAGGACATGGAGCGCATGGGGGGCCTGCGCAAGCACACCCCCGTCACCCATCGCACCATGCTGGTGGCTGCGCTGGCGATCGCGGGGATCTTTCCCTTCGCAGGCTTTTTCAGCAAGGACGAGATCCTCTGGTCGGCCTGGGCGCGGGGGCAGACGCTGCTCTGGGCGGTGGGACTGGTGACTGCGGGCCTGACGGCCTTTTACATGTTCCGGTTGATCTTCCTGACCTTTTACGGGGAGGAGAGGTTCTCCGAGGAGGCACGGCACCACCTGCACGAGTCGCCGCCGAGCATGATCCTGCCGCTGGTGGTGCTGGCTGCGCTCTCCCTGGTGGGGGGCTTCGTCGGTCTCCCGGCCTGGATGCATCTCGGGCCGAACGTCTTCGAGCACTACCTCGAGCCTTCCCTGGCGCAGGCCTACCGGCCCGAGCTGGGCGCGCACTCGCACGCGCTGGAGGCTGGGCTGGCCGCGGTTTCCGTGCTGGTGGCCCTGCTGGGGATCTTCCTGGCCTACCGGATGTACCTTGCGCGGCCCGGAACGGCCGACCGGCTGGCGGCCCGCTGGGGCAGGATCTACCGGATTCTCTACAACAAGTACTACGTGGACGAAGCCTACGACGCGGTCTTCGTCGATCCAACGGTCCGCGGGTCGCAGAAGGTCCTGTGGCAGGGCTTCGATGTGGGGATCGTGGACGGGGCCGTGAACGGCGCCGGTTCCACAATCCGCATGTGGGCGGGAATTCTCAAGAACGTCCAGAATGGACTGATCCGCAGCTACGCTGCCTGGATCCTTCTGGGCGCGGTGGCCGTTCTTCTCTATTTCACCCTGAGCCGCTGACGTTGGCGGAAGCCGTATCATGCAGATAGACAATATCCTGAGCCTGGTCACCTACCTTCCGGCGGCGGCCGCGCTGCTCCTGCTGTTCTTCCCCGGGGCGGCAAAAACGGCCATCAAAAGCTTCGCCCTGGCCGCTTCCCTGCTCGCCTTCATCTTTTCGCTGCACCTCATTTACCATTTCGATGCCGCCAGCGGGACGATGCAGTTCGTGGAGTCGACGGTCTGGTTCCGGACTGCCACCATCACGGTCAGCCACCACCTCGGCATCGACGGCATCAGCCTGTTTCTCGTCCTGCTGACCACTTTCATCACGCCGCTGGCGATCCTCTCGTCGTGGAGCTCGATCACCGAACGCATCAAGCCGTACATGATGTGCATGCTGTTCCTGGAAACGGGCATGGTGGGCGTTTTCTGCGCGCTCGACCTCGTCCTCTTCTACGTCTTCTGGGAGGTCATGCTCATCCCGATGTACTTCCTCATCGGGGTCTGGGGCGGGCAAAGGCGAGTTTACGCCGCCGTCAAGTTCATCCTCTACACGATGGTGGGGTCGCTGCTGATGCTCCTCGCGATCCTGTATCTCTTCTTCGCCAACGGCGGCACGACGTTCGATCTCGTGGCGATCGCCGGCAACCTCGCCTCCGGAGCGCTCACCCTCGGCCGCGGCGAGGAGATGTGGCTCTTCCTGGCGTTCCTGCTGGCCTTCGCCATCAAAGTTCCCCTCTTTCCCTTCCACACCTGGCTGCCGGATGCCCACGTGGAGGCGCCCACGGCGGGCTCGGTCATCCTGGCCGGCGTGCTGCTGAAGATGGGGACCTACGGCCTGCTCCGTTTCTGCCTGCCCCTGTTCCCCGGAGCATCGGTCGAGGCCGCCCCCTACCTGTGCGTGCTCTCCCTGGTGGGCATCGTGTACGGCGCCCTGGTGGCGATGGTCCAGCCCGACGTCAAGAAGCTCGTGGCCTACTCCTCGGTCAGCCACATGGGCTTCGTCGTTCTCGGTATTTTTGTTTTCACGGCCCAGGGTCTGCAGGGTGCCACGCTGCAAATGCTGAACCATGGCCTCTCCACCGGCGCGCTGTTTCTCCTGGTCGGCATGATCTACGACCGGCGCCACACGCGGGAGATTGCCGATTTCGGCGGCCTCGCGCACGGCAGCCCCATCCTGGCCGTGATGTTCCTGGTGGTCACTCTGTCCTCCATCGGGCTGCCGGGCCTGAACGGATTCGTCGGGGAGGTCCTGATCCTGCTCGGGGCCTTCGTGGAAAACCGCCTCTACGCCGCCATCGCCGCCGGCGGGATGATCCTGGGAGCCGTGTACATGCTCTGGATGTATCAGCGGGTGTTCTTCGGAGAGGTCCGCAATCCGGCCAACCGCGAAATGGGCGACATCAACCTGCGCGAGAAGCTGCTGCTGCTGCCGATCCTCGTGCTGATGGTCTGGATCGGCGTCTATTCGGCGCCCTTCCTGAACCGCATGGAGGCCAGCCTGCAGCTGGTGCAGGAACGGATTCGAGAGGCCGGCACCCCGGCGGGGGGATACCGCGTCCTGGCGCCGCCCGCCGGGCTGGAAAAGACGGGGCTAGACTGATATGGGTAATGACCTGATTGCCATCCTGCCGCTGATCATCCTGGCCGCCGGCGGAACCTTGATCATGCTGCTCGAGCCGTTCACCCGCCCCGAGCGGAAGGGAAACCTGGGCCGGCTTTCCGTCCTCACCACTGCCCTGGCAGCCTACACCCTGTCCTTCCAATGGAGCGACAGCCCGGGCAAGGCCTTCGGCGGGATGATACTGCTCGACAACTTCAGCGTGTTCTTCCAGTGGCTGTTCGTTGTGGTCACCGGCATTTCGGCCCTGCTCTCGATGCGCTTCAACGAACGCGAGTCGATCAACCGGGGGGAGTACTACGCGCTGCTCCTGTTCGCCTGCTGCGGCATGTCGCTGATGGCCGCCAGCGGCGATCTCATTCTGACCTTCCTCGGAATCGAGATCCTCTCCATCGCGACCTATGTGCTCGCGGGCTTCAAGCGCAGGGATGCAAAGTCCAACGAGTCCGCCCTCAAGTACTTCCTGCTCGGCTCCTTCGCCACGGCCTTCCTCCTGTACGGCGCCGCGCTGATCTACGGCAGCACGGGGAGCACCAACTACGAAATCATCCGGACCGTGATCGCGCTGCAGGGCAGCTTTCAGACGACCGTTCTGGTCGGCATCGGGCTCCTCCTGGTCGGCTTCGGCTTCAAGATTGCCGTGGTTCCCTTCCACTCCTGGGCGCCCGACGTCTACGAAGGGGCGCCGACGGCCGTGACCGCCTTCATGACGGTGGGCCCGAAGGCGGCCGGGTTCGCGGCGCTGCTGCGGGTTCTGGCACAGGCGGTCCCGGCGCTGGCTGCCGACTGGACGGCCATCCTCTGGGCGGCGTCCATTCTGACGATGACGGTGGGGAACGTAGTCGCCGTTTTGCAGACGAACATCAAGCGCATGCTGGCCTACTCCGCGATCGCCCATGCCGGCTACATCCTGGTCGGCGTAGTGGTCAACACCCGGGAGGGCTTCGGCGCCGTCCTCTTCTACCTCGCGATCTACAGCATCATGAACCTCGGGGCATTCGGCATCGTCCTGTCCCTCAGCCGGCAGGGAGATCAGCACGTGAACCTGGCGGACTATTCCGGGCTGGGCCGGACGTCCCCCCTCGCGGCCGGGGCGCTCTCGCTCTTCCTGATTTCCCTGGCCGGGATTCCGCTCACCGGCGGCTTCATGGGCAAATTCTACCTCTTCGGCGCGGCCATCCAGCAGGGCTTCGTCGGGCTCGCCGTCATCGGCGTGCTCAACAGCGTGATCTCGGTCTACTACTATTTCCGGGTGATGGTATTCATGTACATGAGGGAGCCGCTCGAGGGCCAGCCGGAGCCCGAGGCGATCAACCCCGCGGTCCTCGCTGTGGTCCTGATCGCCGTCGTCGGCGTCCTCCTGCTCGGGATCCTACCCGGCGAGTTCCTCGACCTTGCCACCTATTCGACGCTTGCCCTAAAATAGCCCTACCCCCCATAACCCGTTTGGAGAATCCTTCATCATGGACGTGAGGAAAAAACTGGAGCTTGAACTGGCCGCGATCGAGCGCGAGCTGCGCATCGAGCTGCCGAAGGAAATTCTGCGCGCCCGCGAGCACGGCGACCTGCGCGAAAACGCGGAGTACAAGGCCGCCAAGGAACGGCAGGCCTATCTGGAAGGCAAGAAGGCGCAGCTTCAGAGCCGCATGGCGGCCTTGTCCCTGGTCAACCTGGAGAAGATACCGCGGGACCGCGTGGCCTATGGTTCGAAGGTCGTCCTGTTCGACTGCAGTTCGGGCAAGGAAACCGAGTACACCCTGGTCTCGCCGGAGGAATCCGACCTCGCCAAAGGCCTGTTGTCGGTGAGCTCTCCGATCGGCAGGAGCCTGCTCGGGAAAATGGAAGGGGAAGACGTCGAGATCGTCACCCCGGCCGGCAGGAAAGACTTCGAAATCCGCAGCCTGCAGACCATCCACGACCTGGAAGAGTGAAATCTCGCAGGCACCTTTTCAGCAAAATCCCCGTCCGCCAGCCCTCCGGTTCGGTTTCCCGCCCAGAAAAAACCGCCGACAGACGGATCCCGCCACGAAGCCGGCGGCATCCGTCCATCAGCGGCGCGAGAGCCTGTGGATCCGCGCCCCGCACGGGTTCCCGTGCGGGGCGCGGATGGGATGGAACGCTCTGCTGCCTCGTCAGAAGAACAGCAGCAACATTATGACCACAAAGGTCAGCAGCGCCAGGAATTCGATGAATGCCAGGCCCAGAAAGATGAAAATCCGGATCGTGTCCGTGGCCCCCGGATTGCGGGAAACGGCCTCGCAAGCCGCTGCCAGCGCGCGGCTCTGCGCGTAGCCACAGCCCGCGGCCGCGAGCGCCATCCCGAACGCCGAGGAAATCAGAAGCCACTGCCGGCTGCTGTCCTGCGTTGCGCCGGCCTCCTGGGCAAATGCGGGGGTCGCCATCGCGAGTAGCACAAGGCCCAAGAGAGAAGCCAGAATAAACTTTCTGCCCATCTGAGACTCCTTTCAAGAAATCTGCGTAGTACGGCGGTTACCCGATTCGCGCGCCCTCTAAGCCGCCGCAGCTCGAGTCTGATGATGCTCGGCGCCCTCGTGACCGTGGGCGGGCCCGTGCCCTTCATCGTGCGCATCCTCCACGGCACCGGAAATGTATACCATGGTCAGGAGAACGAAAATGAAAGCCTGGATCGTGCCGGCGAACAACGCGAGAAACATCACCGGCACCGAAGCCAGAAAGGGAAAGATGTACTGATTCAGGGAGCCGATGATCAGCTCCTCCGCAAAGATGTTGCCGAAAAGCCGCATGCTGAGCGAAAAAGGCCGTGCCAGGTGGCTGACGATCTCCACGGGGAAGAGAAGCCACGCGAGCCACCACACCGGCCCGGCAAAGTGCTTCAGGTAATTCAAAATGCCGTGTTTTCGAATGCCGTGAAAATTGTAGTAGAAGAAGACGCAGACGGCGCACGAGGCCGTGATGTTCAGGTTGCTCGTGGGCGACATGAAACCGGGCACCAGCCCCAGAAGATTGCCCAGGAGGATGTAGATTCCCATCGTCCCGATCAACGGCAGGTAGCGGGCGGTGTTTTTCCCCACCACCTCTTTCAGAAGCCCCTGGATGGCCTCGACCACGACCTCGGTCAGATGCTGCGCCTTGCCGGGATCTTCGACGCTGAGCCGCTTCCTCAGCCATAAGGCGAAGGCGATCAGCGCGAGGGCGATCAGCAGCGCCATGATGATGGGGTCGGGCACGTGCAGCTCGAAGCCCAGCGCATGAGCGAGTGGAGCCACGAGGTATTTGTTGATGAAGTCTCCGACTACGCTATGCTCGTGCATTTCACCCGGATTTGCTCCTGAATGCTTCGAGGATTCCTTCGATGAGAACGCTGAAGTGGAAGGCCGCAAAGCCTGCAACCACAGCCGGAACGCTCAAAAAAAGAAAGCGGATCATAGCATACAGGGTTAACGGAATCAACACGAGGCGGAAAAAATAACCCGTTAAAACGCTGCGTTTTGAGCGTTTCTGGTTCTCGAACATGACGGCGGACGCCGTCCTCCTCAGCCAGGCCAGGTTCGCTGCCGCCAGCAGCCCGCCCGCAGCAAAAGAAAGACCGGCGCGCAGGTCGAAAAAGACCCAGATTGCAGCCGTGCCGGCCGCGATCAGGCAGTACCCGATTCGGAAGAGCCTCCGCTCGAGCAGGCTCGCGCTACCGGCCTCTTTCTCCACCTCTGCCGCCCGCATTCAGAATTCTGATGATTTCGTAAAAGCCTGCCCCCGCCCCGCCCATTGTCAGCAGGAGGCTGCCCGCCGGAAAGGTGTCCAGGAAGTGGTCTATCAGGTAGTACCCGAGCAGCCACCCCGCCCCCATGGAACCGGGGAGAATCATGATGATCGCTGAGAGCCTCCCCAATCTGGCGTAGAAAGAGTGTCCGGCCGGCATGATCGCTCCCACTCCCCCGTGTCTCGCATACGCAAGCTACCACAATTTTGGGGATAGTCGCATTTTTCTGACGCGCCGCTCGGGAAATGCCGCAATTTTCGCGCTGAAAAATTCGCCTGTCCCGAATGGCGCTAACCCAACGCCTGCGTTCTTATCAATTGTGACGCTTGAGGCCTCTGCGAAAATCGGTGTCAAATAGGGAATCGAGGACCCTGAAAGGGTCCAACAGGAAAGCCCAGGGCGCAAGCCCTGGGTAAGGCGGGATAAGGGGGGAGAGGAGCCCTGCAAGGGCGACACCCGCTGTGCCGCCCTTACAGGGCTCAATCCTTGAATTCGCCGACAACCCAGGGCTTGCGCCCTGGGCTTTCCCGCGCCGCCCCTTTGGGGCTTAAGCAATTGCTTTGGCGACGTTACCAGGTGATTTCGATCACCCC
>JBBIMP010000016.1:0-97227 GCA_037444305.1 Acidobacteriota bacterium
TGGAATCGACACTAAATTCACAACTGAGGTGTCTCATTTTCATTGACAACTTCCGCCGCTCGCCGATGGTGAACCAGGGGTTGAAGCAATCCTGGCTCGGCCAGAGTGCGCCTGGATCAGTCGAGAGCTGGAGCAGAAGGCCCAAGCCCATGCCGTTGCCCACGTGGTGCCGGAACATCTGAAGGAGATCCGCGAAGGCAGGGTTGTCCTCATCGCGAAGACCGAAGCAGCCGTCAAGGACAGGCTGGCGAAGGAAATCATTTATTGGGACCACCGCGCCGAGGAACTCAAGCTCCAGGAGCAGGCCGGCAAGCCCAATGCCCGGCTTAATTCGGGCGAAGCGCGCAAGCGCGCCGATTCGCTGCAGGGGCGACTCCAGAAAAGGCTGGAGGACCTGAAGCTCGAGGCCCAAATCTCCCCGCTGCCGCCCGTGGTTCTCGGCGGCCTGTTGGTTGTGCCGATGGGCCTGTTGACAGCCTTGAAGGGACAGACGATTCCGGCACAGCCTGCCGACACCCAGGCCAGCGCTGCCCAAGCGCGCGCCGCCGTCATGGAAATCGAGAGCTGCCTTGGGTTCGAGCCGGTGGACCGGGAAGTAGAAAAGCTTGGCTACGATATTGAGAGCCGTGCCCCAGGCACAGGCAAGCTCCGTTTCATCAAGGTCAAGGGCAGGGTGTCCGGCGCCGAGACGATCACGGTGACGCGCAACGAGATCCTGTACTCGCTGAACAAGCCCGAGGATTTCATCCTTGCGATCGTGGAATTCGACGGCGACAGCAAACGGATTCATTACCTTCGCCGACCGTTTCATCGTGAGCCGGATTTCGGCGTGACCAGCGTAAACTATGTCTTATCGGAGTTGATCGCGCGTGCGGAACCGCCATCTTAATATGGCATGCAGATGGTCGCGATACCGATGCCCACTTACTGGGCAAAAGGAGCAAAGCGATGGCACGAAGTAACATACTGAATACCCGCACTACCAATTACCTGGAGTTGCTCGGAAACGGCCGGAATTATAGGGTCCCCCCATATCAGCGCGACTATTCCTGGGAAGAAGAGCAATGGGAGGATTTATGGAATGACATACTCGAATTACGCGGGCATCCCGAAGATCGCCACTATATGGGTGCGCTGGTTGTGGAGGGCAAGAGCGACCGGGAATTTCTTATCATCGATGGCCAGCAGCGGCTTGCGACTCTGAGTCTGCTGGCATTAGCAGTCATTACAAAACTACAAGCTTTGGCTGACGGCGCAAAGGACCCTGATGGCAATCGCGAACGAGCAGCCGCGCTGCGCAGCCGGTTTGTTGGGGAGAAGGATCCTGCGTCTTTGATCGAAAGCAGCAAGCTGTTTCTCAATGAAACAGATGATCCCTTTTACCAGGACTACCTGGTCCAGCTACGAACGCCCAGAAATCCCAGAGGACTTCCAAAATCCAGCCGGCTTTTATGGGAATGCTTCAAATACTATATGAACAGGCTCGAGACTATTCCCCAGCACGTCGAAGGTACGGCACTTGCGGAGTTGATGTCGGAGACCGTTGGAAGGCAACTAGTATTCATTCTGATTACGGTAGAGAACGAGATCAACGCCTACATGGTTTTCGAAACGCTTAACGCCCGAGGGCTCGAGCTGACAACGACTGATCTGCTCAAAAACTACCTGTTTTCCCGAGTCCAGGTTCCATCTGACTTGCAGGCCCTGCAGCGCCGGTGGCGAACTCTGGTAGCCACTATCCGCCAGGAACGTTTTCCCGAATTCCTCCGTTACCACCTCCTCTGCGAACACCCGAAGATACGCAGCCAACGGCTCTTCAAACTCGTCCGGGAGCAGGCTAGTTCGCCTCAAGAAGTATTCGGGCTGCTCGATGCGCTCGAGGCTCGCGCGGAACTGTTTGCGGCTCTGTCCGATCCAAATCACAGTTATTGGGCCGAGACTCAGGAGGCCAGGCCGTATATTCGGGAGCTTGATCTTTTCCGCGTGCGCCAGATGACACCGCTGCTCTTTGCTGCCTGGGAGCGTTTTACCAAAGCCGACTTTGTCCGTGTGCTCCGACTGGTCAGTGTCATTTCCTTCCGCTACTCGGTCGTCAGCCGGTTGAACACCAATGCACTCGAACCGGCATACCATCAAGCTGCGAAGGCCGTGCTCGACGGGGCAGCAATAAACCCCGGACAAGTTTTCGAGCGATTGAAGGCTATTTATGTGGATGACTCAAAATTTGAACAGGATTTCTCACTGCTCGAGCTCGATACCGGTCAGCGAAAGAGGCTTGCGAAATACATGCTCGCGCGTCTCGAGCGCGATCTATCCGGCCGCGCTTGCGACCCGGACACAGATCCGGCAAGCATCGAACATACGCTTCCCGAGAATCCATCCGATGAATGGGCGGACCAATTTCCGAAGGAACACTGGGAATCATCTATATACAGGCTGGGCAATCTGACGCTGCTCGAGTCCTCCGCAAACCGCAGGGTAGGCAACTCGTCCTACGCCGAAAAACTCGACGCCTACGGTCGCAGCGCTTATGCGATTACCAACCGAGTTGCGGAGATCGCTCCCGAACAATGGACGCCAGAACTGCTTTCAAAGCGACAGCGGGAACTGGCCGGTCGCGCACGCCATTTATGGCGTTCGGAATTTGCGTAGCTATTGCTGGAATTGGCACTATAGCGCTCAGATAAATTGACCCCCCTGCGCTCAGATAAACTGACCCCTCTGTTCAGACCATGAAGGGATGTTTTCAGGGTACTCGCGAATCAGCGAGGCGAGCCAGCTTGGATTTGCCCTGGCGCCGGAAGTGGACACGCACAGGCACCAGGGATGAAGCTCAAGACAGCTGATGGCGTCGATGGCCGATTCGCACAGGATGACCGTCGTAGCGCCGGGAGCCGGCACAGAGAAGTAGCCGAGGTCCCTTTGGGAACCGGGAGCCATGCCACGCCAGCGCACGTTTGAGGTTCCGCGAAGCTCGGCTCCCACGGGCTTTTTTCTTTTCCAAGTAGAGGAAAAACGGCGTTGCTTCGGGTGTCGGCATAAAGCCGGCCGCATTCGATCAGACGCCGGATCAGGGATGGGGCGATTGCGCGTTGGTTTGTCAGGTACCGTTTCACGGCCGGGAGTTTGCCGGGGTCCTCGTGCGGCAGGATCAATTCCGTGGTACGCGCGGGCTGCGGAGGCGCCTGGCCATCAAGGTCCTGAAAATGACGGCAGAGCCACTCGACGGCCGCTTTGAACCCGAGATTGTTCAGGTGCATCGCCAGGTCAATGGCCCCGCCGCCGCCCACACCCTGGTTCCAGTTCATGAACTTGGCGGCAGTGCAGGAGATCGTGCCTTTGGACGTATGCCATTTGGCCTTATCGTAGCGATCTGGCTTCGCTCCGGCCAGCAGGAGAACCTCTTGCAGGGGAATGCGGGATTTCCACCCGCTTCACCGGTTGCGGTTGATACGTCCCGTTTAGCAGCTGTTCCCGGATTGCCGGCCAGTGCTGTATCAGGTATTCCGGTAGATCGTGAACCGTCATGCCGTCCACACCCGGACTTCCTTTATTGGCCTTGACTCGCACCAATGCCTGCTTGCAGTTTCCCCGCTCGCAGACTTCCTCCATCAATGGATATGGACTTCGCGGCCACTGGCCCGCTCGTCCGGCACCGCATGCCTCATATCCGGTTCTTGTTCATCAGCCTGCGCCTTTGCTCCACGCTTCCTTCAGACCCCACCTCACGGTGACGCCCTTGCGCTTTGCTGACTCTTCACCTCCATCAGGTTGAGTAGAAGACTTTCACCTCCAAGCTGTCGAACATGCTCGGCATGCCAAAAAGGGCGCTGTCCTTGCGGACAGCGCCCCGGTTAAACATATTGAAATCGAACCAGCTAGAATTCGAGCCGTGCACCCATCTGCAGAACGCGCGCGGCAACGGCCGTGCCGGTAACGCGGCCGAAGCTCGTGCTGGAGATGTCCTGGGTTTGGCTCGGGGCAAAGTAGACCGAGTTGAGAAGGTTGAAGGCTTCAGCGCGGATCTGCAGCCTCATCCCTTCCCTGATCCTGAAGTTCTTCAAAAGAGACACGTCGACGTTGCAGGTCCAGGGACCGTTGATGACCGCCCTTCCCAGGTAGCCCGTGGTGCCGGGATCGACGTTGAAGAACACCTGGCCCGCAAACGGCGTCGTGCCAAATCCCTCGGCAGCACGCCCGGTGGCCGGGTTGGTGACCGAAGGATTGATGAAATAAAGGCCTTTATCATTCTCGAAGCGGCCGAGCAGGTTTTTGATCTCCTTGATGGTCAAGGTGGTATTGGGCGTCTGCCGCCCGGACCGCCCGGCCCGGTTCAAGGTCCCGCGGGGGTCGGTAAACGTAATGGGGGCGCCGGTGCCGGCGCGGACGATGCTGTTGATCGACCAGCCGCCGATCAGGTGAGAAACAACAGGATGCGCTCCGCTCAGGAAGGCTTTGTTGCGCCCGAACGGCAGTTCATACATGTTGCTGAAGTTGATCACATGGGTCTGATCGTAGTCTGCGCGGGTGTATTCCAGACTCGGCTGCCGGTTGTCCAGGAAAGGCTCCACCATGGTCTGGGAGGTCCCGATCCCGTTGGTCAGGTTCTTCTGGAAGGAGTAGTTGGTCAGGAGGAACAGCCCGTTGGAGAAGCGCCTGCGCAGTTCGATCTGCAGCGAGTTGTAGCGGTATTTCGTGCCGTTCGTGAACAGGTTCGCAACTCCGGTTCCGGGGTTGGGCAGGAACTTCACGCTGCCGGTCTGCGCCTGCTGGATGTATGTAAGCGCCAGGTCGGCCACCGTACCTGCCGTGAGGTGGTTGCGGTTGGTGGTTGAGCTGAGGTTTCCGCCGTTGACCAGCAGCGGGAAGACCGTCAGAGTTTCCCCAACCGTGGGGTTGCCGTTGGCCATCAGGTTCCGGCGGGCGCGCATGAAGTCCGCGGCGAAACCGTTGTCGCGGATATCGATCTGGTTGTAGTCGATGCTGCGATTGAGGTTGTCGCTGCGGCTGCCGACATAGCGGACTTCCAGCACCATGTTCCCGCCAAGCTCGCGCTGGATTCCGAAGTTGTACTCCATGGTCCGCGGGACCTGTAGTTCGGGATTGACCAGGAAAACGGTTCCGAAATTGCTGAAGCTCGGCCCGTTGTTGTCGGCATATGTCCTGGGGATCATCACCGTCGGGGCGACGATCGAGGGCAGGGCATTAAGCCGCGCGTTCAGGGCGGAAGTGTTCGTGAGCGGATTGAGCGCATTGACGGTCGTGGTGCTGAGCCCGGCATTCCCGATACCGGCGTTGCGCACAGACGTGAGAATGGAGTCGTTCACGAAGCTGTAGCGCAGCCCGCCGCGGAAAACGGTTCTCGAATCGCCCAGCAGAGTCCGCAGCAAGCCTGACTCGAACCGAGGGTTCCACGCGGCGCTGATCACCGGGGCAATGTTGTTCCAGTCGGTCTTGTGGAGCTTGTCCTTGCTGCCGGAATTGCCGCCGATGTAGTTGTAGGTGCCCGTGGGGCTCAGGACGGTCTCCAGCGCGGTTTTCCCCGATGGGATGACCGGCTCCAGGAGCAGCCTGTTCAGGAGCCGCGCAGGCGTGAGCAGATCCCAGCGCAGTCCGAGGTTGATCGTCAGATCGGTGCGGGCTCGCCACTGATTGCTGATGTAGACGGAGTGGTTTTCATAGCGATAGTCTTCCAGCCTGGGCGTCGGAGTGAACTGCTTGGCTTCGGTGTTGGGCACGTTGAACGCCTGGCTGCCGCTGCCGATGATGCCGGACAGCATGGCCATCAACGAATTGGCAGTGCTGAGCTGGGCGGAGCTGATCCCTCCGGGGAACATGGTGGAAGCCAGCGTCGGCGTGTTGGCGTTGGTCCCGGTGTTCCACGTGGGAACGTTGCCCGCGTGGTTGTAAGGATTGACCTGGAACCACTGCAGGACCACGCCCATGCGGAAGGCGTGCCGGCCCCTCACCCACTCGGCATTGTCCTGCACGTTGTAGGTGCGGACTTTGCGCCCCTGGTTCTGGAAGGTCACTATCGGGTTGCTGATCACGCCGGGCACGATGTAATAGTCCGGCGGATCCTGCGTACGGTAGAAGGGCACGTCGCTGTGGAACAGGCCGCCGCGGACTTCGTTGGTGAAACGCGCCAGCGGGGTCCAGCGCCAGGCGGCAACAAAGCGACGGTTGGTGGAACTCTGCTCGATTACCGGAGATGTGCCGAATCCCTGCGTGCCATCGACATCGGGCCGCTGATTGACCTCATCGTTCCAGGCCCACACGCCGTTGAACGTGTGGCGGCTATTAAGGTCAAAGTCAATCCGCGTGGCGTAATTGTCGCGGTTGGTATTCTGTCCCTGGGCGAATCGCACTCCGGTCGTATTGAGCTGGTCGCCGATGTCGGCGGCATTCCCGACGGTCGGGAGGTTGGACAGGATGCGCTGTTCGATGGTCGGATCGATGCCGGTCACTCCCGGAAGGAGGGTGAACAGGTTGATCGTCCGGGTCTGGCTGCTGTTGTCGCGATAGGTGAAGATCCCTTTCCGCGCGTCCGGCAGAAGGATGGTCCGGCTCCTGTTCGACTTTACCTTGTCGATGAGCTTCTCATAGTTGAAGAAGAAGAACAGCTTGTCGCTCAGAACGGGAACCGGCCCCTGGAAGGTGCCGCCTAACTGGTTGCGGTTCCGGAAGGGACGGACGACGCCGGAGCGGTTGTTGAAGAAGGTGTTGGCCGCCAGCGCGGAATTGCGGTTGAACTCGTAAAGGGAGCCGCGATAGCTGGAAGTTCCGCGGGGTGTCACCAGACGGATCTGGGCGGCACCGCCCTGATCTGCGGTGGCGTTCTGCGACACCATGGTGAATTCGGCCGTGTCATCCACCGTCGGGCGCCCGGGCGCGAAATCGGTGGCGTTGGAGCGGATGAACGCATCCTGGATGTTGATGCCGTCGTGCGTGATGTTCGTGAAGGCGGTCCGCTGACCGTTGATGGAGGTGTTCTGCGAGGGATTGGAAGCCGAGCCGGCCTGCATGTACATCAGCTGCAGCGGATTACGGCCGTTCAGGGGCAGGTCCATGATCTGCCGCGGGGTGATGGTGGTGCTGACCTCGCCGCTGGCCACGTTGACCAGTGAAGCGCCGGCGGTAACCTCAACGACGGTATCCACGCCTCCCACCGCCATCTCGATCTTTAGCGTGTACTCGCGGCCAATCTGGATGATCACGTCATTGATTGTGGTTGTTTTGAATCCGGGCTGCATGGCAGTCACCGTATAGCTGCCGGTATCCAACTGCGGAATAAGAAAATTACCGACATCATCGGATATCAACTGGCGTTCCCTCTTGGTCTGGTTGTCCATCAGAGTAATGGTAACGCCGGGAATTACACCACCTTGGGCATCCACCACGGTCCCCAAAAGCCGGCCGGTGTTGGATTGGGCGGCAAGCGGGCCGCTCAAGGACAGCATCAGGCACGTCAGCAAAAAGACATGAAAGATGCAAGATAGCTTTGAGTTTCTGGATAAGTAACGATTACCCATTGAACAATCCTTCCTTTTGTTAACGTCATTCCGAAGGCCCCAATCCGACATTCGATCATCGCGGGAAAAGGGCGAAATCACCGTTCACTGGCTCCGCAAAACGATGCTTCACATCGCTTGCGAAACTTTTATAGGTTAGCAATAATGATGCCACTCGGACGATCCGAATAAACCATTGATATTATTTATGATATGAAATTTGTCTCTTAGTTTTTCTCCAAGCTATTGGAGGCTTATTCAAACAATTGAATCTGCATGAAAGGCCGCTATTTGGGCTGAGGAATACCTCTCCTGATGCCGGGCGCTGCAGCCCACGCGGCCGCCCTTCCTTTGCCGCAGGGCTCCGCTCTGGATCAACAGTGGTCGGTGTTGCGCCTGACGCGATCGGCGGCCCAAAATTTCACCAGTGCTGCAGCCGGGACCTGGATTTCGTCGGCCGCAGATGCAGCGATTCCGCATCCGATCTTCGTAAGTCTGCTTTCCGCCGGGACCGGAGAAAGGTAACATGGCAGGGCGGATCTTGCCCGCGCGGAGCCATGGAAGAAGCCCACATTCTCAAGGACCTGGTTGTCGTGTACGGCCTCGGCGCGCTGGTGGTCTACGTCTTCCAGCGGCTGCGCCAGTCCAACATCGTCGGCTTCCTCGTCACCGGCATCCTCATCGGCCCGTCGGGCCTGAGCCTGGTCTCCGACGCCGAGAGCGTCCACGTCCTGGCCGAGATCGGCGTCATGCTCCTCCTCTTCTCCCTCGGCCTCGAGCTGTCGCTGAAAAAGCTGATGCAGATGCGGGCCATCGTCTTCGGCACAGGATCGGTGCAGATCGTGCTGACCGTGGCCGCGGTTGCGGTCGCGGCAATTCTTTTCGGCCTTGATGCGCGGCTCGGCATATTCCTTGGCTTTCTGGCCGCGCTCAGCAGCACGGCGATCGTTCTGAAGATGCTGATGACGCGCGGCGAAATGGACGCCATTCACGGCCGCGTCTCCCTGGGCGTCCTCATATTCCAGGACCTTTGCGTCGTCCCCATGATCGTGCTCATCCCGCTCCTGGCCGAGCGCGGGCCCATCTGGATGCCCCTGGCCGCGGCGCTGGGCAAGGCCGCCCTGGTCCTCGTCCTGGTGGTGGTGATGGCGCGGTTCATCCTCCCGGCGTTTCTGCGCTACGTCATCGAGACCCGCAGCAAGGAGCTGTTCGTGATCGCGGCGCTCTGGATCCTGCTGGGGATGGCCTGGTCGCTTTCGCTCTTCGGCTTCTCGCTCGCTCTCGGGGCCTTCCTCGCGGGCCTGACCGTTTCCGAGTCGGAGTACAGCCACCAGATCTTCGCCGACATCCGCCCGTTCCGCGACGGCCTCAACAGCCTCTTCTTCATCTCCATGGGCATGCTGGTCGACTCCGTCTTCATCATGGAGCACTCCCTGCCGGTCCTGGCCGTGATTGCCGCCGTCACATTCGGCAAGGCCGTGCTCCTGATGCTGGCGGTGCTGCTCACCCGGCTGCCGATCCAGGTTGCCGTCATCGTTGGGCTGTCGCTGGCCCAGGTGGGGGAGTTCTCCTTCGTACTGCTCCAGGCGGGCGTGCATTCGGGCCTCGTGCCCGGGAACTGGTACCAGATCATCATCGCCTCCGCCGTGGTCACGATGATCCTGACCCCGTTCCTCTTCCGGGCCTCCCGCGCCATCCTGTCCACCAGCCGGTTCACGGCGCTGATGCGCAGGCTGGGGAGCGCCGCCAGCCTGCGCGAGCTCGACAAGGCCGCGAACATCATGCACGATCACGTGCTCATCTGCGGCTTCGGTCTCACGGGCAAGAACATCGCCAGCGTGCTCAAGGAGCACCAGATCTGCTACGCCATACTCGAGCTCAACCCGCGCACCGTGACCGAGGAGCGCCGGAACGGCGAGCCGATCTTCTTTGGGGATTGCACCGATCCGGTCATCCTTGCCCACGCCGGTATCCGCCAGGCGCACGTCCTGCTGCTGGCGCTCTCCGATCCGGCGGCCACCCGGATGGCCGTGAAGCTGGCGCGGGACATGAATCCGGAGCTGGTGATCCTGACCCGGAACAAGTACCTGGCCGAGATCGACGAGCTCTACAACCTGGGCGCGAACGAAGTGATCTCCGAGGAGTTCGAATCCTCGATCGAGCTGCTCGCCCGGATCCTGCGCGTGTACCACTTCCCCCGCCAGGTGGTCGCCCAGGAAATCAAGCAGATCCGCGACGCGCGGTACCGGCTGTTCCGCCACGTCGACACAACGGTGCCCCGCCTGCGGCTCAGCACCGGCCTGAATGTCTACACCGAAACCTTCAAGATACTCCCCGGCTCGCCGATCCGCGGCCAGCGGATCTCCGAAACCGGCCTGAGACAGGTCTCCGGGGCGCTCATCCTCGGCATCATCCGTGAATCGGAGACCATCAACCATCCCGGCGCCGAGGAGCGGATCGAGGAGGGCGACCGGCTCATCGTGAGCGGCACCAAGGACCAGCTTAAAAAAGCCATGGACCTCGTAACGGGAGCCACCCACGGCGTGGAGTGAGCACCGCCCTGCCGGCGGCCCGGTCCTCTTTACTGCAATTGCGGCTGTTTCTCCAGCCACGAAATCCACGAGTTATTCGGAACTTGCCTCGTTGCACACCGGTTCGTGCGGGTTGATTTCGTGGAATTCGTGCAATTCGTGGCTCCGCCTTGCCTCATCGGTATTTCAACGTCCGGCGCAGATTGGGCATTGACTGGGGGAAAAATCCGCGCATAATTACGCACAGCATCAGGAGTGATCCGGATTTTCAGCCGGGTCTGGCAACCGGGCAGGGAGACGCCACGGTGCCTGAGCAGCAAGGCTCGATGTGCGGAACATCATCTCCGAAACAAAGTCTCCTCTTTCATCGAACCGTCCCTGATGCAGCGGACGGTTCTTCTGTTTTCGGCTCCTGATGCATGCGAATAACAAGGAAGGAGCATGCATCGATGAACAAAACAGCTGTCGCCCCCGAAGTATCCCGTAAAACCTCGCCCGCCGTCGGCACCTACACCTTTTCTTCGGAGTCCGTGACCGAGGGTCATCCCGACAAAGTCTGCGATTACATCGCCGACTCCATCCTGGACGCCTGCCTGGAACAGGACCGCGGAAGCCGCGTTGCCTGCGAGGTCCTCTGCAAGGAGGGGAACGTAGTCCTCGCCGGCGAAATCACCACCTCGGCCGAATTCGATTTCGAGACCGTCGCCCGGCAGGCCATCCGGGAAATCGGCTACACCCACCCGGACGAGGCCTTCAGCGCCGACAAGGTGATCGTCCACCGCTTTCTGTCCAAACAGGCCCCGGAGATCGCCCAGGGAGTCAACTCCGCCACCTCGCTCGCCGGCGAGCAGGGGGCGGGCGACCAGGGAATTATGTTCGGATATGCGACCGATGAAACCGACGAACTGATGCCCCTGCCGATCCTTTTGGCCCACCGGCTCGCCTTCGGCCTGGCCGAGGATCGGCGGAGCGGCAAATACGACTGGCTGAAGCCCGACGGCAAGACCCAGGTCTCGGTCATCTACGAGGGGAACGACCCGAAGCGCGTCGCCGACGTCCTCGTGTCGACGCAGCACGCGGCCAGCGTGACGCGCGAGGAGATTGCCGGGTACGTTTCGCAGGTTCTCGCGCCCCGCGTGCTCGGGAAGTGGTTCGACGACGGCATCCGCTTCGCCGTCAACCCGACGGGCAGCTTCGTTTACGGCGGGCCCTCGACCGACTGCGGCGTCACCGGCAGGAAGATCATCGTCGACTCCTACGGCGGGGCCGGCCGGCATGGGGGCGGGGCCTTCAGCGGGAAGGATCCCTCCAAAGTGGACCGCAGCGGCGCCTACTTCTGCCGCTACATCGCGCGCCAGATCGTGAAGGCGGGGCTGGCCCGCAGGGCCGAAGTCCAGGTGGCGTACGCGATCGGCATGGCCAGGCCGACCTCGGTGAAGGTGGACACCTTCGGCACAGGGGACGACAAGGCCGCAGCGGAATTTGTCGGCGGGTTCGATTTCCGCCCGAGGCCGATCATCGAGCGGCTGGACCTGCTGCGGCCGATTTACCGGAGCACGACGAATTACGGCCACTTCGGCAAGACCGGCCTGCCCTGGGAGGCGTAGAAGGAAAAACGGGGCCAGTCACAAATGGCGCTTAAAGAAGGAATCGAGGACCCTGAAAGGGTCCAACATGAAAGCCCAGGGCGTAAGCAATTGATTTGGCGACGTTACCAGGTGATTTCGATCACCCTCAACCAAGCGCTATTCGGGACAGTCACCTTCATTCCACGCCACGTATGGCCTGCTGTCAGGGCCAGCTCAGCAGGCGTGGAATCTAGGTGACTGTCCCCGCGTTTCCCTGATCTTCAGATGCGGCGGAAGCCCGCGGGGTAGCGCTTGCGCGCCAGTTCGGCGTACTTCTCCTTGTAGTAGCTCCACTCCTCCTTCTGCTTGTCGGTGACGTCCCCGATCACCCTGGCCGGCAGGCCCACGGCGATCTTGCCGTCCGGGATCTCGCCCCTTACGACCGCGCCTTCGCCTATGATCGCCCACTCTCCCACCACGGAATAATCGGTGATGATGGCGCCGACGCCGATCACAACGTTGTCCTTGATCGTGACGTTGTGCAGAATGCACCCGTGCCCCAGCTGGACGTTCGACCCGACGACCGTCTGGCCGTTCTCCCGGGCATGGACAATCACGTTCTCCTGCACGCTGGTGCGGTCGCCGATGCGGATGCGGCCGTAGTCGCCCCGCACGCGCGCCCCCACGCCCACGAAGCAGTCCTCGCCCATGACCACATCGCCGACCACGTCCGCGGTCTCCGGGATGAACGTCCCCTTGCCGATGACCGGCCGCTTCCCTTCGAATTCCCACAGTGCCATCAGTTCCTCTGCTCCTCGTGAATGGATCCGATTGCCTCGAAAACCCGCTCCTCGCGGGCGGGGACGGTCATTCGTCCCGGTGCCACGTGGCGGTGGCGAACTTGTCCTCCGGCGCATACTTGAGCTCCAGGCTGCCGCCGAAATCCCGCTGGATGGCCTTGCCGATGCGCGCGACCAGATGCTCCGTAGTCACCTGGACGACTATTTTGTGCCTGTTTTCCTCGATGCTGAGAATACGCTCCAGGGGGCGCTCCGCGACGGTCAGCTTCTCGATGTTGCGGATCCGGTTCAGGAGTTCCTGCCGGTGCGCCTCGATGAAGCTGCCGCTGATTTTCACCACGCCGCCCGCCATGCCGCCGCGCAGCTGCCGGCAGGCGGGGCACAGCCGGGGGTGTTCGGTCTTCGCGGGTTTCGTGGTGTCCTGTTTCCAGACGCCGTCCCGGAAAGCAAGGCCGCAGTCGGGGCACCTCGTATCCGAGCGGTGCTTCTGCAGCTTGTGATTCAGTCCGGACGGCTCGGCGCGCTTTTCTTTCCTGATCAGTTCGCTCACCCGAAACGTATTGGGCATAGATTCTCCTTTCTCTCGATGATTCCCATAGAGTGATCCAAAACCGGTGCTCATTCAGCGGCCGCTGACAAACTTGCCCTTGTGCGGATTTTCCACGCGGTCGAAGTCCGCGTAGCTGATCTCTATCGTGTCGACGTGCGTGCCGGCATTGAAGGTGATGTGGGGGTGCTCCGCGAGCTCCTCGTCGACCCAGGTCTTGAGCCCGTAGAGGCTCCCGAAGGGGGGCATGGCGCCGACCTCGCAGTCGGGGAAATCGTTTTTGAACTCCTCCTCGGTGGCGAGTCTCACACCCTTCTCGTTCATGGAGGCCCCGAGCAATTCCAGGTTGACGCGATGATGCCCGGGAACCACTGCTATGGCCTTGCTGTCTCCGGCCACGACCACGACCACCTTGGCCACATCCTTGCCGCTTATGTGCTGGGCGTGCGCCACCCCCTGGGCCGTGTATGCCGGCGGGTGCTTCGCCGCTTTGAAGGAAACTTTGTGGGATTCCAGAAATTCGGTGATGTGCCTGGGAATCGGCATGACGACTGCTCCTTTCCGACGCCGCAGCGCTGGGCAGGGAAC
The DNA here is from genome assembly GCA_037444305.1 of Acidobacteriota bacterium. Taxonomy (GTDB): domain Bacteria; phylum Acidobacteriota; class UBA6911; order UBA6911; family UBA6911; genus JBBIMP01. The sequence goes on from JBBIMP010000016.1 coordinate 13,546, forward strand.
CGCCCGAATCCGGTGGCACCCACCGCGACCGCCGGCGGCAAGAGTTCATGGAAGGTCCTGATCCCGCCCGGCTGCGCCCTCAGAGGCACAACTCACCCCGGGGACATGCAACCGCCTGGGACAAATCCGGGATCGGAATACACCGACAGAGCTTCAGGAGCACTTCTTCAATCCTTGGGTTCTTTTCTTAATGCTATACCTCTTTGCCGGATGGTTCCAGTAGTCTCCGAGGGCGAGATGGAGGCGATGCGGTTTTGTCCTCGTCACTGGCGGGATTCCGGCGGATTTCGGCAGGCGATTTATTTCAGGCGGGCTGGGGAGCGAGGGCGCCAATCTCCTCGAGGACGAGGCCGACGACCCGGTCCATGCCCCCGGCGACCGAAGGGGTGAGGGTCTCCCCGAAGGTTCGGGGATCTTCCGCCTGGATGGCGATGATGACGATTTCCCGGGGCATCGGTAGCCCGAGCCTGCGGCCCAGCCCGAGCGCCGTGGGCAGGTCGATCTCGTGGACCGACCGCAGCCGGAGCGAGGTGCGCAGGTCGGCAGGATCGATCCGGACGACCGTCCCCGGCGCCAGGTCGTCGAACTGGATCGAGTCGACCAGGATCACCCGTTCCCAGCCGCTCATCAGGTCCAGCAGCGCGAAGCCTGCCATCTCGGTCTCGACGATGTCCACGGCGCCGGCGCAAGCCGGCAGCCGGCGCGCGACTTCGCGCACGGCGTAGATCCCGACGCCGTCGTCGCTCAGAATGGTGTTGCCGAGCCCGATGATCCGTGTCTTCATTCCACTCTCCCTGCACCTGGGGGCGGAATACCTGGCCACGAATTACACGAATTCTGCTGTCTTTATTCCGTGTAATTCGTGCAATTCGTGGCTGTTTTTTGCATTTGCCGGTCAGGTCCGCCCTTCGCGGTGGATCAGCTCGTGGTCCGCGTTGCGCACCTCGACGACCAGGGGCATTTCCCCCGGCAGCGAGTGGGTGGCGCAGGAGAAGCACGGATCGTAGATCCGGAACGCCATCTCCACCATGTTGAGCAGCCCCTGCCCGACTTCCTTGCCGGGCTGGATCAGCTTCTGCGCCGCCCGCTTGATCGCCATGGAGATCGGGGCGTGGTTGTTGGTCGTCCCGACGATCATGTTGGCGGCGGTCACCAGCCCCTTCTCGTCGGTCTTGTAGTGGTGCGTCAGGATGCCGCGCGGCGCTTCGACGATGCCAACCCCTTCCGCGGGGACCGCGGTCGGCAGCGTCCGGATGTCGGGCGAGGCGACCTCGGGATCCTGGGCCAGCTCCAGCAGCCGCTCGGAGGCGTAGAGCAACTCCACGAGCCGCGCCCAGTGCGTGGCCAGGAGTTTCTTCACGGGCTTGCCGCCGAGCGTCGAGAACATCCGCTCGTACTCCTCCTGCGCCAGCGGCGTCGCCATCCCGTCGGCAGCGTTGAGCCGTGAGAGCGGCGAAGCCGAGTAGACGCCCGAGTCGGGACCGGCCGTGAACCCCTTCCAGCCGACCTTCTTCAGGAACGGGAACTTCAGGTACGAGAAGGGCTCGACGTGCTCGGCGATGTACTCCAGGTACTCGTGGTCCTGGTACCGGAAGACCTCCTTGGCCTTCTGGTCCACCACCCGGTGATCGCCGTGGTAGAAGTTCACGCGGTTCTTCTCGTCCACCGTCCCGATCCAGTAGCCGTCCAGTTCGTAGATGTCCGACAGGATGATGTCGAGGTAGCCGGCGTTCTTCAGCACCACGTCCTCGAACAGTTTGAGCGAGAACTTGGCGAACTCCACGCAGGACTTGGCCTTCTCCACGATCTCGAGCCGCTCTTCCTCCTTGAGGCCCTTGGAGACGCCTCCCGGCAGCGTCCAGACCGGGTGCGTGGAGCGGCCGCCGATGGTGATCTGGACGTCCTGGGCGATGGCGCGGTGCTTGAGCACCTCGCCTGCAACCGGGACGCCGACCTTGCCGACGATCCCCAGGATGTTGCGCGTCGCCGGGTCGGAGTCCGGCCCCATGACGAAGTCGGCCGCCGCCAGGGCGTAGAAATGCGCAATGTGGCTGTGGATGTAGTGCGCGCTGTAGTAGAGCTCGCGCAGCTTCTTCGCGGCGCGCGGAGGATCTGTCTTGTATACCGCATCTCCGGCCTTACCCGAGGCCAGGTGGTGTGCGGCCGGGCAAACGCCGCAGATGCGCGAGACTACGCGCGGCACCTCCTCGACCGGCATCCCCTCGACGAATTTCTCGAATCCGCGCAGCTCCGGGACCTGAAAGTAGCAATTGGCCACGCTTCCGTCGTCGGCCAGGAAGATCTCGATCTTGCCGTGACCTTCCAGCCGTGTGATGGGGTCTATGGAAATCTTCTTCATACCATCTTCCTCCTGAGCATAGACGCCGGGATCCCGAACCGGTTGAACGTCCGGAGGGGATCGGGAATCTCTGAAATGATGCGGTCAACCTCGGCCTCGTCGCTCGAGTCGACGAGCGAGGCGATGGCCGAAATGGCCTTCGCGCCCTGGTCCATCACGCCGTTGGGCTGCCCGTAGCATCCCCGGCACGCCACACCGGAGAGCTGGCAGCGCGTGTCGCACCCGCCGCGCGTCACCGGTCCCAGGCAGATGAAGCCCTGCTCCAGGAAACAGGTGTCCGGGTCGGGCTTCGCCGTCGCGATGCGCTTGAAACCCTTGATCTTAAGCTCCTTCTTTTCGCGGGGACACTCTTCGCACTGCGTTTTTTCCGAGGCGCCCACGATCGAGCCCTTCGGCGGAAGCTGTCCGCTCACGATCGCCTGCACCACGTTCCAAATCTGCTTCGGCGTGGGCGGGCACCCGGGCACGTAGTAGTCGACGTCGACCATCTGGTCGAGGGTGTGGACCGTGTCGAAGAACTCGGGGAGCGTGAGCTCGCCTTCCGGGACCTGGTGGCGCGTCTGCGGCTCCGTGCCCGCGCTGTTCTGGGTCGACGGGGTGTCGTGGTAGACGCGCCGGAAGATCTGCTCGCGGTTGTAGAGATTGCCCAGCCCCGGGATCCCCCCGATGTGCGCACAGGTCCCGAAGGCCACCAGCACCTTGGATTTCTTCCTCAGCAGGTGCGCCAGGTGTTCGTTCTCGGTGTTGCGCACCGCCCCGTGGAAAAGCGTCACATCGATGTGGCCGTCGTCCATGGCCTCGACGTCCGAGTACTTGAAATCCACAGCAATCGGCCAGAAGACGATGTCCGCGGCTGCGGCGATGTCCAGTATCTTGTCGTGCGTGTCGAGGATGGCCGTGTCGCATCCCCCGCAGGCTGATGCCCAGTATGATGCCAGCTTCAGTTTCGCCATCCGTCCCTCCTGTATGTTTGCAAAAGTCCAGACATATACGATCTCCCCGCCGACTCAGGCGGCAGGCGCCTCGCTGGGACGCTTCCGGGATTTGCCGATCTTCAGCGGCCCCAGTTTCCGGACATCCTCGGTGATGGCGTCGACCACCTCGGCCCAGCGGTCCCCTTCGGACGCCGAGACCCATTCCAGCCGGAAGCGCCCCGGCTCGATGCCGTAGTCGGCCAGCATCCGCTTGAGCAGCGCCATGCGCCGGACGGTTTTGTGGTTCCCGTCGATGTAGTGGCAGTCGCCGATGTGGCAGCCGGCCACCAGCACCCCGTCGGCCCCTGCGGCAAAGGCCTTGAGCACGAAGGTCGGGTCGACCCTGCCGGAACACATGACCCGCATGACCCGCACGTTGGGCGAGTATTTGATCCGCGCCGTCCCGGCCAGGTCGGCCCCGGTGTACGAGCACCAGTTGCACAGAATGCCTACGATTTTAGGTTCGAACGTCATAGAGCGCTCCTTCGATTTCGGCGAACAGCTGTTCGTCGGTAAAGTGCCTCGCGATGATCGCCGAGCTCGGACAGGCCGCGGCGCAGGTGCCGCAGCCCTTGCAGAGGACGTCGTTGATGACCGTGACCTTCTTCTCCTCGTCGAAGCTGATCGCCGACAGGGAACAGAGGGTGTTGCAGATGCGGCAGCCCGCGCACCGCTCCTCGTCCACCATGCTGGTGGCCGATTCGACCTCGATCTCGCCCTTGGACATCAGCGCCTGGGCCTGGGAAGCGGCCGCGGAAGCCTGCGCCACCGTGTCGGGGATGTCCTTGGGTCCCTGGCAGGCGCCGGCGATGAAGATGCCGTCCGTCGGCGTGGAGACCGGTGCAAGTTTGGGGTGCCGTTCGGTGAAGAAGCCGTTGCCGCAGCTTACGTGGAAGCGCCGCGCGACCTCCGCTGCATCCTGGGCAGGACTTAGCCCGGTGGCCAGAACGATCATGTCGACCGGGATGCGCCGGACCCGGCCGATGAGCGTATCTTCCACACGGACCACCAGTCTCCCGGCTTCCTGCTCGTTCAGCGGGAAGTCACTTACAGAGGCGGCGCGCCCGCGGATGAAGCGGACGTCCTCCTCCAGCAGCCGGTGGTAGAACTCCTCGTAGCCTTTCCCAAAGCAGCGCATGTCGATGTAGAAGTTGTAGACCTCCGCGCCGGTTTTCTCTTTGATCAGGTGGGCGAACTTGAGCGCGTACATGCAGCAGACGCGGGAGCAGTACTTGTGATGCCGCTCGTCCCGGCTGCCCACGCAGTGGACGATGCCGACCGCCTTCGGCGCGCTCCCATCGGCCAGCATGATGTTGCCGCCCGTGGGGCCGGAGGCGCTGTTCATCTTCTCGAACTCGACGCCCGTCAGGACATTCTCGTACTTGCCGTACCCGTATTCCGGGATTTTGTGGGCATCGAACTGCTCGAACCCGGTGGCCAGGATCACGGCCCCGACGTCGATCTCCTCGACCCGGTCCTCCATCGTGTGGTCGATCGCCTGCACCTCGCACGACTTCTCGCAGACCTTGCAGCCGCCCGTCTTGAAGTGGATGCAGGACTCCCTGTCGATCACCGGCTTGTGGGGGATGGCCTGCATGAACGGGATGCCGATCGGGGTCAGCGGCCCGAGCGGCAGCTCCTTGCGCACCAGCTCGGCGTCGTCCTCGATCTTGATGGCGCCGGTCGGGCAGACGTAGGCGCAGGTGCCGCAGGCGAGGCAGGCTTCCGAGGTCTCCCCGTAGGCGGTCGACACCTCGCGCGTCGTCCCGCGGCCGAAGAAGCCGAGAACGTGGGCTCCGACCACGTCCTGGCAGGCGCGCACGCACAGCCCGCAGAGGATGCAGTCGTCGTCCCCGCGGCCGAAGCGCGGCTCGGTGATGCCGTACTGCTCGGCCAGCTCATTCAGGACCGGCACGTGGCCGCAGCGGGAGAGCATCCACTCCAGGATCAGCTTGCGGTCGCGGCGCACGCGCTCCGAGTCGGTCAGGACCTCGATGCCCTGCGTGGCCGGGTAGTTGCACGCCGTCACCATGCGTATGCGCTTGCCGTGCCGCACCTCGACCGTGCAGATGCGGCAGACGCCGTAAGGTTCGAGGATGGGGTGGTGACAGAGCGTGGGAATCTTGATCCCCAGTTTCTCGGCAATGGCCAGGATCGGGGTCCGGTCCATGGCTTCGGTCTCGATGCCGTCGATCTTGAGCTTGATGGTCTTCATGCTACTTGCCTCCTCGGAACCTTGCGGATGGCATCGCGCTTGCAGGCCTCGATGCAGGCGCCGCACTTGATGCACTTGCCCGGTTCAATCGCGTGCAGCTTCTTCACCTCGCCGGTGATCGCCTCGGTCGAACACTGGCGGACACAGGCGTGGCAGCCGTCGCACAGCTCCGCATTGATCGTGTACTCGATGAGCTCCTTGCACGCGCCCGCCGGGCAGATGCCGGACTTGATATGCGCGTCGTACTCGTCGCGGAAATACTGGAGCGTCGAGAGCACGGGGTTGGGCGCGGAGGTCCCCAGGGCGCAGAGGCAGCAGTCCTGCATGACGGCGCTGACCTCCTCGAGCGTGGCCACATCCTCGGCCCGGCCCTTCCCCTGCGTGATGCGCGTCAGGACGTCCACCGAAGACCGCAGGCCCTCCCTGCACGGGATGCACTTGCCGCACGACTCCTCCGTCAGGAACTCGAGGAAGTAGCGGGCGACGTCGACCATGCAGGTCTCGTCGTCCATGACGATCATGCCCCCCGAGCCCATCATCGAGCCCGCTTCCGTCAGGCTGTCGAAATCGACCGGCATGTCCAGGTGCGACTCCGGCAGGCACCCGCCCGAGGGCCCCCCGGTCTGGACCGCCTTGAACCGGCGCCCGTCGGGTATCCCGCCGCCGATGCCGAAAATGATGTCTCGCAGCGAGATCCCCATCGGGACCTCGATGAGCCCGGTGTTGTTGACCTTGCCCACCATCGAGAAGACCTTGGTCCCGCTGGAGCCGTTCCACGGGTTTTCGGCCACGTCCCCGGTCCCCATCGAGGTGAACCATTCCGCGCCCCGTTCGATGATGAGCGGGACGTTGGCCCAAGTCTCGACGTTGTTGAGGTTGGTAGGCAGGTTCTTGTAGCCGTACTCCACGGTGTGGATGTACTTGGCCCGCGGCTCCCCGACCTTCCCCTCGAGCGAAGCCATGAGGGCGGTCGACTCGCCGCAGACGAAGGCGCCGGCGCCCTTCACCACCTCGATGTCGAAGTCCATTCCGCTTCCCAGGATGTCCTTCCCGAGGAGGCCGTAGTCGCGCGCCTGGTCGATCGCCTTGATCAGGCGCTCGCACGCGATCGGGTATTCGTGGCGGATATAGATAAACCCTTCGCGGGCGCCGATCGCCCGGGCGCCGATGACCATTCCTTCGAGGACCGAGTGAGGGTCGCCCTCGATGATGCTGCGGTCCATGAAGGCTCCGGGGTCGCCCTCGTCGGCGTTGCAGACCACCACCGGCTCCACCTCCCTGGCCTCGGCGGCCTTCCGGCAGGTGTCCCACTTGATGCCGGTCGGGAATCCGCCCCCTCCCCGGCCCCGGAGCCCCGAGCGCTTGATCTCCTTGACGATCTGCTCGGGAGTCATTTCGGTGAGCGCCTTGACAATGGCCGTGTAGCCGCCCGCGGCGATGTAGTCGTCGATCCGCTCCGGATCGATCATTCCCCGGTTGCGCAAAACGACCAGCTTCTGTTTCGCGAAGAAAGGAATGTCGTGCAGGGCGGGGATGGGCACCTTTTCGGGCGGCGGCGTGTACAGCAGTTTCGTATACGGCCGGCCCTTGAGCAGGTGCTCCTCGACCAGGCGGGTGGCATGTCCCGCGGTCACACCGCAGTAGAAAATGCCGTCCGGCTGGACGAGCACAACGGGGCCGGCCGCGCAAAATCCCTGGCACCCCGTCCGGATCACCTTCACTTCCCGGTCAAGGCCCCACTTGCCGATTTCCGCTTCCAGGGCTTTGGCTGTCTGGTACGAGTTGCTGGAAACGCATCCGGTTCCCGCGCAAACCAACAGATGAGTGCGGAACGCCATGTTTTCTTACCTCCCAGCCGGCCGATCTAGCCGGTCGTTTCACTGCCGCTCGCGAGCACGAAGTCGGCAACGATTTTCCCTCCGAGCAGGTGCTCCGTCAGCACCCTGACCATTCTCTCGGGTTTCAGGTCCACGTATTTGACGGGCGGCTGGCCCGCCATCTGAACGGTCACCATGGGCTCCCGGCTGCACAGGCCGGCGCAGCCGGACGTCGTGACGATGACATCGGTCAGCTTGCGCTCCTCGATCTCCCTGAGCAGGGCCGCCATGACGTCGCGGGCGCCGGCGGAGATCCCGCACGTACCCATGTGCACGGTCACGCGCGCGCGCCCTTCGCCGGTTCTCATGGTCAATGTGTGCTTTCCTTCTTCCCGGATCCTCTTCAGATCCTCAATGGACAACTTGGGCATCTCTGGCCTCCTTGCGGTACATCTTCAGAACCTTGGGTATGGATGACTGCCGCAGCTTGCCGTGCACTTCGTTGCCGATGGTGACAACCGGGGCCAGGCCGCAGCAGCCCACGCAGTTCACCGTGTCGAGGCTGAACTCCATGTCGGGGGTGGTGTCCCCCTTCTTGATCTGCAGCTCGCGCTCCAGCGCCTCGACCAGCCGGGGTCCGCCCTGGATGTTGCACGCGGTGCCCATGCAGACGTGGATCCGGTGCCGTCCCACGGGCTTGAGGCTGAAGGCCCTGAAAAAGGTGGCGATCGAGAGCACGGACGTGAGCGGCGTCTTGATCTGGATGGAGAGCTCCTCGATCACTTCCCGCGGCAGGTAGCTGTATTCCTGCTGGCAGTCCATCAGGATGGCGATCATCTGCTCCTTCCGGCCCCTGTGCTTGGCGACGATATCTTTGACCCGGGCAACGTCGATCATGGTGCAGACCTCCGATTTGACAATTTCACCTCTTCCGCCGCTCTCAGCCGGCCAGGCCGGTCTCGCCCCGGCGGATCTCTTCGCGCAGCGCCGCCAGCCCCTCGGGCCGGGACGGGTCGGCGCCCGCGGATTTCAGTTCGTTCGAGTCCAGTTCGAAGCTCCTCCCGGCCACCTCGTGCCGGTAGCCGATGGTCATCTCCGGGTGCGACACCAGGAGGACCATGAGCGTCGTCTCCATGTCTCCCAGCGGCGCGCGGTCGATATGGCTGTGGCGGAAGGTGGCGCGTACGCATGTGCCCTCGCCGGGCGCCGACTCCAGCTCCAGGTCGCCGCCGGCGTCGCGCGCGGCCTGCGCCAGCAGCGCCAGCCCCATTCCCACCCGCCGTGTCGAGCGTGTCGTGTAGAACGGATCCGTCGCCCGCCGGAGCGCGTCGCTGTCCATGCCCCGCCCGTTGTCCCGCAGCTCGATTGCCAGCCGGTCGGCCGCCGGATCCTCCACCACTTCGATCCGCAGCTGCGTGGCACCCGACTCGATGCTGTTGTGGGCGATGTCCAGAATGTGCAGCGCCAGGTCTTCCATAGGCCTACCCCCTCCCAGGACGCAGCGCCCCCGCAGGCCGGCCAGCGCCAGCCGGATCTCTTCGAGCGTGGGCTCCTCCAGCCACAGGTAGCTGACGGCGGCGCCCACGTCGCCCGGGGTGTGGGCATCAGACGCGCACAGCAGGGGGAAGTTCGCGCCGGCGGCGAACGAGCTCCGCCCCTCGGGCAGGGAGGTCCGCCTGGACAATTCCAGGGCGTCCAGCGCCAGCCCCTCCGGGATCATCCCCAGGTGGCCCAGCAGGCCGAAGCCCTCGCGGTCGACGTGCGCGGCGACCGCAAGCCCGCGCGCCTCGTGGATCGCCGCGACCACCTGTTCGAGGCTTAGCGTGGTCGCGCCGGACAGGAGGTGTTCGTTGAATCCGAGCACCTCGCGGTTTTCGTTCGCCACGACCTGCATCCCGAAGATCCGCTCGTCGTTCCGCCCCGGGAGCGCGCGGTAAATCCGGGACTGCAGGGCCAGCGCCGATTCGACGTCCGGCATCAGGCCCAGGATGTGCACCTCCTCCGCGCTGGTGATCTCCATGCCGGGAATGACGGCGATCCCGGCAGCGGCACCTGCGCGGCGCGCAGCCGGCACGTTCTCCGCCGAGTTGTGGTCGCAGACCGCAACGGCGTCCAGACCTGCGCGCACGGCGGCATTCGCCAGCGCTGCCGGATGGATGTCCAGCTCGGCGCAGGGTGACAGGCAGGTGTGAACGTGAGTATCCATAACGAAAACCTTCAGCTCCGCCTCCTTCCGCGGATTCCCAAGCCCCGGAGTATCCCGGCGATCTCGAACGCCGGGAGCGGCGAGGAGACGATGACGATCCCCTCCGACTCGGCGCGTTCCGCGGCCTCCGCCTCCGGGTGCCGGCCGTTCACAAGGACAATCCCGGCCAGCCCTTTCAGGCGGGCGACGGCGACGATGTTGACGTGCTTCTGCAGCGTCACCCAGAGATCCCCTTCCTCGCTGTTGCCCATCACGTCGGAGAGAAGGTCCGAGGCATACCCGCCCGCCACGCTGCGCTTCGCGGCCTCCGCCGTGCAGGTGATGATCCGTCCCTCGATCTTTTCCGCGGCTTCCGCGACGGTCATACGCCACCTCCCTGCTCCCTGCCCGGAGGCCAGGTAATCTGGACCATGTTCCGGATCTGGTCGGTGATCTCGGTCCGCCAGACAAAGACGCAGTTTTCCTCCTCCGCCTCTCCCAGGACGATATCTTCCGCGAAGGCCTTGCAGGAGGGGGCGCCGCAGGCCCCGCAATCGATGCCGGGGAGTCCGGCGACTATCTTGTCCCTCTCCTTCATTTTGGCGATGGCCTTGGAGATATCGGCGTCGAGGGGCATCATGGGCCGGGCGCTGAGCGGCTCGTCCATCAGATACTCGCCCCGGTCGTAGCGTTGCTCGACGGTATCCCGCTCCACAGCCGGCCCCGAGGGTAGTTTGTGCATCAGCCGGATCAACCTTCCGCGGGCCACGTATGGATTCTCCACCGTCAGGCACCCGCCGACGCAGCCTTCCGGGCAGGCATGCGTTTCGATGTAGGCGTACTTCCTGAGCTTCCCCTTCTCTATGTCGTCCAGGATCCGGATCACGTTGGGCAGGCCCGCCACCGCGAGCGTGTTTTCGGAGGGGAGCGATCTCGGAAACCCGCCCATGAAGGCCCAGCTCACGCCGCTGGCGGTCTCTCCCCCGTCCATCTGCGTGAAGTCCTCGTCCACCTCCGGCAGAGCGGCCGCGAGGCAGGGAAAGATGTCCTTGATGGCGACGGCGGTATCCAGGTTGGAACGCTCCATCCCGGGGTGCTCCAGGATGCCCACCATCTTCGACGGGCAGGGGGTGATGTAGACGGCGCAGATGCGGCCGGCATCCAGGCCCGATTCCCGCGACTTACGTTCCTTGGCGGCACGGGCGGAGACTTCGCGCGGCGCCAGGATCGGCAGGAGCTGCTCCACCAGGTCCGGGTACTGCACCTGCACCAGGCGCACCACGGTGGGGCAGAAGGAGGAAATCAGCGGGAACGCCCCCTTGTAGGCGTTCAGGAAGATCTCGGTCGCCGACATGACGGCGTCGCAGGCCGGCGAGAGGCACTCGACGTCGTCGAAGCCGCATTTCTTCAGGGCGGCCAGCACTACCCCGGGCAGCACCTCGGGGTCAAACTGCGCGTAGAGCGCGGGCGACGGAATGGCGATCTTCCAGTCGAAGCCGGCCAGCTCGCTCATCCTGTGGGTGAGCGGCACGATGGCCCGCTTGGTGCAGACCTTGATGCATTCGCCGCAGTCGATGCAGCGCGATTCGAGCTTGAGCGCGCGGCCCTTGCGCACCCTCACGGCCTCCGCCGGGCAGGCGCGCATGCAGGCCGTGCAGCCGTCGCACCTCTCCGGCTCGAAACGCAGTGAGTACTGGTACCTGGCTGCCACTTCCGGCCCCTTTCAGACCGCCTGGTTCACGCGGATGAAAAGCCGCGTCCCCCGGCCCACATCGGACTCGATTCGAAACTCGTCCGCATTCTTCCGGATGTTCGGCAGCCCCATGCCGGCGCCGAACCCCATCTCCCTCATCTCCGGTGTCGCCGTCGAGTATCCCTCCTGCATGGCCAGCTCGAGGTCCCCGATCCCCGGGCCTTCGTCTTCGATGCGGAGCGTCACGGCGCCGGGATTCACCGCCAGCGTCACCGTTCCCCGCTTCGCATACATGACCAGGTTCATCTCCGCCTCGTAGGAGGCAATGGCCACCCGCCGGACCACGGCGGGCGGCACGCCGAGCCGCTTGAGCGTGTCCTTGATCGCCGTGGACGCGCGTCCGGCGTTGGTGAAATCCCCGCCGGCGACCTCGTAGCTGCTCTCGATCTCCGCAATGGCCATCCCCTACCTGTTCAGGAAGGCATCCCGGAGCCTTCCCGACGCCTCGAACATCGTGAGCGGCGTCGACATCACCGGGATGCCCGCTTCGCCGGCCAAGCGCAGGATTTCCTCGCCCGGCTTCTTCCCCCGCACAAAGACAACACCGCACAGGTCTGCGACCACGGCGGTGCGGATTACCTGGTTGCTGACAAGCCCGGTGAGGAGGATCATGCCCGGCTCGCTCAGCGCCAGCACGTCGCTCATCAGGTCGGCCGCCTCCGCCTGCCTTACTTTCACCGACAGGTCGGAACCGCACAGCAGGTCCGCTTCCAGTACCTTCCTGATATCCGCCAGCGAAACCTGTCTGGCCTCGGCTGCCGTGGTCATCATGGCGTCGCGCACCTTTCAGGCTTTCGCTTCCTGGGCGGCCCCGTTGCCGTTCCCCGTCCTGCCGATCACCAGCTTGCCCTTGCGGATCACCCGCGTGGCCGGGATTTTTCTCGCCGGGCAGGACTCCCAGCAGAGACCGCACCCGGTGCACTTCGCGTGGTCCACGTACGTGGCGTTCCGCCGGACCTTCACCTTGAAGTTGCCCACGAAGCCGCTGACCTCCTCGACCTCGCTGGACGAGAGCAGCCGGATGTTGGGGTGCTGCCCCACCTGGACCATCTTGGGGGTCAGGATGCACGCGGCGCAGTCCAGCGTCGGGAAGGTCTTGTCGAAGAGGGCCATGTGTCCGCCGATGGAGGCCTGTTTCTCCACCAGGTAGACCGTCCGCCCCGATTCGGCGATGTCGAGCGCCGCCTGGATGCCCGCGATCCCTCCTCCGACCACCAGCGCGGAGTTGTTCACGCCGACCGTTTTCCGCGGCAGGGGCGCCAGTTTGGACGCCTTGTGCACGGCCGCGGCCAGGAGCGCCCTGGCCTTGTCGGTCGCGGCATTAATGTCGACCGTAACCCAGGAGCAGTGCTCGCGGATGTTCGCCATCTGGAAGAGGTAGCGGTTGAGGTCGGCCTTTTCGCACGCCCCGCGGAAGGTCGGCTCGTGCATCAGGGGAGAGCAGGAAGCCACGACCACGCGGTCCAGGCCCAGGTTGGCGATGTCGTCCTGGATCAGGATCTGGCCCGGATCGGAGCACATGAACTTGTATTCCCTGGCGACCGCAACCCCCGGCAGCGTGCGGGCGAACTCGGTCACGTCGGTGACGTTCACCTTGCCGGAGATGTTGGTGCCGCAGTGGCAGACGTAGACGCCGATTTTGACGCTCATGAAACCTCCCGCGCGAAGCGCGCGGCCACCTGCGTGGCCGGCACGATGCAGCGCTGCAGGCCGACGTCTCCGGATGCCAGGCCGAAGGCGAGCCCCATCAGCTGCGTGAAATAGACTATGGGAATCTTGAAACTGTGGCCGTAGGCCCGGTTGACGCGCTGCTGGAAAGCGTCGAGGTTGATCTGGCACAGCGGGCAGGTGACGGCGATGCAGTCCGCGCCGCTCTGCTCCGAGCACAGCAGCAGATTGCGGCAAAGCCGCAGCGCGACATCCTCCTGTGTCCCCATGAGCGAGCCGCCGCAGCACATGGTCTTCATCGGATAGTAGGCCGGCGTCGCGCCGAGGGCCTCCAGCAGCTGCTCGAACATGACCGGGTTCTCCGGATCATCCTCGATGCCGTACGGCCGGACGATCTGGCACCCGTAGTAGGGGGCGACGCGGAGGCCGGTCAGGGGCCGTTTGACCTTCGCGCGGACGGCCTCCAGGCCGACGTCCTGGACCACGGCCTGGAGAAAGTGCCGCGTCTCGACACCGCCGTCGTACCGCATTCCCGCCTCGCCCAGCGCCGCGTCCACCTTGCGCTTCAGCTCGGGGAACTCCTGCAGGTAGTTCTCCGTCTTGCGCATGTTGGTGAAACAGGCGCTGCACGGCGTCACGATCGGTCCGCCGAGCTCGGCCGCCTGCGCGAGGTTGCGCGCGCTCAGGCAGAACGAGAGCACCTCGTTGACGTTCATGTAGGCCGTCGCGCCGCAGCAGTTCCAGTCGGGGATCTCCACCAGTTCCATCCCCAGCGCCTTGGCCACCGCGCTCACCGACTCCTCGTAAGGGCGCCCCGTCGCGTCGAGCGAGCACCCGGGATAATAGGAATACTTCATTCATTCACCCCCAAGTTCCTGGGCCTTTGCCACAATCCTGCGCAATCCCTTGATGTCCTTGATGCGGCTGCCGCCGAGCGGGAGCCGTCCGCGACTGTACAAACCCATCCCCACCGGCGCCATGGACAGGGCGCCGAGCGGATTCGTCTTCAGGGCGAACCGGGTCATGAGCTCGGTCTCGCGGTTGCGCCCGTACTTGTTGACGATTTCGGTGAAGACCTCCGACAGCGCCCGGGCATGCTTGCTCCGCTTCCGGTCCTCGCGCATGGCCATCCGCTTGAGGATGTACATGATGTCGGTGACCTTGATCTGCTGCGGGCAGCGGTCCGTGCACTGGTAGCACGACGCGCAGGTCCAGATCGTGAGACTGTCCAGCACCCGGTCCCGCATGCCGGCCCGAATCATCGCAAATATCTGGCGCGGCGTCTGCTCCATGGCCCACGAGACAGGGCAGGACCCGCTGCAGGTCCCGCACTGGACGCAGTCCTTGATCTTCTCCCCTCCCGGAATCTCGTACACCTCTCCCAGGAAAGCCGGCTTCATTGTCTTTTCGTAAAGAACCGTCTCCTGCACTGCCTTCATGTAGTCCCTCCCCCTGGCGGCACACTCGATCTGTCCAGGCTGTTTTTGGGCTTGCGGCCGCGATCCGGGCGCAGGGCACGAGTGTGGGCGCAGACCTATCCTGAGCGTGAGTGGGGTAATCGGAAAAAGCCGTACTGCGCGCAATGCGAAGTCAGGCCACCGTGCTCTGCGTCGGGAGTCGATCTGCCGTCGGTCAAGCTTCGATTAACCGCTTATCTCCGAAGCCCCGTCTGGATCTTCGTGTTCGCCGTAACCCGCTTTCCCTGGGAGTAGTGTGTCCAAATCGAGAGGTGCATAAATTTTTTATGCGCCATCTCCTTATATACCGATGGATTGCAAGCACAAACCTTGCCAATGACGATTGCGCCTTCCGAGGGACGGTCGCGATCCAATCAATTGCAGTTGCAGCAATAAATTACGGACAGGTTCGTAGCAGGGCCATACCTCGGGGCACGCCGATCATTTTGTGCACTCTTGGAGAAATGCCACGCACACGGGTTATTTAACCCAAAATAAAGGTCATTAACATTGAACTGTAACCTTTTGATAACCGCCCCGCGCGACAACCCCTCTAACTTCTTTTTTTGCTTCGCACCTTTGTTCTGCTTTTGCGGCCGTGGTGCCTTCGTGGTCAAGCTTTTGATTCATTGCCCGCGAAGGCACCAAGGGCACAAAGAAGACTTTCACCGGATCCGGTTCAAAGACCAGTCGTAGGGGATAAACGAAATCCTGACCCGGCCCGCGTTCATCTCGATGAACTCCCGGACCTCTCTCCGGGCACGCCTCTGAACGTACCCCGCCAGCGACTCGGCGGCGCCCCGGTATCCCGCCGTCACGAAGTCGCTCCCATACCAGTCCAGGATGCTGGTCAACCACAACCTCTCCCCCTCCACCCGCACGTATTCGGGCGACGTCAGCACCCGCTGGGTCACGGCCTCCAGCTGCGCTTCGATGTCCTCGCCGATGAAGGCCGCGTCGTGCAGCGGCGGACAGCCGACCGATGCGCAGTTCACGGCAAAGTGGATGCGCGGATCCTTGAAAACCGGCCGCAGGATGTTGTGCTCGATGTTGTCCAGGCTCAGGGTGAAGCCGCCGACCTCGTGGACGACAGCTTCGAACACATCGGGTATGTCGCGGATGCTTCCGATCCCTTCCGGCCGGTCCGGCGTCATCGTCTGCAGCACGCTCCTGAGGGTGTAAGCATTGTAGGCGTTGATGAACAGAGCCAGCAGCGCGTTCCTGGAAAGGAAAGCCAGGTCGGCGCGCGCGATGTCGCCCAGGTAGCGGTCCAGGTCCGCCTCGCGCTCCTTCAGCCCGGCGTAGTCGAACCGGCCTTCGGCCGGCCGGGCAAACTGCCGCACGAGCGAATCGAAGCCCGCATGATCGAAATACCCCCTGCCGTTTTCGATCCCCTGCCTGATCCGTTCGGCGATCTGCCCCTCGATCGGCACGGCCTTCGGCGCCGTGCACCCGCCCAGCCAGAGCGCGGCGGGGAGCAGGAATGCCAGGATTGCCGGTCCAGCCTGTTTCATATCTCGCATGGCCTCTTCTCCGTTGCAGGTGCGACTATCTTACACGATCCTCTGTCTCCCGGCTTGCCCGCTCGCGCCTTGCGCTATAATCGTCCTCATGCGCTATTTCAAGGATCTCTTCCTGACCGACGACTTCCTCATCCGCGGGCATGTGAGCACCGGCGGCCGCCGCCTCTCGAATTTCCTCAATGCCGCCGCGAGGCCGTTCATCGAGGTCGGCGACGCGACGGTGATTACCGCCGGCGGCGAGCAGCCTGTCGCCGGCGGGCGGTCCATCCTGCGGCTGTCGGAGATCCTGCTCGCCCACGAGCTGAGCAGCGAGGCCGGAGACGAAAGCCTGAGGGCACTGGCGGAACGCGGCGCAGCCGAGGTCGCCGTCTCCATGATCCTGAAGGGGCGGACGGCCATCGAGCTCTCCGGCACGATCAGGCGCACGACCTGGGAACGGGACGCCTTCGGCCAGAACGCCTTCGTGGTGGTCGGCCGGCCGCAGATCCGCGGGCTGGAGGCCGGGGGCCCGGGCAGCCATCCGCTTCTCCAGGAGATGGACTATGTGATCGTGAACACGGCGCGGGTCGCGCTCGTATCCGGCGAAGATTCTCCCTGATCCCGGCGGAAACTGAGCGCTTGGCCGAGACCGCAAACGGCTTCGGCATTCGGACATTCACGGATCCCCAAGGATCCCCGAAAGGGTACTCTCATGAAACGACTCCACGCAATCCTGCTTCTGGCCTGCATCTCCCTCATTCCGCCGGTGGCCGCGATCCCCGGCAACTCCGCCTTCGACCGCGCCCGCGAAGCGTGGGACAACGGGGACTTCATCCGGGCGCTCGAGGGCTTCGCCGGAATCCTCGGAGGCCCCGAAGCCGCCCGCTTCCTCGATCCGATCGCCCTCCTCACCGGGGAGCTGCACCCGGTGCAGGAACTGGCCCCCGACGGCCGCTCCGTCCGCTTCAGTTCGACCGGCCGGTACGCCGTCTATGAGACCGGCGGGCGCTCCGACCGGGTCACACGCATCCTGGACACCGCCACCGGCAACGTCGCCGCCGAGCTGCGCGGCACCGGCGCGGTCTTCTCCCCGGACGACGGCTTCGTCGCCTACCTGCAGGCCGTGGAAACCGAGGAACTGAGAACCCTGCGGGGGGAACTCGAGCAGTTGCAGGCCCGGCCTCAGCCCGACCGGCAGGCCATCGCCGAGCGCCAGCGACGGATCGCCGCGGCCGAAGCAGCAGCCGCCGCCATCACCCTGCGGCATCTCGCCACCGGCCACGAACAGCGCCTCGCCGACGGCGGCCTGCTGAAGTTTTCGCTCGCCTACTCGGCCGATGGCGGCGAAGTCTACTTCTCGGGCATGGAAGGAGCCGGCGCCGCCGCCGGCGAGATCTATGCCGTCTCCCCAACCCTCGACGAGCCGCGCCCCCTCACCTCCGGCAAAGGCTTCAAGGTCGATCCCATCGCAGTCCCGGGCGGACACTTCCTGGTCTGCACCGTGACCAGTGCGTCGCCCCTCGCCCAGGGCCCTGGCGCCATGACGGGCGCCCGCGCGCCCGGGGGTGGGCCGCAGGCGCCGACCCGGGAAGTCGCGATCACGAGCCTGGCCGACGGCAGGATGCGGTCCTTCGCCGGGGCCTCGCCGACCCTCTCGGCCGACGGCTCGACCCTGGCCTTCCTCGCCCAGAGCGGCCAGGAAAGCCAGCTGCAAGTCGTGAAGCTCGCCGGAGACCTCGAACCGAAGGTTGTCCGCAAGAGCCCGGAGCGGATCAACTCCGCCGCCCTCTCTCCCGACGGTGCGCTGGTCGCCTTTGAAACCACTATCCACCTCAACGCGGAGATCTTCGTCATCGACGCCGACGGGCGAGCCGAGCGCCGCGTGACGCGCGAGATCCAGCACGACCGCTCCCCGCGGTTTCTCGATTCCGGCACGCTCCTCGCCATCAAGGGCGAGAGGCGCCACAGCCGCTCCTACGCGTACGACCTCCGGACCATGGCCGGGACCAGGCTCTTTCACAACAACACGGTCCGCACGATCGCGCCGGAATACGAGTGGGCGCCCTCGCCCGACGGCTCGCGCCTGCTGATCGTCTCGGAGCGCGACGGCGACACCATTTCCCTCGAACGCGGCGTCTACCTCCTCGACCGCTCCCGCAGGATATCCCTGGGCGAACTGCAGGCGCGCATCCAGGCCAACCTCGCCGCCGAGCGCGATCTGCGCGCGCGCGGCGAGTCCCTGTTCCGCCCAATCGCCGGCCGCGTTCGCGAGATCGCCGCCGGCGTTTCGATCCACCGGCTCTATGAGTACCAGGAGGCGCTCTTCCAGTTCGACTCCAAGCACATCTCGCAGCCCGGCAACAAGCTGGCGGGAGAGTACCTCCACGCCGCGTTCCAATCGTTCGGCTACGAGCCCGAATTCCAGTGGTTCAACGTCGGCAACATAAGGACCGCCAGCGTCCTGGCGGAGCTGCGCGGCACGGAAAACCCCGAGCTGGTCTACGTCCTCTGCAGTCATTACGACTCCAACCAGCGGGGACCCGGCGCCGACGACAACACCTCGGCCATCGCCGTCATGCTGGAAACCGCGCGGCTGCTGGCCGGCAAGCCCATGCCCGCCACGATCCTCTTCGCCGCGCTGACGGGGGAGGAGTCGGGGCTGCTGGGCAGCCGCGAATTCGTGCGCCAGGCGAAGGAGAAGGGCATGCGCATCGCCGGAGTCGTCAACAACGATACCATCGGCTGGTCGAACGACCAGCGCCTGGACAACCTCATCCGTTACTCCAGCCAGGGCATCCGGGACGTGCAGCATGCCGCGGCGATGCTCTTTTCGAAAATGATCACTTACGACAGCCGTTACGTGAAGAGCACCGACGCGGTGCCGTTCTACGAGGCCTACGGCGACATCGTCGGAGGCCTGGGATCCTATCCGCTCCTGGGCACTCCCTACTACCACCAGCCGACCGACCTGCTCGAGACGGTCAACCAGGAACTGCTCGTCGAGGCAACCAAGGCCAACATCGCCTGGGCGATGCGCCTTGCCTATGGCCCCTCCCGCCTCACGGAGATGCGGGTCACGGCGTCGTCCGGCGGCCGGATCGAGGCCACCTGGACCGCGGGCCCCGAAAAGGGGATAACCGGCTACGAGGTCCGCTACGGGCCCGGCGGCGATCCAGGGCGGAAGGCGGTGACGGTAAAGGAGCCGCGCGCGGTCATCGCGGACATGCCGCTTGCCGGGGGCGAAACCGTTCACATCGCGGTCAGGTCGATCGGCGCCGCGGGCAACCATGGCTGGGACTGGATCACCGCAACGGCCACGCTGGCAAAGTGACATTGCTGTTCCGCCGCCGATGATCCTTCATGGCAGGCGCATTTGTGTTGAATAATTAAACACAGTGCCAATCCATCCACTCCGCGGCCTGCAGCCCCGTGCCGGGAGTGCCTGTGGAGCTGATATCGAAGTGCGCTTCACGGGCGGCAGCCGCACGGACATGCGCCGCTGCCGACAGCCTTCGGGATCGCGCATGAACTGACCACGAGATTCGGCCCCAAGGGGCTGGCGGTGTACGCGGGCGCAGCCTCGGCCGCGCAGCTGGGGCAGGAAGGCAACGCCTCCCGCGGGCTGGACTCAAGGCGCATGGTCCGATACTGCCACACCCCGGCGCCGGCATTCAGGGAACATCTCATGGAGCGCCTGCTGCGCCATTGACCATCTTCCGGAACACAAGTGGAATATAATATGCCCAAACCGGGGGGACTCTCGCGTGACCAAGAAAAAGAAGAAGAAAAGCACGAAGGGGAAAGCGGCGCCCAGAATCAAACAGCCGAAGCCGCTCACCAAGAAGCTCTACTCCACGGAACTGTCTCGGATGCAGATCGAACTGGTCAAGCTGCAGGAGTGGATCAAGCAGAAGGGCCTGAAGGTGGTCGTCATTTTCGAGGGGCGCGATGCGGCCGGCAAGGGGGGCGTGATCAAGAGGATCACGGCACGGCTCAACCCGCGCATCTGCCGCGTCGCCGCCCTGGCCTCGCCGACCGAGCGCGAAACAACCCAGTGGTATTTCCAGCGCTACGCCGCCCACCTCCCCGCGGCCGGCGAGATGGTTCTCTTCGACCGCAGCTGGTACAACCGCGCCGGGGTGGAAGCCGTTATGGGATTCTGCACGGAGAAGGAGTACCTGGAGTTCCTGCGCTCCTGCCCTGAGTTCGAGCGCATGCTCGTAAGGGCCGGCATCATCCTGATCAAGTACTGGTTCTCGGTGAGCGACGAGGAGCAGGAGCGGCGGTTCCAGGCGCGGCTGAAGGAGCGCACCAAGCGCTGGAAGCTCAGCCCGATGGACCTGGAGTCCCGCTCGCGATGGGTCGACTACTCCAGGGCGAAGGACCGGATGTTCAACTACACCGACATCAAGCAGGCGCCCTGGTACGTGGTCGAGGCCGACGACAAGCGCCGCGCGCGGCTCAACTGCATCCACCACCTGCTCAGCACGATTCCCTATCAGGACCTGACGCCCCAGCCGATCGAACTCCCCCCGCGGCAGAACGACACCGGGTACATCAGGCCCCCGATGGCGGACCAGACCTTCGTTCCCGAAGTCTATTGAGCGGAACTGCGAACGCCAGTGAACGGTCGGGTGGCCCAACCAAAGCACACAACCCGTCGCTATCGCTCCGGGCTCCGTGGGTTCCCTTTCTGAAAACGCAGGTAGCAGATACGCCAGCGTGGAGCCGTTGCCGTGGAGTTTTCTCCCCACGCGTGAGAGATCTCGCGGATTCACGCGCCGGCGAATTGACACGATTCGTGCAATTCGTGCCTGCCGTTTGCGATTCCGGCACAGCTGAACCGCCACGGGCGCGGGGATCACCCGGAGGCTTGGAAGAAGGAGCCTTTCGTATCGCTGAATTCGACCGCCAGGAAGGAAACCCCCACTACCCACATCGTCCCGCGGCCGGAGTCCTCGCCGGCGACGTTGCTGACCCTGGCCACGGCTGCCAGCGCGGGGGAGTTGATTTTGACGACCGATCCGGGAG
The DNA here is from genome assembly GCA_037444305.1 of Acidobacteriota bacterium. Classification (GTDB taxonomy): domain Bacteria; phylum Acidobacteriota; class UBA6911; order UBA6911; family UBA6911; genus JBBIMP01. The sequence continues at coordinate 34,507 of JBBIMP010000016.1, forward strand.
CGACTTTCACCCGGGAGATGAACCGCATGCCGCTCGGAGAGAGGTCCACCATCCTTGCCTCACTCCCCGGGGACGGCCACTCGGTGTGAATTCTTATGCTCCCCTCGCGCTTGATTCGTGAAATGGACCGCCTCGGCGGCCGTCCGGTTTTTTCGCCCTGGGCCGGGGGAAGCGGGCTGTTGCAGGCAAGGCATCGTCCACCCGGCCGCGCCTCGCGGGCCAGCGGGTGCCGGCAGAACGGGCAGAACTGGGTGGCCGGCGGGCGCCTGCCGCCGGCTTGCCCCGCCCCGCCCCTCGCCTTGGTGTAGCGCCGGAAGATCTCACGGTCGTAGGCCTCCCTCCGGGCGGGATCCATGAGCGTGTCGTAGGCCTCGATCAGCAACGCCGCGCAATCGGACGACCCGCCCAGGTCGGGATGCTGCTTCATCTCCTTCATGAGCGCCCGGAAGCTCGCGCGGATCACCTCCGGCGGGGCGTCCGGCTGGACCTGGAGAAGCCGGTAGTAGTTGCGGCGGTTTTTCATAGGGCCTGGGCCGCTCCGGCCGCCGCGAGGGGCTCCGCCGGGTGCGCGAACGCGAGCGGCTCCTTGGCGATCAGGATGGCGAATCGACCCGGCGCGAGCGGGGGGCTGAAGAGGTATCCCTGGACCTCGTCGCATCTCTGCTCCCGCAGGAAGTCCATGTGCTGCTCGGTCTCGACGCCTTCGGCGACGACCTTGAGGCCGAGGCTGCGCGCCATGGCGATGATGGCGGTGGTGATGGCGCGGTCGTCCGGGTCGGTGATGAGGTCCTTGACGAAGGAGCGGTCGATCTTCAGCGCATCGAGCGTGAAGCGCTTCAGGTAGCTGAGCGAGGAGTAGCCGGTGCCGAAGTCGTCGACCGAGATGCGCACCCCCATGGCCTTGAGCTTGCGCAGGATCCGGTCCGCTTCCTCCTCGTTCTGCATGATGATGCTCTCGGTGATCTCCAGCTCCAGCAGGGTCGGGTCGACGCCGGTCTCGCGCAGGATGCGCGCTACGGTCTCCAGCAGGCCGCGCTGGCGGAAGTGCACGGCCGAGATGTTGACCGAGACCGGGACGGGGGCGAGCCCGGCCTGCTGCCAGGCCAGGATCTGGCGGCAGACGGCGCGCAGGCACCACTCGCCGATGGGCATGATCATGCCGGTCTCCTCGGCCAGGGAGATGAAGTCCAGCGGGGGCAGCAGGCCCTTGCGCGGGTGCATCCAGCGCACCAGCGCCTCGGCGCCGACGACGCGGCCCGAGGCGACCTGGAACTTGGGCTGGTAGTGCATGACGAACTCCTCGCGCCCGATGGCGCGGCGCAGGTCGTTCTCGAGCGAGAGCTTGTTGAGCGACTTGCTGTTCATCGCGGGCGAGTAGAAGTGGTAGTTGTCGCGCCCCTGGTTCTTGGCGGCGTACATGGCCGTGTCGGCGTGCTTGAGCAGGGCCTCGGCGGTGGTGCCGTCGAACGGGTAGAGGCTGATGCCGACGCTGGCGGTGACGAAGACCTCCTGCTGGTTCAGCACGAAGGGCTCGGTGATGGCCTGGATGACGCGCCGGGCGATGCGGGCGGCCGACTGCACGCTGGCCACGTCGGTCACCATGATGGTGAACTCGTCGCCGCCGAAGCGCCCCACGGAGGTCTCCAGCTCGTTGCCCCCCTGGCGCGCGACGCAGTCGCTGATGCGCACGCCGGTGCGCAGCCGCTCGGCCACGCCCTTGAGCAGCAGGTCGCCCAGGCTGTGGCCGAAGGTGTCGTTGATCTGCTTGAAGCGGTCCAGGTCGAAGAACAGCACCGCCATCAGGCGCTCGTGCCGCTGCGAGTAGGCCAGGGCCTGGTTCAGGTGCTCCTTGAACAGGACGCGGTTGGGCAGGTTGGTCAGGCCGTCGTAGTAGGCCAGGAACTGCACCTGCTCCTCGGCCTGGCGGCGCTCGGTGATGTCGATGCCGGTGCTGATGACGTGCTCGACCTCGCCGGAGGCGTCCTGCAGCAGGCTGTTGGACCAGGCGATCAGCCGCCGTCCCCCGTCCCGGGTTATCCAGTGGCTCTGGTAGTCGCCCGGGTACTTGCCCGCCAGGAGGTTCTCGAACACGGCGCGCTCGCGCGCGGCCTCCTCCACCGGCAGCAGGAAGTCCCAGGCGCGGCGCCGTTCGACCTCGGCGGCGGCGTAGCCGGTGACCTGCTCGCAGGCGCGGTTGAAGCGCACGATGCGCCCCTGGCGGTTGCGCACCATGACCAGCGCGCGGGCGGTGTCGAGCACCGTGGCGATGAAGTCGCGCTCGCGCTGCAGCGCCCGCGCCGCCTGCTTCTGCTGGGTGACGTCGCGCACGATGGCCAGGGCCTCGTTCTCGCCGCTGACCACGGCGCGGGCCTCGTACTCGCGCACGCGCCCGTTGCGCGCCAGCGGGTACTCGAAGACCTGCGTCGTGCCGGTGGCCAGGGCTTTTTCGACCCGGCGCAGGCACTGCTCCGAGACCGGCCCGGGCAGCACCTCGGCGATCGAGCGGCCGATGAACTGCGCCGGGGCGGCGACGGGCTCCAGGCCGCGGGCCGGCTTGAAGTCCAGGAAGCGCCCGCCGCGGTCCAGGCGGAACATCATGTCGGGCATGGCCTCGAGCAGGGCGCGGTTGCGCGCCTCGCTGCGCTGCAGGCCCTCGACCGCCTCGGAGGCGCGCAGCATGTAGCGCACCCGCTGCAGCAGGATGGTCCAGTTGACCGGCTTGGTCTGGAAGTCGGTGGCGCCGGCGTCGTAGGCGCGGCGGATCGACTCCAGGTCGTCCAGCCCGGTCATCATCAGCACCGGGATGCGGCCGCCGCCGGGCAGCTGGCGGATCTGCCGGCAGGCGGCGAAACCGTCCATACCCGGCATGTTCACGTCCAGCAGCACCAGCTCCGGCTGCAGGCGCCCGAAGGCGTCCACCGCCTGCAGGCCGTTTTCGGCCATCGCCACGGCAAAGCCCGCCCGCTCCAGCGCCTCCCGCGCCAGCATCCGGATCAGCAGTTCGTCATCCGCAACGAGCAGCAGCGGCTGCTTTCGTTCGTGCACTACTCCCGTCAAGACCGGATTCTCCATTGTCGATTTTACGCCGTCTCCGTCCGCGACACCGGCCAGGGCTGCTCCATGCCCGGGCGCGGGGAAGCAGGGACACCCATGCACAAAGTGCTCGCCTGCCAATACATCGGACCACGGGAAGCGCAACTTTAAGGGCGGGTGCAAAAAACTTTCCCCGCCTCCCGCATCCCTGCAAAAGAAATGCCGATTCGGCGGATTTCCAGCTAACGGATGTGGCCGCGCGCAACAATATGTTCTTAAGTGCGGGTGGCTTTTCTCTTTCCCGCCGCACCAGCGGCAGCCGGGCGAATCGCAGCAAGGCGGCAACCGAGGAAAGCAGTTTTGCAGGAATGCAGCAAACGGAGCCGCGAACGCCAGTGAGCGGTCGGGCATCTTAGTCAAGCGACACAACCCGTCGCTATCGCTCCGGGCTCCGTGGGTTCCCGGTGGGCAAGCATACTCGGTAGATAGGGTGGCAAGGGGCCGCTCCCGTGCAGTATTCTTAGCGCGTGGGCAAGATTCTGCGGATTGGCAGTACAGGGAGGCAACTATGGATTTCTTCGCCGTTGCGGAAGCGCGCCGGTCCGTCCGCGCGTTTCAGCCCAGAGAGGTTGAAGCGGAAAAGCTGCAAAAGATCCTGGAAACCGTCAACCGGGCGCCGTCTGCCGGCAACCTGCAGGCGTTTGAGGTCTACCTCGCGCGCAAGGCCGAGGATCGGCAGGCGCTCGCCGCGGCCGCCCTCGGCCAGACGTTTGCCGCGCAGGCGCCCGTGGCGCTGGTTTTCTGCGCCCATCCCGCGCGCGCCTCGGCGCGCTATGGCGAGCGCGGCTCGAGGCTTTATGCCCCGCAGGATGCCACCATCGCCTGCACCTATGCCATGCTGGCGGCCCAGTCGCTGGGACTGGCCACCGTGTGGGTAGGGGCGTTCTCCGATGAGAAGGTCCGGTTGGCCATCCGCGCGCCCGAGGGACAGATTCCCGTAGCCATCCTGCCCATCGGCTACCCGGCGGAATCGCCCCCAGCCCCGCCGCGGCGCCGGCTCGAGGATCTCGTCCGCGAAATCGGCTCCGACCGCGCCGGCACCTAATCCGAATCATTCGTGAATTGGGGCGCGGCCGGCATCCTGGGACGCGGATGAATCGCTGTCTCCTTGCCGGTCGGTTCGGCCGCACCGCGGAAATTTGCAGGTCAGAAGCGGAAGGTGTACTGCAGCTTCATCGCCAGGCGGCGGTCCGCCGCGCGGAAGCGCCTGTCCGGAGTGTCCTCGCGGATCCACCCCTGGCTGAACACGATGAAGATCTCGTCCCCCGGCCGCAGAATCCACCGGACGCGGCTCTGCCAGCCCAGGTCGCGCGATTCATTGTCGTACTGGACGAGGTTGAAAAACGTCAGGAAGGGCGAGACCGAATAGTTCGCCCGCAACCCGTATATCCGCGCGACGAAGTTCCCTTCCTTCAGCCGGGCGAAAGTCTGGTCCAGGCTGAGCCGAGCTCCAAACCTCGGACCCAGCTTGTACTCGAACGAGATGTCGACCTGGTCCGATCTCCCCGAGTAATAGGTCCCGAACCACCACGTGGCCCGCGCCTCCCACGGCCGCTTCGAGGCGGTGTAGTACTCCAGCCGCCAGCGCGTGAAACGGTAGTCCCCTCCGGGCAGAACCACCCCCTCCGAGATCTCGAAGGGCTCGAAGAGCCGCTCGAAGGTCGGCACCCAGTTGAATTCGAAACGGTCGCCCGAATTCAGGCTGTAGTTCACCGGTGCCGTGAACAGCCGCCAGCTCTCCACCCGGCCGTCCTCGATTCGCGTGTAGCGCGTGTACCGGAATTCGTGCGTCATCTGGCGAATATCGAGAAAATTCCTCGGCCGCGGGGCGAAGTCGGCGTTGAGGCTGAACTTGCGCACGCCGGCCCGCGAGACGAATCCGAGCGCGGGCCGGAAATTCGCTTCCGTGGCGCGCCACTCCACGCTGACGTCCCAGAGGTCGTTGGGGTAGGCCGCGCCCACGCCGTAGGACTTGTCCTTTCCCTCCACCCCTTCGTTGTCGCTCCTGAGAAAGAAACCCTCGACCCTGAAATTCCGCTCTCCGCCGAGGAAACCGGAGGTCGCCAGCTGCAGGTCTGCCCCGTAGGTCCGCGATGAGAGCGGCCGGCCGGGATCGCCTGCGGTGAAGATCCCCCCGGCGTAGGACTAGCGCCAGAAATTGCGCTTTACGCGCCCCACGAAGAAGTTCTTTCCTTCGAACTCCCCCGCGTCGCGCGTCTGGACATCCATGACGCCGATGTCGAAGCGGCCGGCCTTCCCCGTCAGCTTGGTCCCCGCGAGTATGGGAATCTCGTTCCCACGCACGAGTCCGATCCGCCGGCTGAAAAACGGGATCAACTCCGGGCTGCGCCCCGTGCCCGATCCCCCGAAGCTGAAGGCGCCGGCGTTCTCCAGGAAGAAGGCGCGCTTCTCCGGGAAAAAGAGCGGGAAGCGCGTCAGGTTGATCTGCCGGTCGTCGACTTCCGTTTCGGCAAAATCGGTATTGAACGTGGTCGTCCACTTGAGGCTGGGTGCGAGGCTGTAGAAGACATCTCCGCCGGCCTGGCCCGCCAGGGAGTCATCCGAAGTGTCCCCCATGTGCAGCCATTTCCCGGAGCCGTAAGGCCGGACGTCCAGTCCCAGCCCATGCCTGACTCCAGCCAATCCCTCCATTTCGCCGGCTTCGGAAACCTGGTAGAAGCGCACGTCGAGCCGGGGCGCGGCCCAGCGGCTCTCTTCGACCTTCCGTTTGATCGTGCGGGCAATGTTGAATCCCCAGGTTTCCTGCCCCTCGCGGAAGCTGAGGCTCTTGAAGGGGATGGCGAACTCGGCGCTCCAGCCCGTGTCGGAGCGTGCCGTGCGGACGGTCCAGATGGCGTCCCACTGCCGGTTCAGCGTTCCGTTGTCGATGATGAGGCCGTCGACCAGGACCCCGGCAGGATTGGTGGCGAAGTAGTAAGCATTGCGCCGGTCGCGGAAGGTATCGATGAGGATCTCGATGCTGTCGTCGGCGCCGATCTGGGCGTCCCGCGCCAGCTGCGTGCTGATGATGCCCTTCGGTTCCGAGTCGTAGCAGAGTATTCCGACGTACAGGTTCCCCTCGTCGTACATCAGCTTGACGCTCGTCAGTTCGGTGGCTTTCTCCCCCTGCAAGGGCTCACGCTGGCGTAGTTCGCCGATGTCCGGTGCCTCCGCCCAATCCGGTTCGTCCAGCACCCCGTCCACGATAACCGGCGCAGTTGTGCGCAAAACCGTTGCGACCGGCAACTGAGCCAGGGCCGGATGCGGCATGAGAGCGAGTGTGAGCAGAACAACAGGAAAACGCATTATTCCGTTCACTTTGTTCATAGAAATTCCGCCATAATATCAGGGTGCAGGACAAAAGCTACCACGGGGGCACGGAGATACAAAAGGTGCATGGGGGATTGCCGTCAGTCCTTTTCGCGCCCGTAAATCGCCGGCAGCACGAGTAGCGTCAGGATCGTCGAGGTGATCAATCCCCCGATCACCACGGTCGCCAGCGGCCGCTGCACCTCCGCGCCCGGGCTGGTGGAGAGCGCCATAGGCACGAACCCGAGGCTGGCCACCAGCGCGGTCATCAGCACGGGCCGCAGCCGCGTCATGGCCCCTTCGTAGGCCGCCTCCAGGTAGGTGCGGCCGCGCTGCCTGAGCTGGTTCATGTACGACAGGAGCACGACCCCGTTCAGCACCGCCACGCCGAACAGGGCGATGAAGCCCACGCCTGCGGACACGCTGAAGGGCATGCCCCTCAGCGTCAGCGCCAGGATCCCTCCGGTGGCCGCCACGGGCACGTTCAGGTAGATCATGGCCGCGATCTTGGCGGAACGAAAAGTCGTCTGCAGAATGAAGTAGATCAGGAACAGGGCCACCGGGATGACGATAGCCAGGCGGCGGGTCGCCCGGTCCAGGTTCTCGAACTGCCCTCCCCATTCGATCCGGTACCCCGCCGGGAGCCGGATATTGTTCCGCAGCGCATTTCTGGCGTCGGCCACGAAGCCGGCGAGATCCCGCCCGCGGACGTTGGCCTCCACCGCGATCTTGCGCTGGGCGTTCTGCCGGCTGATTTGGGCCGGGCCCTCCTCCACCGACACCTCCGCCAGCTGCGAGATCGGGATCTGCCGTCCTCGCGCATCCGCAACCCGGATGTTCAGGATCGAGTCCAGGTCGCTCCTCTTCCCTTCGGCGAACCGCACGCGCAGGTCGTAGCGCCGCTGGCCTTCCAGCACCTGGCCCACCGTCCGCCCGCCGACGGCTTCCACGGCATCCAGGATCTGGGAGGCGTTGATCCCGTACCGGGCGATTTCCTGCCGCTTCACCCGGAGGCGCATGTAGGGTGTCCCGGCGACCTGCTCCGCCTTCACATCGAAGGCGCCGCGGACCCGCGCCAGCTCGCGCGCGATCTCGTCGGCCAGCCTGCGCAGCTCGTCCAGGTCGTCCCCGAACACCTGGACGGCGACGTCGGATCTCACGCCGGCGGCCAGCTCCTGCAGGCGCAGCTCGATCGGCTGGGAGAAAGAGTAGATGTTGCCGGGAACGGTCTTGTGCAGCCGGCTCTCCATCAGGGAAATGAGTTCCGTTTTGGTGGCCGCCGAGCGCCACTCCCTGCGCGGCTTGAGGATGACGTAGATGTCGCTGATGTCCGCCCCGTGGGGATCGGTGGCGATCTCCGCGCTGCCCGTCCGCGAAACCACCGTTACGACTTCCGGGAATGCCTTCAACTCCTGCTCGATCCTGGTGGTGGCTTTGATGGACTCCTCCAGCGAAACGCTCGGCAGGCGCCAGGCCTGGATCGCGATCGTCCCCTCGTCCAGCTCCGGGATGAACTCCGCCCCCATGAAGGGAACAACCGTGAGGCTTAGCAGGAACACAAGCATGGCAGCGCCCCCCGTCAGAACGGGGCGGGCGAGCACCGCGCGCAGCATCGGTTCGTAGGCTTTCTTCAGCCAGCGCAGAACCCTGGGATCGCCCGGCTTCTGCGCCCCGGCAAGGCCGAAGGAGGCGAGCACCGGCATGAGGGTAAGGGAGAGAATCAATCCCCCGGCCAGGGCGAACACCACCGTCCAGGCCATGGGGCGGAACATCTTTCCCTCCACCCCCTCGAGGGTGAGCACGGGGAGGTAGACGATGATGATGATCCCGACGGCCGCTATGATCGGCCTCACCACCTCGCGGGCCGCCTCGCGCACTCCCTCGAGCAGGTTCCCGCGGTTCTGGCCTCCCGAGAGGCGGCGCATGATATTTTCGATCATGACCACCGAACCGTCCACGATCAAACCGAAATCGATCGCGCCCAGGCTCATCAGGTTGCCGGAGATCTTGAACCGGAGCATCAGGATGAAGGCGAAAAGCATCGAGAGGGGGATGGCAAGCGCCACCATCAGGCCGCCCCGGATGCTGCCCAGGAGCACCAGCAGGACGATGACGACCAGGAGGCCGCCCTCGCTGAGGTTGGCCGTCACCGTCGCGATGGTCCGCTTCACCAGGTCGGTGCGGTCGTAGTACGTGTCGATCCTGACGCCCGCGGGGAGGTAGTCCCTGATCTCCTCGATTTTTTCCCCCACGCGCTCGGCGACGGTTCGCGAATTCTCCCCGATGAGCATCATCGCGATCCCGGTGACGGCTTCGCCGCGCCCGTCGCGCGTCACGGCTCCCTGCCGGAGCATCGGCGCGTACTCGGCCCGCCCGATGTTGCGGATGTACACCGGCGTGCCGTCCTCTCCCGCCGCCACGACGATGTTCTCGATGTCGTCGAGGTTTTCGATCAGCCCCTCCCCGCGGATCAGCACCTGCTCATGGTTGCGCTGGATGTATCCGCCGCCGGCGTTGGCGTTGTTGCGCTGCAGCGCCTCGAACACGCTCTCCAGCGAAAGCCCGTGGCTGTAAAGCCTGTCCGGTTCGATCTGCACCTCGTAGGTCTTCAGCTCCCCGCCGAAGGTGTTGACCTCGATGACGCCGGGGACCGTCCGCAGTTTCGGGGCGATCTCCCAGTCGAGAATGCTGCGAAGCTCCATGGGGGAGTGCCCGTCTCCCCGCACCTCGAACTGGTAGATCTCCCCCAGCCCCGTGCTGATCGGACCCATCTCCGGCGCGCCGAAGCCTGCCGGAATCGCCTCCTGCGCGTGCGGCAGGCGCTCCAGCACCAACTGGCGCGCGAAGTAGGTGTCGACCTCCTCGTCAAAATACAGGCTCACCACGGAGATGCCATACCGCGAGACCGACCGGATGTCCCGCACACCGGGCAGCCCGCCCATGGCGGTCTCGACGGGAAAGGTCACAGACCTTTCCACCTCCAGCGGGCCCAGCCCGGGGGCCTTGCTGATGATCTGGACCTGGTTGGGCGTGACGTCGGGCACTGCGTCGATCGGCAGCCTCAACATCGCGTAGGTGCCCGTGGCGACGAGCAGGAGGGTGAGGACCAGGACCAGCAGCCGGTTGTCGAGCGCAAGGTCTACAATGCGATGCATTCCTTTTTAACCTCTCTTGCAGCACGCACGGCAGTTGTCCGGCCACGGAAGGCGCGGTGGATCCGCCTGCCTTCTCGAATTCCGGCAACTCGCGGCTTTGGAGAATTCGGCGCCGCCGTCAATGCACGTGCACGCCGATGCGCTCGCGCAGGAGGCCGGATTTCAGGTAGAAGCTGCCCTGGACGGCGATCTTGTCCCCCCGCGCCAGGCCCGACCGGACCTCCACCCACCCGTTGGTCCGGCTCCCAAGCCGCACCTCGCGCGGCGCGAACTCGTCGGGGCCGCACTGCACAAAAACCGTGCTCCGCCCGTCGATGCTCTGGACCGCCGTTTCGGGCACGGCCATGACGCTTCGGACCCCCGTGGCGGGAATGGTCACCGTGGCGAACATCTCCAGCTTCAGCTCCCGGTCCCGGTTCTGAACTTCGCAGCGTACTTTCGCCGTGCGCGATGCCGAATCGATCCGGTCGGCGATGTGCGTGATCCTCCCCGTGAACACGCGCCCGGGGTAGGCGGTTACCTCCACCTTCACCTCCTGCCCGCGCTTCACCAGCGCGAGGTCCTTCTCGTAGACGTCGGCCAGCACCCAGACCGTTTCTATGTCCGTGATCGTCATGACTTCCATTTCGGGCTCGATGACCTCGCCTTCGGATACATGATGAGCCGTGACCACCCCGCTGAATGGTGCCTTCAGGTCGCTGTGGGCCGCGGTCCGGTGAGGCAGCCGCCGGTCGGGTTTCGGCAGCTCGTCGATCTCCGCGTCGGTGAGGCCGTAGCGGTGCAGCTTCTCCTCGTATTTGGCGAGCTGCGCCTTCTGGCGTTCGACGGCGGCAGCCGCATTCTTGGCTTCGGCGGCCTTCCACTCGTACTCCTTGCTCGACAGGGCCTGGTTCTCGAGCAGCGCCTTTGCCCGTTCGAGCATCTTCAGGCTCACTTCCAAATTGGTTTCCATGTTCTGGAGTTCGGCGAGCTCGGTGAGATACTCGTTGATCACCTCGCCCAGGTCGATGTTGTCGTAGCGCACCAGCCGGTCGCCCGCCCGCACCCGGTCGCCCAGCCGCGCGTAAACGGCATCGACGATCCCCCTGGCCAGCGGGCGTATGTGCGCGACACGCGACTCGTTGGGGCCGACAAAACCCGTGGTCTGCAGCGTGGAGGTGATTTCGCGCTCGGCTGCCTCCATGACCTCTATCCCGGCGCTGCGGCGGACCTCCGGGCTGACCACGACGGTGTCGGGTGCGGAATGCGCTTCATGGTCATGTTCGTCTTCCGCGGCGTCGGGCGCGTGCGACCGGTGCAGGAATCCCTCCAGCGGCGCCTCGAACACGGTGAGCAAGAGCACAATCGCCGCGGCGGCGCCAAAGACCACGCCCCCGGACAGGATCACAATCTCCCTGAACTTCATTTTCTCTGTTCCTCCACGCCCACGGCCGAACCCAATTCGTACAGGCTGATGCGGTAATCGTAAAGCGCCCGGTAGAAGAGTCTGCTGGTTTCCCGCCACGCCCTCTCGGTGTCCAGCAGATCGATCAGGTCGGTGCCGCCGAGCCGGTAGGCTGCCCCGGCGATCTCCCTGGCCTCCTCCGCCTTGCGCACTGCCTCTTTCTGCATGTATTCGACCCGCTGCCGGTTTATTTCCACGGCATTCCGGGCCTTCCGGACCTCCAGCAGCGCCTGGAGCCGGGCCAGGGCCGCCAGGTTTTCGGCCCGGTTTTTTTCCGCCAGGGCGCGCGCAATGCCCCCCTCGTTCCTGTGGAACAGCCTGATCGGCAACGAGAGTTCGAGGATGATCGCGTTGTGGTCGTGGCTGCGCTGGTAGCCGGCGCCGACCGTCAGGTTGGGGACCGCCCCGGCCTTCTGCACAAGAACTTCCGCCCCGGCGCGCTCCTGCTCCAGCCCTGCGGCCGCAAGATCGGGACGCACGGCCAGCGCGAGCCTTTCCAACTCGGAAAGCGGGACCGGCGGCGGCATTCCCGGGTCCCCGGCAACCGCGGGATCTCGCGGATCGAGCGGTTCCGCAAAAGCGAAAGGCACCGCCTCCTCTGCCACACCCATCAGTGACAGCAGCGTGGCCCGCGCGTTTGCGAGGCCAAGGCGCGCGGTGTAGACATCGTCCAGGAAACGCAGCCGTTCCACCTCCACCCTCTTGAGGTCGATCCCCGAGATTTCGCCCGCCTCCAGCCGGACGCGGTTCAATTCGATGACGCGGTCGATCTCCGCGAGGATGGTTTCGGCGAGCTCCAGTTCCGCTTGCGCCAGCACCCCCAGGAAGTAGGCCGTCCGCACTTCGGCCTTGAGCAGCCGCAGGACGTTGCCGTACTCGGCCTGCTGCACCTCGACGGCCAGGTCCGCCGCGCGCGTGCGCAATCGCCGCTTGCCGGCCGTTTCCAGCTCCTGCTCGATCCGGGCCGAAAGGTCCTGCGATTTGAAAAACGGCCCGTGGTTCGAGCCGAAGAGGGGGTATTCCTCGCTCCCGGCAGCGAATACGGGATTCGGCCTCCTCGAGGCGTCCAGACGATCGGCCTCGGCCAGGTCGACGGCGTTCGCCGCCAGCTTAAGCACGGGGCTCCGCTCGATCGCAAGGCGCAGGGCGTCGCCAAGGCTGAGCCTGCCGGGAATGCTTTGCTGTGCCGCAGCGGCTGCGGGCAGCGCGAGAAGGAGAATCATTGCGTCTCTGGCGGCTGTTTTCATGGCCGGGCTCCCGGGGAGCCGCCCTGCGGCATGGCAAAGCGTCCCCCCAAAGAGCCCCACCTTACAACGACCTGCCGGCGATGAAAAGCCTTAGCTTGAATTATTCAGGAGAGGTCGAACCCGAAAAATACGCCGCCTGGAATCTCCTCGAGAAAGAAGGCGTTGAACGATGGCCGCCGCCGTTTCGGCGGGAGGGGGACAGCACCCACTATTTCGGCGGGAAGTGTCGACTTGACGCTGCAATTGGGCTATTTTGATAAGGATTTTGCCGGGGACAGGCCCGGCCGCCAAGGGAGGTTTCGTCTGGTGAGCCGTACCGCATTCCGAATCGTGATTCTGTTTTCCATCCTCACCCCGTTGCTGTCCGGAGCATTTCTCCTCGGAGAGCAGGCTGCCGAAAGGCTCGTCAAGGGGCCGGTCATCAACAACGTCCAGAAGGACCGGGCGACGCTGACCTGGGTGACCGCCCGGGCTGCCGGAGAACTGGACAAAGCCGCAGGCGGTTCGGCCCGCACGATCCATATGCCGGTCTACCACGAACTGGAACTGACCGGGCTCGAGCCGGGCACGCGTTACACGCACCGTTTCACGCAGTTCGGGGAGGATGTCAGTGTCACCTTCACCACCGCCCCGGCAAAACCCGAACCGTTCATGTTCATCGCGTACGGCGACACGCGGACCGGCCACGATCTCCACCGGCAAGTCGTCGAGAGAATCCGGGAGGAAGGGCCCGCCTTCGCCATCCATACGGGGGACCTGGTCAACAACGGGCTGACGGCTTCCGACTGGGACATTTTTTTCGACATCTCGCGCGAACTGCTGCGGAGCGTTCCGTTCTTCCCGGCACTCGGGAACCACGAGCGCAACGCGCCCGTCTACTTCAAGTACTTTGCCTTCCCTCAGGGGAACGGCCGCTATTACTCTTTTGACTGGGGCGGAGCCCACTTCGTTTTCATCGACACCAACGATATCGGGGACACGGCCCGCCAGCGCGCCGAATTCCAGGAGCGCCAGACCGAGTGGCTGCGCGATGACCTGCGGCGCAACAAGCTGCCGCTCACCTTCGTGGTGTTTCACCACCCGCTCTACACGGCAGTGGAGTCGCGGCAGACATCCGCGGCAAGGCTGGCGGAACGGCTCGAGAGCGTCCTTGTGGAGGGCGGCGTGACGGCCGTGCTCAACGGCCACGATCACAACTACCAGCACCATTTTCACAGCGGCATACACCACATCGTGACGGGCGGGGGCGGCGCCCCGCTCTACCCGGTGGCGCCCGTGCCGGGGATCACGATCCATGCAGTCTCGACTGAGAACTACGTGAGGGTGCGCGTGGACGGGGACAAGGCGACGGTGGAGGCCGTCGATCTGGCGGGGAAGATCCTGGAGTCGTTCGAAATGGAAGGGCGGAAGGCCGCCCAGCCCGCTACGAAACCAGCCGTCGGCTTCTGAGCACGGCTCGCTTGCATCCTGACAGAAAGGAACTCCCATGAGACCGCTGCTGAGACTGCTCGAGGATCCGCTCATCGAGACGATCGTCTCCGAGGCCCGGGAACTTCTCTGCTCGCTCGGGGTGGAGATTCACAACGATCCGCTCGTTTCCCTTCTCTCCGATAACGGAGCCCGTGTCGATGACGCCGCCGCTGAGCGCGTTCGCCTCACGCAGGACCTCCTCGACCGGGCCCTGGCGACCGTCCCTCGGGCCTTCAAGCTCTACGATGTCTTGGGAAACGAGACGCACGATTTTTCGGGCGATAACGTCCACTTCACGCCCGGGTCGGCCGCAATCCACATCCTCGACGGCCCGGCCGGCGGCATCCGCAAGCCGGTGACCGCGGACTACATCCGGTACGTGAAGGTGACCGAGGGCCTGGAGCACATCGCCGCGCAGAGCACCGCCCTGATCCCTGCCGATGTCCACGAACAGATAGCAGACAGTTACCGTCTCTACCTCAGCCTGCTCTACGGCGAAAAACCGGTCGTGACGGGAGCCTTCACCGCCGAGGCGTTCGAGGTGATGAAGGAGCTCCAGCTGGCCGTCCGCGGCGGGGCCGCGGAGCTTGCGCAGAAGCCGCTGACGGTGTTTTCGTGCTGTCCCACGGCGCCGATCAAATGGAGCCACGAAACCAGTCAGAACCTGGCCGATTGCGCCCGCTGGTCCATCCCGGTCGAGTTCATCTCCATGCCGCTGAGCGGCTTCATGGCGCCGGTCACGCTGGTCGGGAGCCTCGTCCAGCAGACAGCCGAGACGCTGAGCGGCCTGGTGATCGGCCAGCTCGTCCGCCCGGGCCACCCGGTGCTCTACGGCGGCTCGCCGGCGGTTTTCGACATCCGTTACGAAACCACCCCCATGGGCGCCGTGGAAACCATGATGCTCGACTGCGCCAACAGCGAGATCGGCAAGTACCTGGGAATACCGACCCAGGGCTACATCGCGCTCAGCGACGCCAAGCTGCTCGACGCGCAGGCGGGCCTCGAGACCGGGATGGGCGCGGTGCTGGCAGCCCTGTCCGGAATCAACAGCATTTCGGGCCCGGGGATGCTGGACTTCGAGAGCTGCCTGAGCATCGAGAAGCTCGTCCTGGACAACGAGATCTGCGGCATGACCTTCCGCCTGCTGCGCGGCATCGAGCCGCGCGAGGATTTCCCCTCCCAACCATTATTCGAGGAACTGCTCCGCGAAAAGCACCTCCTGATCGCGCGCCACACCCGCAGGCACCTGCGCGAGGAGATCACCTTCCCCGGCGAGGTCATCGACCGCGCCAATCGCGGGCGCTGGGAAGACGAGGGCAGGCAGACGCTGGCCGAGCGCGCCGCGCGCGCAGCCGCCAGGCTGGTCGAGAGCCACTCCCCCTCGCGCCTGCCGGCGGAGACGAAGGCGGAGCTGACCCGCATCATGACGCAGGAAGCCAGGCGCCGGGGCATGGACCGGCTCCCGGAGGCGACGGAATGAACCAACGGATCTCCTTCAGCCTCGAAGAAACCATGCCGCCGGACATAATGATCCTGAGGGCGCGCGACCTGCCGGAGCGCGACGAACTCCCTGCCCGCGTCGCCGGGCTGCTGGACACCGCTGAGCAGATCTTCCGGAAACTCGCGGAGCCGCGGGGAGCGATGGCCGAAGTCTCCCGCGAGGAGTTCGACGAGATCTTCTCCGGAGTCGGGCTGAACGCGCACGAGGCGCCGCTTTCCGGCATCTTCCCCCAGGCCACAGGCCTCGCCCTTTTCGCGGCCACGCTCGGCGCGCCGGTCAGCGCCGAGATCAGCCGCCTTTTTGCCCATAACGACCCGGCCCTCGGCTACATGCTCGATGCCGTCTCCTCGGCCGCGGCTGACCGGCTGGCGGACCTGATGGGGGAGAGATTCCGCGACCGGATCGCGGGGCGGGAGGAGTCGGCCGAAGCGGGCGCCGTGCTGGCTTACAGCCCCGGCTACTGCGGCTGGCACATCACCGCCCAGCGGCGCCTGTTCGCCTTTCTCAGGCCAGAGAGCATCGGCATCACGCTGAGCGAAAGCTGCCTGATGCAGCCTCTGAAATCCGTTTCCGGAGTCCTGGTGGCGGGACCGGCTTCCCTCCACCGATTCCGGCCCGTGTTCTCCTTCTGCGCCGACTGCCGGACGCACGAGTGCGTGGATCGCATGCGCGCCGCGGATCGGCAGCAGGCCAACCTGGAGCGAAGATGGAAATCCTGAAGAAAATCTCGGAAATGCTGCAGCACGGGGAAGATGAACAGGTCCGCGACCTCGCCCGCAGCGCCATCCGCGCGGGCGTCCCCGCGCCGGCGATCCTCGAACAGGGCCTCATTGAGGGCATGACTGTCGTCGGGGAGCGGTTCCGGCTGCGCGAGATTTTCCTGCCGGATGTGCTGCTGTCCGCCCGCGCGATGAACGGCGCCCTGGAGGAGCTGAAACCGCTCCTGGGCGGCAGCGGCATCCCCACGCGCGGCCGGATGGTGATCGGCTCGGTCCACGGCGACCTGCACGACATCGGGAAAAACCTGGTGGGGATCATGCTCAAGGGTGCGGGTTTCGAGATCCTGGATCTCGGCACCGACGTCCGCGCCGAGCGCTTCGTCGAAGCCGCCGTCGCGGAAAAGGCCTCGGTCATCGGCATGTCGGCGCTGCTGACCACCACCATGCAGGGAATGGCGCAGGTCATCCGGATCCTCCGCGAGCGCGGCCTCGACTCCGGGATCCGCACCATCGTGGGCGGCGCGCCCGTTTCGGAGAGCTTCGCGCGGGAGATCGGGGCGGACGCCTACGCCCCCGACGCCGCCGCCGCCGTCCACCGGGTGAAAGAATTGATGGGGTAGCCGCCATGGAAAACCTGCTCGACCGCCTGAGGCGAGGCGAAGTCGTCATCGGCGACGGCGCATGGGGAACGCTGCTGATGCAGCGCGGGCTGGCTCCGGGCCAGGCGCCCGAGACCTTCAACCTCGAGCGCCCCGAGATCATCGGCGAAATCGCCGGGCTCTACCTCGACGCCGGCGCGGAAATCATCACGACAAATACCTTCGGCGCCTCCCCCCTTAAGCTGGAAGCCCATTCCCTGCAGGACCGGACTGAAGAAATCAACCGGCGGGCGGTCGAGGCTGCGAAAAAAGCCGCCGCCGGCAGGGCCTGGATCTCCGGCTCGGTCGGCCCCACCGGCAGGCTGTTGAAGCCATACGGGGATACGGAGCCCGAGGTGATCCGGTCAGGCTTCGACCGGCAGATCCGGGCCCTGGTAGCTGCGGGCGCCGGCCTGATCTGCATCGAGACGATGACCGACCTGGCCGAAGCCGTGCTGGCGGTGCGGGCCGCGCGCGCCGCGGATACGCAGATCCCGATCATGGCCACCATGACCTTCGAGGACACGCCCCGGGGCTATTACACCATGATGGGGATGACGGTGCGGCAGGCGGCGGCGGGCCTGGCGGATGCCGGGGCGGACATCGTCGGCTCCAACTGCGGCAACGGCATCGAGACGATGACCCGTATCGCCCGCGAGTTCTGCGCCTGCACGAGCCTCCCCGTGGCCATCCAGGCGAACGCCGGCCTGCCCGTTGTCCGGGGCGGCGCGACCGTCTACCCCGAGACGCCCGAGTTCTTCGCCGCCAGGGCCGGCGACCTGCTGGCCGCCGGCGTTCGGATCATCGGCGGCTGCTGCGGAACGGGTCCCGACCACATCCGTGCGCTGCGCTCAGCCAGGGACGGGTAAAAACTCACTTCTCGAACAGGACCTTGCCGCCGACGATCGTGTACTTCACGACGGCCGACAAGATCTCATCCTCCGGAACCGTCAGGATGTCCTTCGAAAGGACTGTGATATCCGCCAGCTTGCCGGGGCTGAGCGATCCCTTGAAGTTTTCCTCGAACGCGGCATAGGCGCCGTTGATCGTGTAGGATTTCAGAGCCTCCTCCCGGCTCATGCGCTGGTCACCGTAGAAAACGGTGCCGTCCTTGAGCCTGCGCGAGACCGTCGCGTGGAAGCTTTCGATCGCGCTCACGTCCTCCACCGGCGCGTCGGTCCCGTTGGAGATGACGGCGCCGGTCCGCATAAGTTTCTGCCAGACATAGGCGCCCTCCTCGGCCCGCTGCGGCCCGAGCCGCGCGAGCACGTATGGCGCATCGGAGGTGCAGTGGATGCCCTGCATCGCGGCGATCACGCCGAGGGCCCCGAACCGGGGGATGTCGGCCGCGCTGATGTGCTGCGCGTGCTCGATCCGCCACCGCAGGTCTTTTTTGTCCGGATTCGCCTTGAAGGCCTCCTCGAAAATGTTCAGGGTCTCGCGGTTGGCCCGGTCGCCGATCGCGTGGACGTTCAGCTGGTAGCCGTGCTCCATGGCAAGGCGGGCCGTCTCCTGGATCGATTCGACCGTCTGGGTGTTGAGGCCGGTGCTGGAGGGCAGATCGGCATAGGGCTCCAGCAGCCAGGCGCCCCGCGGACCCAGCGCCCCGTCGATCAGCCTTTTGATCGACCGGACGGTGAGATGCCGGCCGCCGTAGTCCACTATCCGGTACTTTGCGAGGTTCTGGGCCAAACTCTCGTTCCCCTCGTTGGCCATAACGTACAGCCGCACACCCAGCTTCCCGCTGTCGGCGAGTTCCTTGAAGAGATCGATGGTGGAGAACGACGCGCCGGCGTCGTGGAAACTGGTGATCCCCTTGGACAGGCACTCCTGGATAGCGGCCTCGATCTCCTTGAGCCTCTCGGCCCGCACTTCCTCGGGGCTGCGCTTGCGGCGGTCTTCCGACAGGGCCCGGCGAATGAGGCCCGAAGCGGTCTCCACGAACGCCCCGGTGGGATTGCCGGCGGCGTCGTGCAAAACCTCCCCTCCCGGCGGGTTCTTCGTGCTGCGCGTCACGCCTGCCAGCGCCATCGCCTTCGCGTTGGCGAACGAAGCGTGCCCGCTCGCGTGCGTCAGGAGAACCGGGTTTTCGGGCGAGACCCGGCTGAGTGAATCGTGGACCGGGAAGCCCTTGACGTTGGGAGAGGGAACCGTGTCCCATTTCTCCTGGTGCCAGCCACGCCCCAGGATCCATTCACCAGGCTGCGCCCTGGCGACGGCGTCGGCGACCATCGCCACCACCTCGTCCCAGTTGTGGACATGCATCAGGTTCAGGTTCATCTTGGCCGCGCCCAGTCCGGTGAAGTGGCCGTGGCTCTCGATGAACCCGGGGATCGCCAGCATCCCGTCGAGATTGATGACGCGGGTGTTTTCCCCGATGTAGCGCTTGATTTCCTCGTTGGTGCCTAGAGCCTCGATCGAGTCCCCGCGGACGGCCAGGGCCTGAACCTCCGGCCTCTCCGGGTCCACGGTCACGATCCGGCCGTTCTGCAGCACCAGGTCCGCCGGCTCCACCTTCGCGGCGCAGCCCGTGGACAGTGTTGCGAGTATCATGGCGGCCGCCAGCAGAGCGTATATCCGATTTGAGCGTGACTTCATTGCCTTTCCTCCAAGAAGAATGAACCTGGCGTGTATCTTAAACCCGAACCCGCGTCTTCGTCTCCTGCAATCTTGACGGGCAGTACGGTGACCACCGTCAATCCCGCCTACCCGTGATTGTCATGAAAAATGCCATATAATGATCGGCGTCTGTCATGCTTGCCGGCGGAGAGTCAACGGAGCCCGGAGCGATAGCGACGGGTCGCTCACTTGACCTGGTTACCTGACCGCTCACTGGCGTTCGCGGCTCCGTTTGCCGCGTCCCATCAATACGGCTTTCCTCGGTTGCAGCTATGCTGCGCTGTGCGCTCCGTGGCCGCTTGGTTTTTCTGCTCCTTCACTGATTGCCCAGATCAGGGTTTGCGGGCAGTTTCGCCGGCGCCTTTCACGTACTTGTCGTACCAGGCCAGGTAGCGCTCGAGGCGGTCCTTCTGGTAGGCGGGGCGGCGGATGCTATGAAACTCCCCTGGATAGACCACCAGCAGCGTTTCGCGCCCCAGGCGCTTCATCGCGAGGTACATCTGCTCGGAGTTGATCACCGGCACGTTCCAGTCCCGCTCGCCGCAGATCCAGAGCGTGGGCGTCGTGATCTTCTCGACCTGCCAGAAGGGCGACACCCTGTCCCAGACCTCGCGGTTCTGCCAGGGCAGGCCGAGTTCCACTTCGTAGTGGCGCTGGTAGTGGTCGTGCCCGTAGAGCGCCGTCACCTGCGACACGCTCGAGCCGGAAATGGCGCCCTTGAAGCGCGTCGTCCGGATGATCGTGTAGTTGGTCAGCATGCCGCCGTAGGACCAGCCCCCGATGCCGAGCCGCTCCGGGTCGGCGATGCCGCGCGCGATGGCGTAATCCACGCCGGCCAGCACGTCCTCGGAGTCCTTGTTGCCCCAGTCGGCGAAGATCGCCTGGCTGAAGGCCTGCCCGTAGCCCGACGACCCGCGCGGGTTGGTCATCACCACCGCGTAGCCGTTGGCGGCGAACAGCTGCGCCTCGAAGTTGAACGAGGCCTCGTACTGCGAGACGGGGCCGCCGTGGATCCGCAGCAGCGTGGGATAGCGCATCCCCTGCGTGTAGCCGACCGGGAGGAAGAGGAAGCCTTCGATCTCCGTCCCGTCCTTGCTCTTGAAGTGGATGTTCTCCGGCTGAACGAGCTGCAGCTTCGCCATCAGCGCGTCGTTCACCCTGGTGAGCCGCCGCAGCCCCTCGCCCTCGACGGCGTGCAGCTCGCCGGGGACGGTGGTTTCGCTGACACGGACAAAGACGGCGCCGTCCTTGCCCAGCGCGTAGGCGTTCACGCTGCGGAAGCCGGCCGCCGGCCGCGTGAACTCGCCGCCCCCGGGCGCGATCCGGGCCAGGTGCCGTTCGCCGCTGTCCTCGAGCACAAAGTAGATCCACTTGCCGTCGGCGGAGAAGCGCGGCGAGGAGATGTTGCGGTCCAGTTTCTGCGTGACGATCTGCGGCGCGCCCCCCTGAGGCGGAATCAGCGCCAGGTAGGTGGTGGCGTACCAGAAGTTCTTCACGTCCGTCGACGTTTCGTAAGCGATCCACTTCCCGTCCGGGCTCCAGGAGGGATTCGTGTCCGGACCCGGGTTGGAGGTCAGCCGCAGCATGGTTTTGCCCATGTCGGTGTTGTCGGCGCTCACCAGCCACAGGTCGGTGTTGAAGTCGAGGTCGGGCTCCGGCCCGCGGTTGCTGACGAAGACCACCTGCTTCCCGTCGGGCGACCATGCCGGATCCCGGCCATCGTAATCCCCGCTGGTGATCTGCCGCAGGTTCTTGGAGGCCAGGTCGAAGACGTACAGGTGGTTGCGCCGGCGGTCGAGGTAGCCCTGCACATCCTGCTTGAACTGGAGCCGGTCGATCACCCAGGGCGGCTGGGTGCGTGGCCGCACGGGGCGCACGCCCGCTTCTTCGTCCTTCTGGCGCTGGACCTCCTCGGGGGACGGGTCCTGGATCACGAGCAGCAGGCGTTTACCGTCGGGGGACCATTCGTAGGACTGGATGCCCTGCTTCACCTCGGTCAGCTGCTGCGCTTCCCCGCCCAGGCGGTTGAGCGCCCACACCTGGGTGCGCGCGTTCTCCCCGCGCGAGGCGGTGAAGGAAAGATACTTGCCGTCCGGGCTCCAGCGCGGCCGGCCGGCGGAGGCGCCTTTCGCGGTCATGGGCATGGCTTCGCCGCCGGCGGCGGGGATCATCCACACCTGCGATTCCGAGCGCTCCTCCTTGAGGTTGGTGGAGCTGACCGTGTAGGCGATCCACTTGCCGTCGGGGCTCACCTGCGGATCGCCTACGCTCATGATGGCGAACAGGTCGTCTATTTCCAGGGGCCTCGGCGCGCCGGCGGGCCTTCTTTCCTCCTGCGCGGCCGCACCGGCCGCGATCGCCAGCGCGGCGACAAACAGTAATACCAATGTCTTTTTCATATTCCTTCTCCTCCCAAGGGTTCACGCCGGCGGCTGCGTTCTGCGGACGGGGCTGCCCGCCCCGCCGCAATCACACCGTGCCCGCCAGCGCGATGATCGCGCGCATGAGCTTGAAACCCTCCAGGTAATCGTTCGTCGTGAATGTAACCCCGCGAGGGCTGGTCTTGCGGACCTGGGGCAGCAGCGCCGGCATCTCCGCCTGCGCGCTGTTGTGGAATTCGAGCTCGAACACATAGGGCGGATTGAGCTTGAAAACCGGCATCCGGTCTCTCTTCGCCAGCGCTTCTTTCGCGGCCTGTCGCAGGCGCATGCGGGCCTCCTCGGCCGGCAGATGCCGCGCAGCGAGCCGGCCGATGCCTTCCTTGACCGCCGCGGTGACGAGTTCCTGCCCCAGGATGCCCTTGGCCTGGAGGCACGTCTCCTCGTCGCCGCTGAGCATGACGACGGGGACGTTGAAATGGCCGGCAATGGCTGCGTTGACTCCCAGCTCGGGCATTTCCTGCCCGTTGATCCGGATGGCCCGGATGCTCCCGCTGCTGATCGTGTGGTCGAGGATGGCGCGGGCGGTTCCCGCGCGGCCGTGATAGCCTACGAACATGCAAGCCTGGAAGGAGGCGTCGATCCCCTCCATCATCGACAGCGGCTTGGGCGAGCCGCTGATCAGCGAGACCTTCGGGTGCAGCTGGTCGGCAAGGATGTTCCGCATGCTGCCGTGCGAGTCGTTGACGACGATCTCTCCGGCGCCCGCCTCCAGCAGCCCCTCCACCACCGCGTTGACGTCGGCAGCCATCCACCGCCGCGCCGCCCCGTAGTCCCCGCCTCCCGCCGATGTCTGATCGCCGTGCACGACGCCCCAGATGCCTTCCATGTCGACGGAGATGAACACTTTCGGCGGCCCGGTCCGGGCAGTCTGAGCGAGCAGGACACCGGCCATGACCAAGGTTGTGCAAATGCAGAGCCCTTTTCTCATCGGTTCTATCCTTTGCGAAATAGCCTATTGAAGCACTGTGATCCGGCTTTCCCCGATCAGGGGAGCATAGCACTGGTAGAGGTGAAAAAAAGCCGGAATCGTTCCGTGAGAGCGGTCCGGATAGATTATAGATCCACCCCATCGACGCGGGCGGGCAGCTCGCCCCGCCCGGTTTTTCCCTGCTTGGACCGGCCCGAATAGAGTAACATTCCTTTACGGTTGTATCGCTATCGGAAAAACGGAAAATCCACTGGTGACGTTGCCATGCCGAATGCCCCAGAACCCTCTCCCATCGTGCGCGGCCTGCTCTCCATGCTGCATAGCGCCGCCGGTCATCCGCCTATCCGCTTCGTCTTGTGGAACGGCGCTTCCTGGCCGCCTTCGTGCGGCGAGGGCACTCCGTCAGTCGTAATCCGGGACCGGCGCATCCTCTGGAAGCTCCTGCTCGATCCCGAATTCCACTTCGGCGAGGCTTACTGCCGCGGAAAGATCGAGATCCCCGGCAGCCTGCTGGCGGTTTTGGAGGCAACCCACCGTCGGGCATCAGGCACAGCCCCGGGGCGCCGCAGCCGAACGTTCATCTCCCGCTGGCTGGATTGGTCGCAGGCCAACAGCCTGCGCGGATCCCGCCGGAACATCCACCGGCACTATGACATCGGCACCGACTTCTACAAGCTCTGGCTGGACCCGCAATTGGTGTACACGTGCGCTTACTTTCCAAATCCGGACGATCCGCTCGAAAAAGCCCAGGTGGCCAAGATGGATTATGTGTGCCGCAAGGTGGGGCTGCGGCCGGGCGAGCAGGTGGTGGAGGCCGGCTGCGGCTGGGGCGCGCTGGCGCTGCACATGGCGCGGAGCTATAGCGTGAAGGTCAAGGCTTTCAACATCTCGAGCGACCAGATCCGGCATGCCCGGCGCTGGGCGGCGGAAGAGGGTTTGAACGGGCAGGTGGAATTCATCGAAGACGATTACCGCAACATCACGGGGGAGTACGACGCCTTCATCTCGGTCGGCATGCTGGAGCACGTGGGCCGGCAACACTACGCGGACTTGGGCGCCGTCATCCGGCGCTCTCTGGCTGCATCCGGGCGCGGATTTCTTCACTTCATCGGGCGGAACCGGCCCCAGCCCCTGAACTCCTGGATCCGCAGCCGAATATTTCCTGGGGCCTATCCTCCCACACTCCGCCAGGTGGCGGCCTTTCTCGAGCAGTGTGACTTCTCCGTCCTGGACGTCGAAAATCTTCGCCTTCACTATGCAAAAACCCTGGAGCACTGGCTCGGGAGATTCGAAACCGCGGCCGCCAGCGTTGCCGCCATGTTCGATGAGGAGTTCGTAAGAGCGTGGCGCCTGTACCTGACCGGTTCCATCGCGGCTTTCCGAACGGGTTCCCTGCAGCTGTTTCAGATCCTGTTCGCCAGGGATTCCGTCGACCGGCTTCCCTGGACCCGCGCCCACCTGTACGCTGACGCGCCGTTTGCCGAGGAAAAAGACCGATGGATGCCTGCGACGCGGTGATCGTCGGCGGCGGCCCGGCAGGATCGTCCTGCGCCTGGGGATTGAGGAACTCCGGGCTCCGGGTCGTCATGCTCGAGCGTCAAAAGTTTCCGCGCGACAAGGTATGCGGCGGATGGATCACGCCGCAGGTGCTGGATGAGCTGGAACTGGACGCCGCCGAATACGCACGGCAGAACACGCTTCAGCCCATATGCGGTTTCCGCACCGGGCTCATTGGGGACAGCCCGATCGAAACCCGGTACGACACCCCCGTCAGCTACGGGATCCGGCGGAGCGAGTTCGACCGATACCTCGTCGAACGCTCCGGCGTGCCCTTGAGGGATGGGGAAGCCTTGACCGCTCTGGAGCGGGAAGACGGCGGGGGTTGGATTGTCAATGGTGAACTCCGCACCCGCATCGTCATCGGGGCCGGCGGTCACTTCTGTCCGGTGGCCCGATCCGTAAAGGCGGGCTTCGGGAGCGAGAGCGTCATCGCAGCCCAGGAGATCGAGTTCCTCATGGATCCCGGACAGCGGTCTCGATGCCGCGTCGAGCCAGAAATTCCCGAGCTGTATTTCTGCCGGGACATGAAAGGCTATGGCTGGTGCTTCCGGAAAGGGGATTACCTCAACCTGGGCCTTGGCCGGCTGGACCGCAGCGGGCTTTCGGCTCACGTCGCGGCATTTCTCGAGACCTTGCGGGAAGCAGGCAGAATCCCGGCAAATATCACTGGGGAAGCTGCAGGCCACGCCTATCTTCTCTACGGCATGTCCGACCGCCCACTGTCCGGGGAGGCCTATCTGCTGGTGGGCGATGCTGCCGGCCTGGCTTTTCCCCTCAGCGGCGAAGGAATTCTCCCGGCGATTCTCTCCGGCCTGCTGGCGGCAAGAACGATCCTGGAAGCGCGCGGGCGTTACACGGCTGCGGAGTTGAGCCGCTACGGGACACTGCTGCGGGAGCGGTTGGGTGGCGCCGGCCGGAGCGGTTTCGAGCGCTTCCTTGGTTTCCTGCCGCTAGGCATCAAAGCCCTGCTCTGGCGAAGGCTGCTGGCTTCGCACCGCCAGACCCGACGCCTGCTTCTCGAGCGCTGGTTCCTGCACCGGGGGAGCTATGCCGGGCCCAACCGCGCCGGAATACCGGTGTCGGCTCCGGCAAATTCAGGCATAGAGAGCTGCACAGCTCACAATCCATCGTCTAGATTTCAGCATCAAAACGGCCAAAAGTAGCTTGGATCATCCAGGAGGAGGTCCGTTTCATGGCGCGATGGAAAACTTTCGATCGTCTTCCCATTCTCCACCCGGCATTCGATCGCGCTCTCTCACCCGGCGCCTGCGTTCCGCGTTGGCAAACGCCTGTAATGCTCATCCTCCTATCCTGCGTCCTATCCTGCGGGCGGCAGTCCGACTTGGCCGAAGCGCCGCAGAAGGCGAATCTTGCCGAGGCCGAGCAGGCTGCCGGCGCTATGTGGACCGGGTTTCAGTCCGTTGCCTGGGATACACAACCCGAGGGCCGGTGCGCGGAGTCGGGCGGCGAAGGCAGTTATTGGCGATTCGCCGAGGAATGGTCGTACCGTTGCAGTGAAAAAAGAGGATTGCTCGAGGAACAGCGCTTTTACTACGCGTTCCATCCGGATGCTCCCGCGCTTCGCCTGGAACAGTACCGTGCTTTTCTCGAGCACAGTTCAGAAGAGTGGCTGCGTAAAGTTTATGGACTGCTGGCGGGCAGGCTCGACCGGCTTTTCGGATCCGGCGCCTTCCCTGAGTCCTATTTTTTTGTGCGGCCGCCCGGACGCTGGTCCCATCTGCTCTCATGGCACTCCGGAGATCACCTCATCTACCTCTCTATCGACCGCAATCCGGAAGGCAACCCGAAGCTGACGCTGCTTGTTTGCCACCATCATCTGCTCGAAGCCCAGAATGCGGAAGAGATCGCGGAGCGGACGATCCGCAAATATCATGATCCGACCGGAGGAACTGCCCTGGATCGAAGGCTGGCTGATGCGCTTGGGACCTTGTTCCCTGATTTGCCGAAGCGCTTGGAGCGAGGCGCTCATGATCGAGCAGCCGCGGCGGAAAATGCCGCCCTCCTACTGGATCTGCTGAATAAGCAAACCACAGTTCCCGCACAGCTTCGGCCTGCCCTGCTGCTGGCAGCCGATCGTCTTGTGGATCGTTTGGGCGCCCTCGAGGAATCGTCTCCCGAATGGGATGCCCTGAGTCGCAATCTTGGGGACTATGGGCTTACCTTTAAGTACAGTCCGCTCGGATCGGACTGGGTCTATCAACATGACCTGCTCCGGGTTTTATTGCAGGCCCACGCCGAGAGCGAGTGGGCTCCTGAGGCATTCCTGGCGCTCATGGACCACGGGTTCGACACGAGCGACAGCTGCCGGGAGGGAAGCGACAGCTTCAGGCGCGTGATCAGACATGCACAGGATTTCCTAAGGCGGCATCCCAACAGTCCCGTTGAACCGTTTATCTGGTTCGGCTTGGCGCAGGCATACGAAACATGGTGGTCCTTGAGCAAGGCATCGGATTCGGACCCATATGTCGACCGTTCAGAATACCAACAAGGCGCAGAGGCGGCCCGTGCAGAAGCCATCAAGGCCTACGAAAAGGTTCGCATTCTGGCGCCCGACAGCGCCGAATCCTCCTATGCGGCTCTCAGGCTTCCGCGCCTGAAACTCGGTCTGGACACCAAGCAGCGCCGTTTTTTTTGCATCTACGATTAGCGGCCATGCGCTTTTACCGCGTATTGACCAGACAGACGAGCCCGAGCGGCGGCAGCGTGAGCACGAGGGACTGGGGACGGCCGTGCGCGGCTGTCGGAACGGTCTCGATCCCGCCCCAGTTGCCCATGCCGCTTCCCCAGTAATCGTGCGCATCGCTGTTGAGGATTTCGCGCCAGTATCCGGGATGGTCGGCGCCGATGCGATAATGCTCGCGGGGGACCGGCGTAAAATTGCACACGACCAGAACGGTTCGCCCCTCCTCCCTGCCTCTCCTCGTAAAGCTGATGACGCTGTTTTCCGCATCGTGGCAGTCGAGCCACTCGAAACCCTCGGGCTGGCAGTCGAACTCGTGCAGCGCCGGCTCGCTCCGGTAGGCCCGATTCAGGTCCCGCACCCACCTCTGAAGCCCGCGGTGGGGGGGGTACTCCAGCAGGTGCCAGTCGAGGCTGTCTTCATGATTCCATTCGCGCCACTGGCCGAACTCCCCCCCCATGAACAGGAGTTTCTTCCCGTTGACCATGTACATGAAGCCGAGCATAAGACGCAGGTTGGCGAATTTCTGCCAGAAATCGCCGTTCATCTTGCCGATCAGCGATCCCTTCCCGTGCACGACTTCGTCGTGCGACAGCGGCAGGACGAAATTCTCGCTGAAAGCGTACATCCCCCGGAAGGTCAGATCATTGTGGTGAAACCGCCGGTGAACGGGATCCCGCGCGAAGTATTCCAGCGTGTCGTGCATCCATCCCATGTCCCACTTCAGGCCGAATCCCAATCCCCCGACGTAGTTGGGCCGCGAAACCATCGGCCAGGCGGTGGACTCTTCGGCGAACGTCTGCACGTCGGGGTAATGGCGGAAGATGGCTTCGTTCATGGCCCGCAGGAACTCGATCGCCTCGATGTTCTCCCGCCCGCCGTAGCGGTTCGGTATCCACTCGCCCTCCTCGCGGGAGTAGTCGAGGTAGAGCATCGAGGCCACGGCATCGACGCGCAGGCCGTCGGCATGGTACTTGTCCAGCCAGAACAGCGCGCTGCTGAGCAGGAAGCTGCGCACCTCGTGCCGGCCGTAGTTGAAAACGTACGTGTCCCAGTCGCGGTGCTTGCCCTGGCGCGGGTCGGAGTGCTCGTAGAGGTGCGTGCCGTCGAAGAAGCCAAGCGCGTGCCCATCGGTGGGAAAGTGCGAAGGCACCCAGTCGAGGATGACCCCGATGCCGTTCTGGTGGAGGTAATCGATGAGCCACATGAAATCCTGCGGGGTTCCATACCGGCTGGAGGGGGCGAAATACGCCGTTGTCTGGTATCCCCAGGACCCGTAGAAGGGATGCTCCATCAGCGGGAGAAACTCCACGTGCGTGAAGCCGAGCCGGAGAACGTATTCCGCCAGTTGCGGCGCGATCTCCCGATAGGTCAGCGGCCGCCCGTTCTGTTCCGTGACACGCCGCCAGGAGCCGAGGTGAACCTCGTAAATGGAAATGGGATCAGCCAGGCCGTGACGCGCTCTCCGGCCGGCCATCCACTCCCCATCCCCCCACTCATAATCCAGGTCCCAGACGACGGACGCCGAGCGCGGCGGCACCTCGGTGGCGAAGGCCAGCGGGTCGGCCTTCTCCGCGCAGAACCCCCGGCGACCCGACTCGACGTGGTACTTGTAGGCCGCTCCCCGGCCCACCCCGGGCAGAAACCCCTCCCAGATGCCCGATTGCTCTTTCGGATGCAGCGGCGATACCTTGGCCTCCCAGCCGTTGAAGTCTCCAGTCACACTGACACGCTCGACGTTGGGCGCCCAGACGGCGAAGTAGGTCCCTTCCACGCCGTCCGCGACGGACGGATGCGCGCCGAGCTTCCGGTAAAGCCGGTGGTGTGTGCCCTCGTTAAAAATATGCAGATCGTCCGGGGTCAAAAGACTGAACCGCTGCGTCATTCGCCGTTCCTCCGTAGCGGACATTATCCACCATGCGACGGGGCCGTGTCATGAACTGAAACGGCCGGACCTCAGGCCCGGCTCTTTTCGTGTTTGTCCGCGTTCTCCCGCGGCCCACGGCGTTTACCTTATTATTCATGAATAATCCGGATTACGGGTACGGTCAGGCGAGATAGAGGCGGAAGCAATTTCCCTTGCCTGCCTCGTGGACCACTCTGAGGGCGGCACAGCAACGGGAGGCGATCGCTTCGAGGGCGGAGTCGGCTTCCACCGGTTGGGCGGCGCAGCCCACGGCCCGGATTTCCAGCAGGATGCGTCCCTCGGAGAGAGTTTCGTCACCCGGTGGCGGTCCCCCGAGGGCACCGGCGAGTATCCTGATCGTTCCGCCGGACGGCAGGGCATCGCGCGCCCGGACAACCAGCGACGTCAGCGCCTGCTCGATTTCACGGCGATCCGCGCTCACCGATCCGATCCCGGGACCGGTCTCGATTTGCAGCTCCACATCCTCGCCCGCAAGGCTCTCCAGCAGCGCGCGCATTCCGGCCAGGACCTCGCCCAGATCCACTTCCGCCGGCCTTTCGGCACGCCGGCCCAACTCCAGCAGGCCTTTCGCGACGCTCCCCGCCTGCTGCACCACCTGCCGCAGATGCTCCGCGTGCCTTCGGCGCGGGTCGGTGCCGTCGAGGCTCTCGATCAGCAGCTCGCTGTAATTCCGCAGCGACGAAAGCAGCCCGTCGAAGGTCTGGATGGCGGTGTGCGCCAGCCGGCCGGTCGATTCGCTCCGCCGGCGGCGGCGAACTTCCTCCCGGAGCGATCGGCCTTCGGAAACGTCCACGAACAGATGTTCCCGGCGGGACTCTCCGGGCTTTTCCGCGGGGATGACCCAGGCGCACTCCAGAACCCAGGCCGTTCGCTCAGCGGATGGCCGCAGGCAGGACTCCGCGTGTGCCAGGCTGCCCTCGGACCGCAGCCGCGCTTCCGTTGCGCTGCGGTCGGAGACGAACCGCGTTCTCCAGTCGCCGGGCTTGGCGAGCGCCTCGGAAATCCCCGCGTACCCGAAAATGCTGGCAAAGGCCTCGTTGCACTCCAGCAGCCCGCCATCCGGCCCGGTCGCGGCAAAGCCCACCAGGCCGCAGGCCCCGAGCCGCGCGTGGGCGCTTTCCACCTGCCCGAGCCGCTGCTGCAGGCGGCGCCGCTCCTCGCGGTGCTGCCGTTCGAGCGCCTGCTCCCGCGCCTCCGCCTCCGAAATGAACTGTTCGAGCATCGCGCGCTCTTCGAGATGCTGGTCCCTGAGCATCTGCAGCTGGTCCTCCGCCTCCTCCCGGCAGCGGTCGACCGCCTTGCGCAGCAACTGCTGATAGCTGCGCGAGCCCTGCTCGATCAGTTTCCGGTACCTGGCGACGGTCTCGGCCAGCAGATGCTTCAGGTCGTCGCGATCGGAAGTCCGTCTTTCGAACTCCTCGCGCGATTTCTCCCAGAGCTCCTGCGCGGCGGCGAAGCGCCCGGCGGTTTCCCGCTCCCGCGCCTCCGCTGCCAGAAGCACTTTTTCCAGCGACTCCCGGGCAGCGCGCTCCGCTTCCAGCTGCAGCCGCGATTCCTCGCCCGCCGGCGAGGACTCCGCGGGGGCGCCGGCACGCGCGACTTCCTCCCGGAGCCTGGCTTCGAGCTCCCCTCGCTGCTCTTCCAGTTCCTTTCTCCGGGAATCCAGCTCCTCGCGGACAGCAGCAAGCCGCGAGAGCAGGCTGCGGTGCTCCTCGAGCAGCCGCGCCTGCTGGCCTTCCGACTCCCGCAAAGACTCCTCGAGTTCCAGCCGCTCCCGGTCCCGGGCTGCGTGGAGCTCCGCGAGCTCCTGCCTCGCCGCCTGCAGCTCCCTGCGTGCTTCCGCCAGTGCCGTTCGCTCGACTCCCAGTTCCTCCCGGGCGTTCTGGACGGCCTCACCGAGGCCCGCCGCGCGCTGACGCTCCTCGCGTCCCGCATCGGCCTCCGCCTGCATCACCTCGAGCCGATCGAGCGCGGCGCCCAGCGCCCGTTCGAATTCCGCCAGTCTCTCGCACGCGGCCCTTCCCTCGCTCTCCTCGGCGCTGCAGTCCCGCAGCGTGCCGAGCAGCTGCGGGGTGGACTCGCTTTCCCTCCTGAACGCCACGCCCGTGAGTTCGACGCGGGTGGAGGAGCCGTCGAGTCCGCGGCAGTCGAAGCGGACCGAGCCCTTATCGCCGGCGCAGACCTCCTCGATGAACCCCCACAGAGAAGCCTGCTGCTCAGGCGAGACGAACGAACATATGTTGCTCCCGACAACCTGGCCGTTGCGTTCCGCGCCCATGGCGGCCAATCCCGCCCGGTTCACCGCCAGGATGGTGCCGTCTCCCGCGAGCACCACGATGCCCGCGGGAAGCGAGTCCACCAGGAGGCGCAGCCGACCTTCGCTCGAGGCGAGCGCTTTTCTGTCGCGCTCCAGGTTGCGCTCCCGCACGGCGATTTCCACGACCGCTCCCAGGCGGAAGGCGTAGTCCCCGGCCTTCGCCACGCAGGCGGCCGCCCCCAGCCGCAGCGCGTGGCCGCTCTCGCCGGATATCTGCGGACCGGTGAGGATGACGGCCGGCACCTCCGGGTCGCGGAGCCGGACCTCTTTGAGCACCTCCAGAAAGTGACCGCGGGAGGAAGACTGATCGATGATGACCGCATCGCAGGCGAGCGGACCGTAGAGCCGCATGTCGGGCCCGCAGAGCGTTCCATCCTCCGACCGCACCGCTACCTCCACATACGCCTGCGGCATGCCGTCGGAGAGGCGCCTGGCCTCGGAACGATCGCCGACATAGAGAACGCGCAGGGGGCGGAGCCTGCGGTCGGCTTCCGCGCGGCGCCGCTCGACCGCCTCCAGGATGATCTCGGGCAGCCGGGGGATGGATTCCCTGCGCTTGCGCACATAGTCGTCAGCCCCGGCCGCGAGAGCTTCGAGCGGCGGGCTCGCATCGCCCTCCGCCAGCATCACCACGAGCGGAATCGACGGCTTTTCCGTGCGGGCGCGGGAGATGAATTCCAGGCTGGGGCCGGCAGGGAGCAGCGGGTCCACGAGCACCGCATCGTAGTCGCCTGCCTGCAGGCGCTCGAGCCCCTCCCTGCTGTCGGCGCAGTGGTCAAACTTGAGGCCCGGGAGCAAGCGGCTCAACTCATTCTCCACAAAGCGGGCGTCGGCGGACCGGCCGGTCAGATAAAGGACATCCATTTGAGCCTCAAAGTGTGGCGGCAGCCGCCACTCGCGCTCCGCGGCAGCCCGGGCGCCCTCCGGCGTGACTCCCCGACTCATTCCCGCCCGGCCGCAGCGTCGCGGGCTAATCCTTGTTCATCTCCAGTATGGAAGAAAGATTATAGTCCAATCCGGTGCAGTCCGCCGTCAGAGCCAGGATGAACGGCTCGGCCGACCCTGCCCCGTGGCTGTCCCCGCCGCGCTCGCTCTCGGATTGGGCCACCAGGGAACCCCGCCGTTCCGCCACCGGAAATTCCGACTCGAAGCAGATCGCCGCCTGGTAGAGCAGGACGCTGCCGGAAAGGGCCGACGCCTTCGATCGCTGAACCGTCCCCTTGATGTGAAGTATCTCGGCACCGCACACCAACCGCAGCAGCAGGGATGCCCCGGGAAGAAAGCGAACACACCCTTCGATGAGCGCGCCGCCGCGGGATATGTTGATGAGCTTGACCTCCGGGCCTGCAACGATGCGTGCTCCCTTGAATCCGGCAATCGCCGAGGCGGGAAGGCGCGGCCCATTTCTGCGCTCCTCATCCGGTCCCTGCAATCGATCCCCGCGCTCACGCATGGATACCTCCCGGCGCACGCCCGGCCCGCGGGCGGGATGCGCGCACCCGTGCCTTATTGGATCTGTGAGGAAAGATCGGCAAAACCGCTGAAAAGATTAGCCCTGTGAAGCGGTCCGCTTGTCGGCGCCCGGGAACGCGGTGATGTTCCCCCTGCCGGCGGCAAGCGTCGGGCCCGGCTGGAAAATGGAATCGTCGATCAGGCCGCCCCGATCCGCGGCGAGATCCTCGGCCGAGATCTCCGCCTCGCTGCGGAAAGCCTCGGCCGATAGGGTGCCTTCGGCGAGCTGCGTGAACTCCTCGTCGAAGACGACCGCCGATTCGTAGAGGATCATGCCCGCTTCAAGCACGGTCACCCGGGAGCGCAGGACCCCCCCCCGGAGTGTGAAAAGGCCGTCCTTCGTGGTCAGCTTGACGCTGACTTTGGAGCCGATCAGCAGGCGGGCGCGCGTTTCGAGAAGCGCCCCGCCCCTGGAAATGTTGACGAGCCTGACCTCGGGCCCGGCCACCAGCTTGGCCGCCCGCAAACCGTCTATGGCCGATGGCGGGAGACGCGGCGCGGTCCGGCGCTCTGCGCCCTTTCTCTGGTTCTCGGTCTCCGGTTTAAAGTGCCTGCGCTGCCGCATTCCTGGCTCCCATCTCTTTGGCCTCCGACAGAGAGCCGCGCCCTCGGGCTCACGGCGCTCTACACGGGATCTCATCGGTTGAAACGGGGGCGGAAATTAGCGGAAGTCATGGTCAAGCCCGACATCCGGCGCCGAGAGAACCGGACTGAATCCGCGTGCAGGGCTTTCGCCGGCCCGAACCGCCCGGCGCTGCCTGTGTTCTTCCGCCTCCGGCAAGCCTGCCGGTGCGAACCGATCCTGGTTTCGCATTCATTCCCCGGTCCGTTTTCCCCGGTTGCAGCCGCGTTGTGCTGTACGCAATTCGTTTTTTTGATGCACCTCCCGGCGACGAATCCGAGATAAGATAGAAATCCCATGACGAGGCGGTGGAAAATCGCGGAGACGGGATGATCGGCAGGACGATTTCTCATTACAGGATCCTCGAGCAAGTGGGCGGCGGCGGCATGGGCGTGGTCTACAAGGCAGAGGACACGCGGCTCGGCCGCACCGTCGCCTGCAAGTTCCTGCCGCGGGAAGCGGCCGCCAACGAACTGGCCCTGCGCCGTTTTCAGCGGGAAGCCCTGGCTGCGTCCGCCCTCAACCACCCGAACATTTGCACGCTGTACGACATTTGCGACGACCAGGATCAGCCGTTCATGATCATGGAGCTGCTCGAGGGATTGACCCTGGACAGAATGATCGGAGGAAAGCCGCTGGAGGCAGAAGCGCTGCTGGAGGTTGGCGTCCAGGTTGCCGGCGCCCTTCAGGCGGCTCATGCCCGTGGAATCGTTCACCGGGATATCAAGCCTTCCAACATTTTTGTCACCCGGGACGGGCAGGCGAAGGTGCTGGATTTCGGCCTGGCCAAGCTCGTTCTGGACAGGTGGCACGGCGCCTCCCTTGCCGCCGGCCACGAAGCCGGACCCGGGGGCGGAGATTTGTCCTCTCCCGGCTTGCCGATCGGGACCGTCGCCTACATGGCGCCCGAGCAGGTACGCGGCGAGGAGACGGGACCGGCGAGCGACATCTTCTCCTTCGGGGCGGTGCTGTATCAGATGGCTGCCGGCAGGCCGCCCTTCGAGGGTCCGACCGCCTGGGCGATATTCGACGCAATCCTCAACCGCCCGCCCATGCCCCCCAGGGTCTGGAATCCCGCCGTGCCGGAGGCGCTGCAGGAGGCAATCCTGAAAGCCCTCGCCCGCGATCCTGCTGAGCGTTACGCGGACGCTTCCGCGCTGCAGGAAGACCTGGCGCGCATCAAGCGCGGCCTGGGCGCGGACGGCCCGGCCCGGGAGGAAATCCCGAGGGAGGGCGCACCTGCCGGCAAGGAACCGCAAGCCTCCGCGCAAGGCACACAGCCGCCGAAGCGGGCGGCATCTTCGCTATCGCGGCCGCTGCGGGCTGCCCTCTGGACCGGGGCGGCGCTGCTGGCGGTGAGCGCGGGCGTCGTCTATTTCTCGATGGGTTCGGTCTACTATCCATGCATCGTGGTCGGGCCGTTCCGCTCCGAAGCCGACTCGCTTGGCCCCGGGCTGGCGGAGTTCGCCCTCAAGAGGGTGCTGTCGCAGTTCCCGGAGATTGCCGTCTACGACGAAGCGGAATTCCAGCTTGCGCTCAACCTCGAGAGGAACCTCAAGGGCGGCGGCAAAACGGGTTCGGGCCTGCTCGGAAGGTTCCTGCGGCGCGGCGCCGGGACCACCCACCAGCCCGCGGTTTTCGTCACCGCGGACGTCGTTCCGTCCATGGGCGCCCTGGAACTGCGCGTCGCCCTGACCCAGCGCGGCCGTTCCGACAGATTCACCCACCGCTATTGGGGCGTGGACCAGCTCGTCACCAAGGGCCTGGATGAACTGGGATTCAGCCTCCTGCGCGCCTACGATGCCCCCCTGGCGGCGCGGTATGCAGCGGAATCCTCGGGTTACAGGCCCGCCGTGAGGCTCCTCACGCACAACCTGGACGCGCTGCGCCATTACTGGCGCGGCGCGCGCGCGTGGAGCCACCTCGACATGGGGATGGCGGAACACGAACTTCAAGCCACGCTCGAGATCGATCCCACGTTCGCCCTGGCGCGGCTGCTGCTGGCGGAAGTCCGGGTTTTCCAGAACCAGTGGAATGCCGCGCGCTGGGAGATCCTCGCCGCCCGGGAGCAGGCGGGCTCGCTGACGGCCACCGACGAACTCCGCCTCGACGCTCTGCTGGCGCGAGTCTCCGGGCAGACCTTCGAGGAAAGGGCACACCTGGAGAAGCTGATCGGCATGCGGCCCTACAGAAAGGAGTACGTCTACGAACTGGCGGAGTCGTATTTCCACACCGCCGACGTCGACGCGGCCATCGCCAAATACCTCGAGGCGCTGAGTCTCGACCCCGGCTACGCGCTGGCCTACAACCACCTGGGCTACTGCTACTCCTGGAAGGGGGAGCACGACCAGGCCCTGCGCGCCCTAGGGCGATACTTCGAAATCGACCGATCGCCCAACGCCTTCGACAGCCTCGGCGACGCCTACATGAGCGCGGGCGAGTATGCCCAGGCCGCCGCGTGGAAGGCCAAGGCCGTCGCCGCGGACCCGCGCCTCTATTACGCCGGGCGGAGTCTCATCTTCATCGACATATTCGGCGGGCGCTACCGGGCGGCCCGCGAGGGCCTGGGCGAGCTCCTGGAAAAGGCAGAGGACGAAATCGAACAGGCACGCTACCTGGCGGTCCGCGCGTTTCTGCACTTGCAGACGGGAGACTTCGAGCAGGCCGCAAAGTCCTGCAGGCAGGGGCTGGCGCTGATGCAGAACGGAAAGAGCGACGCGCCCAACGACGAGCTGATCTGGCTCCAGGGAATGATCGAGCTCGCCCGGGGCAACCTACAGGGGGCCACCGGCGCCCTTTCCGGCCTGAGGCGGATGCTCGACGCGAACTCGATCACGGCCACAAACTACAAGCCGGCCTACAAGTACTGGCTGCACCTGCTGGCCTGGCTTCAGGCCTTGAATGGAAACGAAGCAGCCTCCGTCGCGGCGGTCAACGACCTGGTGTGGGTAAAGGACAAGCTCGGCTACTGGAGCACGCCCTACGACCGGGCGTTCTTCATGGACAGCGTCGGCCGCCTGTTCGAGCGCCTGGGCCGGCCGCAGCAGGCGGAAGCGGCCTACCGCGACGCGCTGTCCTACAACTCCGGCTTCGCCTTCGCTCGGTTTCACCTGGCGGGTCTGCTGAAAAAAGCGGGCCGGACGGCCGAGGCGGAGACGGAGGAGAAAGCGTTTCGGACCGCCTGGGCCCGCGCCGATGCCGACGCCCGCATCCCCTGACGCTTGGGTGCGAAACAAAAAAGCATTACACGGAGGGCCGCGGAGAAGCACGGAGGTTCACGGAGAAAAGCCCAGCGAGGCATTTGCGACGTCTCCCGCCGCAGGGGGCGGGAGACGTCGTGTTTTTCTCCGTGCTCTCTGTGCTACTCCGTGAAACTCCGTGTAACTGTCCGGGAACCTTCTCGCACCGAGGGCGCCAGACTAGAACTGGAGGGCGCCGTCGTACATGAAGTCGGCGATCTTGAAGCGCATGTTCAGTTTCAGCTTCTTGCCGACCTCGGAATAGAAGCGCACGTCACCGCTGTTCGCCCTGATGAAGGATTCGCCCTCCACCGTGCGCGCAAAGAAGAACTTGGCCCCCAGCCCGTCGTTCGAGGGCGGCTGGTAGTCGGCCAGGAAATTGCGCCTCCCGTCCTTGGTTTCCAGATAAGTGGCGTTTTTGAGCGTCCCCGAAGTGGCGCTCCCGAACATCTGCAGCGCGGGGCCCGACAGCCGCTGGTCGGTCGAATCATAGTTCACCGCCACCACGATCCAGTCGCCGAAGTCGCGCTCCACGAACTCCATCAACTGCTTTTCGAGCCCGGCGGAGGGGCTCTGCTGCCTGAGCAGAATGGTGCGCGCGAACGCCTGCCGGATGGGGAGCGCGGTGAGAAAGCGGATCCTCAGGTTAAGCGCCACGGCCCTGTTGTAGGCGCCGCGGGTATCCCGCCCCTCGTCCGTACCGGAACCCGTGGTGGACGTCGAAGGCGCCGCGCCTCCCCTGCCGCCCATTGCCCCGCCCCCGCCGCCCGATTGGCTGGTGGGCGAGTAAAACATCTCCGACAGGTCGGTGTCGATCTGGGTCTGGCCCCAGGGCGAGTCATCCAGGATTTTTTGCGCATCCTTCTCGCTCCAGGTGGTCCACGGCTTGTATTTTTTCTGCGCCACTACCAGCGGAATCGGCAGCAAAAGCAGCAAAAGCACGGCGATTTTCTTCACGGCCTTCTCCTCTGCAATCCGCTTCCCGAGCAAACGACTTGCCGGCATGGTCCGGCGTCTTTTTGAACCTTTCGCGAGCGGGTGCGCGGGCAAATTGATCCGCCTCCTCAGCGCGCCCTCCGTGCCGATGGCGCGCGCTCGCAAGCCCTCTAAATATGCACGAAGATTAGGATCCGGTGTTTCGTCAAAAAAATGTAAATTTTTCCGCTTGACGCGGTTTTCAGCGAGTGATAACGTCGGCGTACCTTATCCTTATTTTATTAGTAGGCTTTAACTTAGCAGCGTTGGTGGTTGAACGGGTGATTGGTCATCTGCCGCTGCGGAAACGCCTTCCGTCACCATAACTCCTGCCGGAGTTGCAGTTTGAAGACTGGCACTCCTCAATTCCAGTTTGCGAAGCCACTGATAAACGGGTCCGCCCCTCGACGGACCCAGATCCCACCATTCTGTTTCTTTGGAGGTGTTGAATGAATCGGAGTTTGACAATTTTCGTTGCCGCGATCTTCCTGGCGGCCGCGCTCGGCCCGCCGCTTCATGCGCAGGGCCCGACGACCAGCCTTTCCGGGGTGGTTGTCGACCAGTCCGGCGGTGTGATCCCGGGCGCAACCATCACGGTCAAGGACAAGGCCACGGCCACAGAGTACACGGCCATCACGGCCGACAACGGGACGTTTTCCATCCCGGCACTGGGAGCCAGCACCTACACCGTGACCGTTGTGCTGCAAGGCTTCAAAACCGCTGTCCTTGACGATGTCCGGATCCACGCCGGCCAGCCGGCCAACGTCCGCGCGGTGCTGGAAGTCGGGAGCATCAGCGAGACGGTCATCGTGCAGGACGCCGCGCAGATCGTGCAGTCGCAGTCGGCCACCATATCCACCACCATGGCGGTCAACCAGATGTCACGTCTGCCGCTGGCCACGCGCAACGCCATGGACTTCCTGGTCTTCCTTCCGGGCGTGAACACCACCGGCGGCGCGCGCGGCTCCACGATCAACGGCCTGCCCAACACGACGATCAACATCACGATCGACGGGATCAACACGCAGGACAACTACAACAAGACGGGCGACGGGTTCTTCAGCTACATCAGCCCGCGCCTGGACGCGATCGAGGAGGTGACCGTCTCGACAGCCACTCCCGGGGCGGAATCCGCCGGCCACGGTGCGGTCCAGATCAAGTTCGTCACCCGCTCGGGCAACAACGAGCTGCACGGCAGCCTCTACGAGTACCACCGCAACCCGTCCCTGAACGCCAACTACTGGTTCAACAACAGGGACCGGGCGGCGGTTTACAAGCCCACGGGAGCGGTGTGCACTAACGAGCAGCTGCAGAACGAGCCCGACAAGTGCAAGGCGCCGCGCGACCGCGTGCTGCTGAACCAGTTCGGCGGCCGCGTGGGCGGGCCCATCTGGATCCCGGGCCTGTTCAACGGGCGCGACCGGGCCTTCTTTTTCGTCAACTACGAGGAATTCCGCCTCCCGGCCCAGCAGGGGCGCAGGCGGACAATCCTGGATCCCGCGGTGGAGCAGGGAATCTTCCGCTACACCGTCAGCGGTGCGGTCCGCGAAGTGAACATGCTGACGCTGGCCGCCGCCAAGGGGCAGACGCCCACGATGGACCCGACCGTCCAGAAACTGCTGGCCGACATCCGCAAGTCGACCTCGGGCGGCACGATCAACGCCCACTCCAATCCGAGTTACCAGTATCTCGACTTCGTGAACAGCGGCGTCGGCATCCGCAAGTTCCCGACGGTGCGGTTCGACGTCAACGTGACGCCGAAGCACCGCCTGGAGCTGAGCTGGAACTACTCGCAGTACGTCCCCAGCGTGGACATGCTCAACAGCGTCGACCCGGCCTTCCCGGGATTTCCCAACTTCGGCATGCAGGGATCGAACCGCCACGCTACCTCCATCACGTGGCGCTCGACGCTCACGCCGCGGCTCGTCAACGAGGCGCGCGTGGGATTCGTCGGCGGAACGACGCTCTTCAGCATGGGCGTCGAGCAGGCGAACTTCACGGGCTCGCTGGCCAACATGGACGGCTTCTCGCTCGGCATCAGCGCCGCGGGCATCAGCAACGCCCACGTGAGCACGAGCCCCAGCCGCCGCAACACCCCGGTGAGTTCATTCGAGGACACCGTGACCTGGACAAAGGGCTCCCACAGCCTCAGCTTCGGCTTTTCGTTCACCAATATCGGTTCCTGGACATGGTCCCAGACCGTCGTGCCCTCGATCACCTTCGGCGTGGACACGACCTTCGATCCCGCGGCCTCCATGTTCAACACCACGAACGGTCCGGTCAACTTCCCCGGCGCCTCCAGCAGCCAGCTGACGGATGCGCGCAACATCTACGGCGTGCTGACGGGGCGTGTCACGGCGATCGGCGGCTCCGCCGTCCTGGACGAGAAGACCCTCAAGTACGCCTACCAGGGCCAGCTGGTCCGTCGCGCGCGGCAGCGGGAGATCGGGATGTTCGTGCAGGATTCCTGGCGCGTGCGCCCGGGCCTGACGCTCACCGGCGGCCTGCGCTGGGAGGTGCAGCTCCCCTGGACGCCGCTCAGCGACGTCTTCACGTTTCAGAATCCCGAAGAAGTCTGGGGGCCCTCGGGCTGGGGCAACATCTTCAAACCCGGAGCCACGGGCGGCGTGCCGACTGTCTATTACGCAATGAAGAAGGGCACCCACGGCTATGACATCGACTACAAGGCCTTTGCGCCGAGCCTGGGCTTCGCCTGGAGCCCCAAGGCTTCGGACGGGCTGCTCGGGAAGCTCATCGGCGGCGGCGGGCAGACGGCGATCCGCGGAGGAGTCTCCGTCGCCTACAACCGCTACGGCATGGCCGAGTACAACAGCATCTGGGGCTCGAACCCGGGATCCACGATCACGGCCACCCGCAACATGTCGCTCGGCAACCTGATCACCGGGAACGAAACCCTGCCGGTGCTCTTCCGCGACAAGAGCCGGCTGGGACCGCCGGACTTCATGAAGGAACCGGTGTACCCGCTCATCCCGACGGTCAGCAACTCCGCGAACGCCTTCGACCGCGGGATCCGCACTCCCTACACGATCTCCTGGTCTTTCGGCATCCAGCGCGAGATCACCAAGGATATCGTGGTGGAGGTGCGCTACGTGGCCAACCGGAACCTGCAAGTCTGGTACCAGCGCAACCTCAACGAGATCAACGTCGTCGAGAACGGCTTCCTGGATGAGTTCAAGCTCGCCATGGCCAACCTTCAGGCAAACCGGGCGGCCGGCCGCGGGAACACCTTCCGCTACTCCGGGCCAAACACCGGCACGCACCCGCTGCCGATCACGCTGGCCTACTTCAGCGGTGTTCCGGCCTCGCAGGCGAGCGACTCGGCCCGGTACACCTCCGGCAACTTCACCAGCACGACCTATGTCAACCAGCTGGCCCTGCACAGCCCCGGACCCAGCTCCTTCGCCAGCAGCCTCCAGGGTTCCGCTACGCAGCGCACGAACGCTTTGAACGCTGGGTTGCCGGCCAACTTCTTCGTCCTCAACCCGGACGTTTTGAACGGCGGTGCATGGATCTATTCCAACGGCGGCCAGAACTGGTACGATTCGATGCAGGTGGACGTTCGCCGGCGCATGGCCAGGGGACTGCTGGTACAGGCAAACTACACCTTCGCCAAGAGCCTCAACTCCCAGCAGATCTCGTGGCGCGTGCCCAGGGCCAAACAGGTCGGCTCCACCCTGCCCCACGCCTTCAAGATCAACTGGGTGTGGGACCTGCCGTTCGGCAGAGGCAAGGCGCTGTTCAACAGCTTCGACGGCATCCTCGGCAAGCTAATCGACGGCTGGGAGTTCCACGGCACCGGCCGGATGCAGAGCGGCAACCTGATCAACCTCGGCAACGTCCAGCTCGTCGGCATGACGCTGCAGGAGCTGCAGCAATCGGTCGGCGTGCGCTTCAACGACGCCACCAAGGTAGCCTACTACTATCCGCAGGACATCATCGACAACACGATCAAGGCCTTCAACGTGAGCGCGACCACCACGACCGGCTACAGCTCGGCCTTCGGCGTGCCCGAAGGGCGATACATCGCGCCCGCCGGCCTCAACGGCTGCATCCAGGTCGTAAGCGGCGACTGCGCTCCGCTCAACACCTACATCCGCGGCCCGAGGTTCACCCGGTACGACCTGAGCCTCGTCAAGCGGATCGCGATCACCGAGAAGGCGAATTTCGAATTCCGCGGTGAATTCCTGAACGCCTTCAATTTCGTCAACTTCTATGGCACGACCTGCACCACCAGCGCCCAGACCTGCGGGCAGGTGACCTCGGCCTACCAGGATCGCAACCAGACCCAGGATCCGGGCGGACGGCTGATTCAGTTCGTCGCGCGGATCAACTTCTAGTCACCCTCCTCCCCCAAGGGGAGAGGAACACGGTTCCGCCGTGTTCCTCTCCCCGTTTTTCTGTTGCGCCCCTCCAGGGCGCCTCTCTTTATGCCGGGCTTTCCGGGGGCCGCGCCGCTGCGCGGCTTGCCCCCGGCTATCTTCTCCGCGCCCCCCGGGGCGCGCACCAAATGCGGCAGAGGTCCCGCCCCGGCAGATCCGCCACATTCATTTGCTTTTTGAGAAGGTTATGCTGCTGCCCGGCGATTCGCCCCGGGAGGGGCGCAGCGACATGAAACGATGACTAGGCGACCTTCCCCTCGATGTCGGCAAGATCGGGAAAGCTCACCACACAGCTTCCAGGATCGATGTCCTCGATCCGGGCCTTGCCCTGCGCGTTCAGCTGGCCTTCGCGCCGGGTACCGTCGGGCAGCCGGACGCAATACCTCTCGCGCGAATACGGCTTTCCCCCTTCATCAACAAGCTCGATTTCGATCCAGGTCTTTTCCTTTTTTTGCACAGGTGCGGATTCCTGGTAGGGCGATGCCGATGACTTGCTCCGGGCGCGCGGTCTTTCCGTTACGGCATGGCATCAGCGGACCGAACGGGCCGGTCCGGCGGGGAGCAACGCGTCGACCAGTACTTCGCCATC
The DNA here is from genome assembly GCA_037444305.1 of Acidobacteriota bacterium. GTDB lineage: Bacteria > Acidobacteriota > UBA6911 > UBA6911 > UBA6911 > JBBIMP01. Next base: position 76,913 of record JBBIMP010000016.1, read on the forward strand.
CGGGCGCGGCAGAGCGATGCCGCACAGAGCCGCCAGCGTGGGCGCGAGGTCGGCCGGCGTCGCGGGACGCCGGTACTCGCCGGGGCGCACGCCGGCGCCAAAGAGGATCACCGGCACGTGCTGGTCGTAGGTGTATGGCAGACCGTGCGACGTGCCCTCGCCGGGCGCGAGGATGCCGTCGCCGTACACGTAGAGCCAGTGCGGCCGGGGGTAGACCACGAAGTCTCCGCTGCGGCCCGGGTGGTAACCGAGCCACGCGGCCCGGGCGTCGCGGTCGCCGGCGGCCGCGGCCTGGGCCAGCTCCGCGGCGTGGTACGCCACGCCCACAGCCGGCAGCGCACGCAGGGCCCGCACGACCGCTGCCGCCGCCTCGGGCTTCGCCCGCAAGGCATCGCTCACCGCCGGCTCGACGACAAGGTCAGCCCCGTGCAGACGGACGCGATACGTGCCCGGCCCCAGCGTCGCCTGCAAGGCCTGTTGGGCGGCCTTCACGATCGTGTCGGACGGCACGCGGCCGGCATCGAGGCCGTCGGCGGCGAGACGCTCCGGGATGGCCGCTACGCCGTGGTCCGAGCTGAACCCGACGACATACGCATCCGGCCCGACGAGGCGGTCGAGGACCTCGAGCAGCGCGCCGACGGTCTCGTCGAGGCGAACCAGCACGTCCTGCACCTCGTGACTCTGGGGCCCGAAGTCATGTCCCACCAGATCGAGTGCCGAGAAGCTCACGCCGAGGAAGTCGGTGCCCGCGCCCTGTCCCAGCTTCAGGGCTTCGACGGCGCTGGCGGCCAGGCGTCCCAGGTACGCATCCGAGCGGGGGCTGCTTTCCCAGGCCGCCCAGGCCTCGGGCGCCGAGGCATCGCCGAAGGCGTGCGGAAAGGTCCGCGTCCAGAACGCCGGCGGCGCCTCGCCAACGCCATCATCGGTGAACAGGTACCGTTCCACGGGCAGGGCCCTCGTCCAGGGCGTGGACAGGTCGCGGTCGATCGGGTTCGCCCGGCCGAACGCCTCGACGAAGGGTACGGTGCCCTTCGTGTAGTGCGACGAGGTGACGAGCCCCTTGGCCGTCGGGCTGAACCAGGTGACGGCTTCGGCTCGACGGCCGGCGAGCATCACGGCCGACCGGGCCTTCACCGACATCGTCACGACGCGCGTCGGGCCGGGCAACTGGCCTCTCAATTCGTCGGCTAGCGTCGATGCCCGCAGGTGCTGCGGGCCGTTCGCGCCGGTCACGGGCCGCCCGTAGCTGATCGACGTCACGCCAGGCACGTCGCTGCACGCGACGCTGCGCCACTCGGCGCTGTCGAACCACGAATTGCCGGTAATGCCGTGGGTGGCCGGGAACGTGCCGGTCGAAATCGTGGCGTGCCCCGTGCAGGTGACGGTGTTCGCGTACGGGTAGCCGGCCCGGCTGAACCAGGCTCCCTGCGACACCAGGCGGTGCAGGCCCTTCGTCCACTGGTGCCCGTACCGCGCGACATAGTCGCCGCGCATCTGGTCCACGACCAGCAGCACGACCAGCTTGGGCGGGTCGGCCGCCGCCTCCCGAGCGCCTACGAACCCCAGCATCAGGAAAGCCAGCACGACCAGCGTGCAGCTCGTGCCACGACTCTTCATCTTTACGTCCACCTTGGATGAGGGGCCCGACACCGGGCTACCGGTGTAGCATAACGCGTCCGGCCCAACCCGACATATAAGCAATTCTATTCGGGAGTGCAAGAGGAAACGGGTGAGAGAAGGGGCGCGAAGGGGAGAGAACAGGGGGCAGATGGCGCATGGCCGGCCTTCCTGCCTGCCCAATACCTATGATGGCGTCGATATTTAGCACGCTTTATTAAATATGTCTTTAGGTTTTTTGACATCTTCTTGAGGGTGCGCACACGGCCTTGGTATCACCGCATGTGTTCTATCCAAATACTTTAGCAGCGGAACAACGCGGAAAGGGCTCTTTTTCGCGTCTGTCCTCGCTTCTGCGCATCCCGGGATGCTTGCCGCTTCCCGATTCATCAATCGTAGGGATCAGGTGATGCGGGAGCTGGACCGGTTTCCATAGCCTGGTCCAGCTCCCCCTGTGCAGGATTTTCCTAGAAGGAAAGCTTCAGTCGGAATTCAATCACACGCGGCGAGTTCGACTGGCTGGTGGCAGTGCCCCAGCCGGAAGAGCGGACGTTGCCGCCGATCGGAACTGTGCCATGCCCGAATACTGGGTGGTTGAACGCGTTCAGGAAGTGGGTCTGGAACGTGAATCTCCACTGTTCGGTAATCGTCATCTCCTTGGTGATGCCGATGTCCATGTAGAAACCCTTCGGACCGGAGAGCCACAGCGGCGTCGCAAACACACCCGGCGTGGTGTTGGCCGTGATGAAGTTGGTGTTGGCGCCCACGCCCAGCGTCCGGTACTTGGGATCGATGAGCGTGACAAAGTTCTGGCCCGTGTCCTTGTACACTCCCACGGCCTTCTGGAGGTCATTTCCCGTGATTCCGTTCAGAACCACCCCGCCGTCGGCGCTGGTGTTGAACGTGCTGTAACCGCCGAGCACGCGGAAGGGGAAGCCCGTCCGGTAGTTGGAAATCACGCCGACCGTCCAGCCTCCGGCGGCCTTTCCGAGTACGCCATCCCGGTTCAACCACTTCATGCCGCGCCCGAAAGGCAGGTCGTAGGTCCCGGAGAAGTTGAACACGTGACGCTGGTCGAACCGGGTGGGCCCGTAGCTGTGCTTCAGGTTGCGCAGCGTGTAGCCGATATACCCGGCCGTCCAGTCGTCCGGCGAAGCCACGCCGAGCGTGTGGCTCCACGTGTAGTTGGTGTTGAACTGCACGCCGTACCACAGCCGCTGGCGGAACTCGATCTGCAGGGCGTTATAGTTGGAGAAACCGGCGTCGGTCATCATGCTGGCGCCGATGCCGTCGCCCGGCCCCCGGATCGCGTACGGGTTCGCGACGAAGAAATTGATGGGATAGCCGCCGCCGGGACCGTTCGGTCCTCCCGTATATCCGGCGTTGGCCGCGCAGGGCGCGAACGAGGCGCCCACCAGGTTGCAGAAGTAAGGCCCGCCGGCCGCCGCGCTCACCCCTCTGGCGAGCAACAGGGCCATGGCGCCCACCTGCCCGGTATTGAGCTGGGTGATGAAGGTGCTGCCCCTGAAGTTCGAGTTGGTCTGGGATCCGGCGGGGCTTCCGGTGAAGGCAGTCGTCAAAATGGGCAGCGCGACCGTGCCTGCAGCGGGGTTGAGGTTCGCAAACGAGCTGCCGCCGTTGATGGCCAGGTTCTTCTGGGCGGCAACGAATTCCTGGAGGAACCCGTTCTCGAACACGTTCACCTCGTTCAGGTCCATCGCGATCCACTGCTTCAGGGTGCGGCTGCCGTTGTAGCGGATTTCCAGGGCGCGCGTTGCGCCCAGCTTGCGCTGGATGCCGAGCGTCCAGCTCATGGTGTAGGGCTGCCCGATTTTGTTTTCAAAACCGGTTGCCGGCGGCCCGCCGCCGATGAACGTGCTCACCCTCGACATCGGAGAGGAAGTGGACCAGGCCGTGGGCGAAAGGCTGTATTCCGGCAATGTCTGACCCAGTGCCAGGCTGCCGGGAGTGAATCGGCCCAGGCCGGTTCCGCCGGCCGTCAGGTTGAAGAACTGGTAGAAGAAGGAGCCGTAGGCGGAGGCGTTGTTCCAGTAGTACTGGTAGGGGACGGTGAACTTGCGGAGCGAAAAGCCCGCGCGGATGACCGTGTCCTCACCCACCAGTTTCTTCAGAATCCCGTCCTGGAACCGCGGATTCCAGGCGATTCCCATGGACGGCTGGGGGCTGACCTTCCAGGCGTTGTAGGCGTTCCCGCGCGCCTGGAACGTCGGATTCATGTTGCCGCCCAGCGTTCCCGGCTTGAACAGGTTGCCTTGACCGCTCGGGCCGTAGAGCGAGGATTCGTCCAGGTTGTGATAAGCCCCGGTGAGATCGACGTTCGCTCCTGTGAGGTCCCAGCGCAAGCCGTAGTTAATCGTCAGGTCCGGACGATAACGCCAGGAGTCCTGGAAGAACAAGCCCAAGGCCTTGGAAAGCTCGGCCAGGTTGTAGGAGGACACGCCTTTCTTGTACGAGTCGGTCTTGGGATCGTAGGCATAGCGCCCGAAGACATTGGAAATGCGTCCGGTCAGGAGCGCGTAGAGGCTGCGCGCCTCGGCCTGCTGGGAGGTGGAGGCCAGGGGCAGCGGTTGGTAGGCGCCGGCATTGGTCAGGGCGCTCAGCGCCGCGTCGCCCTCCGCCAGGCCGAGCGAAATCTCGGCAATGCCCTCGGGCGGGTTCCAGTAACGGTCATACTCACGGTAGAAAGTGAACCCGACGTTGAACGTGTGTTTTCCCTTCTGCCAGGTGAGCGTGTCCGAGATGTTGAACACCGGGTAGGACGAGGTGACGGGCCGATAGTAGTTCTGCGGCGTGGTCACCAGGGGGAACCAGATGACCACGGGATTGTTGAAGTACTCGCGGGTAGCGTTATAGCCGAAGAAGCTGGCGTTGTACAGGTACCCGAACCGGAAAGCGTTGAGCAGCCTGGGCGAGACCGTCCAGTCGAGGCCGAAGGACCCCGTGAAACCGTCGAATTTGTTGCCGCCGACCCACTTGGTGAACTCATCTCCGGGGAAGTAGGGGCTGTTTGCCGTCGGCAGGTTGCGCCAGGTCCGGTTGAACGACAGATTCATGCGCAGCTTCTGCTGTGGGGTATAGTCAACGCGGAAGGTTGGAAAATACCAGGTTTCCGGGTTGGACGACAACCAGGTGACGGAATTGACGTTCAAGTTGGTGGTGGTGGACACTATGCCATCCTTGACCGCCTGGTTGATTCGGCTCATCTGGCCGCCGATAACGCTGTTGACGGTGTTGGGCAGCGAGGCGTCAAAGCTCCGCGCCGCCTGCAGGACGTTGATCGTGCGAGTCTGCCCGTCGGTGCCGACATAAGTATAGTTGCCCGCTTGCGCACCCGAAGTGAGGAGTGTGCTGCTTCTCGTGCTGGCCCCCGGCTGCCGCGCCGTGGCCAGGCTGAAGAAAAAGAACAGCTTGTCATGGAAAATCGGACCACCGATGTTCCCCCCGAAATCGTTCAGCTTGAACTCCGCCCGCTTGACGCCGAGCATGTTGTTGCGCCAGCTGTTGGCGTTCAGGTTGTCGTTCCTGAGGTTGTGAAAGAGGCTGCCATGGAACTCGTTGCTGCCGCGGCGCGTGATGAAGTTGATCTGCATGGCGCCCTGGCCGAACCCCTGGTTCATGTCGAGCTGGTCGGTCTGCACGCTCATTTCGGCAATGTTCTCCAGGCGGGCGTGAACCGATTGCGGCATGCCGGTGTACTTCATGCGCGTCGGTCCCTGCTGGACCCCGTCGATGTTGCTGCTCTGGGCTATCGTGGGCAGCCCGTGCCAGGTCCCCGATGTGCTCGTGCCGGTATACCCAGGCGACAGTTGCGCCAGCGCCCTGATGTTGCGGCCCATCAGAGGCAGGCTTTCGATATGCTTGAGGTCGATGACGGTGCCGACGGCGGATTGGGTGGTCTCGATGACCGGCGCCGCGGCCTCTACCTGGATGACTTCCGTCGATCCGGCAAGCTGCAGGTTGACCTCGATGTCGGTGGATTTGGTCGCCGCCACCACGACCTCGTAAATCGCCTTCTGAAATCCCTCCTGGGAAATCGTCAGCCTGTACTTGCCGGGATTCAGGTTGACAAAGCTGTAGGTGCCGCCGCTCTGCGTTTCAGCCGTCCGCGTATCGTTGGTCGTCAGATCTATGAGTTCGAGATTGGCGCCCGGTACGACGGCTTTCTGCGGGTCAAGCACGGTAATGCTGATGCGGCCTTGGATGTGCTGCCCCGACGCAGGCGGACTCGTCCCCAACACGGAGAGGACGACTGCCAAACATAGCAGCGCTTTCATAGTAGATTGTCGCCACATAAAATCTCCTTGGACAAATGCAGCCAGGGTCCCAGGCAGGCTGGGCTCGATGCGTTGTCCCTTTGGTTAAGGTTGATCCCTCCTGACAGATTGACAATTCGTGCGATCGAACCGTCCGCAAGTCGGTTCGTGAAATTGGCTGCCGCCGTGGCAGCCGCCGCTACACCGAGTGACCGACAGGATCGCGGCGCCGCGCTGCGCGCGAATCCACGCCGAGGTCATCACAATAAGAGCGACAACGAGTCGCAGCGTTATCCCGTTCTGGAGCTGCCGGTTCCTCTATAGCGCACAAAAAATACCTCCGACCATAAGGCAATCGAGCCTCGTGACGGTTCGCATCATGGACTATGGTGAAGATATTTAGCACACTTTATTAAATATGTCTCTATTTTTTGAGTTTGGTTGACGTTTTTTTCGCCACAGGATAAGCGGCGTATATCTAATTACGTTTAAATCACTTAGGCGTTCCATCGCTTGCGGAAAGCCGGCGAACGTTCAATTGGCCGCTGTGGGGAGCGATTCTCAGCTAAATGTGTTTTGCGTTGAAAGACTTCCTGATGATGTGCTACCAAACCAGCTCTGATGGGTCCCGAACAAGAGAAAAGCAGAATCGAAATGGGTGGAAGTGAAAGGCACGCTGGATGGATCGATTTGAGGAGACAAAAACATGAATACCAAGAGATTCATGATTGCGGTTGTGCTTGCAGCAGCGGCTATCAGCCATGGAGCTGCAATTCCTGGGCCGAGGCAGCCAGTGGGAGCAATCGTCAATCCGTCGGCAGAGATTCTTGACGCAAACGGACGGCCCGCACACTGGGCCATGGAGCCGGCGCCGCGCCCCAACATGCCTGTGAATGCGCAGATCGATTCCGCCACTGCGCACGCGGGCACACATAGCCTGATGATCTCCGCAAACGGCGTCGCGTGGACCAACAAAACGCTCCTCAGGCCGTACTCGACCTATCGACTGACCGGCTGGATCAAGACTCAGGAGGTCCCTGTCGAGAGCGAGCGCGGCGCCACGCTTGAGCTGCGGGGCGTCCGAGTGACATCGCCCGCACAGAGACTCGGCGGAACCACAGACTGGAACCGGGTGGAAATCACCTTCGACACGGAAGGCCAGGACAGTACGATCGTCGCCGCAGTGCTGGGAAGCCGCGGAACCCGCGGCCGGAGCGCCGATCCTGCCGCGCCTTCCGGCAAGGCCTGGTTCGACGACCTGAGCCTCGAACTGCTTGCGACGCGCGAACTCAGGCCGCAGGTGACGATCAATGCCGCTGCAACGCGCGAGCCCATGTCCGACCTCATCTATGGCCAGTTCATCGAGCACCTGGGGCGCTGCATCTACGGCGGGATCTGGGCCGAGATGCTGGAGGACAGGAAGTTTTATTCGGCGGTAGGCGAAACTCGCCGGGACAAGGTGTTCGTTCCTTCACCCTGGAAGCCCGTCGGCATACCGGCAGGCATCACCATGCTCAAGGACCACGCATTCGTCGGCGAACACTCTCCGCAGGTGGATCTCGGCGAAGGCGCGGCGCCCAACGGCATCACCCAGCCGGGCCTCGCGCTCGTGGCCGGCCGGGGCTATGATGGCTACGTGATCCTGTCCGGCGCGGAGTCCGCGGCTCCGGTGGAAGTGAGCCTCGTCTGGGGCGCCGCGCCCGGCGACCGGCAGACGATCAGGATCGAAAAACTCTCCGCCGACTACGGCAAACACCCCCTCGCGTTCAAGGCCCCTGTTTCGACCGATGACGCCTCATTCGACATTGTCGGCCGGGGCAGGGGCACCTTCCGCATCGGCGCCGCATCGCTCATGCCCGCCGACAACGTGCGCGGCATGCGGCGCGACACTCTGGCGCTGCTCAGGCAGCTCGACTCCCCCATGTACCGCTGGCCGGGGGGGAATTTCGTCAGCGGATACAACTGGAAAGACGGCATCGGCGGCCGCGACCGGCGCCCGCCGCGCAAGAATCCCGCGTGGACCGGCATAGAGCACAACGATTTCGGCATCCACGAGTTCTTCGATTTTCTCCGGGAGGTGAACGCGCAGCCCTTCATAGCGGTCAATGCCGGCCTGGGTAGCGCCGAAATGGCCGTCGAGCAGCTGCAATACGTCAACGGCGCCGCCGACACCCCGATGGGGCGCCTCCGGGCGCAGAACGGCCACCCCGAGCCGTTTCACTGCAAATACTGGGCCGTGGGCAACGAGATGTCCGGCAGCTGGCAGCTGGGCAACGTCCCGATCGAGGAATTCGTCAAGCGGCACAACGCGTTTGCCAAGGCTCTGCTTAAGATTGACCCGACGATCATCCTGGTCGCCTCGGGCGAGGCCACGCGGCCGAGCAGCGACTGGGACCGCCAGCTCCTCTCGCACTGCGCCGAATACATCCACCTCAACAGCAAGCACTTCTATAGGCAGGACTGGCACGGCGGCGGCCTGATGACGCACGTCCGCCAGATCGGCGACGCCATCCGCCAGATCTCGGAGGCCCACCGCGACTACCTCCGGACAATTCCACAGATCCAGGGCAGGGACATCCGCGTCGCCCTCGACGAGTGGAACTACTGGTACGGACCGCACGTCTTCGGCGAACTCGGCACGCGCTATTTTCTGCGCGACGCGCTGGGCATTGCCGGCGGCTTCAACGAGTTCAGCCGCAACACGGATGTCATAGCTCTGGCCTCCTATGCCCAGACGGTCAACGTCATCGGCGCGATCAAAACCAGCAAGACTGCGGCCGTGCTGGATTCGACCGGCGAGGCCCTGGTGATGTACCGCCGCCACTTCGGCACTATCCCGGTTGAGGTTGCCGGCGCACCCGAACCTCTGGACGTCGCCGCAACATGGACGGCGGACCGGAAGGCTCTGACAATATCCATTATCAATCCCACGTTCGAAACACACCGGCTCTCGTTCAAAGTCGAGGGGACACAACTGGCATCGCAGGGAAAGGCGTGGATTCTTGCGGGCCCGGACGACATGGCCTATAACGATCCGGGAAAGGATCCCCTGGTCCGGTTCAGCGAGAAGGCCGTGAGCGGTATTAGGGATACGCTGGAGGTCGCACCAGTCACAGCCACGATCTTTTCAATCCCCGTGCGGTAGCTGGAGGCGCCGGAACAGCTTCGCTTTACAAGCGGATTTCCAGTGGACGTCCGTCAAAGACCAGGCTGCGCGTGGACTGCTCCCCGGCGAGGCGGACCTCGAACGCGCGCCGCGCCGGCGCCAGCATCCGGCTCCCCTGCGCCAGGCGCAATGACAGCCGGCGATCCGCATCCCGCCAGCTCAGCTCGATGCGCATCCACTCGCCCTTGCGGTAGTTGAAGCTCCTGCCGTCGTCCTCGTAGATCGAGGCCGCAGCGTCGGCCCCAGGATACACAACGAGAGTTGTCGGGCCATCGACGGGCTCGTCCACATACTGGCGGACCGGCCCGAGGGGCAGGATCGCCCCGCCACGGACGTGCAGGGGCATCGTCGCCAGATCCACCTTCCGCTCGATTTCGCGCCCCCCTTCCAGGGACTCCTCGGTCCAGAAGTCGAACCACCTCCCCCGTGGCAGATAGAGCCGCCGGCTCGACGCGCCCTGTTCCACCACCGGCGAAACGAGCAGATCGCGGCCCCAGAGATACTGGTCACCGCGGGCGACGGCCGGGGGATCATCGGAATAGTGCAACCACAGGGCCCGTATAACCGGCAGTCCTGTTTCGCAGCATTCCTTCACCGCCGTGTAGGTGTAGGGCAGCAGGCGGTAGCGGAGCTCCAGGTACTTCCGCAGAATCGGCTCGACCTGCGGGTTTTTCAACTCCGCGGGATCGGGCTTGAAGGTCGTGGTCTCCATCGGCCCGCCATCCCCGCCGTCCCAGCCCCAGGGGAGACGCAGGTGCCAGTGGCGGCCGTGGGCACGGAAGGAGGGGCAGAACGCGCCGAACTGGAACCAGCGCACGTGCAACTCCCCCGTGTATTCCTCGGTCGGGATGAATCCGCCGATGTCGGTGCCCCAGTAAGGGATGCCCGACAGGCCGGTGTTCACGGCGACCGGGACGTGCGTTTTCAGCGTCTCCCAGCGCGAGCGGACGTCCCCCGACCACAGGTACGCGCCGTAACGCTGCATGCCCGCGTAGCCGTTGCGGTGCAGCGCGAACGGGCGCTCGTTGGGCCGCCAGAGTTGGGAACCTTCCCAGTACATGCGTATCCGGTTCAGGCGGGAAGGGGCGTCATAGCCGTCCCCCTGGTCCGGCCACCAACCATCGACCCCGATGTCGTACAGCGGCTTGTGGTACGGCCAGTAGCACGGCACGTTGCGCTCGTCGGGCCACTGGTTCTCCGGCGTCCGCCCGCTGGGAACGGCGTTCCGCGGATCGCACGGCTCGTGCACGGTCCCGGTCAGCCTGCGCCCTTCGATCACGATGTGAAGCACGACCTTGAAGTGCTGCGCGTGGAGCGAATCGATCGCCGCCCTGGGATCCGGGAAATTGCCGTCCCGCCAGGCGAACTCCCCGTTGCGCGTGTTCCAGCCCGACGGGGTGAAATCCGTGCCCAGGTAGATCAGTGCGTCGCAGGGCAGTTTCTTCTCCCGCAGTTTTCGCGCCACCTCCGCGACCTCCTCCGGCCCGGCCAGCGTCCGGTGCGACTGCATGTAACCCAGCGTCCAGAGCGCCGGCAGTTCGGCCAGACCCGTGATCCGCGCATATTCCCGCATGATCTGCGCCGGGTCAGGGGAAGCGACGATGAAGACATCGAGGGGCAGCCCGTTGCCCGGAGGAATGAACCTGGCCTCCGCGGCGACGAAATCAAAGGTGCCCAGCGGCTGGTGGATGTACATCCCCCAGCCCTCGGTGCCCACGAGCCACTGGATCGGCACGCGGCCGCCGTGCGTGGCGAGCTGGTAGCCGGCCTGCCCGCTGCGCATCCTGTCGGTGGAGCCCCGTCGGTCGAACTGCGGCCCGCCCTGGCCCAGCCCGAGGAGAGGACCCTTTCCGGCCGGAAACGACATCCCGCCCGCGGCGGCATCGAGCGTCAGCTTTTGCACCGGCTTGCCCGCGCCGGTTTCCACGTGCAGCGTCGGGGGACCCTCGCTGAATCGGACCACGAGATTGCCCGCACGCACCGGTTGGAACCGGTCCGGCGCCCGGTGCTGCGCCAGCGGCCGTCCCCGGCCCTCATCCACCAGCGCCCCGTCGTCCGGGACTTCGAGCGTGCGCCCGTTCTCGAGCGGACAGACCGCGATCCGAACCGTGGACGGGCTCACGGACGAAATGGCGATTTCCACCGGCACGCCCGCGACCGTGATGTCTCCGGATTGTCCGAGCACTGAAATCCGGCCGGAGGCCGCGGCAGCCGCAGCCCCGGCCGACACCGACAAAAAGCGCCTTCGGTTCATCCCCATATCGCCCCTCCCCTGTGGGTTTCAGGCCTCGAAAATCCAATTTCTTTTCCGCAGATCGGGTGTGCAGGCTTCGCAAAACAGATTCAAGGCCTGACGCCCGGATCGACTTTCCACTCCTGGATGCCGGCCGACCAGTTGGGCTGCATCGTGACCTCGAGACGCAGCGCGGAGGTGGTCACCGGCTTGAAGGCGACCTTGTTGTATCTGTCCTTCTCCACGCCGTAGGCTTCCAGGTTCTCTACCGGCTTCCACTCGTCGCCGTCCCTGTACAGCACGCGCCACGACTGGGGAACGCGGCACTCTCCGCGGCCGGTGTCGTCGAACCAGTAGAGCTCGGTTTCGGAGACCCGAGCGGGCTTCTGGAAGGTCAGCTCGACCCACTCCGTGGTCCCCTTCTTCGGCCACCAGTGGAAGTACGAGGTCGAGTCCCCGGATGACCGCGGCTCCTCCATGTCGTTTATGGCGCGCGGCGTCCTGCCCCCGCTCGAGGTCTCGACGGTGCCGGTCGAGGAGAGGGTCGGCCGCGGGCGCGGCCTGGCGCTGGCTTCGCTGTTGGGGATCCACACCAGCATCTGCCCGCGCCCGCGGTTGGCCCAAGCATAATAGGGGATCGCCGTGAAATCCTGGTCGGTCCTGACCAGCTGGTTGCCGTCGTCGTATGCCAGGCCCACGGCCTTTCCCTTCACCACCTGGACGCCTTCCAACAGATCCGGCCTGAACTCGGACGTCAGCGGCGCGCTGTCGGGCAGCATCAGGTTGCGCACCGTCCCCCCCGGGTTGTCCGCCCACTCGGCGCAGTAAACCAGCGGGCCGCGCTGCAGCGCCGTGCGCCCGAGGTTTGCGGCCACGTTCTCGTGTGACCTGATCCGGCGCACCGGCATGGGCAGCGCGAGCTCGATGGTATCGCCGGCTTCCCACTTCCGGGTGAGGTTCACGTAGCCCTTCTCCACCTGCAGCGGCACGGGCTGGCCTTTCACCTTGAGCACGACCGGGTCTTCCGCGTTGTCGATGAAGCGGTACAGGTCGCTGGGCACCACCTCGTCGCGCGCCCACCCCGGGATGCGGACCTTGACCGTGAACTGGCCGCCCGTGTCCGGCGTGAGCGTCATCTTCACGGATCCGTCCCACGGGTAGCGTGTCTCCTGGACCACCTTCACGGTCCGGCCGTTGTCCATCTTGACGTCGGCAGTGCTTCCCACGTAGAGGTTCACGTAGAGCTCGTCGCCCTGGTAGCCGTAGACATAGCCCGGGACCGAGGCCATGAAGCGGGTGATGTTCCCGGGACAGCACGCGACGCCGAACCAGGGGCTGCGCTGGTGCTGCCCGTTGGACTCCAGCGGGTTCGGGTAGAAAAACGACTTCCCGTCGAGCGAGACCCCGGAGATCAGCCCGTTGTAGAGCGTCCGCTCCATCACGTCGATGTACCTGGCGTCCGCGTGCAGCAGGAAGAGGCGGTGACTCCAGTAGCCGTGCCCGATGGCGGCGCAGGTTTCGCAGTATGCGCTCATGTTCGGGAGTTCATAGTCCCGGCCGAAGGCTTCGCCCGAGGCCGTGGCGCCGATGCCGCCGGTGATGTAGTACTTCTTCCCGATCAGGTTGGTCCAGATCCGGTTCATGGCGTTCAGGTAAGCCTCGTCGCCGGTGAGCGCCGCGACGTCGGCCATCCCGGAATACATGTATGTGGCGCGCACCGCGTGGCCCACGGCCTCGGACTGGTCCACGACGCGCATGTGCGACTGGTTGTAGGTCCGCCCGCCGCCGCGGATGGTGTCGGGGCCGCGCACGTCGAGCAGGAACTTGGCCAGGTCGAGGTAGCTTTTTTTGCCCGTGACGCGGTAGAGCTTGACCAGTCCCATCTCGGTGTTCTGGTGGCCGGGCCAGATCAGTTGCTTGCCGGGGCCGAAGGTCTCCACCAGCAGGTCGGCCGTGCGGATCGCGATGTCGAGCAGCGACCGTTTGCCGGTGGCCTGGTAGTGCGCGACGGCGGCCTCGTAGAGGTGTCCGAGGTTGTAGAGTTCGTGGCTGTCCACGCCTTCCAGTTCCCAGCGCTTCGTCCCCGCCCAGTTGTGCGGCTTCTCCGGGTTGATGGTCCGGGTAGTGTAGAGGTACCCGTCCTTCTCCTGCGCCGCGCCGATTTTGGCGATGAGGTCATCCACGTAGGCTTCCAGCTTCGGGTCGCGGTGAACGCTCAGCGTGTAGGCGGCCCCCTCGATGACCTTGTAGACATCGGTGTCGTCGAACGGATACCCGGGAGGCTTGGTGTTCTCGATCTGCTCGCCCATCAGGACGCGGGCCGCGCGTACGAACAGGTCGACGCGCCCCGTCTCCTCGCACTTGCCGAAGGCGAACGGAATGCTCACCGTCCGGTTGATCTCGATGCGGGGCGACCAGAAGACGTCACTGAAGTGCACGTCCGTAAACGGCACCGGCTTTACAGGATAGTCGCGGGCCGGTTCGCCCGAACCGGCCATGAACAGCAACATGGAATACGCCAGATAGATCCAATGCACGTTGTCCTCCTCGGTCCTGGGTGGTCTTCACGGTCCGGTCAGCCTGCCACCCGCCGATGACCCGTCAATGTCCTTTCGATATGCCCTATTGCCCTGCCCCCGTGAAAACCGGTGAAATTCAGATTCATCGAATGGAGCCCTCCCGCCCACCGAGGAGCGGCTGCGAATCCGGTTCCTAGTTTATTAACAATATTTATTAATTGTTGGTCAAGCAAAAAAGGGCATTTCGTATTCTGCGCCTCCCGGGAGCGGCATTCTCACGGTCTTTGAGTTTGGATACGCGAGGCCCGGCGCCATCCATTTTCTTGAAGAAAACCCGCGAAAACCTCGAATCTGCACCGTCACCAATGGTTTTTTTTGCCCCGGCACTTGACAACGGGCGCATAATGGTCTCGCTTTTTAGTTTAGTAATACTCTTAATTAACTATGGTCTTCATCCCGGCCAAAATGGGGCGAATCAACATGCGGTCCCTGGTGGACCGCCTGCAGAGCCTCGGCATCGCCTCCCGGGCCGACCTGGCCAAATCCCTCGGGATGAGTCAGCCCACGGCGGGAAAGATCGTGGACGCCCTGATCGGCCTGGGCGTGATCGACGAAGTGGATCTCGAGGCCAAGCCGCAAGGTCACGCCTGGAACGCCGACAACGGGCCCGCGCGCATGGGCAGACCCGCCAGGATGCTGGTCCTGAACCGGTTGATGCCCCGCTTCATCGGCGTCGAGTTGGGGGTGTCCAAAACCGGACTGGCTCCGCTCCCCTTCGGCCTGGATCAGCCCGATTCCTGGGCGCAGTGCATCAACACGCCCGACAACGCTCCCGAGTGGCTCGCCCGGCTCAAGGACTGCCCGGTCGACATTCTCCCCGAAGACCTCTGGGGCGTTCTCGTAAGCGTGCCCGGAATCGTGGACGAACAGGCGGGCCGCGTCCTGTTCTCCCCCAACCTGCACTGGACGGAAAAGATCGATTTGAAGGAGCGGCTGCAGGAGATCTGGAACGTGCCGGTGGCGCTGGTGCAGGAGGAGCGGGCGCTGGCGCTCGGACACCAATTCGCCGGGGCCAACGGCGAGGACTTCCTTCTGGTCGATGTGGGCGACGGCGTGGGCGGGGCGGTGATCGTATCCGGAAGGCTCTACGCCACGCCCCTTTCCATCAGCGGCGAGCTGGGACACACGCCGGTGCTGGGCAACGCGCGGCGGTGCGGCTGCGGGGCCACGGGTTGCGTGGAGACCCTCCTCAGCATCCGGGGGCTGCTGCAGAGCCACGCCCAGGCCCACGGGGTGCGGGATGCCGGCTGGGAGACGCTGCAGGCGCACATCCGGGACAACGGCGTGGAGCCCTGGCTGGCTCAGACCCTGGATACGGCCGCAGCAATCGTAGCGGGCGCGCTCAATGTGCTGGGACTGCGCTGCGTGGTCCTCACGGGAAAATTGAACGAGCTCCCGCCGTCAGTCATGGAGTATTTTTCCGGCAGGATTGTCCAGGGAACCATGTGGGCGCGTTTCGGGCAGATCAAGGTGGAGAGCGCTCCGAGGCGAAGGATGGCGGGCCTGGTCGCCGTCGGCATCGAGCGCTTCGTCCTGCCCAAGGCCGCGCGCGAAAAAAAACGGGAGGCGGAACCGCAGCGTGCCCGCTGGTACAGCGCATGAAAGCGGGAACGCACCCTTCTTTTTCCAACGCCCCCGTCAGCGGGGCATTCGAAGCAACAGCATAACCTTTCAGTCACAGAGGCGGAGTACAGACCAATGACGACACTCGGCATCATCGTCGGCAACCGGGGGTTTTTTCCGGATCACCTGTGCAATTCCGGGCGCAAGGAGATCCTGCAGCTCCTTGGAGAGCTGGGCATCAAAACGGTGATCCTGGCCGATGATGCAACGAAATTCGGAGCTGTCGAAACCATGGAGGATGCGCAGAAGTGCGCAGACCTATTCAGGGAGCACCGCGCCGGCATCGACGGAATTCTCGTCACCCTGCCGAACTTCGGAGACGAGCGCGGCGTGGCCAACGCCATACGCTGGTCCGAGCTGCAGGTCCCGGTCCTGGTGCACGCCTTCCGCGACGACCCCGGCACGATGACGATCAAGGACCGCCGCGACGCCTTCTGCGGGAAGATGTCGGTCTGCTCCAATCTCCGGCAGTACGGCATCCCCTACACGCTGACCCGCCTGCACACAGTCAAGCCTTCCGCCCCGGAGTTCCGGAAGGATCTCGAAGACTTCGCCGTCACCTGCCGGGTGCGCAAGGGCATGAAAAACTTCCGCGTGGGCGCGCTGGGGGCGCGACCTGCGGCCTTCAACACGGTCCGTTTCAGCGAGAAGCTCCTCGAGCGGTCCGGCATCACGGTCGAAACGCTCGACCTGTACGAGCTGTTCGGCTGGGTCGGGAAGATGAAGGATGACGACCCGAAGGTAAAGACCAAGCTCGGGGAGATCGACGGCTACGTGAATGCCCGGAATGTCCCGCCGCCCGCACTCATGAAAATGGCCAAGTTCGGCGTGGCCGTGGACTCCTGGATGGAGCAGGCCCGCCTGGACGCCTCGGCGATCCAGTGCTGGACCGCCATGGAGGAGTTCTTCGGGGTGGTCCCCTGCACGCTCATGAGCATGATGAGCAACGCCGGCATCGCCAGCGCGTGCGAGGTCGACGTGATGGGCGCCGTGGCCATGCACGCCATGGCCCGGGCCAGCGGCCGGCCCAGCGCCCTCGTCGACTGGAACAACAACTACGGCGACGAGCCGGACAAGGGGGTCATCTTCCACTGCAGCAACCTGCCGAAGGACCTGTTCGCAGCCGAGCCGAAGATGGACTACCAGGAGATCATCGCGGGAACCGTGGGCAAGGAAAACACCTACGGCACCGTAGTGGGGCGGCTGAAACAGACGCCGTTCACCTATCTGAGGGTCGGCACCGATGAGTCTGCGGGGAAAATCCGCGCCTACATCGGGGAGGGAGACCTGACCGGGGATCCGCTCGAAACCTTCGGCGGGTACGGGGTGGTCCGGATCCCGGAATTCCAGCGCCTTCTGGCCCACATCTGCGATAACGGCTACGAGCACCACGTCGCCGTCAACCCGTCGCAGGTCGCAGCAGGGGTAAAGGAAGCCCTCGAAAAGTACCTCGGGTGGGACGTCTACCACCACGCATGAGGAAAGGGGCCAATGAACCGCGCCGGTGCCGGCGCTCTTTTCCGGGAGTCCCGATACTGGAAATAATCACATAAAGCAGTGACATCCGGGACAGTCCGAGCCCTGCAGGGGCGTTATAGGAGAGCCCGGGGCGTAAGCCCCGGGAACAAGGTAGCAAATTAAGTCGGGAGCCCTGCAGGGGCGACACATCAATCCCTGTAATCACGTTCCCATACTGGCGCATTATCAATAAGCCGATGCTGGAAAAACTCAAGGAGAGGGTTCTCAAGGCAAACCTCGACCTCGTGGCGGCAGGTCTGGTCGTCGAGACCTTCGGCAATGCCAGCGCCCTCGATCGCGCCGCCGGCGCGGTCGTGATCAAGCCTTCGGGCGTTTCCTACCCGGACATGACGCCGGAGCAGATGGTGGTTGTGTCCCTCGAAACGGGCAGGACGATCGAGGGGACTCTCCACCCGAGCTCCGACACGCCCACCCACCTGGCGCTCTATCGCGCGTTCGACGGCATTGAGGGCATCGTCCACACTCACAGCTTCCACGCGACGGCCTGGGCGCAGGCCGAGCGCGAGATTCCGCCGCTGGGCACAACCCACGCCGACTACTTCCACGGCCCGGTGCCCTGCACCCGGCAGATGACGGCGGAAGAGATCCGCGATGACTACGAGGCCAACACGGGCCGCGTGATCGTCGAGCGCTTTGCCGGGCTGGAGCCCGTATCCTGCCCCGCAGTCCTGGTGGCAAGCCACGGCCCATTCGCCTGGGGGCGCACGGCCGAGGACGCGGTGCGAAACGCGGTCGTCGTCGAGCACCTGGCGCGCCTGGCCGCCCAGACCCTGGCAATCCGGCAGGGGACCGGACCGATGCAGGCAGCGCTGCTGGACAAGCACTTTTTCCGGAAGCACGGACCCAGCGCCTACTACGGCCAGAAAGCAAAACCGGGTCCCGGCGCCAAATCCACCAAGCGATAGGAGAAGCTCTCATGGGCATGTTCCACTGGCTCGATTGGACGGTTCTGGCGGTTTTCGCCTTCGGGATGTTTGCCACTGCGCTCTGGTCCATCCGGCTGCGGGAAGAGACCTCGACGGATTACTTCCTGGCCGGCCGCAAAGCGGGCTGGATCTCGATCGGATCCTCGATCTTCGCCTCCAACATAGGTTCGGAGCACCTGGTCGGCCTGGCCGGAGCCGGCTTCGTCAGCGGCATGGCCATGGCCCACTGGGAGATGCACGCCTGGCTGATCCTCGTCCTGGGCTGGGTTTTCGTCCCCTTCTACGACCGGATCAAGATCTTCACCATGCCGGAATTCCTGGAGCTGCGGTTTTCGCCGGCGTCGCGGTCCATTCTCTCGATCATCTCGCTCGTCAGCTACGTGCTCACGAAAGTGGCGGTCACGGTGTATGCGGGCGGCATCGTCTTCAAGACGGTCTTCGGCATCGAATCCATCGGGGGCATCGATTTCTTCTGGATCAGCGCGATCGGTCTCGTCGTCGTAACCGGCATCTACACGGTGCTGGGCGGGATGAAGGCCGTGATTTACACCTCGGTGCTCCAGACGCCGGTGCTCCTGGTCGGCTCCATTGTCATCCTCATCACCGGCCTTGCGAAGGTTGGAGGATGGGGCGAGGTGGTGGCGATCTGCGGTGACAAGCTCGATCTCGTGCGGCCGGCCGGCGATCCGGAGTTTCCCTGGACCGGGGTGCTGTTCGGCTCGGCGATCATCGGTTTCTGGTACTGGTGCACCGACCAGTACATCGTCCAGCGCGTGCTTTCGGGCCGCAACCAGCAGGAATCGCGCCGGGGCAGCATCCTGGCCGGCTATTTCAAACTGCTGCCGGTTTTCATCTTCCTGATCCCCGGCATGATCGCCTACGCGCTCAACCAGAAAGGATTGCTCAACCTGCCGCTGGATGCCGCCGGAAATCCAATGGGGGACACCGCCTTCGCATCGCTGGTGGCGCAGCTCCTGCCGATTGGCTTCAAGGGAATCGTCGTATGCGGCCTGACGGCGGCCCTGATGAGCTCTCTGGCCTCCCTGTTCAACTCCTCGGCCGCGCTCTTCACGGCCGACTTCTACAAGAAGTTCCGCCCGCAGGCGAGCGAGCGCCACCTGGTCGTGGTCGGCCGGATCGCCACTACGGCGGTGGTCCTGCTGGGAGTCGTCTGGATCCCGGTCATGCAGGGGTTGGGCAACGTGCTGTACCGCTACCTGCAGGCCGTCCAGGGATTGCTGGCGCCGGCCATCGCCGCCGTCTTCATCATGGGCGTATTCTGGAAGCGCGCCTCGGCCGCAGGCGGGCTGTGGGGGTTGATCGTGGGCTTCAGCCTCGGGATGTTCCGGCTTCAACTGGACATCCTGAAGCCCCAGCATGGCCTGCTCCATTGGATCGCAGAGGTAAATTGGCTGCACTACTGCCAATTCCTGTTTGTCCTCTGCATCGCCGTGGTCTTTTTCGTCAGCCTCCTGACCAAGCCTCCTTCCGCGGAGATGCAGCGTTACACCTACGGGGGAGCGACGTCTGAGGACAAGGCCGCCACCAGGGCCAGCTGGAACAAGTGGGACGTAGTGCACACGACCATCATCCTGTCCGTCATCGTCGGCTTCTACGCCATCTTCTGGTAGCACAAAATGGTGTCAGGCCTTGAATCGAATTTTCAAGGCCTGACACCGGCACTTTTCGGTTTATTCTTCTGAGTCATGAACCAGGACTCGCCGAAGAGGCCACGATACCGCTTTTCCGACTTCACCGTCTCTCCCTCCCGAAGGGTGTTGTGGAAGCACCATGAGGAGCTTCCGCTCATTCCCCGTTATTTCGACCTTCTGCTCCTGCTCATCGAGCGCAGAAACGAAGCGGTCCATCGGAGAGACATCTTCGACATCGTGTGGCATGACGTGGTCGTTTCCGACGGCGCCCTGAGCCAGGCGGTCCGTATCCTCAGGCGCACGCTCGGAGACAATCCGCGGGAACCCCTGTTCATAAGGACGATATCCCGCCATGGCTACCGCTTCGTCTTCCCCGATGTCGCAGAAGAAGACGACGAGGCGCCGCTTTCAGTCCCGGAGGGCGTGACCGCACACGCGCCCGGATCCCAAACCGATGCTTTCGAAGAGGCCGTTGCGCGCCTGCTCGCGGGTGACGCCGGCGACGAGTCCGTCGGTCGCGAGGCGGCCGAGACGCTCCACGGTCTCGGCACAGCCGAAGCCCTACGGCGGCTTGCCGGGCGCCCCGGCCACGAAAGGGCCCGCGCCATCATGCGCGATACGCGATGGGACCTTCCCGGCGCGGGACCCGTGCCCATCATTGGACAACCCGGCGCCCTGGGGACGGCCCGATACCTGGTAGAGCTTC
>JBBIMP010000017.1:0-95190 GCA_037444305.1 Acidobacteriota bacterium
CCCGCTCCCGGATGGGTTCAGGGCCCGCAAGGCGCACGGACGCCTGCGGGCCCTTCTTTTTGCTCCGCCTTTGTGAACCCTCGTGCAGCGATGTCTTCGTGGCGCGCCCGGCTTTTGGACCCAGTGACGTGAACGCTTCCCCGAGGCCTTACCGGTTCAGTCGGTTTTCTGCTCACGCTGAAGTCCTCCCGGTCCATTATCGGTTCCCGAAATAGTCGGCGACCTGCTCCGTGATCCGGCCGATGGCCTCCTCCAGCACAGTCCCGAGGCCGAAGTGATTGGCGGTGAAGATGGAAACCACCACCCGCCGGCCGCCCGCCTCCAGGATGCCCACGTCGTTCCCGATGTAGGGCAGGAAATCACCCGTTTTGTGGGGCGGACGCGCGGAAAACGGCGTGAAGGCGAGGTTGCGGGGAATGCGGGTCGCGTAGAGCTGGCCGCGCAGGTGGCGCAGCATGCTCTCGCTGGCCTCCTTCCCCACGGTCTCGCCCTTCGCCATCTTTTCCAGCAGCAGGCCCATCTGCCTGGGCGTGGCGAGGCCGAACGGATGGCGCGCTTCCCGATGGAAGGCCTCCCGGTCCTTTCGCTCGTTCAGCGCCTTGAACCAGTCCGCGGCCAGTCCCGTTGCGCGTATTTTGTCATACCCGTACTCATCCATCAGCCGGTTGACGGCCCCGGGTCCGCCGACGAGGCGGAACACCTGGTCCGTGGCCGTGTTGTCGCTCACGATGATCATGAGGTCGATGATGTCGGCCCACGACATCACCGTCCCTTCGGCCCACCGCTGCAGGATGCCCGTGCCCGGCTGCTTCTCGCTGTTTTTCAGCGTGTGCATGTCGGAGAGCTTGAATCTCCCCTCCGCCGCCTGCCGGTAGGCCTCCACCATCAGAGGGATCTTGATCGTGGACATGGTGTCCATCTGGGCGTCGGCGTTGACGGCGATCTCCTCCCCCGTGTCGAGGGATTTGATGTAGATCCCCCAGCTGGCATTCACGGAGCGCGTGATGGCTTCCACTCTTGCCTTCAGGCGGTCCAGGGGCGTCTGCTGCTGGGCGGACGCGGCAGCGGCGGTGAACAGAAGCACGAGCGGCATTAGCTTTCGGGTCATGGCATTGTCTTCTCCGGAAATTGAGAGCTGGTAGTGCAGGGCGATGATATCATACAAATCCGCGCCGGTTGCGGCGCCCCCGGATGCGACGATCCGGGTCGCGCATTTCAGTTTTCAATATGACTAAAGACAACATAGTTCTCGTGGTTTGCATTCTGGTCCCGCTCTGCTGGGTCGCCGCGGGCGTGCTGACGAGAGTGGATGAATCCGTCCCGGTGATTGAGGACCCGGTGCTGCATTTCGACCGGTCGGGGGCGGCGGCGGAGGCGCGGGAATTTTCCGCGGCCTATCCCGACAGGACGCTGGGCAGCATCGAGGCCCGCCAGTCGACCGGCTTTCTGAAGGACCGCCTGGAGCAGCTCGGGTACCAGATCTCTTACACCCACTTCGATGCCACCGTCGCGGGAAAACGGCAGGTGGGGAGGAATGTCCTGGCGTTCAGGCAGGGGCCTCGGCCGGAAATCCTGGCCGTGGCCGCAAGGTACGACAACATGACGACCGCGGGCGGCGGAGGGAGCGACAACGCCGCCGGGATCGGCGTTTTGCTGGAGCTGGCGCGGGTGTTCTCCGAGGCGCCCGCCCGGCACAGCCTGCTCGTTGTCGCCCTGGACGGAAACTCCTGGGGGGCGCTGGGCGCCCGCGACCTGGCCGAAAACCATGCCGGGAGGAGGCAGCTCGCCGCCGTGATCTCGCTGGACAGGATCGATGCCGCGGCGGCATCGCTTTCACTCGCCACCGCCGGGCAGTTCGGCGGGGGCGCACCTGCTTGGCTCCGGAGTCTTGCGCGCCGCTCGGCTGCGGCGGCCGGTATCCCGTTCGCGGAGCCCGGGGGATTCCGGGAGCACATGCAGAGAGCGCTCCCCTTTACGCGGACCGACCAGGGACCCTTCCTGCGGCAGGGGATTCCGGCGGTGAATTTGGGGGCTGCCGCGGGAAGTTCCGGAGGGGACGAAGCGGCGGACGGGCTCGACGCGGTTGGGGTGGTCGCGGAGATCATGCTGAGGTCGATGGATGGGCTGCAGCGGATGCCGGGAGAGCAGGAGGGCGGATTCAGGCTGCACCGCGCAAAGGTGCTGTCACCGGCGGTTGTCAAGGTGCTGCACTACCTGGCCTTCGCGCCGTTTGCGGCGCTGCTGCTGTTTCACTGGCGCCGCTTTGCCGACGATCTCGACCTCGGACGGCTGAAGCGGGAGTTCATGACGCTGGGGGCGACCCTGCTGCCGTTCCTGCTGGCCTATTACTTCATCCGCCTGATGGACCGGATCCGGCTGCTGCCGCGGTACAGCCTCTACCCGCCCTCCGCTTCGGACGCCGCCTTTGCGGGGCTCCAGTGGAAAGTGCTCGCCGGCCTTGCAGGGGTGGTGATCGTGGCGGCAGTAGTGCTCTATTTCATCGTAAAAACTCTGTCGCGCAGGCTGCCGCGTCCCGACTTCAACGTTTCCAAACTGATCTGCCTGGTGCTTTCGGGCCTCGTGGCCCTGGCGGCGCTGATGCAGAACGGGTATTGGGCCGTGAGTTTCCTGTTGCTGCCGGCACTGGTGGCAGGCCTGGCGGGAGCGGGCGGGAGCGCCGGGGCCCGCGCCGCCAACCGGTTGCTGCTGGTGGCCGCGATGGGCGTGCCCTGTGCGCTCTTCGTCTGGCACGGGGCGAATCCGCACGCCGGGATGACCTGGCTGTGGTGGGAGTTGATCGCCCTGGCCGGCGGGATGTATTCAATGGCCGGATATTTTCTGGCCGGCGCCGCGGTTGCCCTGGGTATCCGTTATGTGACGATGCAGTCGTATGCGGCCGGACGATAAGTCAAGGTCTTGTTTCGCCTCTTCCGGGATGCCCGCGCATTTGGCGCATCCGACCTTGCATGCTCCGCTTCTGCTGCGACCCTGCCGGGGAGCAACATATTCTCTACTCAGACCCCTCAGACCTCCGTGAGCCGCAGCACCTCGTTCACGAGCTTGCGGATGCCCTCGAAGACTTCCGCCGGTCCCTTGCCCAGCATGTAGGCGGGCGTCGACACGACCTTGTGCTTTTCATCCGTCACCATCTCGGTCACTGGGCAGTCGCAATGCTGCGCGCCCATGGCGCTGACGGCGGCGGCGGTCTGCTTGTCCGTCCCGATGGTGAGCGTGGCGGGAATCTGGTTTTTCCCGAGGATGCGCGCCAGCATCGCCGGGGCGATGCAGATCGCGCCGACCGGTTTTCCCGCCTTGAGCATGTCGGATGCGAGCCGCTCCACGTCGGGGTTGACCGAACAGCCGGTGCCCTCGGTGGCGAATGTAGAGAGGTTGGTGGCGGCGCCAAAACCTCCGGGGAAGATGAGCGCGTCGACCTCCTCCGCCTTCACCTCGCGGACACTGCGGATGTTGCCCCGGGCGATCCGCGCGGACTCCACCAGGACATTTCTCTTTGTTTCCTCCGCCTGCTGGTTCAGGTGGTTTATGGTTCGCGCCTGGTCGATGTCGGGCGCGCAGCACAGGATTTCGGCTCCGGCCTGGTCGAGCGCAATGAGCGTGGAAACGGATTCGTGGATCTCGGCGCCGTCGAGGAAGCCGCAGCCGCTCAGGCATACCGCTACTTTTTTCATGATGAACCTCCGATGGATTCAATGGCCGTAATGATAGCACGGCGCCGCGTCAGATGCCGGGGATGCGCGGCTGCAGCGGGCCCACGTGGACCCGGTGGTAGTCCAGGATCAGTTCCACCGTCGTGGCCATGTCCGTGTGCTCGTGGTACGGCGTGCCGTCGGCCGCCAGGAGCTCCAGCAGCTTCCGGTCGATGGCGGCCTGGAACTCCAGGTCGGTGGAGCGGACGCCGTCGGGCCGGAGGTACTTGCGTGTCAGCGGGACCTTGAAGAGCAGGTCGTAGGTGCGCACCCAATAGGAGCTCAGGCCGTGCAGCTCGGGGATATGCCCGAACTTGTGGTAGAGGTACACGTAGTTGTCCACCACCGAGCGGTCGCAGATGATGCTGGCGTAGATGTTGTTCAGCTCCAGTTCGCGCGCGATGGTGGTGGACAGTATCCAGGTCTGTGCCTCGAGGCTGGTGGCCTCGTTGATGGGGAAGGGGCACCGGCGCGCGATCTCGTCGATGAAGCCGACGTCGAGGCTCTGTTTCTTGAGCTCGTTGCAGAGTTCGTAGGCCAGCGTCGTCTTGCCGACTCCGTGGGAACCGATAAAGGCTATTTTCATCCGGGTCGTTTCCTCGCGCCCTTATTTCGCTGCACCGGCGCGGAGCGCTCCCGACTCGCGAGCCGTCAGGATGCCGGCTTGAGGACCGTGCAGACGGAGGCGCAGATGGGCCCGCCGATGTTGAACGTTGCGGCGGCCCGGGCGTTGGGAACCTGCAGCGCCTGCGGCACCTTCCCCTGGAGCTGCCAGGCGCACCAGCCGACCATCGCGATCCCCGTGGCGCCGACGGGATGGCCCTTGGCGATGAGGCCGCCCGAGGTGTTGATGCCGCATTCCCCGTCGGGCTGTGCCTTTCCCTCGAGCCAGTAGCGCGTTCCCTTGCCCGGCTCCGCCTTGCCGATCACTTCGGTGCCGATGGCCGCCATGACGGTGAAGCAGTCGTGCAGCTCGGAAACGTTCACGTCACGCGGCTTGACCCCGGCCATCTCATACGCCCGGTTCATGGCGCGGTAGGCCCCTGCGGGATTCAGCACGTCGCGCCCTTCCTTCATGATGGGGTCGGTCGCCTGGCTGTACCCGGCGAGCTCGATGCAGGAACTCCTGGGCACTCCGAGTTTCCTCAGCCCGTCCTCCGTGGCCAGTATGAGCGAGGCGTAGCCGTCGGTGATCTGGGAGCTGTCGTAGGTCTTCAGCGGCAGCCCGTCCACGATGTACCGGTTGATCCCCTCGATTTTCATGGCCTGGTCCAGCGTTAGCCGGATCTTCTGCATCTGGGCATACGGATTGTGATTGGCGTTTTCATACTCCTTCACCGCGATGTGGGTGATGTCGCTCTCGCTGACGCCGTGCCGCTTCATATATTCGTCCATGACCTCGGCGAACACGTGCGGGAATATGAAAACCTTCCCCGGCCTCTCGTCGGGATGAGAGAAAAATCCCAGGACCTTGCCGATGAGCTTGCCGTCCATCTTCCCCTCGGCGTCCCGCATCTTTTCGTAACCGACCGCAATTCCGGTCTCTCCCAGGCCGGCCTGCAGCTTGTGGATGACCGAGAGAATGGCCTGTCCGCCCGAGGCGCAGGCGTTTTCGACCGCCTCGATCGGCTTCGCCTCGAGTCCGGGAACCATCGCCACGAGGCCGGCCAGCAAACCCTGCTCGTTGAGGGAGAAGTTGCAGGTGGCCCCGATCGACGCGACGTCCAGGGCGGAAGGCTCCGCCTGGATCTCGCTGCAGGCGTCCTTGACCGCTTTTTCCACGATCGAGGGGACGGTCAGGTCCATGAGTTTGCCGAATTTGGACTGGTGATAAGCTGCTATGAAGATTTTTTTTGGCATATGTCGTCCTCTTGAGTGTGCAACATGGGCGATATCATAACCGTTTTTCATCTGGCATTGCGCAAATTCGTCCGAATGTCCGAGTCCCGGGGAAGGGGCCGGAACGGGTCATGCAGGCGCACGGGATCCGGGGGGAGATTCACCTGGAACAGCCATTCTGTTATTCTCTAGACAGCTATGACCACATTCCAGGATCTGGCATCCGAGCAGAAGCGAATGCGCTGGGACGGCAATTCGAGGCCCCACTACGAGGAGTGGTGCACGACGCTCAACCTGGCGGCATCCGGCGCGGGCTTCTGGCTCCGCCACGCCATCCACGCCCCGGAGGATGCAATCCCCCACGTGGAGGTGACGTTCGCATCTTATGTCCCCGGCGCGGAGAGCGCGAACGTGACCGCGGGCGCCGTCTACCCGCTGAGCCAGTTTCACGCCCAAAAGCCCCCCTTCGGCATCGCCATGGGGCCCAACCGGATGGAAGTCGGGCGCATGACGGGGATGCTGGAGGCTGGCGATGCGCCGGTGGTCTGGGACCTGGTCTTCGACTGCGTAACCGATCCATTGGATTACCTGGCCGGGGCGATCTTCGAGAATCTCGAGTTCTTCCCCCAATTGGTTACGCCGCACCCGTTCCTCTCCGTGGGCGGTAGGATCGAGGTCGGCGACCATCGGTTCCATCTCGACCGGGACTCCGGGCAGCAGAGCCACCTCTGGGGCAGCCGCCGGCCGAGCGAGTACGCCTGGTTCCACTGCAGCTCCTTCGCGCAGAGCGGGGGAGAGCCGATCCCCGCCTATGTCACCGGATTGACCACGCGGCTGCGGCTCGCGGGCGGAATTCTGCTCCCCCCGGCAAGCATCGGGCACCTGGTGTGGGGTGGCCGCCACGTCCGCATCGCGCCCGCCAGCGAATGGAGGCATCGCTGGGAGGGACCGTGGATCTGGAAGGGCAAGATGGAGGAAGAGGCGGTATCCGTGATCCTGTCGGTGCCCTGGGAGAATATGGTCCTGGCGGAAATCCGCGAGTCCGCCGAGCGTACGATCTTCTGCCACCACACGGGCTTATCCGACTGCGCCGTGCAGTTCAATGCTCCCCGCCGGGCACCGCAGCGGTTCGAGACGAAGGGACGGACGCACGTAGAGATCGGCTCCACGGATGTCGACATCCGGGCCAAGCGGGAACTCATCTACGACCGGCCGCCGCCGGCCAACCGGGCCGGAGAGGGCGGATAGCCCCCGATGACCGGAGCCGAGGCGTACCGATCCCCACTCCACCCGCTCCTGAAGGATTGCGGGGCCCTGTTCCTGGAGTTCGCCGGCGGCGCCGTTCAGTTAGTGGCGCCCACGATGTCGCGCAGGATCTTGATCTGGCGCTGTATGAAATCCTCGTCCTCCGGCGCGTGGGCGCATCCGAGGTAACGCTCGAGGTCCGCGAGCGCCTTGGCAAACAGGCCGGCCTGCATCAGCAGGACGCCCCGGTCGCGGATTTCAGTGAGCATCTCCGGGTACAGCATGAGAATGCGCTCCACCACTCCCAGCGCTCTCCGGAAATCCTCCTTCTGGTAGTAGATTCCCTTCAGGTTGAAGAGCATGCGCGAGACGATCGCCTTTTTGTCCATGTTGTGGAGGAATGCCGGCTGCAGCTGGACACTGCCGCTGTAGAGCCGGTCCAGCAGATCCTGGCAGTCCTCGCTCGACATGATGCGCCCCTGGTTGAACGGATCGATCAGGATTTCCTCGTCCTGGTCGGCGTACTTGACGAGGAAGTGTCCCGGAAAGCCTACGCCCAGTATGGGGAAGCCGACGCGCCGCGCGACCTCCATGTAGATTACGGAGAGCGAGATCGGGATGCCCTTCTTGCGGTCGAGCACCTCGTTGAGGAAGCTGTTCCTGGGATCGTAATAATCCTCGTTGTCCCCCTGGAGCCCCTCCTGGATGAAGAGCGCCTCGTTCAGGCACTCGATGAGGTTGTAGGCGGAGCGATCGTTTCCCGCCAGAACCTGCACGCGAGCCCCGAGCTCGTTGAGGCGCCTCAGGTATTCCTGGATATCCAGGTCGGGGCATTCCTCCAGCGCAACCGCCAGCGCCCCGCGGTCGAGGGGAAACACGGGTTCGTCCAGGGCCGCCAGTTCAGAGAAAACCTGGCGCGACCTGAGCAACTCTGCGATCACGGCTGCTCCTCGAAAAGGCTGAAGAGAAAATCGGTGTCAATGTCCGCCAATGATGTCACGACAAAGTCGGCCCCCGCCAGGCTTGCCGCAGGGTAGGTGCTGCTCACAGCCAGGCACTTCATGCCGGCGGCACGGACACCTTCCACGCAGGCGATGGCGTCTTCGATCACGAGGATTTCCGCGGGCCGAATCGGAGGACCTCCGGCCGCCGCGATGCCGTTCAGCGTTTCCAGGGCGAAGAGGAAGCTTTCCGGCCGGGGCTTGCCCACGGGGAAATCCTCCGCTGCAACGATCGCCCGGAAGCATGGGCGGAGCCCGGTGGCCTGCAGGGCATCCTCGATCTCCCGGCGCCGGGCGCCCGAGGCGATTGCCAGGGGCAACCGGGCCGCGGCATCCCGGACCAGCCGGCCGGCTCCCGGGAACAGCGGGTAGCCCGCGAGCAGTTCATCCTCGTAGGCCTGGGATACGAGCTCGAGCAGCTGCTCGCGTTGTGGGTTTTCCAGGGTGACCGAATGTGCCTCACAGATCGCCTGCAGGGCGCGCGCGTCGTCCAGCGGGAGGTACCGGTCCCAGTACTCCTCCTTGGTCAGGATGATGCCGAGCCGGGCCACGGCTTTTTGCATCGAGCGGAAATGCATGGGTTCGTCATCCAGGATGACCCCGTTGAAGTCGAAGATGACGGCCCTGAGCATGGCTCTCCCCGAGCTGAATCCTTACTTATATCAGCCGCAAAACAGTCCAGCAAGCCGGATTCCCACCGCGCATCCCGTGCCCCTCTCCGGAGTGACCGGCTTCCGGGCGGCGAGGAAATGCGTTGCGCTCCTGACAGGGCGCCCTGGAGGGGCGCAACGCTTACGGGTACGGCCCATCCGCAAATTGCCGGCGAGGTGGATGGCGCGGAACCTCGGCGAAAAAATGTGTGCAGGAAGAATCAGAAACTGGAAGGTCGATGCAGATCGGTCGCTTCCTTGAGCTTCATGTTGGCATAGATGGTCTCCCGGCTCCCCCTTCCCAGCATGATCGCCCAGTCCCCCTTTTCGTTGTGATGGGCCGAGCCGAAGAGCTTGCGCATCCGGTCGGGAAAAAACATCTCCCAGAAAACCCAGCCGAAATGAGCCGTCGCATCCTTTACATAAAACGCAGGCACCCTCTCGCCCGGCTCGATCCTGACCTTTTTTACCGTGGCGGGCAGGTAGCCCTCCTCCTGCAGCAGTTTCACGAACAGGGACGTGGCGTCCTCCCCGCCGATGCTGAGCTCATGTGAGGCCCGCCGGACCTCGGTGCCCCGAATCAGCAGGATCAGCGCCTCGCGCAGCTCTTCCGGGTTCATCGGCGCATCACCATGCGCAGGCTCAGGAAGAATGCCGCCGACATGAAGATCCCCGCGGAGATGAACGGCCACTGGTTCCCGTATGCCCCGAAGGTGTACCCGCCCCACATTGGCCCGAGGATGCGGCCGAGGCTGGCCATCGACTGCGCGATGCCCATGATGCCCCCCTGCTCCGCCACGCTGCTGTGCCTGGAGATAAGGGAGGTGATGGAGGGGTTGTTCACACCGATGCCGAACGACAGGAAGGCGATGATCAGGCAGTACAGCAGCATGTTGGGCGCATAGGGCATCAGAGCGAGGCCGAAGATCATCGTGAATATGCCGGTCAGCATCAGCGCCTTCTCCCCGAAGCGCCTCACCAGCCGCCCCACCAGGACGCCCTGCACGAGGCTCATGAGAAACCCGATGTACGTGAAGAGGTAGCCGGTCTCCTTGGCCGTCAGGCCGTAGCGGCGCTCGTTCAGCAGGCCGAAGGTCGCCTCCATGTTGGAAAAGGCGAAGATCACCACGAAATAGATGGCGAACAGCAAGGCGATCCGCGGCCGGGAGAGCGCCGCGAACAGCCGCTGCAGCGTGAAGCCGTCGTGCGTCGCCTTCCCGCGGGTGCTCCCCGTGAGAGACTCGGGCAACTTGAACCAGGCAAACACGAAGTTCAGCCCGGCCATGGCGGAGGCCAGCAGCACGGGCTTGTCGTAGCCGTAAGGCGCGAGCAGGCCGCCGATGGCCGGGCCGAGGATGAAGCCGAGGCCGAAGGCGGCACCCACGAGACCCATTCCCCGGGCGCGTTCGTCCGGGGAGGTGATGTCCGCAATGTAGGCGTGCGTCGTGGGGATGATCGCCCCGGCGATTCCTGCGATCATCCTGCCGATGAACAGCCAGGCAAGGCTCTGGGCCAGTCCGAAGATCAAAAAACCCACGCAGGATCCCACCAGGCTGATGAGGATCAGCGGTCTCCGGCCGTACCTGTCCGAGAGCCGGCCCCAGGCCGGCATGAAGAGGAATTGCATGAGGGAGTAGCTGGTCGAAAGCAGGCCGACGTCGAACGGCGAGGCCCCGTAGCTCTGGGCGTAGTACGGCAGAAGGGGCAGAATGATGCCGAAACCGACCAGGTCGATGAAGACCGTGACGAAGATGATGGCCATTGACGATCGGTTCATAACTGTCCGGGACGCGTTCAGGGATCGGAACGAGAAAGATAGCAGAGAGCATGTCAAAAAGGGACAGGTGATGACGTGGGCCGTGAACCGGCGCCTCCAATGGGCTATCATGACGGGATTTCCGGAAGCGGGATATCGCCGGGAGGGGATTTTGACGGGCATAAGATCAGTGGCACAGCCAGAGGTGGTCTTCCTGGACGCGGCAGGAACGCTGTTCGACGTCCGGGATTCCGTCGGGGCCATCTACAGCGACATCGCCCGCCGCTTCGGCCTGGCGGAAAGCGCCGAAGCGATGAACGAAGCCTTTGCCCGCGCCTTTCACGCGCAGTCGCAGAAGCCCCTGTCCCCGGGCGACGGCCGGTCCTGGTGGCGCGACATAGTGGAAGCCGTGGTCGACGGGAGAATGGCGCGGGACGCGTTCGAGGGCTACTTCGAGGAGGTCTTCGAGGCCTTCCGCAGCGAGGACTCCTGGATGCTCTTCGCGGACGCGGCGCCGGCGCTTCAGCGGCTGCGAGCCGCGGGTGTGCGCCTGGGGATCATTTCAAACTTCGATGCCCGGCTCCTGGACATCCTGGCCGGGCTGGGCATCGGCGGCGAATTCGAAAGCGTGACGCTGGCGTGGAGCGCCGGCGCCTTCAAGCCGGACCCGAAGATCTTCCGGCACGCCCTCGCGCAGATGGATGTGCCGGCGCGGCGCGCGCTGCACGCCGGCGATTCGCTCCGCGACGACGCGCTGGGCGCCAGGGATGCGGGCCTGGCGGCGGTGCTGTTGGACAGGGCGGGAACCGGCGGCTGGCGCGGCGGCTGGAACGTTCGCTCGCTCGGCGAGTTGTGCGACCTGCTTGGGGTGTGACGGCCCTCGGGCGGAGGGCGTCGTTGCCGACGCGAAGGCGCGCCTCGGCGCATGGGCCCCGGCTGCGCCGGGCCGGGGCTACTGGATCTTTTTCCGCAGCGTGGCGAGCGCTTCGGCGGCGAGGGCATAGTCGGGCTGCAGCTGCAGGGCGCGCTCGAACTCCTCACGGGCCTTGTTGAAGAGCTCCAGCCCGATATAGGCCCTGCCCAGGTTGTAGTGGGCGAAGTGGTAGTTGTCGTAGCGGCGGGCCCGGGAGGCCTTCACCAGCCAGGGGATCGCCTCGGAGAACTCCGATTTTTCGATCAGATAGGCGCCGATGTCGTTGTAGGGATTGCCGAAATCCGGATCGACGCGGATCGCCTTTTTGCACTCGGCGATCGCCTCGTCCAGTTTGCCCTGGAAGCTGTAGGTCCAGCCCAGGAACGTGTAGGCCTCTGCCGTCGGGTAGGCCTCGATCGAACGCTGGTAGAGCGCGATAGCCGTGTCGAACTGCCCTTCCATCTGGCACTCGTAGGCCTGCTGGAACAGGTCGTAGGCGAGAGCGATGTAATCCTTGCGCCCCATAATCCAATCCCGCTGCGGGTCCGCGGGGAAGCCGCAGCCCGGGTGAATGGTAGCACCATGCCCGCGCGGCGGGCAACGCGGCCCGGCTATCGTCTGGCTTCCAGCTTCACCTGCACCGAAAAGGGTTTGCCCTCGCGCAGCACCGTGACCTCGACGGTGTCCCCCGGCTTGTAGGTCCGCAGCATGTAGGTGAAGTCCTGGAGGTTTTTGACCTCTTTCCCTTCGAAGGCGACCAGGATGTCCTGCGCGCGCAGCCCCGCCTTGGCCGCCGGGCTGTTGGGCCGCACGTCGGAAAAGCGGACCCCGGCCGTTTCATCGGTCATGTCGGGCACGGAGCCGAAATAGGTGCCGTAGCCCGCGCCTCCCCTGACGGGACCGGCGGTCGGCTCGTCGACTTTCGTGAACCGCGGGCGCCCCTCGGCGGCGTTCACACCCTCCGCCACGTGTCGGACCATCTCCAGAATCCGGACCGCGCCGCCCGTGTTGATCTTGTCCCAATCGTCGGTTGGCCTGTGGTAGTCGGCGTGCAGGCCGGAGAAGAAGAACAGCACCGGCACGTTCCTGGTGTAGAACGACTGGTGATCGCTGCTGCCGTAGCCGCTCGGGGAGGTTTTCATTTCGAGGCCGGCGTTCTCCGCCGCGCGCTTGAGCAGGTCCGGGAACTCCGGTGCGGTGCCGCTGCCGCCGACCAGGACCTGGCCGTCGGGCGCGCGGCCGATCATGTCCATGTTGATCATCGCCACCACCTTGTCCAGCGGGCGCGAGGGATTGTCCGCCCACCAGGCGGACCCGTTGAGGCCGAGCTCCTCGCCGGCAAAGGCGATGAACAGGTAGGAGCGCTTCCGCGCCGCGCCGTCGCGCGCGAGCGCAGCGGCCAGTTCGATCAGCCCGGCGGTGCCGCTGGCGTTGTCGTCGGCCCCGTTGTGGATCTGTCCGATGAGCCCCGGCTCCCTCGAGGACTTGCCGCCCAGGCCGATGTGGTCGTAGTGCGCGCCGATGACCACGGCCTCCTCGCCCAGCCGCGGATCCGTGCCCGGCAGCAGGCCGACCACGTTGCTTACCTCCTTTTGCCGGCGGATGACGTCCAGCGAGAGGGCTGCCGAGCTGCCGCCAATTTCCAGGCTGCGCGGCGCCATGGACTCGTCGATTCCCCTCTGGAGGTCGAGCAGGTTCTGGCCGCCGTGCGCCAGGATCTGCTGTGCCAGGGCGCGCGTGATCCGCACGGCGCAAATGCCGAGCTCGTCCACCTGGATTTCCAGCCGGGCGTCGGGCAGGTCGCCGCCGGGATCCGGGTGATTGGCGGGATCCTGCACGATGAGGACGGCCGCCGCGTTCCGGTACTTGGCGTTGATCGCCTTGGTGTTGTCCTCCGCGTGCATCGTCATCTGCCTGCCGTTGAAAACGCCGGCGTCGTCGTTTTCGCGCGGCTCGTGCGCCATGACCAGGACGACCTTGCCGGTTACGTCCAGGTCCTTGTAGTCGTCGTAGCCGTATTCCTCGGCGCTGATCCCATACCCCGCGAAAACGATAGGGCCGTCGAGCGACACCTTTTCTCCTATGCCGAAGGGGGCGAAGTCCTTGTGCAGTTCACCCTCGACG
Source organism: Acidobacteriota bacterium (assembly GCA_037444305.1). GTDB lineage: Bacteria > Acidobacteriota > UBA6911 > UBA6911 > UBA6911 > JBBIMP01. The sequence goes on from JBBIMP010000017.1 coordinate 13,236, forward strand.
ATCCTGGTTCCGAGCCTCACCGTCAGTTTGTTCCCGGTCCCCAGCTCCGCGCCGGTGGTGAGCATGAATTTCTGGAAGTAGGAGCCGCCGTCGCCCGCGGGTGTCAGGCCCGCGGACCTGAACTGCGCGGCGATGTAAGCGGCCGCAGCGTCCAGTTCCGGCGTGCCGTTCCCCCGGCCCTTCATCTCGTCGCCGGCCAGGTGCCGGACGTGGCGCAGGTAGGCCTCCGGGTCGAAGGACTGGCTCCTGGCGAAACCGCACGCGGATACGGCAAGGGCGAGAAAAAGGGCTGTAAACCTGTTGCGTAACGACATGGCACACACCTCTCGATAATGAAAGCTTCATTCGGGAAAAAGAAAAGTTAGCACATCGCGCCCGCCCATGCGCTGAAAATACGCCCTGCACGAAGCCACCGGGAGGGAAAAATCCCGATAAATCCCTTCGGGGGGCAGCGTGCCCGGGTCGTTGTGGTGAAAACGAAATTCCTTTCGTACAATGTTCCGCAGGCATGGCACACAGGATATTCACCGGGCCCTTCGAAGCGCTCGAGACAATGCTTGTTGCTGAGATAGGGCGTCGGCAGAGCCGGGACCGTCTGGCGCCGGTCCCGATACTCGTCGGCTCCAATCTCCTGGCCGCTCATCTGAAGCGGCGCGTCGCGCTGGAGGCGGGCACGGCCGCCAACATCCGCTTTTTGACTTTTCTCGATCTGGCGGGCACGATCGCCCGGGGCGCCGGCTCCCGCGGGAGAAAACCTCTTTTGCCGGCACTCGGCCCGCGCACCCTGCTCGAAGACCTGATCGAGGAGCGGCTGCCCGAGGTCTTTAATCCCGTGGCCGCTTTTCGCGGGTTTCGCGCCTCCCTCCTGGAGACGTTTCGCGATCTACGCGATGCCGGAATCCCGCCGGTGGAACTGGAGCGGGCGATCGGGAGGCTCGGGCCGATCCCGGCCGACCGCGCCGCCGGCCTGGCAGGTCTCGCGGAGCTGTACGGGCGTTTCCGCGGCGGCATTGCACGCTTTCGCGATGTGGACGACGATTTCCGGCGCGCCATCGAACACGCGAACACTGCCCCGCGCCTGCTCGGCAGCGCCGCGCTCCTGGTTTACGGCGTCTACGACACGACCGGCCGGCAGGCCGAACTGCTCGAAGGACTCGCGCGATCGCTCGACATGGTCTGCTTCGTGCCCTATCTCGACGAGCGGATTTCCAGCTTCGCCCGGCCGTTTCTGGATGCCCGCGCCGGCCAGTTGCAGGTTCCGGCCGAACGGCTCGAACCCGACGCGGGCAAATCCGGCCTTCGCCGCCTGGCCGCCAGGCTCTTTCCGCCCCCGGGGGGAGAATTCTCCGACCCGGGCCCCCTGCCGGCCGACGGATCGTTCGTCCTCGTTTCGGCCCCGGGGGATTCGCGCGCGGCTGTCGAGGCGGTGAGGGAGATCCTGCGGGCGGTGCGCGACAGGGTGATCGCCGGTTTTCACGAAGCCGCCGTCATTCTCAGGAATTTCGAAGAGGATGCTCCCCTGCTGGAGGAAGCGCTGAGGATTCGATCCATACCGGCATACCTGCAGGGCGGGACTCCGTTTGCGCGGCGGCCGCTGGCGCGCGCCGTCACCGCGCTCGCCGGCCTGGAGGCGGACGGCTTCAGCCGGCCGGCGATACTTCACGCGATGGAGCTCGCCTCTGCGGCGCTCCCTCCGAAAGATGCGGCGCTCGCGGACGCCGCGCAGTGGCGCGCGCTGTCAAACGAAGCCCGCTTTCTCGGGGGAGTTGAATCGTGGGACAGGGCCGCCGCTGCCCTGGTGCGGGAAGCGCGGAGCTCGTTGCGGGCCGCGGAGGAGGCCGCCGGCGGCACCGGAACGTGCCGGGACGACGAAGAAGAAAGGACCGTTCCGGATGTGGCGGAAGCTCACCGCCGGCTGAAGGCTTCAGAAGCCCTGGCCCTGGCCTGGAGGATGGTCCGGACGGCGTCGGCCGGGTGGCCGGCAGCGCTGAGCTGGCGGCGCTGGGCGGCATTCCTCGGGGAACGGCTCCAGCCGCTGCTGGGCGCGTCCGAGGACTGGGAACTGCTTGCGCAAGTCCTGGATGACATCGGCGCGCTGGGCGCGGAGGACGGCAGGACGGTTTCCAGGCAGCGGCTGGCCGCCGCGCTGGATGAGTCGATCGGCCTCCAGCAATGCCCCCGGGGGCGGTTTCGTCGGAACGGCGTGAACCTCATCTCGGTGACGGCGGCGCGCGGGCTGAGGTTCCCGCTGGTGATCATTCCCGGCCTGGATGAGGGCCGTTTTCCCGCGCGGCTGAGCCAGGACCCGCTGCTGCTGGACGGTGAGCGGCGGCGGATCGGCAATCCGGCGCGCCTGCCGCTTAAATCGCAAAGGGGCGAGGAGGAGCGCCTCCTGTTCGACATGGCCGTGCGGTCGGCGGAGCGGAGACTCGTTCTGCTCACATCGCGCCTGGACGAGAGTTCCGGCCGCGAGAGAATCCCGTCGGAGTTTTTCCTCCGGGCGGCGGCGGCCGCCCGCGGCGGCCACCTCTCGTTACAGGATTTGACCGAGACGAATGTGCCCGGTTTTCGCTCGGTGGGTCTCGAGCGGCCCGCGCCGCCGGCGGGCGCGGTGCCGGTGGATCGCGGCGAGATCCGCCTGCGACTGGTGCTCTCGGCACCAGGCCGGGAACAGGCAGCCCTGGCTTCGCTCGCGGCGGCGGAACCGCAGCTGCTGGCGGGGCCCCTTGCCTTCGACCGCGCGCGGTGGTCGGGAAAACTGACCGCCTTCGACGGCAGGCTGTCCGAGCCGGCGCTGCGGGCCTGGGTGGCTGCCAGGTTTGGTGCGGCCGCGGGTCCCGTGTCCGCCGGCCGCATCGAGGAATATGCCAGGTGCCCCTATCTGTTCTACCTGCGGCGGGTAATGGGGCTCCGCCGGTGGGAGGAAGAGGAGACGGGCGACGGGTTGGATCCGCTCAAGCGGGGCAGATGCGTGCACGAGATCCTCGAACGGTTTCTGCGCGCGGTCTCCCCGGACGGGCTCTGCCGGGATTCGCTCGAGGACCTGTGGCATCTGCTGGAACAGACCGCCATCGAGGCGCTCGAGCGGTTCCGCCCGCCCGGAATCGTCGACCTCGTGTGGGAATTGGAGGCGGAGCGGCTTCTGCGCCTGCTGCGCAACTGGCTGGCCCATGAGAAGGACCGGTCCGGGGACGGATTGCGGCCCGCCGGATTCGAAACGCCCTTCGGATCCCTGTCGCGTGCGGAGCCGCGCCCGGACTACGTGGTGCAGGCCGGACGGCACAGGTTCGCTTTCAGGGGAAGGATCGACCGGGTGGACCTCGGCGATGATGGCCGCCGGGCCCGCGTTATCGACTACAAGACCGGTCGGCTTCCCGAATCGATGGTTCCCTCGAAACGGACTCCGCTCATGGGTGGGGAGAGGATCCAGATCGCGGTCTACCGCGGCGCACTGAGCGTCCTGGAGGAGTTCGCCTCGGCGGATACCGTGGAAGGGGAATACCTGCACCTGCAGCCGGGCGACGGCTGTGTGCGCGAACGGCCGTTTGCGCACGAAGAACTTCTCGCAGCCCAGCAGCGGCTCGCGCCGCTGCTCGAGATCATCGGCGACGGTCTGGAGCAGGGCATCTTTTTTCCCAGGACGAGTGGCAGCGTAAATCCCATCTGGCATTGCGAGTACTGCGATTTTCTCGCGGTCTGCGGCAGGGAGCAGGTCTTGCGCGAGGAACGAAAGGCTGGGGATGAGGCGGTTGTGCGGTTCGCCGGGCTGGCCGCCGTGGACGGGGCGCCGGCGGAGGAGGGGGAGTGAGCCGGGATTCGTTCGAGCGCGAACGGGCGCGGAAGGAAACGGAAACATCCTTTGCCGTCGAAGCCTCGGCTGGGACCGGAAAAACCAGCGCGCTCATCGACCGGATCCTGCAGCTGGTGCTGGTCCGCGGGCCGGCCGGTGAGCCGCTGCCCGTTTCCGCCGTCTGCGCGATCACGTTCACTGAAAAAGCAGCGGGCGAGATGAAACTCCGTCTGCGGCAGAAGCTCGAGGAAAGCGCCGCGGGCGGGGGGGAGGAGGGCCGCAGGGCGGCAGAAGCGCTGCGGGAACTGCACGCGGCCAACATCTCCACGGTGCACTCGTTTGCCGCAGCCCTGCTGCGGGAACGCCCGGTGGAAGCGAGGCTCGACCCGAGATTCACGCCGCTCGACCGGAATCAGGGGCGGCTGCTCTTCGCGGAGTTCCTGGACGCGTGGCTGGGCCGGGCGCTGGAAGAGCGGCGGCCGGCGCTCGAGGCGGCGCTTCGCGCCGGGCTTCCACTGCAGGACCTGCGCGAGCTGGCCGGGCAGCTCCGCGACCACGCTGGCCGGGCAGCGGAACTCGACTTTCCCCCGCCCTGGACGGACGAGGAGGCGAACCGGCTGCGGCTCGAAATGCTGGACGAGGGGAGACAGTTTCCGCAGCTGTGCGGCGACCCGGAGGACAAGCTCTGCGATGCGCTGGGCCGGGCGCTGGAGTGGCTCGATTCTCCCGGGGAAAAGGCCGCGCCGGGAATTGCGGGAAACAAGGGGCGCGCCGCGAACTGGCAGGGTGGAATGGCCGCGGTGGAGAGTGTGCGCTCCTTCATCGCCCGTGCCAAGGCGTTTGCGGCGGCGCTGGAATGCCTTCCGCGGCAGCGCCTGCTCCACGCAGCCGTCTGCTGGCTCAACGGGGAGTTTCTGCCCGCCTGGGAGGAACACAAGCGGCTGAAGGGGTACCTCGAATTCGACGACCTTCTGGCCGCCGCGCGGGATCTGCTGAGGTCCAGCCCGGATGCCAGGAGCAGCTTTCAGCAGCGGTACCGGGCGCTGTTGGTGGACGAGTTCCAGGACACGGATCCCGTGCAGCTGGAGATGGTCATGCTGCTGGCCTCGCACCGCGCGGACGGCGGCAGCGCAGCGGACTTCGAGGCGGCGCCCGGGCGGCTTTTCATCGTGGGCGATCCCAAGCAGTCGATTTACCGCTTCCGGGGCGCCGATATCGAGACCTACCAGAAGGTGGGCAGGCGGGAGTCTGCGCAGGAGCGCGGCCTGGAGAGGCTCGAGCTGACGACCAATTTCCGGTCTGTCCCGTCCATCCTGCGGTTCGTGGACATCGCCTTTGAATCCGTGATGAGGGCGGCGGATGGGGGCGATTATCAGCCCGATTACCTGGCTTTCGGCGGCAGCGGGCACCGGGCGGAAGGGCCGGTCTCGCCGTCGGTGCGGCTTCTCGGGGATTTCGATGCCGCCGGCGAGGCGGTCGGCAGCGGGCCGGGCTTTTTCCAGCTTGAGTGTTCGCGCATTGCCCGGCTGATCGGCGCCATTTGCCGGGACGACGAGTGGCAGGTGGAGGATCGAGACGCCGGAACGGGGCGCCGCCGGCAGGCGCGCTTCGGCGACATCGCCGTCCTCCTCCCGGTGCTCACGAAGGCGGACACCCTGGAAACGGCGCTGCAGAACGGCGGGGTCCCCTACGTGCTCGAGGGGGGCAAGTACTATTATCGGCGGAGCGAGGTCGCCTCGGCGCTCAACGTGCTCAGGGCGGTGTCCAACCCCAGCGACACGGTCGCTCTCTACGGGGCCCTTCGCTCGATCTTTTTCGGTCTGTCGGACGAAGACCTGCTGAGGGAACATGCGGCAGGCGCGGTTTTGGACTACCGCCGGCCGGTGCCGGCGGATTCGCGGCTGCACGGGCCCTTCGGCATTCTGGCGGACCTGCACGGGCACCGGAACCGGCGCCTCCCGTCGGAGACCTTCGAGATGCTTCTGCACCGGACGGGCGCGCGCGAAGTGCTGGCCCCACGCGGCCTGCAATCGGCCGCCAACCTGATGAAGCTCGCGCAAACGCTCCGGGTTCTGCAGCGGGAGGCGACCTTCTCGCAGGCGGTGGATCTCCTCTCCCGCATGGACGAGGAGGACATAGGGGAGAGCGAGAGCCGGATCATGGAGGAGAGGGGTGACGCGGTGCGTCTGCTGACGATTCACAAGGCCAAGGGCCTCGACTTTCCCATTGTGATCGTGGCCGGCCTGGGCCTGCAGGTCGCAGCGGCGCACGGATCGATCTGCTCCGAGCCGCATCGAATACGCGCTTACGGCGTGAGGGCAAAGCTCGGGGATTCGTTCGTCTCCACCCCGGAATGGGAGAACCTGAGGGAGGAGGAGAAGAAGCGCGAGGCGGCCGAACTCGTCCGGCTGCTCTACGTGGCGCTGACGCGGGCGCGGGACCATCTGGTGGTCGGAACGCATCACAAGGGCAAAAAGGAGAAAGGTGGGGAGGACTTTGCCCGGGACCTCGGGCGGACGCGCCTGGAGCCGCTCGGCGGCCTGCTGGCGTCGGGCATGCGCATGGAACCGAGGCCGGCGGTGATCCTGGAAGCGCAGCGGGTCGACGCTCTTCCGCTGCTGCGGGCCGCGGCGGAAGAGAACGGTGAGATCGATGTCGGGCGCCGGCTGAGAAGGGAATACGAGGAGCTCCGCAGGCTGATTGAAGAAACGCCGGGCGCGGCCGTCGGGGAGGGTGCGGCGGAGGGTGAAGCCGCGCCTGCAGCGGAAGATCTGCCCCGGGATGCGGGACCAAGCCGAGCCATCCGCCTCGGCCTGGCTTTCCACGAGGTCATGGAGACGGCGGAGCTGGGCTGGGAAGGGGAGCGTCTGCAGGACTGCGTCGCGGGCGCCGCGGCGGGGCACTCGCTCGACGATGCGGCGGCGGCGGAACTCGGGGAAATGGCGGGCTTCTGCATGAAATCGGGGCTGGTGGCCCGCGCGCGGGCGGCGGGGGCAGCGGGCAGGGGGCTCTTCCGCGAGCTCCCATTCATCCGGGCTGTGGAGGGCGCGGCGGGAGAACGTTCGATGGAGGAGGGGAAGATCGACCTGCTCTTCGAGGAAGGCGACGGGTGGGTGCTGGTGGACTACAAGACAGACAGACTTGATGCCGCGGGAGACCTGCCGGCCGGCACGCGCGAGCGGTACGGGGCGCAGATGGAAGCGTATGCGCAGGCGCTTGCAGAATTGGGGATCGAGCTCAAGGCCCGCTGCCTGCTCCTCGCCCGCTCCGGACAATCCCTCGAGTTTTAATATCGGGGACAGGGCCATAACCTCGAGATTCGATCGTTCCGGCAGTTCTCGAAAGGCCCGTTTTGCCTCTCAATTGGGGACGCGGCTGCCTCTTGCACTCCGGCCATTCCGGGGAATTTCGAGGTTGTGGCGCCTGTCCCCGAATGGCGCTTAAATAAGGAATCGAGGACCCTGAAAGGGTCCGACAGGAAAGCCCAGGGCGCAAGCCCTGGGTAAGGCGGGATAAGGGGAAAGAGGAGCCCTGCAAGGGCGACACCGGCTGTGCCGCCCTTGCAGGGCTCAATCCCGGCATTCGCCGACAACCCAGGGCTTACGCCCTGGGCTTTCCCGCGCCGCCTTTTCGGGGCTTAAGCAATTGATTTGGCGGCGTTACCCGGTGATTTCGACCGCCCTCAACTAAGCGCTATTCGCGCCTGTCCCCGGAATTGGATTTCGAATTTTTCGATGAGGTGGCAGGGATGGTAGGAGAGCTTCGTCTTGCGCAGCCCCGGGAGACCAAGGTCTTCCTCCATGTTGAGGAAGGTGAACGGGCCGAACAGGTGCCGGCAAGCTTCCCACAGAAGCGTCTGCGAGACGCCCGGCAGTCCTGCGCTGGCGTACTGGAAGTGGGCGATCGCGGTGCCGGGCGCGCCGCTGCTCGCGATGATGAAACCGTGCACCTCCCCGCGGAAGACCAGCGCCCCGCCGAAAAGACCCAGCCGCTCGTAATCAGCGAAGGCGTTTTCGAGCGCCCGGCGCTGGCACTCGTGGTGGAAGGTGGCGTCTGCCGGGGCGCCGGAGTTTTGGACTTCCTTCACCTCGGCCCACCGCTCGAAAAGAGCGAGCGCCGGGGAGAACAGCTTCTGTTCCAGCGGGCGGAAGTCGTGTCCAGGATACAACCGGGCGAATTTTTTCAGGTGGTTGCGCTTGCCGTCGAATTTCTTCCCCTTGAGCTCGGCCAGTTCCCGCACGCGGTAGATGTAGTCGAAGTGGTCCCGCAGCGGCCGGACATCGAATTCCTCCGGCGGCAGCATGGCGGCCAGGGAAGCACCGGTGCGCGTGATGCGCCCGGTCCGGTCCAGGCATGCGCGGACGGCAGCCGCCAGGTCGCGCGTGCCGAGCGGTTCGAGGAAACAGGCGGGCTCCGAGTGCGGCTCCATCATGATGCAGAGGTTCCCGTGGATGGAGGTCAGCGAGGGCGAAGTGCAGTCGCGCCAGATGCGCAGGTTGGCGGGACTGAGATCGCAGGCGCCCGGGGAGAGTTCGCGATACAGGCGGTCGAGCAGGCCGTGATCGTCCCGGCGGAGGGGGCGCGAGCGCGGGAAATCAGGAATCATCGCGTTTCCTTACCAGGCGCCGGCAGGAGGAAGGGTCGCAGTTCGCGCAGCCGTACATGGAGCGCGGGGGGAGAGCGGCGGGAGCGGCGGCCGCCTCCTCGAATCCGAACCTGCGGAAGAATCCGGGGATCAGCGTGTAGAGGTAAACGTCCTTTGCGGCGGCCCCGACGAGCGTGTCTACGAGCAGCCCGCCGATGCCGCGGCCCCGCAAGTCTTCGCGCACGCCGACGCAGCTGAGCAGGGCGAGGCGGCCGCGATCCTTAAGTTCCGCCACGCCCAGGACCGTCTCTCCCCGCGCGGCGACCCAGAAGCATTCGAGGTCCATGGCCGCATACGCAAGCTCAAGGTCGGAGAGAAGGCGGAGGATCTGGGGATGATCCTGTATCTCGGCCCGCCTCACGCGGATGTCCTGGGAGCAGGATTCAGAGTTTGGGGCGGTTTGCTTCATGGACAATCCCAATCTGTTGCGCCGGGGCGCCGCATTTTTCCGGCCCTTCCGGGGGCAAGCCGCGCAGCGGCGCGGCCCCCGGCTATTTTCTGAGCGCAGGGGCGCAACGAAGTCAGCCTCTCTGGTGCGCAACGCGATCGACCTCTCCTGTTCAGGCACCGGAGCGGCGTCTGCCCGGGCGCTGTGTGCCCCGTCTTTTCCGAAGCACGCTCCTGAGTGCAAGGAAACGGATTCAATTCGTTCTGGCCGAGGGCGCCCCGCCAGAGGCACCTGAGCCGCCTACCGCGCCGCCTCGCATCCCAATCGGAACGGAAGGCTAATTCCTCGCCCGACAAATTTCAATAGCAGGTCTGGGGTGGCATGTTTCGGAGGACCCCAAAATATCGCAAAATCCTATTGACACGATCCCAAAAAACCGTAAACTCTGCGCTTTTTGCAATCATACGCCTAGTGCAGAAAGGAGATTCCCGAGATGGCTGAGAAGCTTTCCAAGACGGCTCGTGCGAGCATGGGCGACAAGGGTGCGCGGCACGAAAAATCGTGCCCCTCCTGTGGAACCGGCATGGTTGCGACCCGCGTGGTGAAATATCGTCAGAACCCGGGCGGCATGTACTGGATCTGCCCCAAGGACGACAACAGGGTCAAGATATAAGCCGGAGAGGCATGTGTTCGGCCTTCGATGGAGGCCGGCAGGGCAGCTGCCTGAGTGCAGCTGCCCATTTTTTTGCTCCGGGCGGTTTTCGGCAGCGCGGCGAAAGCCTACAGCAGCATCCCGGCGATCGAGGCGGAAAGGTAGTTTGCCAGGGTGCCGGCCGCAACCGCGCGCAGTCCCAGCTTGGCCAGGTCGTGCTTGCGGTCCGGGGCCAGCGCGCCGATACCGCCGATCTGGATGCCGATCGAACTGAAGTTGGCAAAGCCGCACAGCGCGAAGGTGGCGATGACGAACGATCGGGGGTCGAGCGTCTCCTTGAGGGCGCCCAGCTGAGAAAAGGCGATCAGCTCGTTCAGCACGAGGCGGGTTCCCAGCAGGTTCCCCACGGCCTGGGCGTCCTGCCAGGCGACACCCATCAGCCAGGCCAGCGGCGCGGCGATGTGGCCGAAAACCCACTCGAGGCTGAGGTTCTGCCCGCCGCCGATGGGGATGAGCCCCAAGCCCGCGTTCACCAGCGCGATCAGCGCCAGGAAGGCGATGAGCATGGCGCCGACGTTGAGCGCCAGGTGCAGGCCCTCGCCCGTGCCGCGCGCTGCCGCATCGATGACGTTGACGTCGGTGCGCTCGATTTTCAGCGTCACCGTGCCGGCGCTCTTGGGCGTCTCGGTCTCCGGGATGAACATCTTTGCCATCATGATAGCCCCCGGCGCCGTCATGATCACCGCCGTGATGAGGTGCCTCGCCTCGACGCCAAAGGCGATGTAGGCCGCCATGATCCCGCCCGACACGTGCGCCATGCCCGAAGTCATGATGGTCATCAGCTCGGAGCGCGTCAGCGAGGAGAGGAAGGGCCGGATGGTCAGCGGCGCCTCGGTCTGGCCCATGAAGATGCTGGCCGCGACGTTGAGCGACTCGGCGCCGCTGGCCCCCATGAACCGCGTCATCACCTTGGCCAGCCCCACGACGATGAGCTGCATCACGCCGAAGTAGTAGAGGATGGCGAACAGGGCGGCTATGAAGATGATGGTGGGGAGCACCTGAAAGGCGAAGATGGCGACCGTGTTGCCCATCGTCCCCAGGTCCCCGAACACGAAGGACGACCCGGCGTAGGAGAAGTGCAGCAGGCGGTTGACCTTGTCCCCCATCCAGCGGAACGTCTGCTGGCCGGCCGTGGTCTTGAGCACCAGCAGCGCGAAGACAAACTGCAGCCCGAGTCCCCAGGCGACCGTCTTGAGGCGGATCGCCTTGCGGTTCGAGGAAAAGAGGTAGGCGATGCCGAGGATGGCGGTGATGCCCAACAAGCCCGTGAATCGTTCCATCTGCAACTCCCGCTGGGTTTGGCAGCGCGTCGTCTCCGGCGCGCCCGGGTTCATGTTTGCGGTCCGGCGGCCCCTCCGGGCCGGCTCATTATAGGTAGGGGCCTGCTCAATTACAACGAGGCTTTGGCTGGAGATGCGCCACATCCGCCGCGCGGCCGCGGCGGCAGTCGGCTATAATCTGGCCATGGGCGAACGCCTCCGGCCGGCTCCCGGTCCTTTCGAGCGTGGGAGCCGATACAATTCCTACGGCGCTTTTCTCAGGCGGAAGTACGGGTGCCGCGTGGGCAAGGTCAGCGTGGATGCGGGCTTCACCTGCCCCAACCGCGACGGCACGGCCGGCCTCGGGGGCTGCGCCTACTGTGACGGGGATTCCTTTGTCCCGGAATCGGTGAGCCGCGCCCGCCCGGTTGCCGAGCAGGTCGCGGCGGGCATCGAATACCTGCGGGCGCGCTACCGCGCGCGCAAGTTCATCGCCTACTTCCAGCCCCGCACCAACACGCACGCCCCGCTCGACCGGCTCGTGCCGCTCTACGAGGAGGCCATGGCGCACGAGGACATCGTGGGCCTCGCCGTGGGCACCCGCCCGGATGCCGTGGACGAGGACAAACTGGCCTGGTTCGAACAACTGGCCGGCGCGCGCTTCGTGACGCTCGAGTACGGCCTCCAGTCCGCCCATGACCGGACGCTGGAGCGCATCCGCCGCGGCCATGACTACGCCTGCTGGCGGAAGGCGGTGGAGCGCACGCGAGGCCGCGGGATCTACGTCACCGCCCACCTGATTCTCGGGTTCCCCTGGGAGAGCCGCGAAGAGATGCTGTCGATGGCGGCGGCGGTCTCCGCGGCCGGCGTGGATTTTCTGAAGCTTCACCACCTGCACGTTCTGCGGGGGACGGCCATGGGGGCGGAATTCGAGCGCGCGCCGTTCGCCCTGCCATCCTACGGGGAATACGTCGGCCTAGTGGTGGACTTCCTGGAGCGGCTCGATCCGGACGTCTGCCTGGAGCGGCTTTTCGCTCTGGCGCCCGAGGACCGGCTGCTCGCGCCGCGCTGGGGGAAGAGCAAGGCGGAGATGCAGTTCGACATCGAGCAGGCGCTGGCTCGCCGCCGCACCTGGCAGGGGAGGCTTTTCGGCTCCCAGTAGACAATCCGGGCTGAGGAACAGAATTCACTGAACGGGAGGATTGCCATGATTCGATCGACTTTGCCGCTCGCCGTATCCATGATTGCGTTTCTGCTGCTGCCGGCGCTGTTTGCCGGCCAGACCCACAAGCTGGTGCCGAAGGAAGGGGTTTCCACCTTCGCAAAGCGCCCGCCGATCCTGACGGTGAAACCGGGTGACATCGTCGAGACCCACACGCTCTGGGGGGAGTGGTTCGAGCGGGACGGGGGCAAGTGGCCGGGCGAGGTCGGGCCGATTGAGATCGAAGGCGCCGCGCCGGAAGACACGCTGGTGGTGAAGATCCTGAGGCTGCGCCCCAACCGCGACACGGCCGTCTCCACCCACCAGCCGGGATTCAGCGCCCTGACCGCCGACAAGTACACGCCCATGCTCAACGAGCCGGTGGCGCCCCAGCGCTTCGTGTGGAAGCTCGACCTGGAGAAGATGACCGGGACGCTGGCTCTGCCGAAGAGCCGGATGCGGTCGATCACCGTGGACCTGGACCCCATGCTGGGCCGCGTGGCGGTGGCGCCTCCGGGCGAACAGAGCTGGGACGGGCTCTGGCCCGGGGAGTTCGGCGGCAACATGGACGTTTCGGACATCAAGGAGGGCGCGACGGTCTACCTCCCGGTTTTCCATCCGGGGGCGCTCTTTTATTTTGGCGACGGCCACGCGCTGCAGGGGGACGGGGAAATCTGCGGCTCCGGGCTGGAGACCACCATGGAGGTCACATTCCAGTTCGACCTGGTGAAGAACAAGAAGATCCAGTGGCCGCGGATCGAAAACGACGAGTACATCATGGCGACCGGAAGCGTGCGGCCGCTGATGGACGCCTTCCGGATCGCGCACGTGGAGATGGTCCTGTGGCTCGAACGGGAATACGGATTCGACCGGTGGGAGGCGTTCCAGCTGCTGTCGCAGCTGGGAACCGCCCGGGTGGGGAATGCCGTGGATCCGAACTACACGGTGGTCTCGAAGTTTCCCAAGAAATATCTCCCGCGGTGAGGTGAGCGCGGGGGCCCAGTGCCGCCGGGATGTTGCGGGCGTGTGCGCGCCGCCGGATGGCGGACCGGCTCCTCTGTAGATGTTGCGCCCTTGCCGGGACGCCGTCCGGGCGCGCCGCCGTGCCCCGGGCCGTGCCGCGGCGCGGCAGGCCCGGGGCGGTGTTCCCGCTAGCCGAGCGACAGGAGCAGGATCAGCAATCCCACCGTCATCAGGGCAATGATCCGGGCGACCGCGGGCCGCGGAAGCTCTACAAATATCCGGTGCAGCCTGAAGTAGGCATACCACCAGGCGGGAAGCAGCGCGAGTGCCAGGATCGCCTTCAGCGATGCTGAATGTTGGATTTCCTGCCCGAGCCTGAAGGCTGCGAGGATCATCAGCGCGCTCAGCAGCACCAGCATGGTCACCGGGTAGCGGGGTCCCCACTGGTCCCGCGCAAACGGTCTTTCGCCAAAGATACGAAGGCCCATACTACCTCCTATTCGCAGAATCCGAAATATTCTAGGGCCGATACTAGCAGATAAACCAATGCTGCCGCAGCACAATAAGGGGCGATGCCCAGGAGACAGCCCACAGCCAGCGCAGCCGCGATGAGGGCCAGGCCGTCGCAGAGCTTGTCGCTGAGCTCAAGGTCGGCCGTGAGCGCCACCTGGCGGAGCGCCCTGCTCTGCAGATTGGCAGCCGCAGCTTCGATCTCCCGCCGCAGCTGCCTGCTGAACTGGTGAACGCCGCCTTCCCTCAGCCTGTCCAATGCCTGGGCCTTGCGCGAGGCGGTCCTGGAGGTGAAGCGGGCACGGATTGCTTCCGCCGGGACCCGGTATCCGCGGGAACCGAGCTCCTGCTGGATTCTGGAGATGCTGACCTCGGCAGGCTCCTGGATCGTCGCTCCTGCGTTGTCCCGGAGCAACTGATCCAGGGCTGTCAGGGAGCCGGTTTCGTGGAGGTGGTCGAAGAAGAGGCTGGATGCGCGCCCCGTTCTTCGCAGCAGATCAACCTTGCCGGCCGGCGCGTGGGCCATCTGCGCATGAACCTCGATCAGTTCCTCGAGGACGGAGTCGATGACCGTGGCGCTGGGTTTCGCGCCCTGCGGAACGATCGCTGGGCGGGGGGAAGGGAATGACGTTCCGGGGAACGTGCCGGCCAGGGCGAGAAAGGGGGCGGCGGCAGCCGCCCCGCCGAGAAACGTCCTTCTGGTGGTGGATGTCATGGAGTTCTCCGAATCGGGTGAAATGGTGAAGCGTGAATTGCAGAAAACCTGTTCATGGTTGGCTCCGGGCGGGACCCGACCGGGGGGCAGAGCGGGTCGCGCCGCAACTCGGTTGTTTGCCTCGGGCGGGCTTTATTTCAGTTTTCGCGGAAAAAAACCGGTGGGAATGTGCGTGGGCTCCGGGCGGGTGGCAGTCGTTCCCGCCTGGTCCTATCCGGGCTGGCGGATGTAATAGGAGCGGATCCACCTTTCGAGGGTCGCCTCCGGGTCCCGGATGACATCGGGCGTGATCTCGAAGCGGTCGATCCCGCGCTTCTTGCGGATGAGGCTCAATCCGTGCTCGTAGTTCTTGAAGGTGTCGCGAAAGGCGTCTTCCAGCGGCTGCCCCGACTCCGCCGCTTTCTGGCAAAGGAGCTGCGCGGCTTCGGGCTGGAACCGGATCTCGATGCCGTACCTTGCGGACCAATCCGATGCGATCCGCTCGGCGCTGCGCAGCAGATCCGCCATCTGCTCCGAGGCGGACTCCTTCAGCAGTTGCGCGAGCGCCGCTCCCGGGTCGTCCACGAGTTCGGCCGTGACCTCCAGCCGGCGGACCGCGGAGTGCGGCAGGTGATACTTGAATTCGCGGAAAGTCCGCTCGCACACCCCCACCAGGCTGCGGGCTCCGGTCTGCTCGGGGTAGGCCATTTCCGCCAGGCGCCGCAGCCCTTGGTCGGTGAAGCTGAGCTCGATGCCGTAGGCGTCGAAGGCCTGGATGTACTGGCGGATGATGGAGCCCTCGGAGTGCTTGAGGATCTGGAAGAGGTCGTCCACGGACAGCTCGTGGCAGCTGACCACGACGGGGAGGCGACCCACAAACTCGGATTCGAAGCCGTAATCGATGAAGTCGGTGCTCTTGACGAACTGGAGGAAGTCTTCTTCCTTGCGCATCGATCCCATCCCGCCGGTAAAGCCGATGCGGCTTGCGCCGATCCGCTTGCGGATGATGTCGGGCAGGCCGTTGAACGCGCCGCTCACGATGAAGAGGATGTGGCGGGTGTTGATGACCTTGTTCTTCACCTTGCCCTTGGCCTGGAACTCCATCGCGGCCTGCAGCTGGGAAGTCAGGTCGAAGGGGGTGCGCAGGTTCACCTCCGTCTCTTCCATCAGCTTGAGCAGCCCGCGCTGGACGCCGCCGCCGCTCACGTCGCGGCCGAGCAGGTTGCTGGGGGTTGCGATCTTGTCGATCTCGTCCAGGTAGATGATCCCGTACTCGGCCAGCCGGACGTTCCCGTCGGCCTTCTGGACCAGCTCCCGCACCAGGTCTTCGACGTCCCCGCCCACGTACCCGGTTTCCGAGAACTTGGTGGCGTCGGCCTTCACGAAAGGCACGCCGATGAGGTCGGCGATGTTCCGCACCAGGTAGGTCTTGCCCACGCCGGTGGGGCCCAGCATGATGATGTTCTGCTTGGCGTACTCCCTGCAGGCTTCCTTGCCGGAACAGATCTTGATGTGGTTGTAGTGGTCGCAGATTGCAGTGGCGAGGACCTTCTTGGCGTTCTCCTGCTGGATGACATAGCGGTCTAGGTAGAACTTGATGTCGCGCGGGAGGTGGTCGAAGTCCACCTGCAGCGGCTCATCCGTGGTTTCCGTTCCTTCATCCGCGGTGCGGGCCTGGTCCGGCTGGGAGGTGAGCACCCCCAGGCGGATCTTGTCGCCGTATTTCTTGGAGAAGAACTCCTCCATGTCCTTCCGGAGTTCGTCGGGATTCGGCCAGCTGCTGCCGCGATAACTTGTCAATCTTGCACCTCCCCTTGGCGGTTGAGCTGCGGCCGGCCCGGAGCCGGCGCGCGTCCAGTTGAAGTATGGGATTGGAACGTGGAAAAATCAACCTGCCCGACGGTGCGGCCTCTTCCAGATCGGGGGGCGGCGTAGATCCCCTAAGTGCTTGCGCTTCAGCGGCGGGCGCGCCTGCGCGACATCTTGACCGGCTTGACCAGCGGTTTGCGCCGCTTCCGGACGGGCCTGGCGCTTGCGGGTTTTGTGCGGGCCCTGGATTTGGCCTTCGCTTTCACGGCCTGCTTTTTTGTCGGGCTGGCCTTGCGCCGCACCGGTGAGGCAACCTCCACGCGGGGCCGCTGGACCTCCCGTTCGAATCCCTCCAGGAGGTTCTGGGCACGCTGGATCAGCGAGGGATCGCCGGAAAACGGCTGGACGAGCCGGAGAATCCGGGCCACATGGGCCTTGACCAGGATGTAGAACTCCAGCGAGTGGTCGTTCCCGCCGATGCGCAGCAGGCGGATGAGCGGAGCGCAGACCTCCAGTGTGACCGGTTCCTCGAAATCCAGAGCCTCGGCGAACCGGCGATGCAGCGAGCCGTTGCGGGGGGAACCGGCGGCCGACGCTTTCAGCACGGCGTGAATCGCCTGCACGATCCCCCTCTCTTTCTCCTTGAGCTGCCGCCAGAACAGGGAGGGCATGCGCTTGAGACTTTCCTCCTGCTGCTCCAGGTCCCGCGCCATAGCCATCCAAGCCTCGTGAATCGGCTGGTTTTCACCAAACTGGTCGGCGCAGCGGGTATAAAAGCCGACGCCGGTCCGCTGGAGTCTCGAGAGTGCTCCCTTGAGTGTCTTGGGCAGAGTCTTCATATAGTCTCAAGAGGGCCGGGGCCTGCCGGCCCGGCCTGAAGGTCCTGCGTTGAAAGGCCTTGGGGATTAAGAATTCAAGGGGCTAATCTAGCAAGTCTGGCGCTGCGAGTAAAGGCCAATTTTGCAGTTACTTATGAGATCATTAGTTGAGAGGACACTCGAGATTCCGCTAAAGACATCGGATCTTAAAGGTTACCGCCTCAAATGGGTTATTTAGCCCATATTGTATCCAGAAACTGTTTATATATTCAACAGTTGGAGGCTCTAACCGTGGATTCGAGCGCTTCGATGCAGCCCTCGGATGTGTCGAGCCGGACCCTGATCCCCAGGGGAAACGCCCAGTTCTCCCGGCCGTGGCCTGCCGGAAAGCCCGACATTACAGGCACTTTCAGGTGAGCGCAGAACTCGCGCAGGCACTCCTCGAGAGTATAGGATTCGCCCTCCTCCTCGCAGTTCGTGAACTGGCCGAGGATGAGGCCCGCGAGCCGGTCCAACTTGCCGGCGAGCAGCAGCTGGGTCAGCATCCGGTCGATCCGGTAGGGCGGCTCTTCCAAGTCTTCGAGAAACAGTATTTTACCTTCTGTCCTGATTTCGTAGGGGGTTCCCAGGCTCGCCGTGATCATCGAAAGGCATCCCCCCGTCAGCTTTCCCTCCGCCACGCCGGGCACCCACTCTTCCAGGCCGGGGAAGTGGAACCTCGGGATGTAGCCGGGATCCGTCAGGAGCGAGAACAGGTGATCCTCCTGTGCAACGGTCATTTCACCCAGCGAAGGGGATGCCGCCATCGGACCGTGCAGCGTGATCCACCCCAGGCGCCTGCAGAAAAACAGGTGCAGTGTGGTAAGGTCGCTGAAACCCATGAATGCCTTGCAGTTGTGGCGCAGCCTCCCCTCGTCGAGCAGGGGAAGCAGGCGCGCGCAGCCGTACCCGCCGCGGAGGGCGACGACCGCCTTGATCTCCGGATCCTCGAAGCTCCCCGTCAGCTCTTCGGCGCGGTCCGCATCGGGTCCAGCCAGATACCGCAGCGAGCGGAAGACACGCTCCTCGCAGCGCACGCGAAACCCCAGTCGCTCGAGCCGTGCGATACCGTCATTCAGCGCCTGCCGGTTTTTCAGGGGTCCCGCGGGAGCGACGACGGCGATCGTGTCGCCGCGCCGGAGGGCGGGGGGGTGAATCGTGGGCATGTCCATGGGCGGTTCTCCCTGTGGGCGGTGTCCGGCAGCAAAAATCAGTTTTCCTGGCGGGCATTCCGTGATTGAGTATGCGCATCGCAAAGCGCGTTTGTTGTTCCGACATCACCGCTGGAGGTTATCAAGGATGCTCAACTACATCTGGTTAGCCCTGGTTATTCTTGCCGTAGTCCTCGGGGGAATCAACGGCAAAATCGAGAACGTGACCAAATCGGCCATTGATGCCGCGGGCAACTCCGTCACGATCGCCATCGGCCTGATCGGCGTCATGGCGCTGTGGCTGGGAGTGGTCAGGATCGCCGAGGATGCCGGCCTGATGAGGCTCGTGGCGAAGGCGATCGCGCCCGTGCTGCGCTGGATCTTTCCCGAGGTCCCCCGGGACCACCCCGCAATGGGCAGCATGGTCATGAACATCGCGGCCAACATGCTGGGCCTGAACAATGCCGCCACGCCCCTGGGCCTGAAGGCGATGGAGGACCTCGAGAAGCTGAATCGCAAACCGGGCACGGCGACCAACGCCATGTGCATGTTTCTGACGGTGAACACGGCGGGGGTTCAGCTCATCCCCGCCTCGATGATCAGCCTCATGGCCTCGGCCGGGTCCGCCAATCCCACGGCCATCATCGGGACGACCATTGCCGCGACCTTCATTTCCCTGGTCTTCGGGGTGGCGGCGGCAAAAATCATCGAGAGGTTCTCCCCCTCGCCCACAGCAGAGGATCCTTCGGAAAGGAGTGCGTCATGATGCAGCAGGTGATCAACCAGATTTCCATTTGGGCCATCCCGGTCTTCCTGCTCGCCATCCCGCTGTACGGCGCGCTGCGCGGCGTCAAGGTCTACGAGAGCTTCGTGGAGGGGGCCAAGGAGGGGTTCCAGGTCGGCGTGCGGATCATCCCCTACCTGGTCGCCATCCTGGTGGCGGTCGGGATGCTGCGCGGGGCGGGCGCCATCGACATCCTGGCCCACTGGCTGGACCCCGTCCTGCAGCGGATCGGGATGCCGGCCGAGATCCTGCCGCTGGCGATCATGCGCCCGCTGTCCGGAAGCGGTTCGATGGGCCTCGTGACCGAGCTGGTGAACGCTCACGGCGCCGATTCGTTCATCTCGCGCCTGGCCGCCACGGCCTACGGGGGGACCGAAACGACTTTCTACGTACTGGCGGTCTACTTCGGCGCGGTGGGCATCCGCAAGGTGCGGCACGCGGTCTTCACGGGGCTGTTTGCGGACCTGGTCAGCCTGATCGCGGCGATCGTCATCTGCCGCATGGTCTTCGGCGGATGACGTTTTGAGGACACTGCACTGATCTCCCCGTCGGGGCTCCCGGGGCGGCGATGCGCAAAATGTGAATGAGTATTGTGTCCCCGATCAGGTATAATTCCGGGCGCCGTTTCCTGAATCACAGGCAGTTTGCGGATTCGTGCCGGGGGCACCTGCGTGAGGAACCGTCCATTCCCGCCGGTGTGGACAGCGCGCCGCAGTTCCCCCGTTCCGAGGAAAAGCCCGGCCGGGCCGGCAGCACATTGTCGGCGCAGCCTGCTCTTTTCGGCTGGGACTTTTCTCCAATGCCCAAAAACCCGATCACCCGGGCCTGCAGCGCGGCGACGGGTGTGATCTGGCTGTCTTGCGCCCCCCGGCCCGCACAGCGCCGGGGGAAGCAGCCGAGAGAGAATTGACCATGACCGAGTTGACCTCCCTGACTCCATTCCTGGGCTTGGCCGGCATGCTGGCCGCCTTCCTCATCTACCTGTCGATTACGCGGCTGCCGGCGGGCTCCGAGGTGATGCAGAAGATCGCCCGGCAGATCCAGCTCGGGGCGATGGCTTTCCTGCGGCGGGAATACTCGGTTCTGGCTTTATTCGTGCTCCTCGTCTTTCTCCTGCTGGGCTTCTTCCTCTCCTGGAAGACGGCCGGGGCCTTCATGGGCGGGGCCGCCTGCTCGGCGCTTGCCGGGCTCTTCGGCATGAGGGCCGCCACGGAGGCCAACGTCCGGACGGCGGAGGCCGCCCGCGCCCATGGCCAGGGGAAGGCGCTCCTGGTCGCCTTCAACGGCGGAGCCGTCATGGGGGTCAGCGTGGCGAGCCTCGGGCTGCTCGGCGTGGGGACCGCTTTCTATCTCTTCGGCAGACCGGAAACGGCGGGGATCATCAACGGCTTTGCCATGGGTGCCAGCTCGATCGCGCTGTTCGCGCGCGTGGGCGGCGGCATCTACACCAAGGCCGCGGACGTGGGGGCCGACCTCGTCGGCAAGGTGGAAGCCGGCATCCCGGAGGACGATCCTCGCAACCCCGGCGTCATCGCCGACAACGTGGGCGACAACGTCGGCGACGTGGCGGGAATGGGCGCCGACATCTTCGAATCCTATGTCGGATCTATCGTGGCCACGATTGCCATCGGCGCGACGCTCACCGGCGCCGGCCTCTTCGTCCTGAAGGCCGATCCGGCGGTTGCCGACGAATCCATCCGCTCCATCCTGATGGCGCTTCCGATTGTCTTTGCCGGCATCGGCCTGCTGGCCTCCCTCGTGGGCATCGCCTCGCTGACCGTGCTCAAACGGCTCGCTCCCGCGGCGGCGCTCCGGATCTCCACCTTCATCGCGGCCGTTCTTTTCCTCGGCGGCGCGTTCTGGCTGATCCGCTCCTACGATGTGAGCAACAATGTCTTCTGGGCGGTTCTGTTCGGCACCGTTGGGGGGACCGCCATCGGGCTGATCACGGAATACTACACCTCGGCCGCGCCGATCTACCGCGTGGCGCGGGCCAGCAAGACCGGGTCGGCTACTAACATCATCAGCGGCATAGCCGTCGGCCTGGAGTCGACGGCGCTTCCCGTGATCACGATCTGCGTCGCGATCTACATTTCGAACCAGGTCGCGGGTTTGTACGGCATCGGCATCGCGGCCGTCGGCATGCTGGCGACGGTGGGCATCACCATGTCGGTGGACGCCTACGGGCCGATCGCCGATAACGCCGGCGGCATCTCGGAGATGTCCGGCCTGGGGCCGGTGGTGCGCAAGATCACCGACGGGCTCGACTCGCTGGGCAACACGACGGCGGCCATCGGGAAGGGATTCGCGATCGGTTCCGCCGCCCTGACGGCGCTGGCGCTCTTCGCCGCCTACTCGCAGGCCGTTTCGGCCGGCATCGTGGCCCGGCTCGAATCCATGATGCAGGCGGGGACGGCTCTCGAAGGGGAGTGGAAGAGATACGCGACGCTGCTCGCCGGCGGCGAGTTCCCGCTGCAAATCATTGTCACCGATCCCGGGGTGGTCATCGGCCTGTTCCTGGGCGGCATCCTGCCCTTCTTCGTGGCAGCGCTCACAATGACCTCCGTGGGAAGGGCGGCGGAGCAGATGGTCAATGAGATCCGCCGGCAGTTCCGCGAAATCCCCGGCCTGCTGCAGGGGGAGCCCGGTGCGGTTCCCGACGCGGCGCGCTGCGTGGACATCTCCACGAGGGCCGCGCTGCGCGAGATGGTTCTGCCGGGGATTTCGGCGGTGCTGGCGCCTGTCCTGGTGGGATTCCTCCTCGGTCCCGCAGCGCTCGGCGGCATGCTGGCCGGGGCGACTGTCTCGGGCGTCATGCTGGCCCTGATGATGGCCAATGCCGGGGGTGCGTGGGACAACGCCAAGAAGGCCATCGAGAAGGGAGAGATGGAAGGCGAGGGCAAAGGAAGCGAAGCCCACAAGGCGGCCGTCGTCGGAGACACGGTGGGCGACCCGTTCAAGGATACCTGCGGGCCCGCCATGAACATTCTCATCAAGCTGATGTCCGTCGTCTCCCTGGTGATCGCACCCACCCTGATATAGAGCTCCGGCAGGGCCGGCGGCAGGGGCTGCGGGCGGGACGACGGATCGGCGGGAGGTTTCGCATGCACCGGTGGGTGCAGTCGAGTCCCGGTCGCTCTGAGTTAGCCCGCCGGATCCGCGCCGCAGGTCTGGCCGCGGCTGCTGGTGTGGCTCTTCGTCATGCGCATCCTGATGATCGTCGCCGGCGGCCTCTCCTACAACCTGAGCCACGCCGCCGCGCTGCTGCGGTACCGCTCCGCAAGGGATGTCCACTTCGAAACTCCGCTGACCGCCCTCGTCTGGATCACGTCCGCGGTCTCGGTCGGCCTGACCTACGCGGCATCCTTCGTGCTGCTGCGCGACCTGGGAGACGGTTCCCTCTGGTGGAAGCTGTCGACGATCATCACCTGCGGGACCATGGCCGGCGCCGTCATACCGGAACTGGTCAAGGTGTTCACGTCGACCCGGTCGGCGCACGTCCGCGAGATCGTCACCTCCTCCCGCGAGGGGGGCGCCTCCCTCAACATCCTTTCGCGCGTGGTGGCCGGCAACTTCAGCGCCTACTGGCTCGGCCTGGCGGTGGTCTTCCTCATGGGCTTCGCCCACGCCGTCGGCTCGCACGGCCTCGGCGAGCTGATGCAGGCGGGCGTTTTCTTCCTGCTCGCGCTGGTGTTCGTAAGAAAATCGTTTTACGGTATGAGGATTCAGACTTCATAGGCGGCCGGGTGAAGGAGGGACAGCGAACGCCGGGGAGTTGAGGATATGTCTTTTGCAGTGAAGCTTACCGCGATCCTGACGCTGGCCTGCGCCGGCTTTGTCGCCTGCGGCGAACGGGACCGGCTCGCCATCGCCGTGGTGCCGAAGGGGCAATCACACATTTTCTGGAAGACGGTGCATGCCGGCGCGGTGGCCGCCGGCCGGGAGATGGACGTCGAGATCCGGTGGAACGGGCCGGCGTCGGAGATCGATTTCACCCGCCAGATCAACATCGTCGACGATTTCATCAACCAGCGGGTCGACGGCATCGCGCTGGCGCCGTCCCACGGCGAGACGATGGTCCAGATGGTGGAGCGGGCCGAAGAGGAGGGGATCCCGGTGACCATCTTCGACTCGGGCATCCGCAGCGGCCGCTATGTCAGCTACGTCTCGACCGACAACTACAACGGTGGCGTGTTGGCCGCGCAGCGGATGGGGGAGATCCTCCCCCCGGGAGGGCGCCTGGCGATGATCGGCACCATCCCGGGAAGCGTCTCCACCGGCGAGCGCGAGAACGGCTTCCGCGACGCGCTGGCCGCGCGATTCCCGTCGCTGAAGATTGTGGAGTTCCAGTACGGCATGGCCGACCGGGCGCGCGGGCTGGCTGTCGCCGAGGACATACTCACGGCGCACCCCGAGCTCGACGGCATGTTCTGCAGCAACGAATCCGGGACGCTGGGGGCGGTCCAGGCGGCGAAGTCGCGCGACGTCGCCGGGAAACTGAAGATCGTCGGCTTCGACACTTCGCCCACCCTGATCGAGGATCTCCGCGCCGGCATCCTCGATTCCCTCGTGGTGCAGAATCCCTTCCGGATGGGATATCTTGCCGTCAAGACGCTGGTGGATTACCTCCGCGGCACGCCGCCCGAGGCGCGGATCGACACCGGAGCCACGGTCGTGACCCTGGACAACATCGATTTGCCCGAAGTGGCAGACCTGGTCAACCCGCCGATCGAGAAATACCTGGGCAAATGAGCATGGCGGTGCCGCTCCTCGAAATGAAGGGGATCGTCAAGTCCTTCTCGGGCAACCGCGTGCTCGACGGGGTGGATCTGGCTGTCTTCGCGGGGGAGGTGCACGCCCTCGTGGGGGAAAACGGCGCGGGCAAATCGACCCTGATGAAGATCCTGTACGGCATCCACACGATGGACGCCGGGTCGATCGAAATGGTCGGTTCGCCGATCTCGCTCTCCAATCCGCACGAAGCCCGCGAGGCCGGCGTGAGCATGGTATTCCAGGAACACACCCTCGCGCCTCACCTGACGGTGGCCGAAAACGTCTTTCTGGGGATCGAGCCCCGCCGGAAAGGCTTTGTCGTCGACAACGCGCGGATGCGCTCAGCCGCGGCCGCGGTCCTGGCAGCCCACGGTTTTCCCCTTGCGGCCTCGTCCCGCGTGGCCGGCCTGAGCAATGCCGGCAGGCAGCTCGTCGAAATCGCCAGGGCGCTGGCGACGGCGAAGCGCGTCGTGGTGATGGACGAGCCGACGGCGGCCCTCTCCCGTAACGAGAGCGAGGAGTTGTTCCGCATTATCCGGGAGCTGAAGGGTAAGGGATTGGCGGTGGTCTACATTTCCCACAAGCTGGAGGAGCTGACCGGCCTGGCCGACCGCATCACGATCCTGCGGGATGGCCGCCGCGTTTTCAGCGGCGGCGTCGCGTCGATCGAGAGCGGCGAGATCATACGGCACATGGTGGGCCGGGAGATTACCGCGCTCTATCCTTCCCGGCAGGCGCCGGCGGAGGAAACCGCGCTGGACGTCAGGGGCCTCGGGGACGGGCGGCGCTACCGCGGCGTTTCGTTTGCGCTGCGGCGCGGAGAAATCCTGGGAGTCGCCGGTCTGGTGGGGGCCGGCCGGACGGCGCTGGCGCACGGAATTTTCGGGCTGCGCCCGCCCCGCGAGGGGAAGATGCTGCTCGGCGGCATGCCGGTGAGATTCGACCGGCCCGGACAGGCGGTCCGGGCGGGGCTGGCCTACCTGACGGAGGATCGCCAGATGTCGGGCCTGTTCCCCCACCTTTCGGTGGTGCAGAACATCTCGGTGGCCGCACTGGAGCGTGCAGCGGCCGGCATCTTCCTCAGGCCCCGCGAGGAGGCGAGCCGCTGCGGCCGGTTCATCCGCGACCTCGGGATCCGGGTCCGCTCCGGCGCGGAGCCTGTCTGCCGCCTCAGCGGAGGAAATCAGCAGAAAGCCCTGATCGCCCGTTGGCTGTATGCGGGATCGAAGGTCCTGATCCTGGACGAACCGACGCAGGGTGTCGACCTGGGTGCGCGGGCCGAGATCTACCGGATCATCCGGGATCTGGCGGCCGAGGGAGCCGCCGTGCTGATGATCTCCTCCGACCTGCCGGAGATCCTGGGGATGAGCCACCGCGTGCTCGTGATGCGCCGCGGGGAGGTCACGGCCGAACTCGCAGCGGCAGAGACCGACCAGGAGGAGATCATGCGCTTTGCGGCGCTGGAGGCGGGCGGCCGCCAGTCCGCCTGGGAACAATAGATCATGAGCCGACAGACGCGGGTGCGCGAATTGCTGAAAAAGATCATTCCCTTCGCGAGCTTGATCTTCCTGTTCATTTTCCTCTCGATGGCCTCGCCCTACTTTCTCACCGTGAACAACCTGTTCTCGGTCATCCGCCAGACGGCGGTGATCACCATCATGGCGATCGGGATGACCGTGGTGATGGCCTCGGGCGGGATCGACCTGTCGGTCGGTTCAATGGTCGGATTCACCGGGGTGCTGGGCGCCATGCTGATCGCCGGCGGGTTTCCCGTCTCGCTTGCCGTTGCGGGATCCATGCTTGCAGGCGCCTCCTGCGGCCTGGTCAACGGCGCGGCGGTCACCACCCTCAGGATACCCCCCTTCATCGCGACCCTCGGGGCGTTGGGCATATACCGCGGCCTGACGCTGATCATCACCGGAGGCGTGCCGGTGGCCAACCTGAGCCGCGATTTCGGCGTGCTCGCCACGGGAACGCTCTTCGGTGTCATCCCGGTGCCTTTGGCGATCCTGCTGTTCGTCGCAGTCATCGTCCACCTGTTTCTCGAGTACACGACGCTGGGGAGGTATGCCTACGCGATCGGCAGCAACTTCGAGGCGGCGCGCTGTGCAGGCATCCGGACGAAGGAAGTCACGATTCTCATCTATGGCCTGTGCGGCGCGCTGGCAGGCCTGGCGGGAATGATCGAGTCGGCCCGCCTGGTCACGGGCCAGCCGACCGCGGGCGAAGGGTACGAGCTGAGGGTGATTGCGGCGGTGGTGATCGGCGGCGGCAGCCTGAACGGAGGCCAGGGGACGGTGCTCGGGACGATCGTCGGCTCGCTCATCATGGGACTGCTCAGCAACGGCTGCAACCTGCTCGGGATCTCGCCCTTCCTTCAGCAGGTCATCATCGGCGCGGTCATCGTGCTGGCCGTGACCTTCGACGAATACCAGCGGCGGTCGCTGGGAGCGGAAACGGCCAAGTCGGGCTAGGTTTTCAAGACCTGACACCGGACATGGCTCAGGGGAACAATGGCTCGGGGGAACCCGACCCGCTGTAACGGAAGGGGACCCACAGTATGCCAAAGCCCTCCAGGAGGATGTCGGACTTGGTCGGCTTGACGACGATCTCCTGCAGGGTTTCCAGTTCGGGATCGAAGGCTGCGGCCAGCTGGTCGGCTTCCAGCTGGAGTTGCTCCTCCAAGTCCTCGATCTGTTGACGGACGCTCTCGATCGTCTCTTCCGCCATCCGGATGTCCTGCTTCTCGCGCCCGATCTTGGAGGCCTGCCTCGCCGTCGTGCCGGCCCGGCCCAGCGTGCCGACGCTGATCGCCTTCCGGCCCATCAGCGCGCCGAGTAGCGTGGCGCCGAGCGAAATGGCCGTAGAGACCTTCTGCTGGCCCAGCTGCTCCTTTTCGCGCTCGATTCTCTGTTCCGCCCGCAGGAGCTGCCGCTCCAGGGACCGCTGCTTCGGCGCGTAGCGGCGGCGGAGCTTGTCGAGTTCGAAATCCCTCTTCTCCCGCGCCAGCTGCTGCAGGCGGATCCGGAACTCGCGTTCCGACTCCCCCGGCGCCGACACCACCTTGAAAAGGGCGCTCTTCCGGAGCGTGAGCCGCCCTTCGACGTAAAGGAAATCCTCGTAATCCTTCTGCGCCTGCAGCAGCGGCCGAGCCTGCAACAGCGAACTCGGGAGGGGCGCAAATTGGCCTTCCTCGGCGCGCGGGCGGAGAAGACCGGCCGCTTCCAGCGACAGGGCCTTGGCGCGCTCCCAGGGCGCGCCGGTCATGTTCGGTTCCAGCTCCAGGATGTGGCGGTAGGCCTCCGTCTGTGCGATCCCGTGGGCGCTGCTCGCGAGCTGGACCTTGCCGGAGGCATACAGGAAGGGGTGATAGACCGTCCGGCCTTCGCCGGCGGTTTCGGCCGGGGCGAACCACTCGGTCAGCGAGACCGGGATGGCAGGTTTTATCGCACTGGCTGCGGCGGCCCGGGCCGGGGCAGGGAATGCGGCGGCCGGCGCCTCTGCGGGTGCGGTCACGCCTGCCTGTGCCGTCAGGTCGCGGATCTGCGTACGGGTGAGCGGACCCGCCAGGTACGACAGGGCCCAGCGGGTATGGAAAAGCACCGGCTCATCCTCGCGTGCGTTCTGCATCACGAAGACGCGCGTCTTGAGCCCCGCGATGACATCGGGGAGGCTCTGCCCGCCGATGGTCAGGTCCTTCCCCCCGGCGGCGCTCGAAAGGCCGTCGAGCAGCCGCCCGCGGTCACGCTCCGTCTGCAGCCGGCCGATGAACCAGGTCCCGGTGTTGGACAGCGCCTTGTAGTCGAGGTCCACCGGATTCTGCGTCGCCAGCACTACGCCGAGACCGAAAGCCCGCGCCTGCTTCAGCATCGTCATCAGGGGTTTTTTCGAAGGGGGCTCGGCCACGGGCGGGAGGAAGCCGAAGATCTCGTCCATGTAGACGAGCGCGCGCAGGCTGGTGGTGCCCGGCTGAGAGCGCATCCAGCCGAGAATCTGGTTGAAGAGCATCGTGACGAAAAACATCCGCTCCGCGTCGGAAAGGTGGGCGATGGAGAAGATGCTCAGGCGCGGCTTTCCTTCCGGGGTGTAGAGCAGGCTGCCGGCATCCAGCGGCGCGCCCTGCATCCAGGTTTCGAAGCCGGGCGCTGCCAGGATGTTATTGAGTGTCATGGCCAGCTCCATCCGGTCGGCGGCCGGGTAGAAAGATTCCAGGTCGAAAACCCCGATGCGCTGCATCGGGGGCGACTGCACCGACTGGATGAGCGCTCCCAGGGTCAGGCTTTTTCCCCCGAGCCAGGCGTTTTCGATGATATTGGCGAGGAGGATGTGCTCGCGGCTGCGCAGGGGATCGGCCTGGATGCCCACCAGCCCCAGGATGCCGGCCGCCGTCGAGGAAATCCGGTCCTTCAGCAGGTCCAGATCCCCGCCGGCATGCTGCGCCGGCGCGGAAAAGGAATCGAGGATCGAAACCGGGAGGCCTGCCGTGCTGCCCGGGGTGTAGAGGGCGAAGTCCGCCGCATCGCGCAGCATCCGGATCCGGTCTGTTGCCTGGTCCCATTCGGCGAGCCCGCGCCGCCAGCGCCCGGCTTGAGCTTCGGCATACTGCTCGACCGTCATGTCCTTCCTGCGTGCCTCCTCGGGATTCACCCAGGGGAGCAGGTCTTTCGCCTCCATCGAGGGGAAGGTGAGCATCAGGTTCGAGAGATCGCCCTTGGGGTCGATCGCGATGACAGGAATCTTGTCGATGAGCGCCTCTTCCAGGAGCGTGACGCAGAGCCCGGTTTTGCCGCTGCCCGTCATGCCCACGCAGACCGCGTGCGTCACCAGGTCGCGGGAGTCGTACAGCAGGTGGCCGGGGCCTGGTTCTCCCGATTGCGGATCGACCGCCTTGCCAAGATAGAAAAGCCCGAGTTTCTCGTATGCCTGCATGGGTGTCTCCCTTCTGATTGGATCGAAGAAGCGCCGGGGATCCTGCCGTTGCTGCAGGCAAATCCCGGTTCAGAAAAGTTCTACCTTTCGAGCAACCGCGGATCAAGCTGAAATCTCGAGAGTGTCCGCCCGCTGTTCCGGGAGGCCGGGCATCCGGTCCGGCCGGGAAGACCTTTATTTCTCCCGCCGTTTCGTGATAATTCCTGCCATTCGGAGCACGAATGGAACCCGGGGCGTTCACGATGGGTGCAGGCGGGGGACAAGCGGCAAGGTGACATGAGATACCGGCCGAAACTTGCGGGAACCGCAATTGAGGGAACGGTGATCTTGCTCGCGGTGGGAGCGTCGGCTGCCGCCGCATACCTTCAGGGGCAGGATACGAACTGGGATCTGCGCAACTACCACTACTATGCGGGATACGCTTTCCTGCACAGGCCTCCCCACTACGACTTCGCCCCGGCCCAGGTCCAGAGCTTCTTCAATCCGCTGGTGCACGTGCCGAGCTACCTGGCGCTGAGCCATCTGTCCGGCCGCGCGGCGGCTCTCCTGTTCGGCGCGGTGCAGGGTCTCAACCTCTGGCTCGTCTTCAGGATCGCCATGCAGGTTCTGCGGGAAATCCCGCGCCCCATCCGGCTTGCCGTGAGTCTCTCCAGCGCCGCGGCGGCGTTCTGGGGAGCGGCCGGCCTGGCGGAGCTGGGGACCACCCTGGGGGACAACCTGGTCAGCATCCCGGTGCTGGCCGCGCTGTCACTCCTGCTGGGGGCGCTGCGCGGGAGCGAGGGTGAGGGGAACCGGTCCGTGCTGGCAGCTGGAATCCTCGCGGGCCTGGCGGCGGGGCTCAAGCTCACAACCATGATCTACGCCGCGCCCCTGTTGGCGGCCTTTTTTGCGGCCTCCGTCCTGGGAGGGAGGGGGCTGCGCAAATGCGTTCTTCTGGGTGCGGGCATGGCCGCCGGCTTTGCCGTGGCCTACGGCCACTGGGGGATGAGCCTGTGGAGGGAGTATGGCAACCCGGTGTTTCCCTATCTGAACGACCTGTTCCGGTCGGAGTACTACCCGCCCGAAAACCCCGTCGACATCCGTTTCCTGCCGCGCAACCTGTCGCAGAAGCTTTTCTACCCCTTCTATTTTGCCACGCTCAACGACTGGGTGAGCGAGGAGAGGTTTCGCGACCCCCGGATGGCGGCCTGCTATGTCCTGGCTTTATTGGTGGCCGTAGCGGCGGCCGTCCGCTTTCTGGCAAAGGTCGTGCGCGGAGAACGACCCGGGCCCGCGGATCGCGGCGGCGAGATTCCGTTCTTTGTCTTCATCTTTGCGACTGGCAGCTATGCCTGCTGGCAGGCGATGTTTTCCATTTACCGGTATGCCGTTCTGCTGGAGTACGTGGCGCCTGTCTTTCTGGGCCTTTCCCTGCTGCTGCTGTTCCGGAATGGCAGGGCTGCGGGAATCGCCGCCATCGGGCTGCACGCGGTCCTCTGCGCAGCCGTCGTCCCCTTGTCCTTCGGACGCCGGCCGTTTGCCGACGGGTATCTGCAGGTGGAGGCGCCTGCGCTGCCAGGCCTCGGCGAGGCGGTCATCCTCATGGCCGGCACAGGCGCGCACAGCTATCTGGTTCCTTCATTTCCCAGAGGCACGCGCTTCGTGCGGGTGGAGTCGAACATGCACGCCCCCGGCTTCAATCCGCAGCTCGAGGGGAAGATTCGCGGCATTCTTGCCGGTTACGGCGCCGGGCAGACCTGGACCTTCGTGCCGCAAGGGGAGGATTATGGCGACACTGCCGCTGCCGCCGCCTTCTACGGGGTGATTCCCGATGAGAGCGATTGCCGCGAGATCCGCGCCAGACCCCAGAGCCCCGGCCGCCTTTGCGGCTCCGTCAAGGGATTGTCCGCCGCGCAGGTCGAGAAACGTGCGGCGGTCCTGCGGGAACCTCGCTTCGCGGATCCGGGTGATATTCGTCTGCGGTGCGAATCGAAGGAAGTCTCTGCAGGGAAGGACTCGATGGTATTTATCGTCGAGAACCTCGACGCCCGGGCCATCGACCTCTATTACACCATCGACGGCAAGAAGATGCCGCCGGTGCGGAACTGGCGCCTGCGGGACGGCAGGGCCTCGGTTCTCGTCGGCCGGGACACAACCCGCGGGCTCTACCGCATCATCGGCATCCGGGACTCGCAGGCGCCGGGAGTCAACCTCTGGCTGAGGACGGACCTCTCGGTCCGCGTCCACTAACCCAAACGGTGTCAGGCCTTGAAGATTTAATTTTTCGCTGCAACATGACCCAGCAGCCGGCCAAAAAGTTCAATCTTCAAGGCCTGACACAATCGGTTATGGGAGCAGGTAGGCGAAGCCGACGCGCATCCCGCCCGTCACTGTGCGCGACAGGCATGCCAGGATCATCAGCGTGGCCAGACTGTGCGACAGTGCCAGGGGGAGCAGGTTCGGGTGGCGGGTGTAAACCCAGCACCAGACCCAGCCGCCGGCGAACGTCGCCGGGACGAGAAATGGATTCGGCGCGTGCAGTGCGGCGAACAGGACTGCGGCCGCCGTTATGGCGGCATAGCGGCCGAGGGCTTTTCTCAGCTCTCTCAACAGGACCGTCTGCAGGACGAACTGCTGCGCCAGCGCCCACAGAAACAGGATCGCGAGGTCCTTCGAGGGCTCCTGGCGCCCGACGAGCGAGCGCGCCGACCAGCCGGCGTACACGATCAGGATTAGGACCGGCGTCGTGACATAGAAGGACCAGCGCAGGGCCGGAATGAAATCAATCCAGGAGAATCCCCAGCCGGTCAGGCCATCCGGGTGCCGCCGGTTGTACTCCAGGCAGGCGAGCACCACCGCGACCTGCAGGGCGAAGCCGGACCAGTGCCGCGGCCCCAGCCACCAGGTGACCGGCCAAAGGTAGACAAGAATCAGGCCCACAAGCCCCGCGGCGAACCAGCGACCCCTGGGCATGGGAAGTTTCTCCTCTCGAAGATGGGAACGCGGCCGGTGCGCAGTGTCCTCCGGCGGTCACTTAGCCGTCATGCGGATCGCGCCGTCCAGACGGATCACTTCCCCGTTCAGCATCTCGTTTTCAATGATGTGGCAGACGAGCGCCGCATATTCCTCAGGCTTCCCCAGGCGCGGCGGAAACGGCACCTGCTGGCCGAGGGACTGGCGGACCGGTTCGGGCATGCCCGCCAGCATGGGCGTGTCGAAGATGCCCGGGGCTATCGTCATCACACGGATGCCGAAGCGCGCGAATTCGCGGGCGATCGGCAGGGCCATCGATAGCACGCCCCCCTTGGAGGCGGAGTAGGCCGCCTGGCCGATCTGTCCGTCGAACGCGGCCACGGAGGCCGTGCTGATGACCACGCCCCGCTCGCCCGAGGCCAGCGGCTCCGCCTTCGCGATCTCGGCTGCGGCCAAGCGGAGGACGTTGAAGGTGCCGACCAGGTTGATCTGGACGACCCGGGCGAAACTCTCCAGCGAGTGCGGCCCGGTTTTGCCCAGGACCCTTTCGGCTGGGGCGACACCCGCGCAGTTGACGGCGCCGCGCAGCCCGCCGAAGGCTTCCGCCGCCATGCGGACTGCCGCCTCCACATCCGGCTCCGAAGTGACGTCGCAGCGGGAGAAACGGGCGCGGCTTCCCAGCTCCGCCGCGAGGCCTTCGCCTTCCTCCACCTTGACGTCTGCGATCAAGAGTTTGGCGCCTGCCGCCGCGAGCGAACGCGCGGTAGCGGCGCCGAGCCCGGAACTGCCTCCGCTGATCAAAAAAGCCTGGCCTTTTATCTGCATATGCTTCCTTTCCCGTTGTCCTTGCCGTCTGTTTGTAGGGATTACTGCCGCACAAAACAAGGCGGATGATACACCACTGCGACAGCCGGAGCCACGGCTTCGCGCGCGCAGGGGGACAGGGAACGCAGCTCATTGGAAGTGACGGCCGCGGGTTCCCATTTCGTGTCCCGGCGGGGCCGCCCGGTGATAAAATGCCGTCTCATGAGGGCGAGCTTCAGGTACAACCCTACCGTCGTGGCTGCCGCGATGGGAGCCATCGTGGTTTCCACCGTCATTCTGAGCTATTTCAGCTACTACTACACTGTCGGGCGCGCCAGCCTGGTCGATCTTTCGCTCGTCCAGTCCAACATGCGGCTGGCGGCCTACTACATCGACAGCATCGAGCGGCGCATCATCGACAACGACCGCATAATGTCGGATATGGTCGATGTCGACAACCCTTCGAGCTGGCCGGAGACCGTCGAGGAGATCCGCCGGGGCGACTTCAATGTCGAGCAGGTCTATTTCCTCCGGCTCGGCGACACCGTGCCGATCTACCCCCCCTATTCCAACGAGATCCGGAACGCCTGGGGGGCGTTCCGCGCGAGCTTCCGTCCAGGCGAGCTGAACCTGGAGCGCCTGGGGCTGAACCAGGCCCACCACCTGCACAAGGAACGGCAGGAGAAGTACTATTTCGCCTCGTACGTGCTCAAGGAGGACGCTGCCGGGAAGCGGATCCTGATCTGCTTTCAGTTCAGCTTCGAGAAAATCATCGCCCTGATCGACAAGACGCTGCGCGACCTGCAGCCCGGCTTTTACGTCAGCATCGTGGATTTCGACAACAACGGCGTCTACAGCCAGCCGATAGCCCGCAGCAGCAAGTACTTCTACGAAACGCGCTTCCCGACGACGCTCTACAAGTGGCTGCTCCAGATCGTGCCGCGCAACTACACCGAGATCGAAAGGGAAGCCCGGAACCAGCGGCGGATGAACCTGTTCCTGATCCTGCTCAGCATGACGCTGATCTTCTGCAGCCTGGTGATCATCTACGTGGCCGGGCGCCGGGAGCGGCAGCTGGCCCAGATGAAAGAGGATTTCATCAGTAAGGTGAGCCACGAGCTGAAGACGCCGCTGTCGCTGATCCGCATGTTCAGCGAAATGCTGGTTACCGGGCGCGTGCGCAGCCAGGAGACGCGCAAGGAATACTACGGCATCATCCACAACGAGAGCGACCGAATGGGGCGCCTGGTGAACAACCTGCTCGATTTCGCCCGGCTCGAGCGGGAGAAGCAGGGCGCCCGGCTCGAGACCACCGACATCGCGGCGCTCGTTCGGCGCGAACTCGAGGCTTACCGGCAGCAGGCGGGAGAAAGCGGCTTCCGGATCGTGACCGCGGTGGAGCCGGGAATCCCCGAGACCCAGGCAGACCCGAACGCCATCACGACCGCGTTCTTCAACCTGCTCGACAATGCGGTCAAATACTCCGGCGAGAGCAGGGAGGTACTGGTGGATGTGGCGGTCGACAACGGATTCATCGCGCTGTCGGTCACCGACCGCGGAGTCGGGATACCGCCGGGGGAGCACGAGAAGGTGTTCGAGAAGTTTTACCGGGGAAGCAGCGCGGCCGGCGGGCGGATCCGCGGGAGCGGCATCGGCCTTTCCATCACGAAGCACGTCGCGGAGATGCATGGCGGCGAGGTGACGGTGGACAGCGAACCGGGCCGGGGAAGCAGGTTTACCCTGAGGATTCCGATCGTCAAGGCCCCGGCGGAGAAATCGCAGGGTTAGAGGCCTTGATGCGCCAGGGGCGCAACAGAACGCTGACCGATCGGCCATGACCAGAATACTGATCGTTGAAGACGAGCTTGAAATGGCCCGCGGGCTGAAGGATATCTTCGAATTCGAAGGCTTCGAAGTCGCCACGGCCGAAACCGCGCGCGAGGGCCTGCAGGCGCTCGCGCGCAAAATCCCCGACTGCCTCATCCTGGACCTGATGCTCCCCGACATGAGCGGCTACCAGGTGTGCGAGCAGCTCCGGAAGAAGAAGCTGACCATGCCCATCATCATGCTCACCGCCCGCGGCCAGGAGTACGACAAGATCCGCGGCCTCGAGGCGGGCGCCGACGATTATTTGACGAAACCCTTCGGCGTCGGCGAACTCGTTGCGCGGGTGCGGGCCCTGCTGCGCCGCAGCAGCGGCTACGGAAGGGAAATGGATGTCGTCAGTGTCGGCGGCAGCCGGGTGGACGTGCGCCACCTGAAGGTCTTTCGGGCCGGCCGGGAGCATTCGCTCTCCCACTACGAGGCCGAGCTCTTCAAGCTGCTCTATGCCAATCTCGACAAGCCGGTGACCCGCGACGAGATTCTGGACAAAATCTGGGGCACGGAAAACTATCCGACCAACCGGACGGTCGACAACTTCATCGTCAAACTGCGGAAAAAAATCGAGACCGACTACCGCAATCCGCGCCACATACTCACGATCTACGGAGTCGGGTACAAGCTCAGCCCATGATATTTCTCCGGCACCTGGCCTCGGCGCTCGTTTTCAGGAAATCCTCGATCGCGGTGCTGGCCGCCGACCGCAGGTCGGGAAGGGGCGTTCTCGTTCTGGCCGCGGGCGTTGTCTGCTTCCTGATCATCCGCAAGTCGGTCTACCGAGAGCTGCTTGGAGCCGGCCCCGCGACTGCCAACGAATTCGTGATCCTCGACTGGCGCACGGCGGCAGCGCTCCTCCGACTGCTGTTATTCCTCTCGGTATTTTATATTCCTGCCATCGCGGGCCTGGCGGGGTGGATCTCCGGCCGGGCGCGGGGAATCTCGATTCCGGCAGACTCGTATCGGGCTCTGGCTTCCGCCCTTTTTCCCCTCTGGGGTGCGGCCTTTTTCATCGCAGCCCCCGTGCAGTTGCTGGTGCCCCACTTCGTGGTCGCAGAACCCGCGGCCGTCAGCGCGGGCATGCTGGTGCTGCTGATCCTGTGGGTGGGCTACGGCATCGCCGGAGTCGGCGAAGCCGCAGGACTTTCGGTGATGCGCGCGACGGCGGTCATTCTGCTGGCTTCGCTCGCGCTGCCGGCCGCCTACCTTCTCTCCGGCTTCGTTCTGGGTTTCCCCTGGCCGGCGTTTTTTCCCTGAGCCCGGCCGGCAATTACAATCGAGTACAATTCAGGACAATCTGGTGACAACCCCCGGCGGCCGGCCTCCTATACTCTTGCTTTCTTCACGGGAGACCTATGCCGTTTTTCGACCAGGCCACGCCATACAAAAACTTTCTCGATACGAAGAACATCTCGTACCTCTACGAGATGGACCTCTTCGGCTCCGTGATCACCTGGACGTATTTCGCGATCCTCGCCATCCTCAGCTTTTACGGGCTGCACCGCTATCTGATGACCTTCATGTACCGCCGGAACCGGGCGAATGCGGCGGCGCCGAAGGCGCGCTTCGAACAGCTCCCGCGCGTCACCGTCCAGCTCCCCTCCTACAACGAGATGTACGTCATGGAACGCGCCATCGACACCGCCTGCGCCTTCGACTATCCGCGCGAGCTGCTCGACATCCAGGTTCTCGACGACTCCACCGACGAGACCTGCCAGATCGCGCGGGCGGCGGTGAAGCGCTGGCAGGAGGCGGGGGTCGACATCCACTACATCCACCGCACCGACCGGACCGGGTTCAAAGCCGGCGCCCTGGAAAACGGGCTGAAGACCGCCCGCGGGGAGTTCGTCGCGGTCTTCGATGCCGACTTCGTGCCCAAGCCCGACTTCCTGATGCAGACCATTCATCACTTCACCGACCCGAAAGTGGGGATGGTGCAGGCGCGCTGGGTCCACCTCAACCGGGAGTACTCGCTGCTCACGCGCACCCAGGCGATCTTCCTGGACGGCCACTTCATGCTGGAGAGCTTCACCCGCTTCCTCGGCGGACGCTTCTTCAACTTCAACGGCACGGCCGGAATCCTGCGCCGCCAGGCGATCGCGGAGGCCGGCGGGTGGGAGCACGACACGCTGACGGAAGACCTGGACCTGAGCTACCGCGCGCAGATGAAGGGGTGGAAATTCGTCTTCCTGCCGGACGTCGAGGTGCCCGCGGAGCTGCCGGTGGAGATGAACTCGTTCAAGGTCCAGCAGTGCCGCTGGGCCAAGGGCGCGATGCAGGTCTGCAAGAAGGTCCTCCCGTCGATCCTGCGGGGGAACTTCAGCCCCGGCGAGAAGCTGGAGGCCTGGTACCACCTGACGGGGAACATCTCCTACCCGCTGATGGTCCTGCTGGCCGCGGTGCTCTTCCCCGCCGTCATCGTCCGCTACAACCAGGGCTGGTTCGAACTGGTCCTGTTCGACCTGCCGCTGTTCATCCTGGCGTTCAGCAGCGTCAGCACCTTCTACATTACGTCGCAGAAGATCCTCTACAAGGACTGGCTGCGGCGGATCCTGTACCTTCCGTGTCTGATGGCCGTGGGCATCGGCATGACGATCTCGGGTTCCAAGGCGGTGCTCGAAGGGGCATTCGGGGTGCAGACGGCGTTCATCCGCACGCCGAAGTTCTCGGTCGAGGGAAAGAAGGGGGCGTGGCGGGACAAGAAATACCGCAGCCGCATCGGACTGCTGCCCTTCATCGAGATCGGCCTCGGGCTCTACTTCAGCTACGTCAACTTCTACGCCCTCGACATGGGGATCTACGGCGTGATGCCCTTCATCTGCCTCTTCCAGTTCGGCTACCTCTACACGGGCCTCTGGTCGCTGGCGCAGAGCCTGGAGAAACTCAATCTTACGGAACGCTTCGGGCGTTTCGGTTCATTCTTCCGCCCCGGCTTTAGCCGGACACGGGCCGAGTGAGGCGCGCGCCAGCGCCGCTTCGACGGTTTCTCCCGTGAGCCGCTCGTAGTCCTCGGGCGTGTCAATGTCCCGCAGGACCGAGTCCTCCGCTGTTTCAAGAAACACCGTTTCTCCCCTGTGCCGCAGGACCACGGGTTTGGCCCCGAGGCCGGGGTCCGCGTCGAGGAGTTCCCGGAAGAGCTCCCGGCGGATAATCACCGGGTGTCCGGCGCGACCGCCGCATTGCGGCAGGGCCATGAGCGCGCGCGAGGCGCGGAAGAGTGAAACTAGGTCGCGGACCAGGCCTGCGGAAACCGCGGGGAGATCGACGGGCCAGAAGAGGCAGGCGCCGGCGCCGGGTTCCAGGTTCTCCAGGGCCAGTTGCATGGAGGAGATCTGGCCACGTTGAGGGTCGGGGTTGAGGATGATTTCTGCGCCGGGGTACGCGCGGTGAGGCAGTGACCGGGCCGTCTCTTCGTTGAGCACAACCCGGGCTCCGGGAAGCCCTGCTTCGGCCAGGGCGGCGAGTATCCGGCTCATGAATGTCCCGGCGCCGAAGGGCAGGAGCGCCTTTGGGTAGCCCATTCTGCGGGACTCCCCCGCCGCCAGAACTACCGGAACGATTTTCACGTCCTGGTGCATTCGCTCCGTATATCAGAATCTCCAGCAATGACACAGGCAAAAGTGCGGCGCGGAGAACACCGAGAAAGACGGAGAATAGCAAAAGCCGGTGCCCGCCTGGTCCGCCGCAATATAGTCCGTGAAACCTCCGGCCGTATCCCCCGGCTCTCCCGTTTTTCTCCTTGTCCCCAGTGCAACGCTTTTGCCTTTCAAATCCCGGACCAAGTTGTGGTTAAATCGGCAGCCATGAAACGCATACCTATTGCCGCACTTTTGTTGCTTCTGACCATACCTGCCGGCCTTTTCTCCGGGTGCGCCGCCAAGGCCCCGGCGCGTGTCGAACCCGTGCCTGTGGCAGCGCCTTCGACCGAAGATCTGGCCACCCAGTTGGAGCGGATTTTCGACGACCCCAATTTCGCCAACGCACAGTGGGGCGTCAAGATCATCTCCCTGGACCGCGGCGACACCGTTTTCGAGCGCAACGCCCACAGGCTGTACATGCCCGCGTCCAACAACAAAGTGCTCACCGCGGCTGCCGCCCTCGTCCGGCTGGGCCCGGATTTTCGCTATGAGACGAAGGTGGTCACAGACGGGGAGGTTTCGGACGGCATCCTGAAGGGAAACCTGATTGTGGTCGGCTCGGGCGATCCCTCGATGGCGGGCCGGTTTCACGAAAACGATCCGCTGAGGGTATTGAAGGGATGGGCGGCAGCGCTCAAGGGGAAGGGGATACGGAAGATCGAGGGGAATCTCCTGGGGGATGACAGCGCCTTCGCCGAACCGGTCTTCGGCCGGGGGTGGGAGTGGGACGACCTCGCCTTCGGGTATGCGGCGCCGGTGAGCGCCCTGCAGTTCAACGAGAACCTGCTCACGCTGGAGATCGCACCGGCAGAACGCGAAGGGGAGAAGGCCTCCGTGAAGGCCTCGCCGCTGGGGGACTATCTCACGCTCGATTTTGGGGTGACCACCGCAGCAGCCGGGTCGGACCGGCGCCTGGAATATCTCGCTGCGGAGGGAAGGGAGACGCTGCGGGTCCGCGGGACGATCCCGGTGAAGGGTAACCCGGCAACCCAGACCGTGGCCGTGCGCGAACCGACGCGCTATTTCCTGGAGGCGCTGCGCCACTGCCTGCAGCTGGAGGGGATCGAGGTCACAGGCTTCAGCGCGCGAATGCCGGAGAGCGACGTCGGCGCCTCTGCCGCATCAGCCACGGTTCTTCTCAGCCACCAGTCTCACCCGCTGGCCGAAATCCTCAAACCGCTGCTGAAGGTGAGCCAAAACCTCTATGCCGAGACCATGGCGCGAACCCTGGGCCTTGCGGCCCGGGGCCAGGGGAGCTTCGAGGCCGGCAGGGAGGTGTTGCAGGAGGCGCTCCGCACGATGGCCATCGAACGGGAGACCTACATGTACGCGGACGGCTCGGGCCTCTCGCGCCAGAACCTGATCAGCGCCGAGCTGCTCATCCGGATCTTCCGCTCCATGTACCGCCACCGGAGTTTCCCGCAGTTCTACGACGCCCTGCCGATCGCAGGCGTCGACGGCACGATCCGTACGCGCCTGCGCGGGACGAAGGCCGAGAACAACGTCCGCGCCAAGACCGGCACCATTGCGAACGTGCGCGCGCTGTCGGGATATGTGCGGAGCGCGGACGGGGAGATGTTCGCCTTCGCGATGATGGCCAACAACTTCCTGGTCTCCAGCCGGACGGCCGAATACGTCCAGGACGCGGCGCTGGAACTTCTCGCCAACTTCCGCCGCTGAGTTTCGGGGACAGGCGCGAATGGCGCTTGAATAAGAAATCAGCCTTTTCGGGGCATAAGCAACTGATTTGGCGACGTTACCCGGTGATTTCGATCACCCTCAACTAAGCGCTATTCGGGACAGGCAACTCAACCTCGAAGCTCGGGCGCAAATAGCCCGGCATTATTTCGAGGTTGAGTCGCCTGTCCCCGCAGTTCAGTTGCGGCCGAGGAAACGGCCGGGTCTGGCGTCGCCCGGCTGCGCCGGGTCGATGACCTGGCCGTTTAGGATGACCTGTGCGGGGCGGCAGTCGGCCAGGTCCGAAGGCGGCTGCTCCGAGCCCGTCGACCAGATCACGAGGTCGGCGGCAGAACCCTGGCTGATGATCCCGCGCCGCGGAACACGGAAGCGCTCCGCGGCCAGGGAGGTCCAGACCGGGAGGATGGCGGCCGGATTCCCCTGCCAGTCAACCGGCAGTCTAAACTTTGACCCTTCCTCCGTTGTCATCATGCGGGCGCCGAACCACCCCGGAACAGTGCCGCCGCGCTCCCTGCTCCCCGGGCTGTTGTAGAGCCACGCGCGCGCGCCGGCCGCGAGCCAACTCGCCAGGTGCAGTCGTGTTTCCGGCTTGTCATCGGGCAGGTCCCCTGCCAGCAGGAATCCCCAGTTGAG
Organism: Acidobacteriota bacterium; assembly: GCA_037444305.1. Classification (GTDB taxonomy): domain Bacteria; phylum Acidobacteriota; class UBA6911; order UBA6911; family UBA6911; genus JBBIMP01. Next base: position 53,304 of record JBBIMP010000017.1, read on the forward strand.
CAGGCGGGTCTCCTTTTCCCACTGTGCGGAGGGCGGAGCGGAACCGGCAATGGCGTCCCAGCGGGCGGTCTCGATGAGCGTCAGAACTCCCCTCTTCAGCATCTCCCCGTCGCTGGGCCCGCTCGAGTTGGGGGCGCTTTCCGAAGCCCATGCGATCAAGCCGGGCGTCAGCATCATGTTGGTGCAATCGATCGTCTGATGGGCGCTGAAAACGCCGAGGTCGCCGATCTCGGCAATGATGGCCTGCCCCCCGGCTCCGGCTCGGGCGTCTTTGCGAATCGCGATATCTCCGCGGAAGAGCGGGATCCCGGTGCCTGTGAAAATCCAGGCGTTGCGCAGCATCAGGTCGTGGATCGGGCTGTCGCTGTTCATTCGCAGGGCGTCGAATACGGCGGCGTTGGCGTTGCGGATTTTTCCGGTAGCGAGAGAGTCCAGCGCGGCCAGCAGCCCGATGAAGTTCAGCTGCACGGTGAAATTGGACGGTTTTCCGGGCAGGTTGCCACCCGTTTCGATCAGGACCACCGGAGTGCCCCAGAGCGTGAGATTATCTCCGAAGGCCCGGGGATTGAAGGTCTCGTCGTAGCGGGAGATGTGGCCGTAGATGAAGGGCGAGAGCGCTTCGTAGAGCACCGCTGAAACCTGCTTTGCCAGCAGGTTGCGCGCGGGCGGCGTTCCGGGTTCCGCCCTGCCCGCGGGCGCGATGTCGGCCGCGACCGCGAGCAGCGCGATGATCGCCACGCGCCCGGTGTCGCCCACGGTCTGGGTGGGATTCTGGTTGTGGAGGTTGAAGCCCAGGATCGGCCGGTGCCGGTCGCGCATCTGCTTCAGCAGGCGCCCCTCGGGTGTCTGCAGGACGCGCGCGTCCCGGTTGATGTCTATGCCCTGGGCGTTGCGCCGCTGCAGCCGTTCCGCCCCGTCGGGATTGAGCATCGGCACGCACAGCAGCGTGTACCGGTCGAGAATGCGGCGGACCCAGGCCTCGTCCCGGGAGCTGGCGAAAAAGTGGAACAGGTCGAGCAGGGCGCTGGTCGCCGTCGGCTCGTCGCCGTGCATCTGCGACCAGAGCATGACCTTCTCGGAACCGGTCCCAAGGGTCACCAGGTAGATCTCGCGGTTTTCCACCGACCGGCCGACCTCTTCCACTCGCGCCAGGTCGGGGAAGGAGGCGCCGAAGGCCAGCAGGCGGCGCTTGAGCTCCGCGTGCCGGAGCGTGTAAGGATCGTCCGGGGAGACGCGCCCGCTCGACCACCAGTCCGCCAGGCGGTAAACGTCCACCTCGTAGAGATCGCCGGCCGGCGGGGAGGGGATTCCTGCAAGGAGGGCGCCGCCCAGAATCATGCCGAGCCACCAGGAGCCTGTATCCATATTTCCTCGCCTTCACTCAAGGGTTGATGCTGTGGTATCAAAGTAACCTGTCGCCGGATCGAGCATCTATTCTATTGATTGCCGGCCCCGCGGTCTACTGCCCGCCGATCCCGGCTGCAGGAGAAGGGGAGGAGGACGAATGAAGACATGGCTGGCGGCCACGGCCGCCTTTGTGCTGGGAACGCTGCCGTTCGACCTGAGCGCGCAGCAGTCCACTCCCGTGCAGGCGCTCGAGAAGAGCGCCTACTTTGCCTTCGTGGACCGGGATTTCATTTTTACCCTGGAATTCGTAAAGCCGGGCGTGCCGCTGTTCAACTTCATCTCGATGGTGAACGAGGAGAACCTGCTGGAGGCGAAAGAGGTCCGCCTGGCGCTCGAGACCCGCAAGGCCTCGCCCGCGTTCTTCGTGGTGGACACGGGAGACCCGAAAGAGCCGATCCTCGTGCCGACGATGCGCGTGCGGCCCCGCTCTTCCTTCGGCGTCAGCCTGAGGGGGGAGTTCGGGGAGGCGCGCGAGGTTCATGGCGTCACCGTCCGGCTAGGGACCTACGACTATCACCTCGTGCCGCTGACCAGCTTTGATTTCGAAAACCTCGCCCTGAAGGTCAATCGCATCAACCTGGGCTCGCCGGATTTCGCCGACGACTGGCGGGTGCTGAAGCTCGAGCGGATGGGCAGCCGCGAGCGCGTCCGCCGCCGCTGACATATACTCCCCGTTCAAACGGAAAGACAAGAAGTTGCACTCGAGGAAGATGGCGCCGCGAACGCCAGTGAGCGGTCGGGTGGCCCCATCAAGCCGCGCAACCCGTCGCTGTCGCTCCGGGCGCCGTAGACTTTCGGTCGGCCAGCGCAGAGGACAGCCAGAGTATTGGGGACCCGTTCTGATAAGGCCGCGCCGAGCGCGAAAGCGCTCTTGCGGGGCCGTAGTACAAAGCTTCAGCGGAAGTGGGCCTCGATCGTGTCACACCACTTTTCCAGTTTTGCGGCCTCGATCCCTCCCGCCTGGGCTGCGTCGGCGCGTCCTCCGCCGCGCCCCCCGTAGGCGGCGGCCGCCTGTTTCACGGCGGCGCCGCAGTCGCCCGGCAGGTCGGCGCTCCGCGCCACGACGACCTGGCAGGGCTCGGCCTTCACGGCAAGGATCGCCACGACTCCCGGCTGCGCCGCCAGCTTCCGCGCCAGCACCTTTGCCGCCTCCAGCCCCCGCTCTTCCAGTGTCCGGCGGATGATCAACGGTGCGCCGGCGCCGGCGCTCCGCGCCAGCATCGCGCGCGCTTCCAGGTCCAGCAGTTGGTCGAGCAGCCTGGCGTTTTCGCGGCTCAGCTCCGCTCTCTCCTCGAGCAACTTTGCGGCCAGGCGCGGCAGATCCGCCGCGCCGGCGGAGAAGATCCCCCCGAGCTCCCGCAGGAGGTCGTGATCCGCGCGCACCACCCTGAGCGCCCTGCCGCCGCAGACAAACTCGACTCTCGTCCCGCCCTTGTATCGCTCAAAGCCGAGGACCGAGATCAGGCCGATCTCGCCGGTGCGCCGCACGTGCGTGCCGCCGCAGGGCGACCGGTCGAAGCCCTCCACCTGCACCACGCGGATCTCGCCTTCGCGGTCGCTGGCCTTGCGGACGCCGAGCGCGTCCTGCGTGTCGCGGTCCACGAAGAGAACTTCCACGGGCCGGTTCTCGAACACGATCCGCGAGGCAAGGGCCTCGGCGCGTTCCATGTCGGATTCCGAGGGCTCGGCCAGCGCGATGTCGATGGTCGAGAGCGCCGCCCCCAGGTGGAAGGACAGGGTGGCGGCGTCCGCGACCTTCACAAAGGCCTGCGAAAGGATGTGCTGGCCGGTGTGCTGCTGCATGTGGTCGAATCTTCGCCCCCAGTCGACGCTCCCCCGTACCGACCCGGGTTCGACGGGGGTGTCCAGGAAGTGGAGGATGACGCCGGAGGGTTCCTCCTCCTCAACCGCAACGACGCGTGCGCCGCCAAGCGTGCCCGTGTCGCAGGGCTGGCCGCCGGACTCGGGATAGAAAGCCGTCCGGTCCAATACCGCAGCCGGCCGGCCCCCCGACCGGCGCAGCTCGAGCACCGTGGCATCAAAATCAGTGAGGTGTGCGTCGTGGTAATAAAGGCGCAGGGTCATAGGCCGACTTTATATCATGGCACGGTCCAAAGCGTTACACGAAGGCTGCGGGAATGGCGTGGAGCAGGGTTCCTTGACGCGCTCTCGGGCGCTGTCTATACTCGCCATCTATGAACTCATCGAGAGACTTGTTTCACGGCACCACCGTGCTCCTGGTGAGCCGGGACGGGAAGACGGCGATTGCGGGCGACGGCCAGGTGACGCTCGGCGACGCGGTGATCAAGCAGAACGCCAAGAAGATCCGGAGGATGTACGACAACCGCATCCTCGTCGCTTTCGCCGGCGCGACGGCGGACTCCTTCGCGCTATTCTCCCGGCTGGAGTCCAAGCTGGAGCAGTTCCAGGGAAACCTGAGCCGGGCGGCGGTTGAGCTGGCGCAGGAGTGGCGCACCGACAAGGCGCTGCGGCACCTGGAGGCTTTCCTGCTGGCGACCGACGGGAAGCTGACGTACCTGGTTTCCGGAGCGGGGGACGTCATCGAGCCGGACGACGGGATCTTGGCCGTGGGTTCGGGCGGAAGTTACGCGCTCGCCGCCGCGCGGGCCCTGCTGCAGCACACTAAGCTGCCGGCAGCCAGGGTGGCGGCCGAGTCCGTGAAGATCGCAAGCGAGATCTGCATATTTACAAACAACAGGATTGTCGTCGAGGAGATTGCCGCCCCGGCGGCGGCCCCGAAGAAGCGCGGGAAGGCCTGACGCAACCTTTTCACCCCTGACAGTCCCGCCCGGCATTTCACACCCGACAGGCGGCTTGTGGCTGATCGCGCCGGCGGCGCCAGGAGAGCTCGCAGGAATGGAAAAGAAAAAGGCCGCACTGGCGACGGCGAATAAGCGCCGCCGGTCCCCGGGTAAGAAGGGACTGGACCAGATGTCTCCCCAGGAAATCGTGGCCGAACTCGACAAGTACGTCGTCGGGCAGAAAGAGGCCAAGAAAGCAGTGTCCATCGCGCTGCGCAATCGCATCCGGCGCCAGAAGCTCGACCGGGAAATGGCCGAAGAGATCGCGCCGAAGAACATCATCATGATCGGCCCCACGGGCGTGGGGAAAACCGAAATCGCGCGCCGCCTGGCGCGGCTGGCCAACTCCCCCTTCCTCAAGGTGGAAGCGACGAAGTACACCGAGGTGGGATACGTCGGCCGCGACGTGGAATCGATGGTCCGCGACCTGGTGGAGATCGCCGTGGACCAGGTGCGGATGGAGAAGCTCCTCGAGGTGGAGGAAAAAGCCGAGGGGAACATGGAGGAGCGCCTGATCGATCTGATCGTGCCCACAATGCACGAGATGCCTTCGGGAGAGGCGGACTCCGCCAGGGAACTCGAACGGGTGGAAAAGCTCCGCGAGAGGATCCGGAAGCAGTTCCGGGCCGGGAAGCTGGATCAGCGGATGGTGGATGTCGACGTCCGCGACCAGGGCGGGGCGCCCTTCTCTTTCCAGGTGTTCGAGGGCTCGAGCATGGAGGAGGTCCAGTTCAACATGCGCGAGATGCTCTCCAGCATGATGGAGGCCAAGCCCCGCAAGGTCCGCATGCGCGTGGATGAGGCCGCGGAGTACCTCATGCAGGAGGAAGAGCAGAAGCTGGTGGACATGGACCAGGTCGCGCGGATGGCCCTCGACCGGGTCGAGCAGAACGGCATCATCTTTCTCGACGAGCTGGACAAGATCGCCGGGCGGGAGAGCGGCCACGGGCCGGAAGTCAGCCGGGAAGGGGTGCAGCGGGACATCCTGCCGATCGTGGAGGGGACCAACATAAGCACGCGCTACGGCATGCTGCGCACCGACCACATCCTTTTCATCGCCGCCGGAGCCTTCCACGTGTCGCGGCCGTCCGACCTCATTCCCGAGCTGCAGGGGCGGTTCCCCATCCGCGTCGAAATGGGCGCCCTCAGCGAGGAGGATTTCGTCCGCATCCTCAAGGAGCCCAGGAACGCCCTCATCAAGCAGTACATGGCCCTGATGGCCACCGAGGGGATCAGGCTGCGGTTCACCCCGGACGCCATCCGCGAGATCGCGCGACTCGCGGGGATGGTGAACGACTCCACCGAAAACATCGGGGCACGGCGGCTGCACACGATCATGGAGGCGCTCCTGGAGGAGATATCCTTCAAGGCCTCGCACCTCCGGCGCAAGCTGGTGCGGATCGACGCAGCCTACGTGCGCCGCAAGCTGCAGGCCCTGGCCGAAGACAAGGACACGAGCCGGTACATTCTGTGATGAAGAATCTGCGCCGCAGGGACGTGATGGCCGGGCTGCTCTGCCTCCTGTTGCAGGCAGGCTGCGCCAAGACCGGGGAGCCGCGCCCGCCGCAGCTGCTCATCCCGCGGCCCGCTGCCCAGATCGGCCTCCGGCAGCTGGCGGACCGCATCGAGCTCAGAATCCCTCTCCCCACCGAGAACATGGACGGGTCCCCGGTCACAACGCTCGACGAGGTGGAGATTTTCCGCATGGCCGGGCCGAAGGAGGGAAAGCCGTCGGCGACCGAAGAGGCGTTTCTGGCAGGAGGTTCCCGCATTCTGACGCTGTCCGGACCCTCGCTGGCCGCACGGTCGCGGGACGGGGAAGTTCGCGTCCAGGATCCACTCCCCGGCGCCGGGGGGGCTGCTGCCGAGGGGAGGGGTTATTACTACGCGGTGCGGTTCATCAACCGGAAATACCAGACGGCCGGATTGAGCCCCTACGCCTTCATCGCACCCGTTTCGATCCCGGAAGCGCCCGGAGGTCTGGCCGGCACCGTGGAACCCGAACGGATCCTGCTGACCTGGGAGCGGCCCGAGCGCAACAGCGACGGCTCCGAACCGGCGCGCGTGGCAGGATTCAACATCTACCGCGCGGAAAATCCGGAGGGTTTTCCGGACAGGCCGCTCAACGCGCAGCCCCTGGAAGGTGCCGAATTCGCGGACCGGGATTTTCGGTTCGGGAAAACCTACTACTACGCCGTCTCGGTGGTCGGGAGCGTACGCGATCCCGTTGCGGAGAGCCTTCCTTCCGGCCCGGTGGCGGTGCCGGCCAGGGATACCTTCGCACCGGGGGCGCCCGGAGGCCTGGATGCCGTGCTGACCGGCGAAGCCGTCACGCTCCTGTGGATTGCCCCGCCCGATTCCGACCTCGAAGGATTCCGGGTTTTCAGAGTGGACGAGGTCTCGGCAACGAAAGTGCTGCTGGGCGGCGGCATCGTCCGGGTGCCCAATTACCGGGACGCCGGGATCCGGCCAGGTGCGAAATACAGATACGAAATCATCGCCGTCGACGGGAGCGGAAACGAAAGCCCCGCCGCCGTCGTGCGGGTGGAGGTGCCATGAGATTGTGCCGGGCCGAAGTCAACGGCAGGATCGTTTGCGGCCGCCTGGAGGGCGGGAAAATACACATCACTGAGGGGGAACTTCTGGGGAAGCGGGAGGAGACCGGGGAAACGGTCCCGGCGGGGGAGGCCCGCCTGCTGGTCCCGCTGCGGCCGGGAAAAATCATAGGTATCGGGCGCAACTACGCCGAGCACGCGCGGGAGATGGGGAACGCACCGCCCGACGCCGAGCCCCTGATCTTCCTCAAGCCGCCCAGCGCCCTGCTCGATCCGGGGGCGCCGATCGTGTTGCCGGCGGCGTCCACGAGGGTGGACTACGAGGGGGAGCTGGGGATCCTGATCGGGCGGGCCGCGCGCAACCTTCCGGCGGACGCCGATCCCCTGGAGTACATCCTCGGATTCAGCTGCGTCAACGACGTAACGGCCAGGGACCTCCAGAAAAAGGACGTGCAGTTCACGCGCGCCAAGGGCTTCGATACCTTTTGCCCGTTCGGTCCATGGATAGAGACGGAACTGGACTCGCGGACCCTCGACCTGGTGACGCGCGTGAACGGGGAGGTGCGCCAGAAGGGGAACACGAGGGATATGATCTTCGACGTCCCGACGCTGGTCCGGTTCCTTGCGGGCATCATGACGCTTTGCCCGGGGGATCTGATCGCGACCGGGACTCCTGCCGGGGTTGGACCGCTTGCGCCGGGCGACACGGTCGAGATCGAGGTGGAGGGCATCGGAATCCTCTGCAATCCTGTGAGCGCCTGAAAGCCGGCACCTCCGAAAGGGCTACGAAGATGCGAGACAGGGGCGCAACCATTCTACGGCTTTGCCTTCACCTGCATGGATCGGCCCCGTCATCACCGCACGGTGGGGCTGTTGAAGGTTTGCCAAGTCGCGCGGTCTGTGATAAGCAATAGCGCTCAATCAGGCGGAAGATATGAATATCACGGAAAAACTCAGGCAGTTGGACGAAATGCACCGCCGCGCGGAAGAGGGCGGGGGGCCGGAGAGGCGCAAGCGACAGCACGACGCGAAGAAGCTCACTGCCCGGGAGCGGATCCAGTTCCTCCTGGACGAGGGTTCGTTCGAAGAGCTCGACAAGTTCGTCGAACATCGGTGCACCGATTTCGGCATGGAGAAAAAGCGCATCCTTGGCGACGGGGTCGTGACCGGATACGGCAGGATCGACGGGCGCCTCGTCTACGTCTTCGCCCAGGATTTCACCGTCTTCGGTGGGAGCCTCAGCGAAACCTACGCCGAGAAGATCTGCAAGGTCATGGATCTGGCCATGAAGATGGGCGCTCCCGTGATCGGCCTCAACGACTCCGGCGGCGCGCGCATCCAGGAGGGGGTTGTCAGCCTGGCCGGCTACGCGGACATCTTCCTGCGCAACACCCTGGCCAGCGGCGTCATCCCGCAGATCTCCGCGATCATGGGACCCTGCGCCGGCGGCGCGGTCTATTCGCCCGCGATCACCGATTTCATCCTGATGGTGAAGGACACCAGCCACATGTTCATCACCGGCCCCGATGTCATCCGGACGGTCACCCACGAAGAGGTGACCATGGACGAACTGGGGGGCGCGCTCGCTCACAACAGCAGCAGCGGGGTGGCGCACTTCGCCGCGGCGGACGACCGGGAGTGCCTCGCCATGATCCGGGAGCTTTTCAGCTTCTTGCCCAGCAACAACATGGAAGACCCGCCGCGACGCGAGACCTCCGACCCCTGGGACCGGGCCGACGAGCGGCTGAACACGATTGTCCCGGTGGATCCGAACCAGTCCTACGACATCAGGGAGATCATCAAGATCGCGGTGGACGAGCACCACTTCTTCGAGGTTCACCGCCACTACGCGAAGAACATCGTCGTCGGCTTCGCCCGGCTGGAAGGGAGGCCCGTGGGGATCGTCGCCAACCAGCCCGCGCACCTGGCGGGAACGCTCGACATCAACGCCTCCGTGAAAGGCGCGCGCTTCGTCCGCTTCTGCGACGCTTTCAATATCCCGCTCGTGACCTTCGAGGATGTGCCGGGGTTCCTGCCCGGGACCGCCCAGGAGTTCGGCGGCATCATCCGCCACGGGGCCAAGCTGCTCTACGCCTTCGCCGAGGCGACCGTGCCGAAACTGACCGTGATCACGCGCAAGGCCTACGGCGGAGCCTATTGCGTCATGGCCTCCAAGCACATCCGCACCGACCTGAACTACGCTTATCCTACGGCGGAGATAGCCGTCATGGGTCCCGAGGGCGCCGTCAACATCCTCTACCGGAACGAGCTGGCGGCCGCCTCCGACAAGGCGGCCTTCCGGGGTGAAAAGGTCGAGGAATTCCGCGACAAGTTCGCCTCGCCCTTCATCGCGGCCCAGCGCGGCTACATCGACGAGGTGATCGAGCCCAGGGACACGCGGAAGAAGCTGATCACCGGGCTGCGCATGCTGGAGAACAAGCGGGACAGCAACCCGCCGCGCAAACACGGTAACATACCGCTATGACAGGAGCGTCCGGCTGCCCCCTCGCGGAGCGGCGCGGCTCGTCCGGGAACATGTTCAAGAAAATCCTCATCGCCAATCGTGGTGAAATCGCCGTCCGGGTGATCCGCGCATGCCGGGATCTCGGCATCTCTCCCGTGGCCGTCTATTCCGAGGTCGACCGGGCTTCGCTTCACGTCCGCCTGGCGGACGAGGCGTTCCTGCTGGGCCCGGCGCCTTCGGCGGAGAGCTACCTGGCCATCCCCAAGATCATCGACGCGGCGAAGTCCTGCGGCGCCGAGGCGATCCACCCCGGATACGGCTTCCTCTCGGAAAATCCCAGGTTTGCCCAGGCCTGCGAAGATTCCGGCATCGCCTTCATAGGGCCCACGGCGAAATCGATGACGCTGATGGGGAGCAAGACAGGCGCGCGTTCCATTCTGCAGAACTCCCATGTGCCGACGGTCCCAGGCACCTTCCGTCCGCTGGAATCGGCCGCGGAGGCCCTGGCAGAAGCCCGGAGAATCGGGTTTCCCGTCATGCTCAAAGCCTCGGCCGGAGGCGGCGGAAAGGGAATGCGCCTGGTGGCCTCGGAAGAGCGCGTGGCGAGCGATTTCGAGGCCGCGAGCTCCGAAGCGCTCAACGCCTTCGGCGACGCCTCGGTCTATCTCGAAAGATGCATCGTCAGGCCGCGGCACGTGGAGATCCAGGTGCTGGCCGACCGCCATGGCAACGCCGTTTACCTCGGGGAGCGCGAGTGCTCGCTGCAAAGGAGGCATCAAAAGGTCGTGGAGGAGTGCCCCAGCCCGGTGCTGGATGGAGATCTGCGGCGTCGCATGGGCGAGGCTGCGCTGCGCGTGGTGAAAGCCGCGGACTACGTCAACGCCGGCACGGTCGAGTTTCTCATGGACCAGGAGAAGAACTTCTACTTCCTGGAAATGAACACGCGCCTGCAGGTGGAGCACCCGGTGACGGAGGCGGTGACCGGATTCGACCTGGTGCGGGAGCAGCTCCTTGTCGCGGCGGGGGAAAAGCTCCGCATCCGGCAGGAGGATGTGAGGCTGCGGGGCTGGGCCATGGAATGCCGCGTGTATGCCGAGGATCCGGACCGGAACTTCTTCCCTTCGCCAGGGTTGATCACCGACCTGGCCGAGCCCCACGGGCCCGGGGTGCGGGTGGACTCGGGCGTCTACCGCGGGTGGAACGTGCCGCTGCACTACGACCCGCTGCTGGCCAAGCTTGTGACCTTTGGGGTGGACCGGGATCACGCCATTGCCCGGATGCGCCGGGCGCTGCAGGAGTACCGCATCCAGGGGATAAAGACGAACCTCGGGTTTTTTGCCGGGATCTTCCGCGACCCGGAATTCCTGGCCGGAAACCTCTCGACTGCGTTCATCGAGGAGTTTTTCAAGCGACAGAATGAAAGAAGCGCTGAAACCGCCACACCGGTGGAAGCGGCAGTCGCCGTGGCGGCGCTGGCCTATGCGAAGGGCATCCAGGGCCCAACCCGGGAAGCGGGCGACGGCATCGCCAACGCCTGGAAGTCATCGGCCCGTCCCGGCTTTTCCCGCGGCGGAAGCACCTGGCGGCGTTGATCTGCGCCGCCGACGAACCGGCCGGGCCGGCCCATCGGAAATCGGCGGGCAGGCAATGCAGGAGACACGATAGTGAATATCGAATTGAACGTTGATGGCCGCAAGTTCGAGGTAGAAGTCGTTTCACGCGGGGGCCACACTCGGATCCTCCTGGGGGGTGAAGAAGTTGCCTGCGACTGCGTGGCCCTTGGCGAAGGGCGGTATTCGCTCATTCTCGGCGGTAGAGTCCATGATCTGAGCGTGGACCTGTCCAACGAGCGCTGCACGGTGACCGGCCCGAACGGGAGGGTTTCCCTGACGATCAAGGACTCGCGCCGCCTGCTGCAGACCGACCTGAGCGAAGGTGAGAACGGCCTGAGACCGATCCACGCCGACATGCCCGGGCGGGTGATCCGGATCATGGTGCGCCCGGGTGACATCGTTGATCTCGACCAGGGCCTCCTCGTGCTGGAGGCCATGAAAATGCAGAACGAAATCCGGGCGCCGCGGAGCGGAATTGTCCGGGAAATCGGCGTCAAGGAGGGCGAGGCCGTGGGCAGCGGCGGCTTCCTGCTCAATCTCGAGTGAGAAGTACACCCCGGGCCGGACGGACGGGGGCAGGCTCCGTAGACGGCCCGGTCAATGCGCCGCGTCTTTTCTGACCATCCCGATGAGTTCCCCCACCAGGTAAAGCGAACCCGTCACGACGACCAGACCTTTCTCGGGACACTCGCGCCAGACCGCGTGCAGGGCCCGCGTGGCGCTGCGGTGCAGCCGGAGGCGGCCGGCCAGCCGGGGGTGCAGCGCAGCTATCGCCTCGGGCGCGGTTGTGCGGGGATTGCGGATCGGCGCCAGATGGATGCTGGAAGCCAGCGGAAAGAGCGCCTTCGACATCCCCTCGAGATCCTTGTCCTTCATGGCGCCGAATACCATGTGGATTTCGGCTCTTTCGTGCGCGGCCAGGTGGTCGCGCAGCAGGCGCGCCCCGTCGACGTTGTGGGCGCCGTCGAGGAGAGTTCTCCTGCGGGCGGGATACTCGTCGATCCGGCCCGGCCAGCGCGCGGAGCGCAACCCATGGCGGACGGCCGCATCCCCGATCCCCGGGTGGAAGGCCTCCACGGCGCTGACGGCCAGCGCGGCATTCACCGCCTGGTGTTCCCCGGCGAGCGCGAGGCGGAGCCCGCGGTAGCGCCGTGCCGGCGTCTGCAGGCCGATCGTGCATCGGCCCTGCCGCCGGGCGGTGACCTCGAGGCGGCACGACCGGTGGATTTCGAGCAGGGGAGCGCCCAGCATGCGGCTTCGCGCCCGCACGACCCGCCGCGCTTCCTTCCGCCTGCATCCCGAGATCACCGGGATGGCCGGCTTGATGATGCCCGCCTTTTCGCCGGCGATTTCTGCCAGCGTGTCCCCCAGCACCTCCATGTGGTCCAACCCGACGTTCGTGATGACGCAGACCCGAGGGAGCACGATGTTGGTGGCGTCCAGCCTCCCTCCCATCCCCACCTCGATGACCGCGGCGTCGACCTTTTCGCAAGCGAACTGGAGGAAGGCCACGGCCGTCACGAACTCGAAATAGGTGAGCGGCATATCCACGCCGCTGTTGCCGAGCAGGTCTTTCTCCGCGGCACGAATGCGCGTGGCGAGCGCGGCGAAGCGCCGCGCGGAAACCGGCTGTCCGGCCACGCGGATGCGTTCCCGGATCGACTCCAGATGCGGGGAGGTGTAGAGGCCCGTTTTGGCGCCCGCACGGCGGAGGATGGATTCGGCCATCGCGGCAACGCTGCCCTTGCCGTTGGTGCCCGCTATGTGGATGCAGGGGAAAGAGAACTGCGGATCCTCCAAGGCCCGCATCACGGCTTCGATCCTGTGCAGGCCCAGGTTCATCCCATGGACTTCGTTGCCCCTGCCGTACAGGAGTTCAAGAGCCTGCGAATAGTTCACCGGGATCTACTCCAGGAAGAAATTCATGGCGTGGATGAGGTAGTCGCGCAGGTTGCGTCGGTCGACGATGGCGTCCAGCATGCCGTGCTGCAGGAGGAATTCGGACCGTTGAAAACCCTTGGGGAGCTTCTGCCGGATGGTCTGCTCGATCACGCGCGGCCCGGCAAAACCGATCAGCGCGCCCGGCTCGGCGATGTTGAGGTCGCCCAGCATGGCGAAACTGGCGGTCACGCCGCCGGTCGTCGGATCGGTCATCAGGGAGATGAAGGGAACCCGGGCGTCGTCCAGCCGGGCCAGCGCGGCGCTGATCTTGGCCAGCTGCATCAGCGAGAACGCCCCTTCGTGCATGCGGGCGCCGCCGGAGGCTGAAATGATGATCAAAGGGTGGCTTTCGTCGATGGCCCGCTCGATCGCCAGGGTGACCATCTCCCCCACGACGGAGCCCATCGATCCGCCGATGAAGTTGTACTCCATGGCAGAAATCAGCGTGTAGCGCCCGCCCATTTTCCCGATGGTGTTGACCATGGCATCGCCGTACCCGGTGGCCTTCCGCGCCGCCTCGAGCTTCTTCTTGTAGGGCTGCCGGTCGACGAAAAGCAGCGGGTCGGGGGACTGCAGGTCCATGGACCAGGTGTCAAACGCCCCATCATCGTACAGCATTCGAAGGCGATCGTCGGCGCCGATGCGGAAGTGGAACTGGCACTTCGGGCAGATGTGGAAATTGGCTTCGATGTCTTTCTTCCAGACCACCGCGCGGCAGCTCTCGCACTTGGTGAACAGGCCCTCCGTCCGGACGATGCGGTCGGTCTCTTTGGAGGGAGTGATGGGGGTTTTATCTCGCTTGAACCATGTCATGGCGTCTTGGGCATCCGACCGCGGACCACCCCCGGGACTGCAATCCAGCGCCGAGGGGGATCGGCGTCTCGAGCATTGTTGTACCAGGGATCCGAGTGCATCTGCGGATCCCGCCTGTCCCGGCCCTTCTTGCGAGCGGCCGCGCTACCGGGGGAACTCCCAGACCACCCCGTGGAGGTAAAATACTATCACCCCCATAGTTGCGTAGTCCAGACAACTCGTCCAGGCCATCAGCTCACCGGGATCTCCCCGCCCGATGCGGAGTCCAGCAACCGCCCCAGGTCTTCCGCGGTGGTGACCGGTGGACTGCAGGTAGATCCCCGGCAGACGTACGCCGTCGGTTTTTCGCCCACCTGGGGCCTGTCCCTCAGCAGGTGAGGTTCCGTGTTGATGCCGCAAGCCACCGTCCGCCCGGGAATGTACCTGCGGCAGATCTCCCGCAGCAGGCGCTTTGTTCCCTGCGCAGCCGGATCCCCCGTCACGGCGATCTGGCACCCCCCATTCAGATAATCCTCCAGGACGCACAGCAGGCGGCCGAAGCCGGCGGGCATCGAGGCCATCGAGGCTGCCGTAAGGCGGAATACCGGCACGGCCAGCTCCTCATACCGCTGATTCCCCGTCAGATGCCTCAGGCGCAGCAACGCCTGCGCGGCAGTCGAGTTGCCCGACGGGATCGCGTTGTCGAAATACTCCTTGGGCCGGTGGATAAGGCGCTCATGATCCGAAGAGGTGAGGACACAGGGGGACAGGCTACCCTGTCCCCCACTGCCTGGCTCATGGGAAGGGTGGCGTCCAGCAGCCGGTTCCTGATCCCTGCGCTCAGGATTTTGCGCGGCGCCGGGGGCGCTGGTAGCGTGCTTCGATTCTGCTCTGTATGCCGCCACGCGGCGTGAATTCTCCGCGCACGGTCATTGACACCGGCTTACAGGCGGCCACCAGGTCGCGGAGAATTCTGTTCACGGCGTTTTCGTAGAAGATCCCGATGTTGCGGTAGGCGGCGATGTACTCCTTGAGCGATTTGAGCTCCAGGCACCACCCGTCGGGAACATAGCGCACGAAGATGGTCCCGAAATCGGGCAGGCCGGTCTTGGGGCAGATCGCGGTGTATTCAGGAATCTCGATCTCGATTTCATACCCGGGGAACTGGTTTTCCCAGCACTCCACCTGGGGCAGGGATGCCTGGATCCCGGACTCCGCGTGCTTTTCCGTATACCTTCGCATCCTGCAAACTTAGCACAAAAAAGCTTTCCCGGATACGCACCGCGAAGAACCGGTCACATTCAACGCGTGAATAAATCCTAATGCGTTGTGCCGCCAGGGTCGATGAAACTCATGTCGCCCGGAACTGGGTGCGGGCATGGAGGACGGGGAACTCTCGTCGGACGGGAACATGCGAGCAAAAGAACAGGACAGTTTTTTCATTCGCGCCCCGCGGATGAACAAATATCAGATTCTGAAGGAACTGGGCGCGGACTCCCGTCTCACGCAGGCGGAACTCGCGCGCCGCTGCGGTCTGTCCGTGGCGATGGTGAACAATTATATAAAGGAACTTGCCGCTCTGGGATTTCTGGAGTACCGGCGCAGGAATTCCAAGAGCGTGACCTACCACCTCACCGGAAGCGGGGAACAGAAAGTGGAATCGCTGGAAACCGGTCTCATCCACGAAATGGCCGACCGCCTCGACGAAGCCAAGCAACGGGTCGCCGACGCCCTCCTGACCCAGGTGCAGGGCCGCTTCCGGAAGGTCGTCCTGGCCGGCACCGGCGCCCTGGGCAAGTTGGTTTTTCACGCGCTGGAGTCGGCCGGCATCTCGGTGATCGGGGTCTGCGACGCCGAAGGGCCCCGGCAGGGGCGGACCTGGTGCGGACGCAAGGTGTACGAGCCGTCCGAGGTTGCCAGGGCGGGGCCGGACGCTGTCGTCATTGCAGATGCCGGACTTCCCAAAAAGATCCTGTCCATCCTGCAGAACTTGCCGGCTGCCGGCATCGCCGTGGTCGACCTCGGCGCCCGGCCCATGAAGGCGGTGTTTCCGGATTCGCCGGATGAAAGCTGCCCGCATGGACCCGGAGCGCGGCACGCAGGATTGCCCCACGCCTGCTCCGGTTGCGGCCGCCATTGAGCCGGCGGGCGGATTCCTCATTTCAACAAATGAAATATCCCGCCGGTTGACAACACTTCCCGCCTGGCGCGAGGCGGATGGGCTTTTCCCTCGGTAATTCGCCTCCGGCAGTGCCCGTCTCGGCTTGCATCCCGCCGCTCGAAACGCCGATTGTGCAACTTCAATCTTCGTGATAAACATGACCGCGTGGACCTGTTCGAGCAGCGCAAGATCTACACCGTCGGCGAGATCACTTCGGACATAAAGAAGACGCTCGAGAAATTCGGGCTGGTGTGGATCCAGGGGGAGGTTTCCAACTTCAAGCACGCCGCCTCGGGACACATGTACTTCAGCCTCAAGGACGAGGCGGCGCAGATCCGCGCAGCCTTCTTCAAGGGGAGCAACCTCTACCTGAAATTCAAGCCCGCGGACGGGCTGGAGGTCGTGGTGCGCGGGCGGCTGAGCGTCTATGCACCGCGGGGCGACTACCAGCTCATCGTGGAGTACATGGAGCCCGTGGGCGTCGGCTCGCTGCAGCTGGCCTTCGAGCAGCTCAAGGAAAAGCTCCGCAAGGAGGGGCTGTTCGACGAGGAACGAAAGCGGCGGCTCCCCGTTCTCCCCCGGAAGATCGGCATTGTCACATCCCCCACGGGCGCGGCCATCCGGGACATGCTGCGAATCCTGGAACGGCGCAACTCGGCGCTGCACGTGCTTCTCTATCCCGCGCGCGTCCAGGGGGCGGAGGCGGCGAGCGAGATTGTCGCCGGCATCCGCCACCTCAACGCGCGCGACGACATCGACGTGATCATCGTGGGGCGCGGCGGCGGCTCGATCGAGGATCTGTGGGCCTTCAACGACGAGGGTGTGGCCAGGGCGATCTTCGAGTCGGCCATCCCCGTGATTTCCGCCGTGGGGCACGAGGTCGACTTCACGATTGCGGACTTTGTGGCCGACCTGAGGGCCCCGACGCCTTCGGCCGCCGCCGAGCAGGTCTCGGGCGCACGCGAGCAGCTGCAGGCGGAGGTGCAGTCCCTGGCCGGCAGGGCGAAACAGGCCGTGCGCCTGATCCTGGAAAAGAGGCGCCTGCACCTGCAACGCCTGGCCCAGAACCGGGCGTTTCTTGCAACGCCGACGCGGATCCAGGAACTCCAGCAGCGCTTCGACGAGGCATCGCTCAAGATGATGCAGGCCATGCGCCGGTTCGTCACCCAGGTGCGGCACCGGGAGAGGGTTCTGGTCACCAGGCTGGTGAAAATCGACCTGCGGGGGAGCGTCGGCCGCAGCAGGGAGATCCTGAAGGGGATGCGGCAGGCGCTGGCGGCCGCCATGAGGCTGCGTTTGCAGCGGGTCCGCGGGGCGCTGCAGTTGGGAGTCGGGAGGATGGACGCCATGAGCCCGCTGGCAATCCTGGAGCGCGGATATTCGATCTGTCGGGATGCCGGCGGGGCAATCCTGAAGCAGGCCGCCGCGGTTGCGCCCGGCGAACAGGTGAGTGTGAAGCTGGCGCGCGGCGAAATCGGCTGCAGGGTCGAGAGCACGACGCAGGAAGGTGAAGCGTGAGCGGCCGGCAGCATGGAGGGAGCGGGATGGAGGCAAAATTGAAGGACTTCGAAACGGCGCTGAAGGCGCTGGAGGAGATCGTGGGCCGGCTCGAGGCCGGGGACCTGACGCTGGACAGGTCCATGGAGCTGTTTGAGGAAGGTGTGAGACTGAGCCGCTTCTGCAACACCAAGCTGGAGGAAGCGGAGCGCAAGGTCGAGGTGCTCGTCAAGAATGCCAAGGGCGGCATGAAGGAAGAGCCGTTCGAGCCGGAAGCAGGGGAAAGCGGCGGGTAGCCGGCATGCCGGCTTTTTGATCCTTCGTGTCTCTGGCGCCTTGGTGGTAGATACAATCCTGGGCTGCGACGACAATTAGGTGCACGAGAGGTTCCATGGATTTCCGATCCTATCTGGCTGAGTCCAAAACCGCCGTCGATGCCTGCCTCGAGCAACTCCTCCTGCCGGACTCCGACCCCCCTGCCGTCATTCACCGGGCCATGCGCTATTCGGTTTTCGCGGGCGGGAAGCGCCTCCGGCCGATCCTCGTGCTCGCCTCGGGCGAGTGCGTCGGCGGGAGCCGTGCGACGCTCCTGCACCTGGGCGCCTGCATCGAGATCCTGCACACCTACTCCCTCGTTCACGACGACCTGCCGGCATTGGACAACGACGACCTGAGACGGGGCCGACCCACCTGCCACAAGGTTTACGGTGAAGCCAGCGCCATCCTGGTCGGCGACGCGCTGCTGACGAGGGCTTTCCAGTTGCTGGCCGATATCCCGGGGATCGGGGACCCTGCGAGGCTTGCCATTATCCGGGAAATCTCGGCTGCGGCCGGGACGCTGGACGGCATGATCGGAGGGCAGGTGGTTGACCTGGCATCCGAGGGCAAGCAGGTGAAGGCAGCGGAGCTGGATTACATTCACCGCTCCAAGACCGGGGCGCTTCTGACCGCCTGCACGCGCTGCGGGGCGCTGGCTGCCGGGGCAGCGCCGGCCGAGGTGGAGGCGCTCACCAGCTACGGGCGGAAGATCGGGCTGGCCTTCCAGATCATGGACGACATCCTGGACGTCACCGCCAGCAGCGAACAGCTGGGGAAGACGGCCGGCAAGGACCAGAAAGTGAAAAAGGCCACGTACCCCGCCCTCCATGGACTGGAGGCCTCGCGCCGCAAGGCGCAAGAACTGGTGGAATCCGCCCGGGAGGATGTCCGCCACCTCGGGGAACGCGCGGCCATTCTGCAGGCGCTTGCCGGCTATGTCTGCGGCCGCAGCAGTTGACCCGACTCCGGAGGCTCAGGTCGCGAGCTTTTGCTCCACGCTGCGCACCTTGTCAGCCATCGATTGATCGCGGTCCGTCCTCGTCCCGAGCCGGATCGAAGTCGCGATTCGGGGAGCGCCCATCTCGTGGACTTTCCGGTGGCACTCCTTGACGGCGCGCATGACGATATCCCAGTCCCCCTCGATGTTGGTGCCGTTCGGGTGCAGCTGCGGCTTCAGCCCCGCCTCTTCCAGAATCCGCTCGCAGGCGGCCACGTAAGGGCTCAGGCTCAGCCCCACGCCCAGCGGGATCACGCTCAGATCCACGATTACCTTCATCCTTCACCTCCTCGACATGATCCCTTCATTATATTCTGCCGCTCCGTGGCCCTGCGATTTTCTCTGTACTACTGATCTGCAAAACCTTTCTTGCATCTGCTGGCTATGCTTGCCGGTCGGCGGCCCACGGAGCCCGGAGCGGCAGCGACGGGTCGCGTGACTTTACCGTGTCCCTGAAACGCGGCTTTCCTCGGTTGCATCTAGGCTGCTCTGTGTTCCTTCACGGAACGTTCTCACAGTTCACCTGCGGCATGGGCGCCGTTTCTGGTATCTTGCCGGCATCAAATGGCTGCACAAAAGAGGCGCGTGGATCAGGTCCTGGTCGAGAGAGGGTTCGCCGAAACCCGGCAGAAGGCGCAGGCGCTGCTCATGGCCGGCCAGGTGCTGGTCCGCGAGCAGAAGGTCGAAAAGCCCGGCACGCGCATCGAGCCGGGAGCTTCCATCCGCATCCTGGGCGAGCTGCCCTTCGTGAGCCGTGCCGGGGCGAAGCTCCAGGCGGCGATCGGCCACTTCGGGATTTCGATCCACGGGCGAATCTGCGCCGACCTCGGCGCTTCCACCGGGGGATTCACCGACTGCCTGCTGCAGTACGGGGCCGCGGAGGTTCACGCCTTCGACGTCGGCACCGGACAGCTGGCCTGGAAACTGCAATCCGACCCGAGGGTGGTGCGGCACGACGGCTTCAACGTCCGCTATCTCAAACCCGGGGACCTTCCCGCAAACCTGTCGGTGGTCACCGCGGACCTTTCCTTCATTTCGCTGACGAAGGTCCTGGAACCTCTGCGGGGGGCGCTGCGGATCTGCACGGGCCCTTCGCCGGTGCACGTGGTCCTGCTGGTCAAGCCGCAATTCGAACTGCGCAGGGGCGAAGTCGGCAAGGGAGGGATCGTCCGCGATCCCGCAAAGCGGCGGGCGGCCGTGAAGGCGGTAGGGGATTTCGCCTCGCGGGTAGGTTACGGGCTGGTGGGCACGATTCCCTCGCCGGTCGAGGGGGCGGAAGGAAACCGGGAGTTTTTGATGTACCTGCAGCTTCCTCTGGAATTATGATCATGCACATGAACTCCCCGGTGAAGAAGATCGGCCTGGTCCTGAAGCGGCGCGACCCGCGGGTGCGGGACGTGGTGCGGGAAATCATGCCCCTGCTGGGCGCGCACGGTGTGGAGGTCTTCCTCGACGATGGGCTCTCGCAGGAGTTCCCCTCCGCCAGGGGGGTGGCGCGGCCGCAGGAGATGGCCTCGCTCGTGGATGTGGTTTCGGTATTCGGCGGCGACGGCACACTGCTGTATGCGGCGCGGCTGGTAGCCTCCAGCGGCACGCCGATCCTGGGCGTGAACCTCGGCTCGCTCGGTTTCCTCACCGAGGTGAAGCTCGAGGACGTGATGCAGGCTTTCGAAAAACTGCTGGCCGGCCGCTACCTGCTGGAGCCGAGGATGATGCTGGACGTGGAGGTCAGCCGCAACGGCCGGGAGCCCGTGCGCTACCTGGCGTTGAACGACGCTGTGATCAACAAGGGGGCGCTGGCGCGGATCATCGAGCTGGAAGTCCAGGTGAACGGGGAACTCGTCACCCTGGCGCGGGCGGACGGCCTGATCATCTCCACGCCGACGGGCTCGACGGCCTATTCGCTCTCGGCGGGCGGGCCGATTCTCTATCCGACGCTGGAGGCGTTCCTCATCACGCCCATCTGCCCGCACACGCTGACCAACCGGCCGGTGGCCGTGCCCAACACCGCCGACGTTTCCGTCAGCCTGAGGCACGGAACCGACGTGATGCTGACCGTGGACGGCCAGGTGGGCATGCCGCTGGAGCCGGGGGACAGCCTTCGCTTGCGCAAGGCGGAGTCGGCGCTGAACCTGATCCAGATCGAGGGGAGCACCTTCTTCCGCCTGTTGCGTGAGAAGCTGAAGTGGGGTTGACCCGGCTCCCCGGCATGTATGGCGCGACAGGGCTGCAACCTGAAGGGACGCGGCAAACGGAGCTGCGAACGCAAGTGAGCGGTCAGATATCTGAGTCAAGTCAAGCAACCCGTCGCTGTCGCTCCGGGCTCCGTTGACTCCGGATCGCTGAACAGAAGGGCAGCGGGAGCGGAGTTCAACCGCACAGGAGCGCGGTTGCCTTCTCAGCGTCGTGCCGCCATCGCGGTAACGTCCAACCCGATCCGGCGGCAGAGGTCTGCAAAGGTCGATACGGGGAAGCCGACAATGTTGAAATAGCAGCCCTCGATACGGTCGATGAACAGAGAGGCGTGGCCCTGGACGGCATAGCCGCCGGCCTTGTCGTCCCATTCCCCCGTGGATATGTACCATCGGATCTCCGCGCGAGACATCCGCCGGAAGCGGACCATCGAACTGGCAGCCGTATATCGGGAGGTCCCGGTCCGTGCGTCGCACAGGCACAGCCCCGTGACGACCTCGTGCCAGCCCCCCTGCAGCCGCCCGAGCATCCTGCCGGCTTCGTCCGGCGAGGCCGGTTTGCCCAGTATCCGCTCCCGCACGACCACGATCGTGTCGGCCCCGATCACGATTCCCTGGCGGTGCCTTTGCGCCACCTCCCGGACCTTGAGCCGAGCCGCCCGGATGGCGTAGGCTCGCGGGGATTCCCCGGGCTTTGGCTCAGGCTCTGGGACGGCGCTGGGATCGATGATGATGTCGAGGCCCAGGCCGGAGAGAACTTCACGGCGCCTCGGGGAGGCGGACGCGAGAATGAGCTTCGGAGGTTGTTTCGAGCTTGTTGTCATTCGCCTGACTCTCTGCTAATTTTGCCCGGGGCCGCCGCGTCACGCGTATGCCAGCCGCACACCAGCGGGGAAATTGCATGATAAAGAAAAGTCGCATTCTGCCACCACTCTTTTTGCTCGCCTGGCTGCCCGCGGGTCCTTTTGTGCCGGCGCCGGCCGGCCGGTCAGCGGCTGAGGCGGTGCAGGCCTTCCCGGTGCAATTGCTTGAGGGACTGGCGGAGTTCGACCTTGCGCTGCAGGTTCACGCCGACATCAGGGGAAACGTCGGGCCCTGCGGCTGACCCCTGAGCCCCATGGGCGGGTTCGCTCGGCGAGCGAGCTACTGGAAAGCCTATGCGAAGAGCTTTCCCGGCCGGCCGGCGCTGCGCCTGGACGGCGGGTCGATTTTCAGCCGGGAAACGGCCGAGGCACACATCCTGAACCGGTGGATTCTGGCGGGCTCGCATCGATCCGGCCTGGATGCCATCAACCTCACCTCCTGGGATCTCCCGGTGTGGCAGGAAATGGCCGAACTGTCCGCAGCGGGTTTGCTCGACGCGGAGCTTCTGCACCTGCCGCTCGTCTCCGCGAACGTCACTGCGAGAAAACCCGTGTTCCCCGCGATTCAACGCTACGTGCTCCGGGAACTCGCGACCGGGACGGGCGGCGCGAAGACCGTTCGTGTAGGGATCACGGGCCTGCTCTTCGACCAGGACGATAGGATTTCGAGATCGGACTTCACCGTCGAGGAGCCAAGGACGGCGGCACGAAGGGTAATCGCAGAGATGCGTGAAAAGACCGACTACCGCGTAGTGCTGACCGACCTGGACCTGGGCAAGGCCATCAGTCTTGCGGTCGGCGTCCCCGGAATCAGCATGCTCGTAGTCGCACGCAACTACGAGGAGCTTTCCGAGGTGCAGCAGGTCGGCGAAACTTTGATCGTCATCCCCGTGAACGAGGGCCGGATGATCAGCGAGGTGCGGCTCGGCTTCGACCTGGGGTCGAGAAAGGTGGACTTGCAGGCCCGGTTCGTCCCGCTGGACAAGGCGGTCCCCGATGATCCGGCGATGGCGGAACTGATCCGGAAGGCCGAGGCCGAGGTCGAAGCTTTCAAGAAGCAGTAGGGATCCTGCCGGCGGACAGGGTTCGGTCGCCTTCAGGGGGAGGCAGCGGGTCCCGGGAGATTTTTGAACGTGGAGCCTGTTTCGAGCGTCTTATATACGGTTTTCCGGGGCACGCCGAGGCACGCGGAGTGGATGGTCGCCTGCCTCGAAGGCGCCTGGCCCTCGCTCGTGGGCCGGCCCCTGTCCGGCGTCTGCCGTCCGTGGTCCTTCGACCGGGGCGATTTGAAGATAGAGATCCTGGATGAAGCCTGGCGCCCGGCGCTCGAGGGCGTGCGCGACCAGCTGTGCAGCAGGATCCGGGACGCCACGGACGGGGAGGTCCGGCGGATTTCCCTCCGCCGGAGAGCCCCGGGGACCGGCGCTCAATAGCCGGGCGGACGCGCTGCCGGTCACGGCATTTCTCATCTGGTCAGAGGCGCCCCTTGGTGCTATCATGTAAGTTTATTTTGCGGACGAACGGTCGTTTAAGGCATTTGCAATCATGGAGAAAGGGATGGCAGGCAGATTCGGGAACCGGTGGACGGCGGGCGTGATTGCGCTGGGGCTCTTCCTGGCCCTGCCGGCGCAGCCGGTGCGGGCCGACCAGCGGCTGTACGCACGGGTGGAACCCAACGTGGAGGGGGCGCCCGAGACGCTGCTGTTCGACGTCAACGTCAACCCTACGGACAATATTTCGCCCAACATCGTATTCACCGGCGACAGCAAACACGGCTTTGTCTCCTACACCGGGTCGGGCGTGATCGTCGTCTTCTCGGTGCAGACGGGCGAAATCCTGCACCGGATCCGAACGGGCGGAAAACCTTTTTATGCCACACCCACCCCGGACATGAAGACGCTAATAGTGGTGTCGGTCCTCGACAACAGGATTTTCATCGTGGACACGGCGAGTTTCTCCCTGAAGGCGACGTACACTTTCGACAAAGCGCAGTTCGGATTCGGCAGCATCGTGACGCTCTCGCCGGACGGCGCCACCGGCTACGTCTCCTCCACCGGGACGGGTGAGGTCATCAAGTTCAGCGTGGCCAACGGCAGCGAGGACGGGCGCTTCAAAGGCCTGGTCTTCCCTGCGCAGATAACCCTTACACCGGACGGCGCCATCCTGTTGGTTGTGGATGTAGCCGACGGCGTGGAGCAGCTGGTGTTCGTCAACGCCTCCAACCTGACCCGCCGGAGCATCCTGAAGGCAACGGACAAGGTCAGGGAGGCTAATTTCACGATCTTCAACAAGGCGGTCCTGACCGCGGACGGCAAGACCGGGATCATCGCGAGCCGAGACTACAACGGTCTCCTGGGGCGCGATACGGCGTTCCTGTTCAACGTGGAAACCGCGCAGATCCTGGAGACCGCGACGGTCGGCTTCGAGCCCGGGTATACGACTCTGACCCCCGACGGAAAAAACTGGATCGTCTTCAGCGAGTTCAGCATCGTCGTTATCCCGACGGACGATTTCAAGGGTCTATACGAAATGCAGGTCGTCCGGGGTGAACCGCTCGGCTCCTCCAACATCGCCTTCTCGGCGGATTCGCGCTACCTGTACTACGCTTCGGCCGCCTCCGACACGGTGTTCCAGCACGAGCTGGCCACGGGCGCAGTCGTCGGCCAGGTCCTGGTCGGCGACAATCCCAATGAATTCCTCGACCAGCCCTCGACGGTGGCGATCACCCCGGACGGCAGGTCGGTGGCGGTGGTGGAGTTCGTCAGCAACAACATCAGCCTGCTGACGGATGTCTCGGTCCTTGCGGCCGCGCGCTTCATTTACTCCGAAGATAAATTCACGGGGTTGTCGCTCATCAATCTTTCGAGCGAGCCCAACAACCTCCTGTTGATCGCCCTCAACGATTTCGGCCAGGTCATCACCGGCGAGGGCGTCATTAATCCGGCGATCTACGACCTGGAACCCAACCACCAGATTTCGCTGACGGTGACGGAGCTTTTCAACCTCACGCCGGAGATCCTGCCGGAAGGAGAGTCGGCGCTGAACGGCTGGATCTCCGTTTTCGCTTACAGTCCGGAGGTTGCGGGCTACGTGACAATCGGCGACAACCTGATGACCGACCTGGACGGGACGCCGCTGTTCCGCAAACGCCTGCACGACTGGATAGTGCCGGAAATCGTAAATACCGAAGACAACACGCTGCTTCTCAACCTCCTCAATCCGAACTACAACAATGTGACTTACAATCTCGCCTGGACTCAGAGCGACGGCACCTTGAGGGAGAGTGCGCCGGGCAGGAGCGCCTTCTCCACCGGGAGGCAGTCACGGCCTTTCGCGGAGCTCTTCTTCCTCTTCGAGGACGTGCTCGACGGCTATATCCGGGCGTTTTCGCGGGAAGGCCTGTACTACTCGGAGTTCCTGGAGAGCGCGGGCTCGCTGATGGCGCTGAACGCCATCGATGTCCAGCGATACGCAGGAATCCAGAAGATATACGCGCCGCAGTTCGCGATGGTGCCCGGATTCCGCACCCTGGTGAACATCATCAATGCCAACGAGGAGGACGCCGAGGTCACGCTGACGCTCCGGTCGCCTTCCGGAGCGATCATCGGCGAGCCGGTGCAGCGCTCCATGCCGAGTTTCTCCCAGTGGAAGGAAGACCTTGCGGCTGTGTTCTCTGATGTGCCCGGGGCGCAGAATGCCACCGGGTGGCTGGAGATCGAGAGCACGCGGGACCTTGTTCTCGGGACCATCACGTTTACCGGCGTGCAGGACGTGATCACCCGGGATTTCAACCTGATCGACAAGCCGCTGGAGTTCGAACTCCTCTCGGGCTACAGGATGAGGATCCGGGCCAAGAACATCCTGGAGCAGGAGGCCGAGATTGTGCTGACGCTGCGCGATCCCGAAGGCGAAACCGTGGGCGAACCGGTCCGGGTAACGCTGCAGCCGGCGGAGGAGCTGAACGATACGCTCATGAGCCTCTTCGCCGGGCAGTGGGATCTCCTGCCGGCAGCCGAGCGGCTGGAGATCGCCAGCAGCCGCGAGGGAGTCCCGGGAACGGTCACCTATACGGAGCGCGACGAGAAATTCCGGACCTCCTTCGAGCTGGCGGGAACCCCGCTGAGAGAATTCCTCTTTCCCATCGCCGCTCAGAACGAGGACTATCACACAGGCGTGGCACTGTTGAACCCGAACTCCGATCCCGCCGACGTGACGATCGAGCTCTGGGGTCCCGGGGGGACGCTCGACCGGACGGCCGACGTGAAGATCGCCCCGGATAACCGGATCGCCCTGTACCTGAACCAGCTCTTCACCGGCCTCGAACCGCGCCTGGTAGGGAACATCCGGGTGAGATCGACGCAGCCGCTGGTCAGCTTTTCTCTGGTCAACGACCTCGGGTTGAACTTCCTGACGGCGCTCCCGCCCATTCCTCTGCCCTGACGGAGTCGGGCGCGGGGCAGGCAGGGCCTGTCCCCGCATGGTTCTGCGCGCACAATCCACGGCAGGCTCGCGGACCGGATGGTCCCCGGGACCGGGCTCCAACTACGACCCTCCCGAACGGGTGATCCGCCGGCCAAAATGGGATATGATTCGGCCGGCTTGGCCTGCAGGAAAAGTCCGGGCGTGACGATGAGACGTTAAGGCTTGCCATGTACGAGCAATATTACGGACTGAAAGAAAAACCGTTCAGCCTGACTCCTGATCCGGATTTCCTCTTTCTCAACAAGGATTTCCGGGAGGCGCTGGAGCAGCTTCTCTACGGGATCCGCCGCCGGGAGGGCTTCACCGTGCTGGTGGGGGACGTCGGGACCGGCAAGACCACCCTCTGCTGGGCGCTGCTGGGGCGGCTCGAAAGGAATGTCCGGACGGCCCTGATCCTGAACCCTCTGCTGACCGAGGAGGACATGCTCAGGGCGATCCTCGCCGATTTCGGCGTGCGCCCCAAGGAGGGCGCAGCCGAACCCGAGGATTCGCCCGACGGGAGCGCGGCGCCTTACGATCCTTCCTGGATGCGAGGCCTGACGCGCAAGGAACTGATCGACGAGCTCAATCGGTTTCTTCTGGAAGCGGCCGCGGACGACATCACCAACATCCTGGTCATCGACGAGGCCCAGAACCTCTCCCCGGGTGTTCTCGAGCAGCTCCGCATCCTGTCCAACCTCGAGACGCCGAAACGGAAGCTCCTGCAGATCATCTTCGTAGGCCAGGTGGAATTCGAACAGAAGCTCAGCCTGCCCGAACTCCGGCAGCTCAACCAGCGGATCACCATAAGATACGAGCTGAGGCCGCTTTCGCGCGAGGACTGCGAAGCCTACGTGGTCCACAGGATGCGCATCGCCGGATCCACCGGCAAGGTTTCCTTTTCCCCCAAGGCGCTGAAGGAGATTCACCGCCGCTCGGCGGGCTATCCGCGGCTGGTCAACATAATCGCCGATTGGGCGCTGCTGGCCGGTTTCAGCGAGCGGGCCAGGCTCATCACGCCGAAACTCGTGCGCAAAGCGGTGCGCGGCCTGCGGGGGAGGGCGCAACCGATCAGGGTCCGGAGCGCGATCCGGCCGAGAGTGTGGGTGCCGGTGGCCCTGGCGGCAGGCGTGCTGCTGCTGGCGGCGCTCCTGGCGTTTTTTTACCGCGACCGGCTTCCGCAAGTCCTGGGTTATACGGGGGAGACGCAGCCCACAGCGGCGCCGGCGGGACGGGCGGAGGCGCCCCTGGTCCCCCCGATGCAGGACGATGACGGCGATGCCGCGGGGGAGAGTGGCCCGGAGTCGGACGGGTATGGGTTGGCGTCGGCCCCTCCTCCCGCAGACGAGCCGGCCGCGGCCGGGGGGAACGAGGAGGACTATATCCTCCAGGTGCACTCGCTCGACACCCAGGCCAAGGCGGCCGCGGCGGTGGCGCAGTTGGACGACCGGGGTTTCTCGGCCTTCCAGAGGCTCCGGCTGGACAGGGGCGGCAACGAGTGGTTCGTGGTATACGTAGGACCGTTCATTTCCGTGGGTCGTGCGCAGGAAAGCGCGGCCAGGCTGCGCGACCTCGAAGGGCTTTCCCCCATCCTCCGGCGGATTACCCAGCAGTAGGGGCGCCGGGTTTCCAGGACTCCCTGAACGCGCAGAAACCTCGCGGCTCCGCTTATTGCAGGTCCGCAATACGGCTTTCCTCGATTGCAGCCTCGCTGCGCTTATGCGACGTCCTCGGTGTAACGCTCCTGTTGTTTTCGATTGCACGGACTGGATGCCTGTGCTACCTTTCGTGTTTGTTTTTTGCGACTTGCTGGAGGTTCAATTGGCGCTCACAAGAGAGAGAAAGAGTGAGATTGTAGACAGCTACAGGACTCACGCTACGGATACCGGTTCGCCCGAAGTGCAGGTGGCCATCCTGAGTGATAAGATCAGCTACCTGACGGAGCACTTCAAGATTCACGCGAAGGATCATCATTCCCGCAGGGGGCTCTTGAAGATGGTCGGCAAGAGACGCCGCCTGCTGGATTACCTCAAATCCAAGGATGTCAACCGGTACCGTACTGTGATCGAGCGGCTGGGTATTCGCAAATAGGGTGCGGACTCGTTCCGCGCCCCGATGCGGGGGGCTTCGGACCGAAGCTTCCCGCGGTGCGGCGGAGCGATTCCGGCCGTTCACCCCGGGCCGGGGCCCACGCGAAACCCGCGCATTGAAGTCACGCTGATCCCGCAGCATAATTCCTTATACATAAGCAGTGAAAACGAGAAAACCGGACCTTATTCCAATCGGGGAGCAAGAAGGTCGGGAGGTCTCTCTGCACGCTGCCGGACCTGGGGCGGTTTAGACGTTCCCCTGTTCCGGATTCCGGTTCAGCGAGCCTGACCTCCGAATGTGATAACGGATATGGTGGATTGTGAATTATGAGTTATGAGTTAATGGCTCTTGAAGGCCGCCCCGCCGCAACAGCCCTTAACTCAGGACTCATAATCATAATTCCTGATTCATGGCCCGCCAGACCCCGCTTCCCGGCAAACAATCCAGGAGGATTCCGATGATTCATCGAGCAACTGCCGAAATCGGCGGGCTTGAGTTTACCATTGAAATGGGGCGGCTTGCCAAGCAGGCCGACGGCGCCGCCTTCATCAGCTACGGCGACACCGCCGTGCTGGCCACGGCATGCGCCCAGAGATCGCCCCGCGAGGGGATCGATTTTTTCCCGCTCACCGTCGATTACCGTGAGAACACCTATGCCGCCGGCAAAATCCCGGGCGGATTTTTCAAGCGCGAGGGGAGACCGACCGAGAAGGAGGTCCTGACCTCGCGCCTCATCGACCGGCCGCTGCGGCCGCTCTTCGCCGACGGCTTCAGGAACGAAACCCAGGTGATCGCGCTCGTGCTCTCGGCCGACAAGGAGAATGACCCCGATCTCATGAGCATCACGGGCGCATCCGCGGCCCTCTACTGCTCGCCCATACCTTTTCACAATCCCGTGGCCGCCGTCCGCGTGGGGCTCGTCGGCGACGAGTTCGTGATCAACCCGTCCATCAGCAAGCTCAAGGAGAGCCGGCTGAACCTGGTGATCGCGGGAACCGCGGACGCCATCGTCATGGTGGAAGCGGGCGCCAACGAGGTCCCCGAGGAGCAGATCGTCGACGCGCTCGAATTCGGGCACCAGGCGATCCGCAAGCTGATCGCGCTGCAGCAGGAACTCCACGACAAGATCCAGCCGGTGAAGATGGAGGTCGTGCCGCCCGCGTTCGACGAGGAGGAGTATCGCCGGATTGAAACGACCTGGTCGGCGGCGATCTCCGACGCTCTCCACATCAAGGGTAAACTCGAGAACTACAGAAAACTGGACGAAATCGCCGACGAAATCGTCTCGGGCATCCCGGAGGAGGAAACCGAAAAGCGCCGGGAGGCGTCGCGCATCTTCAAGCACGTCATGGAGAAGATCTTCCGCAGGGAGATCCTGTCCGACCGCCGGCGGCCCGATGGGCGCCGCTTCGACGAAATCCGCAGCATCGACGTCGAGGTCTCGCTCCTGCCGCGGACGCACGGCTCGGCCCTGTTCACGCGCGGCGAGACGCAGGCGCTGGTCACGGCCACGCTGGGAACGGCCGACGACGAGCAGAAAATGGACATGCTGGAGGGCGAGTCCTTCAAGCGTTTCATGCTGCACTACAACTTCCCCCCGTTCAGCGTGGGCGAGGTCAAGTTCCTGCGCGGCCCCGGGCGGCGCGAGATCGGTCACGGCGCGCTGGCGGAGCGGAGCATCCTGCCGGTCATGCCCGGCGAGGAGGCTTTCCCCTACACGGTGCGCGTGGTGGCGGACATCCTGGAGAGCAACGGGTCGTCCTCGATGGCGACCATCTGCGGCGGCATCATGGCGCTGATGGATGCCGGGTGCCCGATCAAGGCCCCGGTGGCGGGCGTGGCCATGGGCCTGGTCAAGGACGGGGATTCCTACGCAATCCTCTCCGACATCGCGGGCGCCGAGGACCACTACGGCGACATGGATTTCAAGGTCGCGGGCACGAAGAAGGGGATCACCGGACTGCAGATGGACATCAAGATCGGCGGGATCACCCGCGCGATCATGGCCGAGGCGCTGGCGCAGGCCCGCGAGGGGCGGCTGTTCATCCTGGGGCGCATGGGCACCGCGCTCGAGAGCCCGCGGCCGGAAATCTCCCCTTACGCGCCGCGCATCATCACCATCCAGATCCCTAAGGAGAAGATCGGCGGGGTCATCGGCACGGGCGGCAAGGTGATCCGCGGGATCATCGAGCAGACGGGCGTGAAGATCGACATCGAAGACGACGGCACCGTCAACATCGCCTCGACCGACACGGATTCCGCGCAGAACGCGATCCGGATGATCGAAGAGCTCATTGCGGAAGCGGAGGTCGGGAAAACCTACCTCGGGACCATCACCCGGCTGGTGGACTTCGGCGCCTTCGTCGAGATCTTCCCGGGCACCGAGGGACTGCTGCACATTTCCGAGGTAGCGGACTACCGCGTCGAGGATATCAACAGCGAGCTGAAGGTCGGCGAGAAGATTCTGGTCAAGGTCCTCAGCATCGAGCCGCCCAACAAAATCCGGCTGAGCCGCAAGGCGGTGCTGCGCGAGGCCGCGGGACTGCCTCCCCAGGAGAGTTCGAGGCCGCCGCGGCGGGAGCACGGTGACCGGGGAAGGCCGGGGCCGAGGGATCGGGGGCGCGGGGATCGCGATCGAGGCCGGGGGCGCGGCGGACCGCGCCGCTGACCTCGCCGGCAGTCTTTGTGCTGCTTTGCCCCTGGGAACTGTAAAGAAACAGAAGATATGGTGGCATCCATGACCATCACAGCCCCGAAGGCATGCTGGGATCCGTGACAATCACAGCCCCGAGGGCATGCTGGGATCGGTGACAATCCCAGCCCCGAGGGCATGCTGGGATCCGTGACAATCCCAGCCCCGAGGGCATGCTGGGATCGGTGACAATCCCAGCCCCGAGGGCATGCTGGGATCCGTGACAATCCCAGCCCCGAGGGCATGCTGGGATCGGTGACAATCTTAGCCCCGGAGGGGCGAAAGAAGATAGCCCCGGGCGTGAGCCCGGGGTGGAGGCGGAGGGAGTAAGGAGCCCTGAAGGGGCGACACATCACTCCCCGGAATGACGTCACCGGCAATATTGGATTGCCTATAGGCACAATAAAACAAGACCGGCTCTAACATATCGCGAGGCATACCTATGAACAAGCAGCACATCCTGGCCGTGCTCGAGAATGTCCAGAAGGGGAAGCTAACCCCGGAGCAGGGGGTTGAACGGCTGGAGGGGTTGCCCTTCGAGGACCTGGGTTTCGCGAGGGTGGACCATCACCGGACCATGCGGCAAGGTTTCCCCGAGGTGGTGTTCGGGCTGGGCAAGGACCCGCAGCATGTCGCGGAGATCGTGCGCAGCCTCCTGAAGCAGAAGCGGAACATCCTGGTCACCCGCGCCGGTCGGGAGGCCTTCGGCTGCATCCGCAAGATTTCCAGGAAGGCGAAGTACAACAAGGCTGCGCGTGCCGCCTACATCGTGCAGGACGAAACGATGTACGGCGACGGCGTCATCCACGTGGTCTGCGCCGGCACGGCCGACATACCCGTGGCCGAGGAGGCAGCCCTGACGGCCCGCCTGATGGGCAACGAGGTCGTCAGCACCTGCGACGTGGGTGTGGCGGGGATTCACCGCCTGCTCAGCGTGCGGGAAGCCCTCACGAAGGCGCGGGTAGTGGTGGCGGTCGCCGGCATGGAGGCGGCACTGGCGAGCGTCGTCGGCGGGCTGGTGAGCTGCCCGGTGGTGGGCGTGCCGACCAGCATAGGCTACGGAGCGTCGCTGGGCGGCGTGGCGGCCATGCTGGGAATGCTCAACAGCTGCGCGTCGAACGTCACGGTGGTGAACATCGACAACGGTTTCGGCGGCGGGTTCGTGGCCTCGCTGATCAACCGCAGGAGACCCTGATTCCCGGTTCTGCTTCGCGGGCTTGCGCGCGATGAATTTTTGCTATCATTTGGCGCGGCGCAGTCCGGAAGGAAGCTATGCCTTTTTACCCCGACGGAGTCCTGGACGAGATACGCAACTCCGTTAACATTGTCTCACTGATCTCAGAGTTCGTGGCTCTGAGAAAGCGCGGCAAGAACTGGGTCGCGCGCTGCCCCTTTCACACCGAGAAAACCCCCTCATTCAACGTCAGCGAGGAGAAGCAGATTTTCATGTGCTTCGGCTGCCAGGTCGGAGGGGACATCTTCAAGTTCATCATGCAGATCGAGCACCTGACCTTCCCGGAGTCGGTGCGCTTCATCGCCGAGCGCTACGGCATACCGCTGCCCGCCCGCCCGGACCCGCCGGAGGGGGATCACGGCCTGCCGACCGACACGCTGCGCAAGGCCATGGCCGCGGCCGCGGAGGAGTATCACCGGCTGCTGACGCAGGCGCCGGAGGGTGCCGGGGCCCTGGACTACCTCGAGGGCCGGGGCGTGAGCGCCGAGACCATGCGGCGGTTCCAGCTCGGATACTCTCCCGACAATGGCCATTTCCTGCTGGAACACCTGCAGAGCAGGGGCTTCCGCCTGGACGCGCTGCTGGAGTGCGGCCTGGTCAAGCGCTCCGAGGATGGGATGAGGCACTACGATGCCTTCCGCGGACGCATCATGTTCCCGATCACGGACATCCGCGGCCGGGTGATCGCCTTCGGCGGGCGGGCGCTTGGGGACCACCAGCCCAAGTATTTGAATTCGCCGGAGAGCAGGCTCTATAATAAGAGCCGCAATCTCTTCGGGCTCAGCCACTCACGGCAGGGCATCCAGAGGGCGGACTGTGCCATACTGGTCGAGGGGTACATGGATTTCATCATCCCGTTCCAGTATGGGATCGAAAACCTTGTCGCCTCCCTAGGGACGAGCCTCACCGCGCAGCAGGTGAAGCTGCTGGGGAGGTACACGAGAGAAGTCATCGTCAGCTACGATCCCGATTCGGCGGGGCAGGCGGCGACCCAGCGGTCGCTGGAGCTGTTTTTGGAGGAGGATTTCAGGGTACGGGTTTTCCCCCTGCCCGAGGGGCAGGATCCTGACGCTTTCATCCGCCGCGTCGGGGCCGAAAAATACCGCGAAAGACTGGGCAAGTCGGTTTCCTACCTCGACTTTGTGTTCGAGAACGCGGTGCGCAGCCAGGGGAACCTGGACAATCCGAAAAGCAAGATCCAGATCATCAACTCGGTCCTGCCGTACCTGGCGCGGGTGCCGCACGCCGTGGAGCGCTCGGAGTATGTCTTCCGGTTTGCACGCCGGCTGCGGATCGAAGACCAGCAACTCCTGGCCGAGGTCAAGCGGGCGGCGAAGAACCGGAAGCTGGAACTGCGCCGGGAGAGCCTGCCTCAGGCCGGCGCGATGAGATTGGCCGAGAAACGGCTGCTGCAGCTGGTCGTAGGAAACAGAGAGCTGCAGCGCCAGTTCCTGCCGCTGTGCTCGGCCGGGGATTTCGAAGGGCTGGCGGCTGAGAGAATCTTCGGATTTCTTCTGGATGAGTTCGCCGCGGGCCGGGAAGTGGATTTCGACGCGCTGCACCGCCGGTTTGCCGCCGAGCCGGAGCAGGCCATGCTGGCGCAGCTGCAGATGGAGGAAGTGCCGGAAGGGCACACTGAGGAGACCGCGCAGCGCTCGCTCGACGCCCTGCGCACGATGCGGTTGGAGCTGCGGAAACAGCAGATCAGCACAAGGATCGCTGAAGCGGAGCGCATCCGGGACGATGAGATGCTGAACCGCCTTTTCAGGGAGCGTGTGCTCGTGGACCGCGAACTTGTCAGCCTGTCCAGGGGTTAGCAGGAAAGGAGACGCCCGGTTTGTCAATCGAAGAAAAATACGAAGAAGTGAGGGAGCTGATCCTGATGGGGAAGGAGCGCGGGTACCTTCTCTATGACGAGGTCAACGACATGCTTCCCGAGGGGATCTGCTCCTCGGACGAGCTGGACAGCATCTTCGCCCTTTTCGGTTCCGCCGGCATCGAGGTCATCGATTCGGAGCGGAAGTTCCACGAGGAAGGGAAGAAGGACGACAAGCGCGGGGAGGACGGGGCCGAGGAGGGCGAGTTCGAGTTCGGCCCGCACAGCCTGGACAAGACCAACGACCCGGTGCGGATGTACCTGCGGGAGATGGGGACTGTGCCGCTGCTGAGCCGCGAGGGCGAGGTCGAGATCGCCAAGCGGATCGAGCATGGACAGCGGATGGTCCTGAAGGCGCTCTCGCGCTCGCCGCTGGTGGTGCGCGAGCTGCTCAGCCTGCAGGATCAGCTGAAGAAGAACCTCATTTCCGTCCGCGACGTGGTGGTGCTCAACGAGGAAGAGGTCACCGACGAGCGGATGGAGGAGAAGCGCCTCGAGGTGCTCGGCATCCTGGAGGGCATCCGCAAGCTGGAGCGCTCCGCCGGCCGGGCGCGGACGAAGCTGCGCCGCTGCCGCAAGGGATCGAAGCTCTACAAGAAAAACCTCTCGCTGCTGGCCCGCTACCGGATTCCGATCGCGTGGAAGGCCCGGGAACTGGGGCTGAATCCGGCGCAGCACGAGCGCTTCGTGACCACGATCAAGGACACGGTCGAAGAGATCATGAGAGTCGAGCGCGAAGTCGGCAGGCTGAACCGGAGCCTGGAAACGCCGCGGCGGATCGAGGACGCCAAGGCCATCAAGAAGCGGGTCCGGGAGCTGGATGCGCGGCTGAAGGAGATCGAGAAGGACGCCTTCGCCTCGGTGACGGACCTCAAGCGGACGCTGGCGGCCATCCGTTCGGGCGAGCTGGAGGCGGACATCGCCAAGAAGGAGCTGGTGGAGGCCAACCTGCGCCTCGTGGTTTCGATCGCGAAGAAGTACACCAACCGCGGGCTGCAGTTCCTGGACCTGATCCAGGAGGGGAACATCGGGCTGATGAAGGCGGTGGACAAGTTCGAGTACCGCCGCGGCTACAAGTTCTCGACCTACGCCACGTGGTGGATCCGCCAGGCGATCACGCGCGCGATCGCAGACCAGGCGCGGACGATCCGCATTCCCGTGCACATGATTGAGACGATCAACAAGCTGATCCGGACCTCGCGGAGCCTCGTGCAGGAGTACGGCCGGGAGCCGACCAGCGAGGAGATCGCGCAGAAGATGGACTTCCCGGTGAGCAAGGTGCGCAAGATTCTGAAGATTGCGCAGGAGCCGATCAGCCTGGAGACGCCGATCGGGGAGGAGGAGGACAGCCACCTGGGCGATTTCATCGAGGACCGCGCGGTGGTGTCGCCGGCCGAGGCGGTGATCAACATCAACCTGAAGGAGCAGACCGAGTCGGTGCTGAAGACGCTGACGCCGCGGGAGGAGCAGGTGATCAAGATGCGCTTCGGCCTGGGCGACGGCAGCGAGCACACGCTGGAGGAGGTGGGCCAGCGGTTCTCGGTGACGCGCGAGCGCATAAGGCAGATCGAGGCCAAGGCGCTGCGGAAGCTGCGTCACCCGTCGCGCTGCCGGCAGCTGCAGGCGTTTCTGGAAGGGAGCATCGGTCCGGACTAGGTTGTCTTTACGCCGCACGCGGGGCGTGCTACCCTCTGGTGCGCCGCGAAGGCTTTTCCATGTGGGCCCATAGCTCAGTCGGTTAGAGCAGCTGACTCATAATCAGCGGGTCGCAGGTTCGAGTCCTGCTGGGCCCACCAATAAAATCAATAGTTTGCAGCCATTCTGCATTCCGAGAAAATCCCAAAATCCAAAGTTGGTTCCACTTTGGTTCCAAATAGCGCAAGATAAAATTCTGTCTGCTGGCCAATGTTTTAGCGGATGGCATAGGAATATTGTTGTGTGTCTATCGCCAGGGATTAGACACAGTTTCCTCATGCCATTGATCAGCCATCAAGCTTGATTGCCAGGTCCGCGAACACCAATTGACCTTGAAATGCCAAGATCATACTTAAGGGAGATGTTGAATCCCTCAATTATGTAAAGATGAATGAGGCGTACTTCTCGACTGCCGTCTTCTGGCAGGTATTCGACGCTTGCCACATGGATACTGCGTTTAAGGAAGCATGTCGCTCCGGCCTCTCGTCGGTTGACGCCATCCATGTCGTCGTAGCCGCTTCGAGCGGGTGTGACGAACTTGTAACTTCCGAAAAGCCGACCTCTGCCATCAATCCAACCAAGCTGATTCGGGTCGTCTCTATAGATGTCGAATGAGATAGGTGCTTTCTATTTCGGCTTGCGCCCGAGGATGCGTCTGCCGATATCCTTGATTCTCATATAGCGCGCCTCGATGTCCCCCAGCAGGGCGGGATCCTTTTTAATCCATTCCGTCATGAGCACCGTCGCCTGTTGCCGGGTAATGGGCCCGGTAACGCTGCTCAGCCCTACCTTTCCCTCAAAGTGCAGGCGTACGGTAATCCAGGGTTTGTCCGAAGCCGCGGCATCCTTTTCGGTGCGTATCACGCTCAGATGAGTCTCCCCGCATTTGCATGAAGGATTCATGCAATAGAAGTCCAGGAGTCGATAGGCAATTCCTTGGTGCTCTTCCAGGAGTGGCCGGGTCAATCCGCAGCTGTTTGCCGCCTTGCTCACGCCAAAGACCTCGTCGGCGGCGACCATGTGGCCCTTGCGGATCTTTTTGGCAGGCGCCGTAAACCGTGCCGCATGCTTGACCGCCTGACGAAAGCTGCGGTATTTCGCCAGGATATCGTCCTTCAGTTCAGCATTCAGCCCCGCTACAAATTCGTCGATCAAGGGCCTCGTGACCGAACTTGCCCCAAAGAGCCGTCCCGCCTGCCAGGTGTCGACATCGAGTTCGACGCCGAATTCCAGATGGGGATGCCCCGGTCCTTTGCCAGAACGCTTTTCAGAGAAGGTGACAACCACGTCTGTGCATGCGCAGCCGGGATTCTCACAGGCGGAATAGAACATCAAAAAGGTGGAGTCGTGCGCGTCGAACTTCACTTCCGCGAATGCCCCGGGGATTGCCGCTACTGTGTTTCCTCCCGCAGAGCTCTTCTTGTCCCGCACGATTATGGATTTCCCGGTCGATCTCGAAATCATGGATCCTCCTCTTCCGAAATCTGATGCCGTGCAGTCTATCGCCATAGACGTGCCAAGCGGAGGCAGATTTTGCGGGTCTTTCCATGGGAAAGGACGCTATCCCGGAAGGCCCAGCTTCCTGCGCAACTCGGCAATGTCTGGGCGCAGCTCGGGCTGCAGAGCGGAATCATTCCGGTATTCATACTCCATCAGCAGCGCTTCGAGCCTTTCCCGTCCTTGTGGAGTGAGCGCCGCAGCGCGCGGCGTCTGGCCCTTGAGCGCGGGAATGGGGGTGTCGAGCCACGCTTCCCAATGCGCCTTCATCTGTTCTTGGAGGGCAGCGCGGAATTCGGGCGGCACTGATTCGAGATCATCCCGCCGCCGTCCTTCTCCCCGAACTTTCCTCCGGCCATCCCGGCCGCCAAGCAAGGACTCGGGACTCTTACGTTCTTCACCTGTTAATCTGCACCGGCTGCCCAGGCGGTCTTTAATCACCTTCGCTATTTCCTTCGCCCGCCTGTCGGAATTGACCTCAATTTCGAGTGCGCCGCATCGGATTTCGATCGTTCCCAGCGAGGTGTTGTCCCACCCTGGATTCAGACGGTTCCCTTTTTTCTGCCAGGTTACGGATGCCCTGATCAAATGTCCCGTCCCGTCGAATTCGGCATCATCCAGTATGTCCTGCTGAAATTCAGGGAGCGCAAGCGACTTGAGTTCCTCCAGGGCCTGCTCGGGTGTACACAGTAGCTCGTATTTGAGCTTAATGAAAAGGAGCGGATCGCCGTCCGTGTTCTGCAGGACCGGCGGCGGAGGATTCAGCACCTGGTCCGCGATCTCGAAGTAGCGGTCGCGCAGGAAGTCGTCCTCGGCGATGAGGAAGGCGCGATCCAGGCTGCTTTTTCGGCCTGCGGCTTTCCTCATCATGTCCCGGATATCGAGGATCAAGGTGTGCTTGTCGGGCGGCAAGGGCACAGGGCCCACTCCCAGGAGGATCGACTGGTCCCCAAGCGAAATGCAGCGCCCGTATATGATATTGCCGCGCTTCAGGGTTTCGGTTGCCTGCCGCTCCTTGACCTTAACTTCGCGTTCGAGCAGCAGGTCGCGAAGCGTAAGGCTTAGGCGCGGTTCCACGCCGGTGACAAGGAAGAACGTAAAAGGCTCGGTGCACGCTTCCCGGATGAATGATCTGCGATACTCGTCGAGGCGCGCTCCGTGCTCCGAAAGATAGGCCATGGCGGGCGGGCACTCCTCCATCTTGTGGGCAGCCGTCCTACGTCCGGAAGGATGGGGCTTCCAGGTGAAAACGAGCCATGGGATGAAGGTTGTTTCTCGCAGAATCTTTGAATCTATGGAACTGTCGCCGGCGAACTGGTCCCAGGCACGGTTGATTTCGTCCCTGCCGGATCGTTCATGGAGAAAGCTTAGAACGGCGTTCACGACTTCGCCTTCGGTCTTCCGCATGAGCTGCCATTCCGGATCATCCGAGAACCGCGCGCGCACTCCAGAAGCAGCCGCATCCTTGCGATAACAGCAGTTCTTGTATTTGCGCCCACTCCCGCAGGGGCAGGGCTGACGCCTGCCGGTCAGATCTTGCATTCGTCTTTTATAGCATTGGAACGACCTAAAGGGAATCACGGGAGATAGCAGCCTGCGAACATCAATGCCGGTCTGCTCAACCATTCGGACGTTCCCGCAGGAACGGCAACCCTGCCTGTCCCTCGCCAAAATTCTGGCCGTGGCTGTCAGCGGATCCTGGTTGCGTCGGTGCTGGTCACGGTTGGGCATCTGGAGCAACGAGTTCTTGAAGTGGCGTCTGGCGCTTGCGAGGCAGGCTCTTGCGCGACAGTCGGGACCAGTACGATGCAAATCTCTTCCGATGCCAGCGGACGACGGTTTGGGGTTTCACGATGACCAACGTCTCCCTCCGTTGGGACCAGGCCCGCGACAAAAGCAACCAGAAGACTCGATCTGACCTTCGAAGTCTCGGTCGCGGATGCCGTCGCTTCATGATCGCGAGTTGTTGGCGAAGGGCCAGGTTTTCGAGAGCCGGATTGGAACGGAGCCGAAAGGCAGTAAATAGCATCGAAAGCAGGCGAAGAATTATCGACATCATGGCCAAGAGCGTCGGTTTCAGCGGCTTGGAAAGTCAAGCCGTTCAACGCGGACGGGATTTTGGCGAACGACAGGACCAGATTCAGGCCGGCGCCCGGCGTGAAACACTTCGAAGTTCTGGGCGTATCCTGTTCATAGCCATTGGACGAACAGGTCCGGCCTGCGCGCCCCCGAGTGTCAGGAGAAGAAACCGATGCATCGACGCTACCTCGGTCCCTTGCTGTCCGCAGCGATTCTGCAGGTGTTGTCTGGCGGAGTGGTCCATGCGGAGCTCCCCTCGCTGTCCATCCCGCGCGTTTCTGAGCCCCCGGTGCTATCGCACTATGTGGATGGCACGCAGATCCCGCCTGGCGTGAGGGTCTCCGGATTCAAGCAGCGCGAGCCGGGCGACGGCCTCGACGCGCAGGTCGAGACCGTCGTGTACCTGTCCTTCGACCGGAAGAACCTGTACGCCGTGTACATCTGCCGGGACGATCCGTCGAAGGTGCGCGCGAATCTGACGAAGCGCGAGTCGATCATGGGCGACGATCTTGTGGGGTTGATGCTGGACACTTACGGGGACGGGCGGCGCGCGTACATGTTCCTGGTGAATCCATTGGGTATCCAGATGGACGGCGTGACGACGGAGGGGCAGGATGATGACTTTTCCTACGACACGGTCTGGACATCCGAAGGCCGCCGGACGGGCTTCGGGTTCGTGGTACTGATCGCCATGCCGTTCAAGAGCCTTCGATTCAGCAACGACGCCACCCAGACTTGGGGCGTGGCGTTGGCAAGAATGGTGCCGCGGACCAACGAAACTTCATTCTGGCCGTACATAACGCGCCGCATCGCGAGCTTCGGCAAGCAGCTGGCGCGGCTGGAGGGGCTCGAGGAAATTTCGCCGGGACGGAACCTCCTGGCGATTCCCTATGGCAATTTCGCGGCGGACCGCGTGCTGAGCGAAGAGGGATACGTGTCGGACCGCTCCGCCCGGGTGGGCATCGACGCCAAGGCCGTCATCAGGGACGCGGTGACCGTGGATGCGACGCTCAATCCGGACTTCAGCCAGGTCGAGTCGGACGAACCACAGGTCACGATCAACCGGCGCTTCGAGGTGTTCTTCCCGGAAAAGCGCCCATTCTTCATCGAGAACGCCAGCTACTTCGAAACCCCGGTCAATCTGTTCTTCTCCAGACGGGTGGCCGGTCCGAAGTTCGGCGGACGTGTCACGGGCAAGGCGGCCGGATGGGCCTTCGGCGGGCTGATTGTGAACGACGAGGCGCCGGGAAAGCGCGCCGATGCCGATGATCCGAGGCGGGACCAGACGGCCGGCATCGCCGTCCTGCGCGTGCAGCGCGATTTTCCGGGGCAGTCCCACGTGGGCGGCATCGTCACCGATCGTGAATGGGGAACAACAGCCAATCGCGTCTACGGCGTGGACGGGCGCTGGCGGATGAACGACAACTGGTCCGTGAGGGCTCAGGGGGTGGGCAGCCGGACCGTGCTACTCGGCGGCGCGGACGTGGCCGGCGGCCTGTTCTCCGCCGAGCTCCAACGGGAGGGGCGAGGCCTCGATTATTCCGCCCGCTACCTGCAGGTGAGCCCCGACTTTCGGACGGAACTTGGCTTCGTGCGCCGGCGCGATATCCGGGACTTCAATACGGAGGTCGACTACACATGGCACATGGAGAAGAGCCGGGTCCAGAGTATCGGGGTCAATCTCGAGGGCGGGGCCATCTGGGAATTTGCCGGCGGCCTGCAGGAATGGTCGATCGAACCCGCGGTGGAAGTGCAGCTGGCGGGTCAGACCGAAATCGACCTGCGGCACTGGAATATTTTCGAACGGTTCGCCGGGATCGATTTCCGACGGCACTCCACGAGGGCCGCGTTCGGCACCCAATGGCTGTCGTGGCTGAACTTCGAAACTCAGGTGGAGTGGGGCACCGAAATCAACTACTACCCGTCGGAGGGGCTCGCGCCCTTCCTTGCGCGCGCGAGGAGCGCCGAGGCGGGCATCACAATCAAACCGTGGTCCCGGCTCCGGCTGGACCAGTCCTATCTCTATTCGAAACTGGACACGCGTGAGAGTGGGGGCGGGGGCCCGACGCGCGGCGACATCTTCGCCAACCACATCCTGCGGATGCGCGGGAACTACCAGTTCACGCGGGAACTGTCGATCCGTGCGATCCTCGACTTCGAGGCGATCCTGCCGAACGAATCCCTGGTCGATCTCGAGCGTGAGCGGCGCTTCGGGCTCGATGTCCTGGTCACCTACCTGCTGAATCCCTGGACCGCGGTATACGCAGGCTACACCGATACCTACGAGAACTGGCGGCTGGGATCGCCGATCCAGCGTCCGATCGGGCGCAGCGAGTCGGCCACGACCTCCGTGGGGCGGCAGGTCTTCGTGAAGGTGAGCTACCTGCTCAGATACTGATTTCCCGGTTCGGGCCAGGGGTGTTTGGGGTAGCGCCGCTGCAGCTGGCGCCCCGGATCCGGGATATGAGCCGTAACTCGGTGAATCCACGCGATTGGATCCGGCGCGACGGAGGCGGCGCCCGACCTGGGATCGGGGGGTGTTTCCAATACCAGATTGCCGTCATCGCGTTGCCGGAGCGCCTCCATCAAGGCATTGCTCATCTCGACGGAAGGTAAATCCCCCGGCGTGGTCAATGTCCT
>JBBIMP010000018.1:0-93717 GCA_037444305.1 Acidobacteriota bacterium
CCAACCCCGGATTTTGTCGCGGCATGGCGCGACAAGAATCCTTAATTTGTTGGGCAGCGTCCTGGGTGTCGCGCAAAGGAAGGTCGTGCTGGGGATGCGACTCGACCTCCAGCGATAGCCCCAGCTTATGAAGATCTTCTCTCGACTTGGGACTGACGAAGCGCCGCGCCGAGCCAAGGTACACCGCGACCGGCTTTTGCTGCGCGACTAGGTTTCGGACATTCTCAAGCGTTCCGCGGCTCTTTCCGTCCCAAAGCATCAGGCCATAGGAGGCATCATTGGCCATCTGTTTGTCTTTCGCGGAATAGAGTTCAAACCCACGCGCTCCGCTCGGTGGGTTGACGAGGCAAACCTTCCAGTGGCCGACGTTATTGCGAACGGATCCGGCTATCGCGTAAACGATTACTCGCTCGTAGTCCCGATCTGCCAAATGCTGCTGCAGAGCGCGATCGGCGCCATTGGCGTCGCCGACAAAGAACCATAGGCCTCGGTCAATGAGGTCGTTGAGTTTAGACCTGATGCTGTCGTTGAGCCGAGCGATCCGTCGTGAACCACCGAGAAATACCGCTTCCATGATCAGCCCCGAGTTTTTGTCAACGCAAGGGCGAAAACCGCGGAAACGCCCCCGGATTCCTTGAGGAGACGAGCGAGTGCATTCATCGTAGCGCCGGACTGGTAGAGGTCATCGAGAAGCAAAACCCTTCGGCCCTTCAACCCTTCGCCCTCGATCGCGTGCACTCCTTGAGCAATTCAACGCGCTCCGCATAGTCGGCGTTCTTGAGTTCGGGCGTTGCCTTCGTCTTCCGCACGCTTGTCTTGTCCACTGGCAGATCCAGCAGCCTTCCGAGTTCATCGGCGATCTGGTATAGCGGCTGGACTGCTCGACTCTTACTGGGCGACGCGGGAACGATGATATCGATTCCGGGGTTCCAGCCACGAACGAAGTCACAGGCAGCCTGGGCAATGGGTGTGACAGTCGATTGATCACCTCGGTACTTGAGCCTGTAGAACAGCTCTCCGAGCTCCGTGCGAGTGCTCTCGAACTGGGGATGTCCGTACTCGTTGTACCCGATGAACTCACTGCTGGTGACGTGGCGATCCAGAACACGGCCATCATCCCATGTCCCATGCAACGGTCTCGGATTCAGTTGCATCTTGTCCTCAGCTACGCTGCCCAACGGGAAGCATCAGCTGCGGCGCGCGCTTTGCGCCGTCGACTGGATGCTGTTGTTAGCCGGGCTCTCTCTCACAGCAGCTTCCGGAATTGCTCTGGAGTGAGCCCAGCGTCGCGGGCGATTCCACCCATCGTCAGGGCATTCACAGGATTGTGCCTTGGGACTGTGAGAATTCTGACCCCGTCGGACATGACGACATGTTTCCCCTGACGGATGATCCGAAAGCCCGCTTTCTCAAGTGCACGAGCTGCCTCCAGGTGATTGATGCCCGGTATCTTTGGCACGAGTCAGCCCGCGACCTCGATTTCTCGGATCACAGCATCTCTCAGGAGTTCGTCGCGCGCTTCGAGATATTCCTTGATGGCCTCTTGGATGTTGGCTAGCGCCTCATCCTCAGTGGCGCCCTGGGACCAACATCCTGGGAGTCCAGGAACAGATACACTGTAGCCCTCGTCAGTCTCATGCAAAGCTATTTTATACCTCATGTTGCCTCTTGCCTAAAGTATACACCCGCGCCCCTCCGGCTAACGCGAGCTGCGGATCAGCGGCGGGCCGCGTAGCGGAC
The DNA here is from genome assembly GCA_037444305.1 of Acidobacteriota bacterium. Lineage (GTDB taxonomy): Bacteria > Acidobacteriota > UBA6911 > UBA6911 > UBA6911 > JBBIMP01. The sequence goes on from JBBIMP010000018.1 coordinate 1,741, forward strand.
CGGCCGCTGCATCGCGTTGTTAGCGGCCCCTTGTCATCCTACCGCACGGCCCCCAGGAAAGGTAGTAGAGTCCGCGTGATAGCTGTGGCGGGCGTATCCGGCGCTCTAGCAAGGCGTCACAGGCCTCTCCAGGGTGCCGTTGACAAATCAGTCAACGCCAGCTAGGATGGCACCATGACTTTCGGGGCCTTCATTCGCGACCGTCGAGCAGCGCTCGGGATATCTCTCCGGGTCGCTGCCCAGAAGCTCGGGGTCGACGCAGCTCATCTGTCCCGTGTCGAAGCCGGTAAGGTACCCGTCTCTGAACAACTGATCCATCGCCTGGCGGGGGTTCTCGAATGCGAGGCAGACGAGCTGCTGCTCCTAGCCGGACGCCTTCCAGAATCCATCCGTGCCATGGTGGTGCAGCAGCCGTACCGCGCGACGGCTGCGCTGAGAACAATGGCCGAGATGTGCGTGGCTGAACCAGGCGTGCCCTACGGAGAGCCGCTCTTCGCCGAGCGAGGAGTGCGCGTCATCGAAGACGGCTTTCCCTTCGAGGAGATCAGCGAGATCGCTGAGGTCGAGAGCTGGCGCAAGGAGATTTACAGGCCCATCTACCACGTCCACAAGTGGTGGGCGCAGCGGTTGGGTTCCGTGTTCCGAGCGGCAATTCTCGGCGCGGCAGCCCCCAAGGGTTCATCGGTCTTGGACCTCTTCTACGAGCCGGTTCGTCTACCGGGCGTCGTGGTTTTCGACCCGTTCATGGGGAGCGGGACCACAGTCGGCGAGGCGCGGAAGCTCGGTTGCACTGTTATCGGGCGCGACATTAACCCAGTGGCGTACCGTGCGGTTCGCGTCGCACTCGGCCCTGTGGACAGGGGAAGGGTGCACGAGCATTTCCGGAAGCTCGAATCCGGTGTCGGCAAAGAGATCAAGAAGCTGTACAGTTCGGTTGACAGTGACAGAGAGCTATGCGACGTCCTCTACTTCTTCTGGGTTAAGGTCGTTCCGTGTCCTAAGTGCCAGGCGAAGGTCGACCTCTTCTCGAGCTACGTTTTCGCGACGCACGCGTACAAAAAGCAGAACCCGGAGGCCAAAATCATCTGTCCAGAGTGCGGCGATGTTTTCTCTGGGCGACACGACGACACCCAGGTCGCATGCCGATGTGGCGCTCGCTTCAATCCGCAAGAGGGGCCGGCCAAGCGAACCACAGCAATTTGCCGCCTGTGCGGGCACGAATTCCCGATTGCGAAGACTGCGAAAAGCGCCGGGAGGCCTCCGGATCACCGGCCCTACGCGAAGTTAGTGCTTCGGAAGGACGGAAGCAAGGAATACCTTGGGATCACGGACGGCGACCTGTCTGCGTTCATGGCCGCAAGGAACCGCCTGAGAGACTTCGATCCACCGCTTCCTAGTGTACCCATCGGCGACGGCCACAACACGCGCCAGATCCTGAACTACGGGTATCGGCACTGGCACGAGTTGTTCAATGAGCGCCAGCTCCTGGCCCTGACGATGCTAGCAGGCGCGATTCGGGACATCCCGGAGAACTCGGCTCGGGATGCGCTCGCCGTACTCTTCTCGGGCATACTTGAGTTCAACAACATGTTCGCATCGTACAAGGGAGAAGGCACCGGCGCGGTGCGGCATATGTTCTCACACCACATCCTCAAGCCAGAGCGGACGCCCATCGAGGCGAACATCTGGGGGACGCCGCGGAGTTCGGGTGCCTTCTCGACGCTGTACGAATCCCGGTTGCTTCGCGCGCTGGATTACCGCGACGCCCCCTTCGAACTCGCGGTTGAGTACAGAGGCCCACGCAAGACAGGAAGGAAGGTAGTGGGTGTCAGCCCGCCGATCGGTGGGCCGATAATAGAGCGGTACCCGAAAGGCGGTCTTAAGCCCGGCGCTACATACCTCTCTTGCGGGGACTCGTCTGCCACGGACCTCCCCGACAAGAGCGTTGACCTCGTGATAACGGACCCGCCTTTTTTTGACAACGTCCACTACTCTGAGCTCGCCGATTTCTTCTTCGTCTGGCAACAGCTTTACTTCGGTGACGGTTCATTCAGTGGCGCCTGTACCACCCGCCGGGACGCCGAAGTTCAGGACGTCGAAGCCGGTGCGTTCGCAGACAAGCTCGGCAAGGTCTTTGCGGAATGCCACCGTGTGCTGCGAGACGAAGGCGTCCTCGTCTTCAGCTATCACCACTCGCGCGAGGATGGGTGGGTTGCGGTCGCGCAGGCCGTTTTGGGTGCCGGCTTCAACATAGTTCAGAGCCAGCCCGTCAAGGCCGAGATGTCGGTCGCCGCTCCGAAAAGTCAGGCGAAGGAGTCTATCGACCTCGACGTACTGATCGTCTGCCGCAAACGAAAATCCGACCCGCGGCCGCGGCGTGCTGATGAGGGAGTTTTGCAACGAGCTGTCGCGAGCGCCGAGGAAAAGGTTAGACGGTTCAACAGCGTGGGCCGACATCTCTCTCGAAACGATGTGCGCGTCATTTTGCTAAGTCAGGTCCTGGTGGAACTGAGCGTGGGGAGGACGGCGAGCGAGGTGGGGGTTTCGCTCAAGGCCCTACTGCCGAAGACCCGCAGCATCATCGAGAGGTCATGGAAGGACCAGAACGTGCGGGAACCATCGGGTCCCGTTGCGCCGCAGCCAGGGGCGGTGCAGCGTGAATTGTGGGAAACACTGCCTACACGCGGAACGGGAGCCTAAACCGACCGCGCGGGCGCGTCCTAGCCTCGCGATCCGGTGTGGGAAACGGGTCCACGAGCTGGGTAATGGACCAGCCCTCCGGCGCGTCGGAGCGGCGTCGATAGCAATAGAACCTTCGGGTGGTGCCTTCTGAGACGGACCGACGCAGCCTGTATGCAAGCTGCAGATCCGGCTCCTTACGCGGAACGTCCTCATCTGGGTGGATCAGGATAGGCAAGCCATCGAACTCCCGAGCACCGAGGGGGTTGGCGAAGATGAGCATAGGTCGAGCCCGGTCGGCTCCGTCGCCATACGTCCCGAGTCCGATGCGTTTCTGGCGCTCGCCTGTGATGCTCAGGTACAGTTCAAAGTCCTCGTTCAGGGCGTTGCCATCCACCAGGCACAAGGCCGTCAGGACAACAGTCTGCGCGTCGTCGGGGGCGCACTCCAAGCAAACGAATAGGTAGAAGCCGCGGATGTCGAGGGCTGCACCCGCTGCATCATAGACGCGCACACGCCCGCAGGGGGCGTAGTGTTGTAATCGAGTCCAGAGCCTCGGGCGACACCGCCCTGCGCCGTCCGCTCCAGTTTCTTGACCTCAATGCCCACGATGCGGTTGATGTCGGTTGTTCGGTGCTTGAGGTCCATTCCTTCGCACATGCGAGGCCGGTACAGGACCATGTCGGGGGTGATGAGCGGCCCGGTCGCCCTCGCGCACGAGATCGCTTCGATGCCTGTGAGCACTTCTGTGACAAGGTACTCGTCGAACGGATCGTCTTGGGTGTTTCGTTTGTCACGAAGTCTGAACGGTACCGGTCGTCCTGCGCTATCGAAAAACCGGTGGCGCAGTGCCAGAAAGGCGAATGTGGGGAGGTCGATCATGTCCTTGCCTCACTGGTTACGGGGAATGTCTCATCAGGTGCCGCTTATATTATGCGGGTCTCGATAGCTGGATAGGCCGCCAGTCGGCACCCGCTCAAACCATCGAGAATATATCTCTCATAGCACAATGTTGTTTAAAGTCAAACGGTTATGCGGAAGCTGATGGGCGGCATATCCAGCTATGCTGCGAGTTCCGCCCGCTTAACTGGATAACAAGGGCGAAGTTTTGCTGAATCCCACTGCTCCCTTGGCGGACGGGTTCTGTATACTCCCCCTCGCCGCCACAAACTCACATGCCGGTATCCAGCGGACTCCGAACCTCTCGGCCGCCACGATTCAGCACATGTGTGCAGATCATCGTCGTGCTCACGTCGCTGTGCCCTAGAAGCTCCTGAATCGTCCGGATGTCGTACCCTGCCTCCAGCAAATGCGTCGCAAAAGAATGACGCAGCGAATGACAGCTTGCCGGCTTCGCAATTCGCGCCTGGAGGGCTGCCCTGCGGACCGCTTTCTGCAATACCGACTCGTGAAGATGATGCCTGCGCTTCCTCCCCGACGAGGAATCCCAATAATGCCGGGTCGCCGGAAATACCCACTGCCAGCTCCATTCCCACGGAGCCTTGGGATACTTTCGCTCGATTGCCTGAGGCAACTCGACGCTCCCCGCCCCGCGTCGAAGATCCTCCCCATGCCTTTGGCGCACTCTTTCGATGTGCGCGGCCAGCGGTTCCGAAACTTTGCCCGGGAGAAGCGTCACCCGATCCTTGTTCCCCTTGCCGTCACGAACCGTAATTTCACTCCGGGCAAAATCCACATCCTTGATGCGCAGCCGACAGCATTCGAGCAGTCGCAAGCCGGCACCATAGAGCAGGGAGGCCATGATCCATTCCACCCCTCGCAGGTTGCCCAATAGGGCTGTTACTTCCGAGCGCGAAAGCACTACAGGCAGATGAACAGGCCGCTTCGCCCTCACGATGCCGGCGACCCACTCGAGGTCCGCCTGCAGCACCTCCCGGTAAAGAAATACCAGCGCGCATAACGCCTGGTTCTGCGTGGACGCGCTGACCCTGCCCTTGACCGCAAGATGGGTCAGAAACTGCGAGATCTCTGCCTCGCCCATCTCAGCCGGGTGCCGCTTGCCGTGAAAAAGAATGAATCGGCGAATCCAGCCGACGTATGACTTGGCCGTTCTGCGGCTGTAGCTGCGCCGCAAGATCTCGTCGCGGACACGGTCCAGCAGTTTCGGTTTTTGCGGGCAGAGAGAGACATTCTCACACACGAATGCGGCGGCCCGAGCACAGCAGAATAGAAAATCGGCGGCAACATCTGATGGCTTCGCATCGGCGGTCACCAGAGGTTCAACGATCGATTCTTGGAGCATTTCACCTCATAAGTTGCCCGAACGCCAGAGATATTTCAGCAGCGCGCCGGCAAATCCAATAACCGGGTCGTATCCCCCGCGAAAAACAGCAACGGGCTTTTCCTGCTTGAAACAAGATGGCGCCGGTTGCGGCGTAAATCGCCGGCAATAGTCGTTGGCGGCAGGCGAAATCAAGGACTTCCCGGCGCTGGCGGCGCATGCGGCGACAAGGATTAGGAGAGAAGCGATGCCCCAGCGCTGGGCTGTTTCCCTTCGCGGGGACAGCGCGATCAGAAAGGCTCGCGGACGCATGCCTTGGCGCTGAACGAACCCGTGCTCCCGTTCAGTGTCTTGGGATCGAGATCCACCGTGTGCGTTTTGTAGGCGCTGCCGATTCAACCGGTGGCACGGGCGCCGCATGCGCGATCCAATTGTCCCACTTGACGAGCTCTGTGACTCCTAGTAGCATGAGCGTGTGAGTCACAGACTGCAGGTCCTTATTCCCGAAGAATTGGATGCCCGTGTGCGCAAAGCGTCGCAGCGTTGCCGTATTTCCAAGGGGGAGTGGGTGCGACGGGCCATCGAACGCACCCTGGCCGAAGACGGGGCAACAGCCGAACCCCTCTCTCAACTGGCCTCATTGGAGGCGCCCACGGCCGACATTGACCAGATGCTGGAGGAAATCGAAACGGGGCGCACGTGAGGGTTTTCATCGACTCCAACATTCCGATGTATGTCGCCGGCCGCGAACATCCTCACCGAGAACCGGCGCGCCGCTTATTGGAGAAGGTCCGCGCCGCCGAGCTGGAAGCATGCACCAGCACGGAAGTTCTGCAGGAAATCCTTTACCGCTACACTGCCTTGCAACGGCTGGACCTGGCACGACGGGTGTATGAGCTCTTCGTGCTGATTTGTCCGGTGATCTATCCCGTAACCCTGGCCGATACCGACCGCGCGAAGCAACTGGTATGCGGCGGAGGCAGCATCGGGGTTCGCGATGCGATTCACGCCGCCGTCATGCTGAACAACGACGTCCACAACGTTGCGACGTTCGATGCAGCCTTCGACCTGATCCCGGGAGTGCGCCGCCTGCCTCTGGATTGAAGGGCAAAGATCTTCCCCACCTGCTGAGGCAATGCATGATAGATCCGGATTCAAGGGACTATCCGAGGAGCGGAGTTTCGATCGCAGGCTTTTGGCGGATCAGCGGCCTGCCGCCGCGAGCTGGCCGCAGGCGGCGGCGATGTCGTGGCCGCCGCTGTAACGGCGGTGCGTGGCCAGCCCCGCCCGGTGCAGAACTTCGCGGAATGCGGATTCCGTCTCGCGAGCCGTCCGCCGGAATTCGTCCCGCCCGCCGGCGTCGGCGTTGTAGGGGACGATGCTGATCCGCGGCCGCACGCCCGTGGCGCGCACGAAATCCCGGCCGAGCCGCGCCAGCGCCGCAGCGTGCTCCGGGCTGTCGTTGACCCCTTCGAGAAGCGTCACGGCCCACATCGGCGCGATGCGCGTTTTGCGCGAATGATCGGCAACGGCGGCCATTACCTGTTCGAGCGGGTGGGCGCGGTCGATCGGCATCAATCGGCGGCGGACCTCAGGCAGTGCGCTGCCGATCGAAATGCCAAGACGAACCTTGGGCGCCTCTGCGGCCAGCTGGCGAATGCCCTCGGGCAATCCCACGGTGCAGACTGTGATGGCTTTGGCGTTTACTGCCATCGTGCTCGGATTGCAGGCGACGGCGATCGCCTGGAGCACTGCATCGAGATTGGCCAGCGGTTCCCCCATCCCCTGGAAGACAATCCCATGAATGCGTTCGCCGCGGCGGGGGTCCAGTCCGCCTCGGACAATCCGCAACTGTTCGATGATTTCCCACGCTTCCAGGTTCCGGTGCAGCCCAAGCCTGCCGGTGGCGCAGAAGGAACAACCGAGCCCGCAGCCGGCCTGCGAACTGACGCACACGGAGAAGCGGCCGGGACGGTCGAGCGGAATGCGGACGGCCTCCACGGTGCCGCCCCCCGGAACTTCCAGGATATATTTGATGAACGGATCGACCCCACTCCGTTGATTGGCGCACACCGTCAGCTTCGGGAGCGATCCCGCAGCGGCGGCCGCGTCAATGACCGATTGCTTTACGCGCCGGACAAACTCCAGGCCGCCTCCGCGGTGGATGCCGCTCGCTATTCTCCGGGCGTCGGTCAGGGAAATGCCGGGAATGATTTGAACCAGTTCATCCGGAGTCAGTGCCTGCAGAGCAATCATAACAGGGGAGACAGGCGGTGCCGCCCTTTCAGGGCTTCCGGTTCACCTCCTGTCCGGCGATCCCAGGGCTTACGCCCTGGGCTTTCCTGCAGGACCCTTTCAGGGTCCATCATTTAGGTATCACCCCGGCCGGTCCGTTTTCAGAGTCCGCGTTTAGGTATCACCCCGGCCGGTCCCCTTTCAGGATTTGTTGTTTGGGTTCGATACCGGCCTATTCCTTTTCAGGATTCCTCACCTTGGTGTCTGTCTGCAATCCTCTAAAAGGCGAACAGGTAGTTGAGTTTGACGGCGAGGGAACGGTTCCGGATGTTGAACACGCCGCCCCACTCGTCGGTCTCATTGTACACGATGAAGAAATCGCTCCCCGGCCGGACGATCCAGTTGAAGCGGATATTGCTGGAGAACAGCCGGCTGTCGGTGTTGTACTGAAAGAGCGTCAGCAGAGCCATGTCGTTGCCGAAGGCAACCTGGAAGCGCGTGGACACCAGCTGAGTCGTGAACTTGCCCGCGGGGAGATCCACCCAGTTCACTTCGTAGCGGCCCGAGAGATCGAAATACCGGTTGATCCGGTAGCTGGTGTCGGCGGAGATTCGATCGCGCTCCCCGTTCCAGAACCCGCCCGTGTCGTAGGCCAGATTGAGGCGCACGTGCCTCCGGCGGAATGTGTCCAGACGTGCGGAGAACGTGTTGAAGCGGTAGACTCCCGGCTGGATGGCCACTCCTGTCCTCAGCGCGAAAGGCTCCTCGATCTGCTCGAGCTGATTGACGACGGCTAAGGTCAGGGCGTCTCCGCTCTCGAACGTCGTGCCGACCGTGAGTTCACGGGTGCGGGTCTCGAGTATGTTCCCCTGGTCGGTCACGTACTGCAGCGAAGCGGAAAAATCGAACTTGCGCACCCACTCCAGGCCCGGCCGCGGGCTGTAGCGCAGCTCGCCGGCGTTCTGCCGGCTGCCCGGCCGCCGCACGAAGCCGATCCCCGGCTGAAAGTTCTCCCCGGCGTCCATATACCGGTAATCGGCCCCCCAGCGGTCGGTGTCGTAGGCGAAGCGCAGATAGGCGGAGTGCGCGCCCTCTTCGATGTCAGGCGCGTCCACCTTTGCCAGGAAGCCCTCGAGCGCCCAGGCCTGCTTGAAGAGAAAGCCGGCATCCGCTCCGAAGACTCGATTGAAGCCGCCGCCTCCTTCGCGGTTGGTGAACAGCGCACCGATGCTGGAACGGCTCTCGATGTCGCGGCGGACGCGCAGGACGGTGAAGTTGTCGGCTGCAAAGCCGTGCTCCTCGCCCGTCTGAATGTTCATCGCGCCGATGCTGTAGGGCCCCTGGCGCCCGGAAAGGCGGGCGCCGGCGCGTATGGGAATGATTCGCCCGTTGGGCGAAAGGCCGATGCGCCGGGTGAAGACGAGGTCGTTCTGGCGGGGCACGCCGAACTGGAACATCCGCTCCCCTTCCAGGAAGAACTGCCGCTTCTCGGGGAAAAAGAGTGAAAAGCGCGTGAAGTTGATCTACTGGACGTCGACTTCCTCCTGGGCAAAGTCCGTGTTGACGGTGAAATCGGCGGTGAGTCCCGAGGTGACTCCCCATTTCACGTCCAGGCCGGCGTCGGCGCGGCCCTCGGTGGGCGTCCCCTGCCCGCCATAGCCCGCGCCGGCGAGCGCATAAGGCCGGGCTTCGATGCTGCGGCCCGGTTCGATCCCGCGCAGGCCGTGCAGGTGCCCCAGTTCCGCCGGCCGGTACCAGCTGGAATCATTGGGGACGAAAGGCCAGTAGACCCCTTCGTTCTTGCGCGGGATGTTGCGCTTGAAGCCGATCCCGAAAATCACATCGCCGCCGTCGGCCGGCGATTGAAAACGGAGGGACTTGAACGGGATGGCGACCTCCACCTCCCACCCGGCCGGATTCCAGCTGCCCTGGGCGTGCCAGACCGCGTCCCAGTTGTGGTTGCGGGTTTCAGTGGATTCGCCCGTTTGAAACAGGTCCTCTATCAGGCCGTTGGCGTTGGTGACAAACTGGATCGCGGTGCGATGGTCGTTGTAGGCATCGAGCAGGATCGAGACCAGATCGTCCGCGCCGGCGTTCTCGTCGCGGAACATCGAATTGCCAGCAGGAAAATCAAGGAAAACGCGCCCCCGAAGCCTTCGATCGATCCCTCAGGATGCAAAGAACGGCTAAGAATATTCTCATCGAGAGCGGATGTCCACCATTAGCCTGGTTCTTTCTGTGTTTGTCCGTGTTCGTCCGCGTCCCAAGATGCGTGCTTCCCCCATTTCATGAATAATCCGGGTCAGGTGAGCCGGCGGCGGACGTATCAGGGTGCGGCGGAGTGGCGCGCATGGCAGAGGGTGTTGACCAGCCGAAGCTCCTCGACCGTCCGGCATGGCGTTGCCGGCAGGCGAGGACTTGCCACCAGCAGGGTGAGACATCGCGCGCGGGAAATGGCCACGTTCAACCGGTTCCTGCTGAAGAGGAATTCAATATCCCGGGGCAGATCCTCTGCGCTCGAGGTCGTCATCGAGACGATAACCACCTCCGCCTCCTGCCCCTGGAATTTGTCGACGGTGCCGACACGGGCGCCGGCCGGCAGAACCGACCGCAGGCGGTTGACCTGCACATTGTAGGGGGCCACGACGAGAATGTTCTCGGGCCGCATGGGGTGCACGGCGCCGTCCGTGTCGGTGAAGGCCTGCAGCAGCAGGTTGGAGTAGACCTCGCGCACTACCTGAGCCTCCTCCTCGGATTTCTGCGAGCAGCCGGCGTGATCCACCCCGATGAAGCGGATTCCTGTCGGGCGCAACTCGGGGTGCGCGCCCCGCTTGAGGAGGAGTCTGCGATTCTGGTTCTTTGCCTCCGGGTGGAGCCGCCCTTCATACACGGCCTCGGATATGAAACGGCAGACATCGGCGTGCATGCGCCACGTGGTGGGCAGAAAAATCCCCCGCTCGGGCGGGATCGTCGCCGCGTCGCGGAGCAGGTACTCGAGAACAGACATCCCCGACTCGCCGGGATGCACGCCCTGGATCGGCTGGCCGAGCTGCATCTGGTCTCCAACCAGCACGATGTTTTTGGCGCTGGTTCCCATAGCCACGAGGTTTGCCAGCGACACCTGGCCCGCCTCGTCCACGAACAGGCAGTCGAGCCTGCCGTCCATGTCCGGGTGCGCAAACAGCCAAGCCGAGCCGGCGAACAGGTCGGCGGAGAAATCGAATCTTTCGGTGCGGGTTTCGTTGGCAATCTGCCGCCCTGCGAAGAACGATTCGCTGTTCATTTCGGTCGCCTTCTTGATGCCGCGAAACGTGAGCCCGGTTTCGTCGGCCCGCCTCTCCACCGCGTGCAGCAGATTGTGGATCGCCTTGTGGGAGTTCGAGGCGACGCCGACCTTCTTTCCCTGCCGAATCAGCTCCACGATGATGCGGGATGAGACATATGTTTTGCCGGCGCCGGGCGGCCCCTGGATGAGCAGGCAGCTGTTCCTGAGATTGGCGACGGCGCGGGTGGACTCGATGACAAGGTCCTCCTTCCCGCTGATGATGGGGAGACCGTGCTTGAGGCCCTTGATTGCAGGCAGTTGCCGGAGCAGCAGCGATCGCGCGGCCGGATACTTCCCATCGCCCGCCGCCATGGAATCGGCGAAGCGGCCCAGGGCATCGTGCAGCACCCTCGTATCTATGGGCCCGGAGGGTATTAGGGAAAGTTCCGCCGGCAGCGATCCGGCCGAAGCGCCCCGTTTCAACTTCAGGGTGCCTCCTTCCAGGTCCAGCGCCACGATTGTGCCGGCAGGTTCCAACGTTGCTGCAACCAGACAGCGGTTGCCCGGTCCGAGTTTTGAGTCCTGCGGCGGAAAGCGATACCCGGCGACGATCGAGCGCTTCTCCGTCCGCTGTGGAATGCCCGGATCCAGGCCGAGTGCGCCGATGCACTCGTAGTCCTCCACCAGGTCCTCGGGCGTGCTCTCCTGGCGGTCGAACATGGCCCACCATGCCGGCTTGGCCTCCCGGCGGTGAAAACCGAGCAGGTGCACGACGGTTTCGCGCGCAACCTTCTCCTCCGGAGGGCTGCCCTTCATGAGTTTCTTCCGGCGCGCGGCGATTTCCTCCTCCGCCTGGGTTCGGGCAGCGGCTTTTTCCTCGTCCTGGTCCTCCGGCGCCTCGAACCAGGGGGTGCCGTCCGGCCGCAGATCGAGCAGCCACTCGCGAAGCAGGTGCGTGGAACGGCAGTCTGCCCGGTTGTAATCCCGGATCTGCTCCAGCAGGCTGTCGTCGTGCGTCAATCGCCACTGCTCGTAAACCACGATGCTGTCGCCGGCGCTTGTCACCTCGCCCTCTCGCTTTTTCATGTAGAAAACCTCGAGGTCCTTCAGCGAATAACCCCGCGCGGAAGCCTGGAGGCCTTCGCGTACGACCTTGTAGAGGTCGACCAGCTTGCGGGCCCGCAGCAGGTGGTCGACTTCCGCCTCGCGCGTGCCGTAGCGCGAGGCCAGCCGTTTGAGCGCGTTCTCCTCGTAGTGGTTGTAGTGATAGATGTGCGCGCCCGGATGCGCCTCGAGATGCTCCATGAAAAAGTCGACTGCCTGCCGGAACGCCGCCATCTCCTCGTCGTGGTTGTGGGCCCAGAATTCGCGGAAGACCGGCTTCCGGCTCGCAAACCGGTAAACGCCGAACAGGTATTCCAGGCCCTCGCCGAAGAAAGGATCCCCTTCGATGTCGAAGAACAGGTCGGCGGCATCGGGTCTGGGCAGCCTTTCGAAGCCTCTGCCCTCCTTGGGCGGGAGGAGCTGCCAGGAGTCCTGGCCGGTGTCGCGCCTGTTCGTCTGCAGGCGCGCCTGGGTGCGCAGTCGCGTCAGGCTCTCCTGGCCGATCCCGTCAATGCGCCGCGAATCGGGCGTGGAGGCCAGTGTCCGGGCTGTGGCGATGCCGGCCTCTATCAGCCTGCGGATCTGCGACTGGCGGATGTTGGCGACGAGCGTCAGGTGGTCGTCGTCCTCCCACCGGCGGCAACAAAGATCGCGCCACCGGCAGAGGTCGCAGTAGCGGCAGCGGCGCGGGTATGAATATTCTGGGGGCGATGCGGCGAATTCCTCGAAGCGGCGCTGAGCCTCCAGGTGGTAGTGGCGGAAGTCGGCGAAAAGGAAAGCCGCCTCGCTGCCGTCGCCCAGCACCAGGTGCATCGAGCGGGGTGTGAGCCCCTGCATCGCCTCCAGCATGTCGGAGTAGCAGCAGAGCTGGATTACGCGGGCGGCCGAAGGCGCTCGGGCCAGCTTTGTGTCGACCGCTTCGTAGCTGAATCTCCCAAGCTTGGAAGGGGTGTCGACACGCCGGAGGAAGTCGGCGTAGCCGAACCACGGGTCCTTTTGCAGCGCGGCCTGGTAGATGACGTCGGCGCCTGCGGCCATTGCCTTGCGGGTCTGGGCGGTCCTTTCTGCCAGGGAGCCATCCGTTGGGATTTCGACCGCCTCCAGGTCTTCGGACAGCAGCTTTGCGAGGTAGGCTTTTTCGTGTTCCAGCCCTTTCCTGCGGAGGAGTTCGATGCCGGCGTCCTCCCCGGCCTGAGGAAGAGGTTGCTCGCGATGGCGAAGGTCCAGCCATGCGCAGTGCTCACACTCGAGGAAGCTCAGCAGGGCCGAGGGCGCGTGCATGTGCGGCATCATAACAGAACTGAATGCCCGGCAGGCAGGGCCCTCGGGACACGGAAAAACACAGGCAGGGCTTTTGCCGGCGGCAAAAGCCCTGCTCGCGGATTCCGGCTGGTTTTTCCCTGACGGGGACTATCCATCTATAAAGCCCGGGGACCTTGAATCGGGCGGGTGCGGCCTTTATCATCCACGGTTGCTGGAGGAAAGTTTATGAACTGGAAGGGACTGATCGTTCTCTCGCTGGCGGTGTGCATCGCAGGCTGCGGAAAGAACGGAAATAGCGGCGCAAAGGGCGAGGGGTTATCGGCTGACGAGGAGTGGCACAAGGGGATAGCGGCCGCGATGGAACGCGAGGATCATGCCGCGGCGCTGGAACTGATCCGGCCGATAGCGGACAGAGGGGAAGCAGACGGGCAGTTCTTCATGGGCTTCATGCACTATTCCGGCTTCGGGGTGGCCAAAGACAAGGCGGAGGCGGCCCGGTGGTACCGGATGGCGGCCAAGCAGGGACATGCCAAGGCGCAGGCGAACCTCGGTCTCATGTATCACCTGGGGGATGGAATCGACCGGAACCTCGAGGAGTCCATCTACCTCCTCAGGTCCGCCGCCGAGCAGCGCGATTCCGGAGCCCAGTTCATGCTGGGCCTCATCTACAGCCGGGGAGAGGGCGTGCCGAAGGACCCGGTCCAGGCTTACTTCTGGCTCAATCTGGCCGCCGAAGAAGGTGCGCCGAACGCCGAGAGCTTCAGAAACAAGCTTGCCGGGGCTCTCTCCGAGGAAGACATTGCCCGCGCCGAAGAGATGGCGCGGAATTGGAAGGCGAAGTAAGAGGCACGAGGCGCAGAGGGTCCCCGAAACCCTGCGCAAGTCGGTCCCCCGCCCCTGATTGAGCCGCGGTCCGGTCTTCGCCCGCTCACGGGGCAATCCTGGCCGCCGGTGGAAACGCAGCGCTGGCGACAATCTCTGCAGCATCTCCGACAGGCACGAGGAAACATGCGGCGAGGCCGCGTGCGTTTGCCCACTTGAGCCCCTGCTCCGGTCCCATGACGTAGAGCGCCGTGGAGAGAATGTCTGCAGCCAGGGCGCTCTGGTGCAGAACAGTGACCGATCCTCGAAAGGCCGCCGGCCGGCCTGAACGCGGATCGAGGATGTGACCCACGCGCCCGCCCGCCGTGGCGCTGTCCCTTTCGGAGCCGCCGCTCGTGGCAAAAGAACCGGACTCGAATTCCAGAGCCAGGAACGGATCCCCGCGCCTCTCGGGGTGCGGGACGTAAGCCGTCCAGGGCTCGCTGCCGGGGAGCCTTCCGTGCACCGCCAACTGACCTCCCAGGTCGATCATCCAGGGAATAGCTCCATCGTGCTCCTGCGCACGCAGCGCACGGTCGAGGGCTTCCCCTTTGCCGAAGGCTCCCGAGTCAATCCAGGCATCCGCTTGTCGGGTTATAGTGCAAGCCTTCGGGTCAAATGCGAAACGCCTCATGCCCGCATTTTTCCGCGCCCTCTCCAGTTCTTCGCCGGAGGGAATCCGGCCTCCGGTGCGCAGTCCCCAGGCATCGATCAGGGTGCCGACGGCCGGGTCAAAAGCGAAAGCGGACCATGCGGTCAGCGTGCAGCGCGTGCCCATCAGGTAGACGCTGCGGGTAACCGGTTTCGCTTCCTCCGAAGCAAAAGGACTTGCCGCCGGTAAAGGAATCGCGAGAAGGCTCGCAACCACTGCTGACCGGAAGCGCTTCATCTGCGGCCCGACAGCCAATGTCCGGAAAACACGGCGACGAAAGCCAGGCCCACGGCCAGGTGGACGAGGGCGAGATCGTCGAGCAGAGCCGCGTCGGGAATCACCTGCAGGGCATAGCCCGAAAGGACCATGAACGGAAGAACGATCATCGCGATGACTCCCGATTTGCGCAGCCGGCGGCCGTTTTCCCGCCGCCGCCCGTTGTCCAGGATGTGCGACCGGGCCATGGCGCCCATGGCGAAAAGGAACAGCGGGGCGGCCAGGATGTGAATCTTCTGCATCACCGGCTCCAGCGGGTGGTTGACGACGGCGAACGGGTCATCTGTTTTCGTGAAGTGTTTCAGATAGTAGTGGGCCAATCCGCTCACAGCCATCACGGCAATGAGAATCTTCAGAGACCCCATCAGCCTGCCGTTCATTTCCCCGAAGCTCCGGTTTTCCTGCGGAGGAGCACCCGGTCGATTGCCAGGACCCGGCGGGCCGCCTGGTTCGTGGCGGCGGCAGTCAGGGTCGCACCCGCAAGCGGACGGATCTCGCGCTGGATGTGCAGCTCGCGGGTCAACCGCTTGTCCTGGTACTGGGCGTACCAATTGCCGGGAGCCATGTACTCCTGGGGCTCCAGAAAGGCCGTGACCTCGATTCGCTTCAATGCTCCTTCGGCGTCCAGGATGATGAGCAGGCTCTCCTTCTTGGTACGGATGATGTGCGTGTCGACGTAGGCCCGGCCGGCTTCTCGCCCGTCGTTGAACGCCGTGTAGCGCGCGATCAGGGCGCTCGCAATCGGGTTGCCCGCCAGCTCGCCGGCTTCCTTCATCTCGGCCTCGGTGAGGAAGATGCGTTCGGCTTTGATCGTGGCGCCGGGGAATGCGGAAATCAGCGCCTGCTCCCGCGTGATCAGTCCCCCGGATGCCGCGGGACCCGCCCGGAGCGTGAGGACGACCGCAAGCAAGCCGACGATCGATGCCGTGCGGTGACCTGACGGGAACCGGTTGAACGCCCTCTCTGAGGAATATGGGATCTTCATCGGAATCCCTGACTAAAATGCATATCCCAGCAGGATGTTGAACTGGTTCTGGCCGTTGCGGGCCCTGGACTTGATCCACTGGTAGTCGCTCTTCACGACGATTCCATGCGTCGGGTGGAACTCCAGGCCGGACGTGTGAAACTTCCGGTCCCTCTGCGGGTCGAGGACAAAGCCAGCGGGAACGCGGTCCTGGGTGTTCACCTTTTCGAAGCGGTAGTAGGGGGTCAGCCGGACCGACTCCGTGTGCCGGGCCAGGAGGTTGTATCCGAACTGGAGGAAGCCCCCCTGAAGAACTTCGCCGATGGAGTTGGCGCCGGTGAGGTTGCGGGCGCGGTTCAGATCGGCGACGTCTTCGAGCTCGGCGCGGGCATAGAGGGCCCGGACGTCGAAGCCGCGCATCTGAACCTGGCCGTGCAGTTCGCCGATGGTGGTGCCGACCTTGATCTCGCGGCCGTTCAGGAGGTATTGGCCCTGGCCCGAGCCACCCCGGTAGAGGGATCCCCCCGCCACCACGCCGGGCATCGGGGAGAAGTCCAGCCTCCCGACGAAGGCCATGTCGGTAGCCTTGGCGAAGGAGCCCTTCTGGCGGCCTCCGCGAAGGCCGGCGGCGCTGAACCCGGCGGCGTCCAGGCCGTTGACTACGTAGGCGCGGTATTCGAACCTGCCGGCCGATCCGAGAAAGCCGAAGCCGTTTTCACGCCAGGTCGCCGGGATGATGCGGGTTTCCGTTTCGCTGCGCCGCGCGCCGATGAAAGCGGTCGGCTCGTGGAACTCGTTGGTCAGCCCCATGGGAACCAGCAGCAGGCCGCCGCGCACGGTGAGGTGATCGTTCGCCAGGTAGTCGAGGTATACGAACTCGGGGGCGACGGTGCCGGATTTGCCGGTGTCGGCGTGTTCGAATTCGATCTCGGAGTTGAAAACGAACTTGTCGTTGAAACGGTAGCCGGCGTAGATGACCGCGCGGAGAAAGTCGAGTTGCGAGCCCTTGCGCAGCTTGCTCCCATTCTCGAGTTGGCCGTCGAAGTTCTCGTAGAGCATTTCGCCGTAGCCTGCCAGCGAAACCCCGTGGCGCTTCCTGTAGACGGTGGCGGCCGAGGAGCCGAGACCGAGCGAACGGGCTCTCCCCTCGGTGATCTCGATGTCCGGCTCGCCGCTGCGGAGCTTCTCGACTTCTTCCGCCAGGACGTCCAGATGGCGCTGCATCTCAGCAGGCTGCGCCTCGGCCTTTTCCTCCCGGGCGGCCAGGAGCGCCTCGAGCCTCGCGATCCGGGCCTCCAGGGCCTGGATCTTCTGTTTGAGGTCCTCCTCCTGGGCAGGGCTCCATGAGGGTGCAAGGACGGCGGCAAACATCGCCGCCGCAACGATTGGACGGATCTTCTCCAAAACACTATTCATAACATCACCCATATCAAGATTTTCACGCTATTATGAAAATCAATTTCAGGAAACACTATAAGCGCGGGAATTCCTCTGTCAAGAAAATTATGATTTGACTAGTAATTGCCTGCGGGAAGGTTCAGACGTCTTTGTGCTTGTTGGTGCCTTTGTGGTGAAGGGTCGAGATCAACCACAAAGGCATCAAGGTTCATGGAGTTCACCAGACGAGTTCGAACTCGTACTTGTCCTGGCCGTGCTTGGTGTCGCTGATCCGGATCACAGCCGTGAAGCCGTTGTCCGGGGACGGATGCTGCACTACTTCGAGGGATCCCCTGCCGTCGAGCTTGCGCAATCCGAGTTCGACGCGCCGCTGCGGCAGCGCGGAGGTAAACTGGAACGTCACGTTGGTGGCATGGAATCCGGAAACGGTCCGCACGTCCGCCTCCGCTCCCTGCACGAACACATGAACCTCCCCGTCGACCGTTCCCTTCCAGCGCAGCCGCCCGGTGATCTTCTTTTCCGGCACCGGCTCCACCGGCTGCCATTGGGAGGGGCTCAGTTCGCGCGAGATGTCTTCCAGCACCCGCTGCATGTCCTGGAGCTGCCGCCTGCCGTGGGAATATCTTTCGGCGGCGCGGAGCTGGCCTGAGACAATGGCCACCGCGTCCCGGAGTTCCGACTCGGGGCGGCGGTCGTAGGCCATCCGCCGGAGGAGGCCGGCGCCGGCGTTAATCTGCTGCGCCAGGAACAGGACTTCGACGTCCTGCCGGTTGCCGCGGCCGCGGTTGTTGAAGCCGCGGTAGCTGTCTGCGAAGAATTCCTCTGCCATCCGCGCCAGCCTGTCGACCCGGGTTTCGAAATACCGGGCCTCGGCGGCCGGCATCAGGCCGATGCAGAAGGCCAACCCGAGCAATGCCTTGAATGTGCTTTTCATGACCCACCTCCGCTGCCGTTTCGCCCGGCGATTGCCTGCTCGATCTATTGGATGAGGCGGCCGGTCTGAAGTTGCCGGCCGCCTCAATTTTCCCCTCCACGGAGGCACAAAGGTGGGTCGGTTGCTACTTCAGGGAGATCTCCCGGCTGTCGGTTCCGCCCTTTTCGGAGATCACCCGGACCGTCGCGCGCGGCTCGCCTCTGCCGTCCGCTTTCACCATCCACTCGGCCTTGACCGCGGGGGCGCGGTTGCCGGCGATGTGGCCCAGGTCGGCCGTCGCCTTGCCCATGACGAGCGTGGCGCCGGTGAGTTCGAGAACGGCCTTGACGGTGCGCGCCGTCTCGTTGCGGATGGCCTGCCGTGTGACGTTGGTGGGGAGGTGGCCTTCGTTGTGCACCGATGCTTCGATCCGGATGTAGCCCGCGTCCCCCTTTGTGGCCTTCACATCGGCGATGCGCACCAAGGGCGACATCGAGACGAGGTACAGGTTCCACTCGGTGTGTTTCTTGAGGAAGTCCTCGAACACGGGACCCGGGTAACACATCAGGTTGGTGTAAGTCTTGCGGGCGGGATCGTAGAGCTTCGATATGAAGCCGCCGATTTCGACCTCGCCGAGCTGCGGGTGCTTGTAGGGTTTCCAGTCGACGAAGATCTTTCCGCCGAGTTCGGTGTCGTTCCATTTCATCTGCTCGGCCGGCGTCACGGTGCCGTTCTTGTCGTAGTCGCAGAAGGGGACGAGCGAACCCATTTCCGGAACCCAGCTGAAAACGCCGTAGTGTTCGTAGGCCCAGGCCATGAACACGCCCCAGATGGCGCCGCCGCGCGGCGGTTCGCCGCGGCCGTACACGTTGCGCACCGGCTGCTTGTTAATGATCTCGGTGTACTTCCGGCCGAAAAGCTCGAAGACGGCGTTGTCCTCGGGCGCCATCTGCTCTTCGATGCCGGTGATCGGGTCGAACTTGCGGTGGGTGGGCGGGCGGTAGAGGAAGTTGCCCGCCATGTGGTGGTTGACGACGCCGGTGATGTTTTTGTGGGCGAACAGGAACTCCGTCACGGCGCGCGCCTCCGGTTCGGACAGCGGGTAGGGGCCGGCGCCGTTCTGGATGTACTCCTGCTGCCAGTCGATCGGCCAGTTGCGGTTGATGTCCAGGCCGCCGACTCCGTCCTCGTTGTAGCGGCCGTCGTTGTCGTTGTCGATTCCTTCGGAGTAGACGCGCCAGCCGCAGGTCTCGCCTTCACGGCAGCTCACCATGAGCCGCGGGTCGTCCGGGGAAATCTTCATGTTCCCGCGCGGGTCGCGCACGCGCATCTGGGTGATGTGGCCGTCGCCGTTCAGATCCTCGGGCGGGTCTTCGTCCAGGGCGCCGTCGCCATCGGTGTCGTGCGGGCGGACGCTGCTGCGCATGCCGTCCGGTTTGGTCAGGTAGTGGTCGGAGCCGTCGGGATTCAGCTTGGGCATAACATAGACGGTTCGCGTGTCCACCAGCCGGGTGATGGCTTCGTCCCTCCCGTAGCCCTTGACCAGCGTGTCGATGGTCTTGAGGCAGACCTCGGCGCCCATCACTTCGCTGGCGTGCAGGTTGCCGTCGAACCAGTACCCCGGCTTTTCGAGCGGCTTGCCGAGCGACTGGTTGGTGATTTCGAGTACCAGCAGGTCATTTCCCAGGTAACTCTTCCCGATTTTGTGCAGCTTCGTGATGCCGGGATAGGCGCGCGCGACGGCCTCCAGGTAGGCGGCCGTTTCGGCGAAGGTGTGGTTATGGTCGAACGTGAGGTCGGTCGACTGGGCCGTGCCCGCCTGTGGGGACGAGGCGAGGGCGAGCAGCGGGATAAGGCAGAGCGGCAGTGCAATTATCTTCCATCCACGCATGGCTTATATTCCTCCAGAACGTTGGTTTTCGAACAGCTCGGGCCTGGCGTCATCTGAAGTCGCGGGCCGAAATGACCATGGCGAGAGCCAGAACGATCAGAAGCAATCCGGGCACTTCGGAACCCGGACGGATTCCGAGCAAATGAACCCGCAGCAGCGAGAGCACAGCGCCCGTTCCAAGGGAAAGGAGCATCGCGTAGCGGGCCCACCTCTGGCGGCGGCGGAAGCCGCTCGCGGCCACCCAGGCAAATAGGACTCCGAAGGAGAAGGCATAAAATGCCGCCGTGGCGCGGCGGCCGCGCAGGGCGGCCGGCAGCCCGGGATCGACCTCGGCGAGGCGCGAAAGGCTGATCCCGGCAATCGGGTCGTCCGGCGCGTGATAGGCGGTGTACAGCGAAATCGCAGCCCCCAGGGCGATGATCGCCCCCAGAAGGGTGAGCGTAATCCAGGCGATGGTGAGCGACAGGGATTTCTTGTCCTGTTCCATGAAGGGTTCCTCCCGGTGTGAATGGCGACAATCTTATGCCTGAAAGGGGGGCAAGCGCTACAATTTACGGATGAACAACTTCAAGATCGTGAACGAAAGCGGCGGCCCCTCCATATCAAAAACCCGGGCGGGAATTGACCGCCAACCTTGTGCTGGAAATCCAACACGCTGCGCTCGACTTGTTGGATTTCAAGCAGTCATGGGTGCCGAGTTCCCCTCTCGCCGCGTGCCGGGTTGTCCATCCATGTTATTAATAATGTTATAGTTACATCGTCCAGTTCAGCAGAACCGCTGTTTTGGCAAGCCGTTTGCAAGTAATGGTTGGTGTGCGAGGGGAGACAGCCCTTTTGCCCAATTGCTGTGATAAGCCGCAAAAGCGATAGCGCCGGAAGAGCCGGCAAGGTCGCGGGCAGCCCCCCAGGGCCGTCTCCCTTGGCAATCTTGATTCGAGGAAGCAACCCGAATTCCAAACCCTCATAACGGTCCAGGATCGGATTTGGACGGCTGCATTTGAAGCTGAGAATCCTAGCCGTGCCTATATCTGCAGAGCGTGCTTGCCGGCCGGGATTCCACGGAGCCCGGAGCGATAGCGACGGGTCGCGTGGCCTGATTGGGCAATCCGAGCGCATGCGATGGGATCAACATACTTCCGGCAGACCTTGCCAAAGATTTGTTTCAAAAAAGCGGATACGAAGCCATAATACGGCTTTTGCGGGGATCCGGCTTTGAACCCCGCAAGTGGGGAGAACCAGGGCAATGTCGCATCCGCTTGAGCTTTCCGGCCAGACGGCTGAGCGTTTTAAGGGATTGAAATACCTGATCGGCAACACGCCGATGCTGGCCATCCGCTTTTCATACCGGGGATCGGAGCGGGTGATCTACGCCAAGGCGGAAAGCGCCAACATGACCGGCAGCATAAAGGACCGGATGGCGTTTCACATTATCCAGCAGGCCTACGCCGAAGGAACTATCAAGCCCGGCGACCAGATCGCCGAGGCGACGAGCGGCAATACAGGCATCGCGTTTGCCGCCCTGGGACGCGCCCTGGGGCATCCCGTGACGATTTTCATGCCCGACTGGATGAGCCGGGAAAGGGTGGAGCTGATCCGCAGCCTGGGCGCCAGCATCGTCCCGGTCACCCACGAGGAAGGCGGTTTCCTGGGCAGCATAGCCAAAACCGAGGAGTTGGCCCGGCAGGAGGAAAATGTCTTTCTGCCCAGGCAGTTCTCCAACGAAGCCAACATCGCTGCCCACGAGGAAACCACGGGCCCGGAGATCTGGTGGCAGCTCAGATTCAGGCAGCTGGAGCCGGACGCTTTCGTCGCCGGCGTGGGCACCGGGGGAACCGTGATGGGTGTCGGTCGATTCCTCCGGTCGAAGAATCCCTCGATCCGCGTGCACCCCCTGCAGCCCGCCGAATCCCCGACCCTTTCCGCCGGGCACAAGGTCGGCAAGCACCGGATCCAGGGAATCTCCGACGAGTTTGTCCCGGCAATCGTGAAACTCGACCAACTGGACGAGGTCGTCAGCGTGAACGACGGGGACGCCATCCTGATAGCGCAGAAGCTGGCGGCGCAGCTGGGTCTTGCGGTCGGCATCTCATCCGGCGCCAATTTCCTCGGAGCCTTGAAGGTTCAGGAGGAGCTCGGTCCGGACGCCGTGGTGGTCACCGTTTTTGCCGACGACAACAAGAAATATCTCAGTACCGACCTGCTGCGCCAGGAGCCGCCCAAGGACGGATTTCTCTCGCCGGGAATCGAGCTGCTCGGGTTCGACTCGTTCAAGCGCGTCTGCCAGATCTGCTGTGACCTGCCCGAATGCAACCAGCGCCTTCCCGGTTGACAGTGCGGGAAGGGCGTATTGCGCGGTCTTTGGACAAAATCCCCACACAGGCTAAGTACGCCGAAGGAGTCCCACAGAATGCCCAAAAAAGGCAAACCAAAAGCGAAAAGCAAGTGTTACGCCGCGGATTGAATCAGAGACGTGAGCAAGCCTGCGGACGAGATCCTCAAAACCATCGCGAAAGAGGATATCAGATACGAGATTTCCACTCTTGTTGGGCATCCCAGATGGGAATGCCGCGGGAAACGCTCACGTCTCGGATTCAATCCGCGGCGTAACAGCACCGGCGGCGGTCGCCGGAGGCGGTAGAACTTCTCTTGACTCCGAGCGCATTCAGCGCTCGCAGTGGAGCAAGGGGGGAGGATGTTGGGAATGCTCAAGAGACATGAAATCAAGGTTTTACTCAATGCCGGACACTCACAGACTGAAGTTGCCCGCCTGGCCGGCATCTCACTTCGTTCGGTCAAACGCATCGCAAAAGAAGAGGCCATCACGCATGTCGACGATCATGCTCGGCGCCGGGACTGCGGTATCGGCCAGCCAAACGTGGTTGGGAATTTCCGGAAATCTGTTGTAGCCGTCCTCGAAAAAGAACCAGGACTGAAGTCGGTCGAGATCCTGCGGCGGATGCGGCTGGAGGGATACAGCGGCGACACCCTTCAGGTTAACTTAGTGGGCGATGAGCGGACAGTTTAGGCAATGGAGGTGAGGGCAACGAAAATGTTGTTGGCATACCGTTTTTAAGCAGGGTAGCTTCCAGTCAAGCGGGTGGGTTTTGATGCCGCGTCTCCCGCGAATTCATCCAACTCAGCCGGCGGACATATTCGTTGCAAGCAGCGCAAGCTTACAGATCGTAGTGTTTGTACAAGGTATCGATTTGGCCCGCTACAACAACCGCCACGGCCCCCTTTTGGATTCGGTTGAGAGAACGGATAACCTCTCGGACCCTTTTCCCGGACAGCCTGTACTTTGTCGCGCCTCCCGGAGCATTTTCGGGCAGGCCAAGAGCTAGAACAAGTTCCACATCCAGCTTATGGAACCCCCTCTGCCTCATGCGCATCTCAGCGTGTTTTGAAAGCATTTTTTCATACCTCCAATGGATGAAGGCAAAGGCGATTAATCACACTCCTGCGATTCTTTATTCTCAAAGAACTTGCGTTTCTCAATGGCGTCAACCAATCTCTTGACCCAATAAATCCCAGGAACTTTGAGATTCTTAAGAGTGTCCTGCAGATCTCCAGAAGACTGATAAACATTGTCGCATGCGCGCTCGAAATCTCTGGCCTTTGACAAGACATTTTCTTTGTCTGCCTCTGTAATAAGCTCTTTTTTGAGCAGATCGTCGAGGTGCTTTTTCACTACATCGTATGCAATAAAGCCTGTGAGGTTTTCGACGACATCGAGAGCACTTGGATTGCTGCTCAGCACTATTTCCAGTGCATTACATGGTGTGAATTCCAGAGCGTTGATGTAGCATTCTAGGAAGTCCCGCTTAGATCCAACAAGGTACTTGATGAGATTAATGTGACGGACAACATCGACGGGGTAGAATCCAACGGAGCCCCTTTCCGTCTTCCGAATATTGCTGGTTCCCGATATCAGTTTCATCCCCACATATTTTTTGAAGGTGGGCGCTTTGACCACCATCCCCTTCTTGGCAAGAAGTTCCTGGATTTCTTTAAAAGTCAAACCCCGCTCTTGGTGCCTTTTTTCGAGCTCATCTAACTCATGCGATGTGAAGTAGCAGGAATGGGTAGCCAAGGATCTACGGTATTGTGGATCATTGACGATGGTTCTTGATAGTACATCTCGAAGTTCGGCGTGTTGTTTTGCAAGATCATCTAGTCTCATATTAGTTATCCCTCCAGGGTTATAATAGCTCTCATAGCTATCGAATAATATACTGCAGTATAATTCATGTAACGTAGCCTGTCAACAATTTTTTTAGAAAGGGCTATCAAGATGCCTTGCTGCGAGGTCGTGGAATTCGGGCTGTGATTTCCGAAGACGGCTTATAATTTGAAAATAATATATTTAGAGGATTGCAGCTACAGCATGGCTGGCTAGCGCTAACTGCTCGTAATGGAGTGGAACGACCTAGCCGGCGAGACCTTCAAATTCAATTTTCCCCATGTGTCGATTCTCGCCCTATTTCCCCAATCCCATTCTCAGAAGCTATCCCCCCTTCAGCTCGACATCGTCTTAGCCGTTTTTGCAACAATGGCAATCTTTTGGTCCATTTTTGTCTGGTGTCGATTTCGCTTTATCCAATGCCGAAGTCGGATAAATGCTCTTCATCATCCCGTCTCTCTGTTAGCTTTTGTGTTTCTGGATTGCGGGCAAAAGTCCGACTGGCTGGTGTCGCGACATTCACCGTTTTCGGCTCGGCCGGCAGGCCCTGAAATTCCTTGTCCACTTCCTCCAGGACCTCCACAAACCGGTTCATGTGGGCGACAACGGCGACCGGGGCAGAAACGACCTGCAACTGCGTTTTTTTCAATGTCGGCACAAACCTGCACCGGCTGCTGAAGCATACTCCGCCCTGGTCGCCTAATCTCGGTCCCACACGACCGGCAAACACAGGGAGGGACCACTGGCACTGAGGACCTGACACCATATTCTCTACTGTCGGCCCGCAAGATGGAGGCGGCCGTGCAGGCGGATGGCGCCCTCTTCGTAATTCAGCTCGGCGGAAAACGCTCCCATTTCCTGAAGGGATCCGACTAGGGTGTCCAGCAGCAGGCGCAAGCGCGTGTCGGCCCGCTCCAGCGAGCGGGAGTGAACGAGTCTCGCGAGCTGCGGGCCGCCCGTGATCAGAGCGCCGTGCGTGCCGGGTGAATTGTAGCCAGCTGGGTGATGTTTCAATCCTTCCACCCAGTTTCTGGCTGCTCTGGCTGCGCCCACAGAAGTTCCCGCTATCAGGTGATCGTCCCCGATTTCGATCGTCAACACCTCAGCCCGGCCGGAGATTGACTCGAACGAGATTGTGAGAGTGCTGAGGCCGCCGCTCGATGCGATGCGGTATTGCGGCCTCAGCAGGCCGAAGCTGTCCAGCCAGGCCATTTCACGAAGCCACGCGAGTAAGTCGCTGAGTGTGGCGTCGAACACTGCGGTCTCGTGCAGTTCAAAAACAACGGCAAGTGCCCTCCCGCCTGAAGCCTCGTCAGGGGTGACCAGGAGCCAGGCATGTTCGCCGAAGGCTCCGAAGAGGTCGCGTGAGAGGTCGCGCCGGTACCGCTGCTGAAACTCGTTCAGCCAGAAATCGAGATTGCGCAGCGGTCCCCGCGGATCGTTGGCTGAGACATATTGCGCCCAAGGGAGCCAGGCTGCGGGCTCCGGCCGGAACGCCGCCGCCAGCAGCGCGCCGGCAGGCAAGCCCGGCGGCAGCGTCGACGACGCTGCTTCGGGGTCGAAAAGGCGGAACAGTGCCGGTGGCAGGCGGCCTTCGTCGTAGACAATGACCGCGTCGTCGATGATTTCGCCCCCCGACAGTTCGCGCCGGAAGCCTGCGTACCGGACCGCGGCCATTTCGGCTGCCAGGATCGCCTCGAGCCAGTGCATGGGGGCTGAGGTCTCGCGCGACGCCTCACGCGCCCAACCCGCC
Source organism: Acidobacteriota bacterium (assembly GCA_037444305.1). Lineage (GTDB taxonomy): Bacteria > Acidobacteriota > UBA6911 > UBA6911 > UBA6911 > JBBIMP01. The sequence goes on from JBBIMP010000018.1 coordinate 27,417, forward strand.
AGGGCCTGGGGATTGATCCAGCCCCGGACCAGTCCCCCCTCCGGCAGCCGGTTGTTTATTTCATCCATCGGAAGCACCCCGGTCAATCCCATGGAATCCTCCCTGGCGCAGGAGTCAAGGAAAGCCTCGTCACCCGCAGCCCCGACCCAGAGCGCTCCGCGGCCGAACCGGTAGGCGAGCCCGTCTGCGCGACGGAGAACAGCTTCCGCTTCAAACGGATCGGCGGGCTGCAGGATGGCGATGGGCGTGAGCGCCGGTCGGCGGCCGGCGCGCGCGAGGAAAACCACCGCTTCCTCTCCAAGCAGGCGCGGCAGGTGATGGATCGAAATGCCTGCGCACTCGAGGACGGCGTCCTGCAGGCGCGCAATCGGATCAATGGCGCGGATTTCATTCCAACGCAGGTCCAGGTCCCTCACCTGGAACGCCAGGATGGCCGAGGCCGGAACGAGGTCCAGCAGCGGCCTCGAGGCCGCGGCGGTGGCGGCGAGTGAGGATAGCCTCTCGGGGCGCCTGGTGGTGAGAGGAAGGCAGGCCGCGAGAATCAGCAGGCAGAAGCAAGTCGTTTCATGTTTCACCTCCTGGGATTGGCCGGCGAACCCGCAGACGGCGGATCAGCCGGAGACCGTCTCCCCGGGCTCGCCCGTTGAGACCGATTCCGGAGTGGCCGTCTTCCTGCCCGGCAGTTCGCGGCCGAAGGCAGTGAGGCCGCCTAGCGCCCCGAGACCCATGGTCTCGACGGCCGAGGACGGGACGATGATCATCGACCCTTTCTGCCGCAGCCCCTCGTAAACCATGTTCATCGCGCGCAGGTGCAGGGCAACCGGATTGTCCTTGTAGTGCTCCGAAGCGCGCGCAAACTTCTCGGCGATTTCGGTCTCCGCGGTGCCGAGAATGATCCGGCTCTGACGTTCGCGTTCCGCCTGGGCCTGCCGGCTCATCGCATCTTCGAGGTCCTTGGGGATGACGATGTCGCGTATTTCGACCGCCTGCGTGGTAATGCCCCAGTGGCTGGTCTTTTCGTCCAGCACCGCCTGCACCTCGTGTCCCAGCCGGTCCCGCTCGGAGAGCAGGTTGGCCAGATCGTTTTTGCCGATGGCATTGCGCAGCGCGGTCTGCGCAGAGAGGATCACGGCGGCTTCGAATTGCTCCACTTCGAGGACGGACTTCTGGGCATCCCAGACCACCCAGAACGCGATCGCGTCCACGTTCACCGGCACCGTGTCGGAGGTAAGCGTCATTTCGGCGCTGAAGTCGTTCACGCGGATGCGCTGGTCGACGAAGCGGGCAACTTTGTCCACCACCGGAAGGATCAGGAACAGGCCCGGCTTGCGCAGCGCCTGGAAACGGCCGAACCGCAGGACGACGGCGCGCTCCCACTGGTAGGCGATCTGCACGGATCCCGACAGGAGCAGTGCCGCGATCGCCGTCCCGAGCAGGATTTCGCTTTCGGGCCGGAGCCTGAGATAGCCGAGCAGGCAGGCCCCGGTGCCCAGGATGACCATCGTCTCCCACACCTGAGTCACCCTGACGAGCACCGCGAGCAGCAGAGCCGAACCCAGAAACAGGATTACGGCGCGCGGGCTGTAAGCATAAAGGTTGAGATGCACGACCAGGCCGATCACGAAGACGCCGATCAGCAGGAGAGCGTTGACCGGGGCGAAGCGGAAATCGGCCTGGAAAGACATGGCAAACCGGTCGAGGCCAAGCCCGGAGGAGAATTTTTCAATCCGGCCCGCCGTTTCTTTTGAGATGGGGCTCATAGCGAACCATCCTTTCTTTGCTTCAGGCCAACCAGGACCTCATCCAGCGAAAAGCCGTAGGACGAGGCCCGGGCCAGCAGTTCGGTGAGAATCTGGTCCAGCATGCGCCGGCGTTCGAGTTGGTCGATTTCGGGCTTGCGCTGGCCGACGAAGGTGCCCGATCCCTGGTGGGTGTCAAGCACGCCTTCGATCTCGAGTTCGCGGTAGGCGCGGATCAATCCTCTATGGTGAAACCGACCTTGATCGTCACCTGCCAGTAGGCGACCTTGCCGTCCTGGATGTGCCCCCTGGTTTCCACCACCTGGAACCACCGCATGTTCCTGACCGTTTTCGCGGCGCGGTTGAGGGCGTTCTGAATGGCGTCCTCGATCGTGGTCGTGGAGGACCCGGTCAGCTCGATCAGCTTGTAAACGTGTTCAGACATCTGCCTCTCCTTTGGGGTAAGTGAGCTTGAACAAAACAATTCTGTACCATTGCGCAACAGGGAAAATAGCGGCCGAAAATGCATTTGTGCTATATTCGGGCACGATACAGGACCCGCGCGACAATGGCCACATTCGACGAAGAGGACCTCAGGGTATCCAGGGTCATGCCCCTCGTGTACGACGAGTTGCGCAGGCTCGCCCGCCGTTACATGGCGAGGGAGAGGATCGGGCACTCCCTGCAGGCGACGGCGCTCGTCAACGAAGCCTACCTCAAACTCGCAAAGGAAAGAAATCCCGTCTGGAAGAACCGGGCGCACTTCTGCGCCATCGCGGCAGCATCCATGCGCGAGATCCTGGTGGATCGCGCCCGCGCCCACAAGGCGTCCAAGAGAGGCGGATCGCGGGTGCGCGTGACGCTGGGAGACGCCGTCGCCGTCACGGCCGAGGCCGACGTCGACGTACTGGTGCTGGATGAGGCGCTGCGGCGGCTTGCGGGAGTCGATCCCCAGCAGGCGCGGATCGTGGAACTGCGCTTTTTCGGCGGATTGACCGTGGAAGAGGCGGCCGCCGCGATGGGGATCTCCACGGCGACCGTGAAGCGCGGCTGGGCCATGGCCAGGGCTTGGCTCAAGGGAGAAATGGAAAGGGAGGGCGGCGATGGACCCTGAACGCTGGCGCCGCCTGAAGGAACTGTTCGAAGGAGCCCTGGCGCTGGACCCTGCGGAACGCGACGAATACCTCGAACGGCGGTGTTCGGGCGACGCGGCGCTGAGGAGGGAGGCGGGGGCGCTGCTGGCCAACTACGAGAGCGGGGACGACTTTCTCGAGCGCCCGGCCCACGAGGCGGCCGCGCACCTGTTCGAAGAAAAAGGGGAGGGCGGGGTATGCGTGGGGGAGCGCCTCGGTCCCTACGCTCTCAAGGGCAAGCTGGGCGAGGGGGGCATGGGCGTCGTCTATCTGGCGGAAGACACTCGCCTGGGACGAGAGGTCGCCCTGAAGGTTCTGCCGCCGCGCCTGGCGAGCGACGAGCGCTTCCGGGCGCGCCTGCGGCGCGAGGCGCTGGCCGTCGCCAGCCTCTCGCACCCCGGAATTGCCACCCTTTTCGCGCTGGAAGAAATCGAGGGAAGCCTCTGCCTGGTGCGCGAGTATGTGCACGGCCGAACCCTCCGGGAAGAGCTGTCCTCGGGGCCGTTGCCGCCGGGGGCGCTTCTCGAGTGCGCCGTGCGCATTGTCCGGGCGCTTGCAGCGGCGCACGCCCAGGGGATCATCCACCGGGATCTCAAGCCCGAGAACGTGATCCGGACGGATTCCGGGGAGACGAAGATCCTCGACTTCGGCCTCGCGAGGTTTCAAGGTGCGCAGCGGTTGCGCGACAGCCTGTCAGAACCCCGGTTGACGAAGAGCGGGGCCTTTGTCGGGACCCCGGCGTACGCCTCTCCGGAGCAACTGCTCGGCAGCGGGGTGGATTTCCGCACCGACATTTTCTCCCTCGGCGTGCTGCTGTTCGAGCTCGCATCGGGAGTGCATCCCTTCGCCGCACCCGACCCCATTTCCTCCATCGCCCGCATATTCGAGGCGGACAGCGTGGACCTGTCCCCGGTCGATTCAGGCGGCCCTCCCGGCCTGGGCCGGATCCTCCGGCGGTGCCTGCACAAAGACCCGGCACGTCGCTACGGCAGCACCGGGGAACTGGCGGCGGACCTGGAGGCCTTGCGGGCCGCCTTCAAAGGGTCGCGAACCGCGGAGCCCGGCGAGATGGAGACCGGCGGGCCCGGAAGCAATGCCGCACGGCTGAAGCCGCTCTGGTGGTGGCGGTTTCACCAGGCCGCCGTCGGCATCATCTACTATGGGATGCTCTACCCGCTGTGGAAGGCGAGGGAGTGGATGGGCAGCCCCATGGGGGATTGGCTATTTTTCGCCGCTCTGATCGCCGTGGCGGTGGCCTCCAACCTGCGCTTTCACCTCTGGTTCACCTCCGTCTTTTACCCGGCCGAGCTCCAGGGACAGCTGCGCCGGTCTTTTCGCTGGATCCGCGGCGCAGACGTTGCGTTTGTGTTCCTCCTGGCTGCCGGGGGGGCGGCGATTCTGCGTACGCGGGGCGCCGTGGCGGCCCTGCTGATCGCCGTGGCCATCGGCTGCCTGGTGCAGTGCACGCTGATTGAACCGACCACTACCAGGGCCGCGTTCGCGCCGGAGAAGGATGACGGGGTCAATCGGGCCGTGTGACCGCCGCGAGAGCTCTGACGGCTGAACCCGCCGCATGCCGGTCCCTCATGACCCCGAGTGTCCGCTGCATCGACTCGCGGGCGACTCCGTCGATCAGCGGCCGGATCATCAACGAAAGCACCGGTGGAATGCCGCGGCTGAGCGTGAGAGACTCGCACTCGACGATGACGCCGCCCCGCACCTGCTCGTAGCGCCAGTAGCTGTTCAACCGCCAGAGAAAGCCGCGATCGTTTCCGACCGGCTTCTCGCGTTCTTCTCCCGGGTTCGCACTCTCCAGTTCCGCTATCCGCCGGGATTCGCTGCTGCTGAAAGCGCGGGCGTCGCCGTGCTTTTCGTAGCGCACCACGTGCTCGGAGTTGTACGCCACCGTCACGATCTTTTTGCGCTCCAGCCTGAGGTAGAGCACATGAAAACCGGGTCCGCGCTCCAGGACCGCCGATTCCAGGACATCCTCCTGCTTCGTGTCCTCCGGTGCCGGGTTTGCGATGCGGGCCAGCAGGTCCTCGAGCCGCACCCCGGGTATCAGGACGCTCCCCCGCCAGTGGTGAATCGCACCGCCGGGAATGTCGATCCGCCTCCCCTCGGCGTCGAGCGAACAAATTTTGGCGACCGGGATGCTGCCCTCGAGGACAGCGTTGCGTTCGGCTGCGGGGCGACTGCCCTCCAGGAAATCCATGGCGAGGAATCCTTGGGGCGCCGCAAGCTCCGCCAGAATGCGCCGCTGTGTGGCCTCGACGTAGGCTTTCCAGGCCTGGATGGTCTCCTGCCGGAGTTGAGCCGCCTCCAGGCGGCCGCCGCCCCAGAGGACGAGCAGGATGGGCAGGATGCCCGGAATCTTTGAAAACCAGCGGTTTTTCATGATGCCTCCTTTCAATGCCGGATCTGCGGACCTTTGGGCGAATACCAGCAGGTCGCCGGCGAAGAAGTTCACGAGGGAGCAGACGCCGATCGCGAGCAGGTTGGCCGGAACGGGCGGCAGCCCGAGGTCACCCGCGAGCACCCGCATCAGAAAGAGGTTTCCGACAAGCGAGATGGCGCCGTTGGCAAGGTTGAATGCGAAGAAGCGCTTCAGCATTGCCCCCGGTGCACTGCCCCGCGTCCGGTCAGCCCAGGTCCAGCGCTCGTGCCAGAGAAAGTTGTGCACGACGGCAATCTCGACCGCGAGAGCCGTGGCGGGCATGTAGTGCAGGGCCAACCCCGCCGTCAGCAGCCAGAGGACCGAAAGCTGCACCATGATGCCCAGGGCGCCCACGGAGTTGAATGCCAGCCAGCGTCTGAACATGTCGGCTCCTCCTTTGCCGGCGCCGCGAGGCCCGGCCGGCGATTCAGTCGGGAAGCGTCTCCGTCTTGTACAGCGCGCGCGTATTTCGGGCCGCGGAGACGACGAAGGTGACCGCCAGACCGGCGATGGCGACGAGTCCGCCGATGTCGAACAGGCGGTAGGGGCCGCTGCCGAAAACCAGGACCTCAGGCCTGTAGAGCAGGCAGAGCGAACCGGCCGCCAGGATGATCCGCAGCTCCGTGGGCCCCACGTGGAGGAAAGCCAGGCGGAAGATTCCCAGGGAATGTGTCGCGAGGTAAACCTCGCCGGAGACCATCAGGTAGGCCGAGAGCAGTCCCAGGGCGATCGCCGGGTTCATGAAGCCGGAAAGCGCGAGGCCCCCCAGGATGAACAGCGTGCCGGCCATGTCAATCACGTGGTCGACGTACCAGCCGTACCGGGGGCGCTGGCGGTTGCGCACGCGCGCCAGCGTCCCGTCCAGGCTGTCACCGAACCAGTTGAGCGCCAGCGCTGCGACGGCCAGGACGAGCGCGTAGCGGTTCCACCGGGCGGCCCAGTAGGCGGCGCCGGCCAGGGCCATCGCTGCCAGCCCGAGCAGTGTAAGGTGGTCGGAGTTTACCCAGGGCGGCAGCCGCCGCGCCATCCGGATCAGCGCCCGCTTTTCCGCGGCCGCAAGCACGCTGCTGTGTTCGCGTATGTGTATCGCATGGGATTCGGTGGCCATGATCTTTTTCCTCCTGCAGGGGAAAAGCCCCTCAACCTGGAATGCGCAGAAGGGGACAAGAAGGGATCGCGCTTTTTCGCTTGGCGGGATTTCTGTTTGCCCGTAGACTCCGGATCTTGTCGGATTATTGAACCTTCCGCCCTGTCCGGCACGGCGGCACCTGCCGGACTGCCGGTCCTGCAGAGGTGATGGCGATGCTCGAGCAATTCATTCAGTGGCACGGCACGGTGAACAGCTGGGTCTGGGGGCCATACACCATGACCCTGCTCATGGGTACGGGACTCTACCTCACGGTCCGCAGCCGGGCGGTGCAGCTGCGGCTGCTGGCGCGTGCGTTCCGCGAGGTGCTGGGAAACATTTTTCGCAAGTCGGCGGGCACAGGCACCGTTACCCCCTTCCAGGCGGTGTCCACAGCACTCGCCTCGACGGTGGGCGTGGGCAACATCGCCGGGGTTTCCACCGCAATCACCATCGGCGGGCCGGGCGCGCTCTTCTGGCTGATGGTCTCCGGCCTGCTCGGGATGGCCACGAAGTTCAGCGAGGTGGTGATCGCGCTCTCCTACCGGGAACAGGACGGCGGCGGCACCTACCGGGGCGGCGCCATGTACATCCTCAAGAAAGGGCTGAAGCTGCCGTGGCTCGGCGCGATCTTCGCTCTGCTGACGGCGCTGGCGGCATTCGGCATCGGCAACATGGTGCAGGCCAACAGCGTGGCCGACTCGCTGCGCGCAACTTTCGGGATCGACAACCGCCTCAGCGGGATTGTGCTGGTCGTGCTGACGGCAATTGTCATTCTGGGCGGGATCCGCAGGATCGCCGAGGTGACGCAGATTCTCGTCCCTTTCATGTGTCTCTCCTACCTGCTCGGGGCCGTCTTCATCCTGATCCGTTTTTATGAGGGAATCCCCGGGGCGATCGCTCTTGTGTTCAACTCCGCCTTCACGGGCCACGCGGCCGCCGGAGGATTCGCCGGTGCGACGATCATGCAGGCGATGCGCTATGGAGTCGCGAGAGGCCTGTTCAGCAACGAGGCCGGGCTCGGGAGCGCGCCGATCGTGCACGCGGCCGCGCGCACCGACCACCCCGTGCGCCAGGGCTTCTACGGCGTCTTCGAGGTCTTCGTCGACACCATGCTGGTCTGCGCCACGACCGGGCTCGTGGTCCTGCTTACGGGCGAGTGGATGAAGGGGGAAACGGGCGCGGCGCTGGCGGCCAAGGCTTTTGAAATGGGTTTGCCCGGCGTCTGGGGCGACGTGGTCGTCACCACGGGGATCCTGGCATTTGCCTTCTCCACTATCCTCGGCTGGTCGTATTACGGGGAGACGGGAGCGACCTACCTGTTCGGCACGAGGATCATTCTGCCCTACCGGCTGGTCTGGCTGGTTTTTGTATACCTGGGCGCCGTCGGCTCGCTCCACCTGGTCTGGGATGTGGCCGACACACTGAACGGGTTGATGGCCATCCCGAACCTGGTGGCGATCCTGGGGTGCAGCGGCATCGTGGTCAAGGCTCTACGGGATTTCAAAGCGCGGCAGCTGTAGCCCGGATGTTTCATGAATAATGCAGGCAGGGCTGCGGCGGCGATCGGTCTCAGGGTTCAAAGCGGAGCAGGCCGAAGCGCTCCGGGACGTGGAAATCGGGGAGCGGGGTGAAAGTCGGCTGCCAAGCGAGATAGCCGCGATCGGCGCCCGAACCGACGCAGCGGAAGAGATTGGCGCGCCAGCGCTCCCCGGGGGACGGGGATTTCCCGAGCGCCGCGAACGGGATCCGCATCGCGATCACGACCAGGTCTTCCGCAACACGCGCGGCCGCGGTCATGCCGCCGGCAAACTCCCAATCGGTAGCGCGGTCCTGGTCCGGCCGGCGGGAATCGAGGCGGATGGATAGGTCGAGCCATTCCCCCGTGGGTGCGGCTTCGAACTCAAAGTAACGGGTGACGGGAGCGTCGTCGGGCGAGAGGAAGATTTCGCAGACGTCCCGTTCCCAAAGGCCGATCGTTTTGCGGGCTGTCTGCGGCGCCCGGGAGACAATCAGCGGCTCGTTCTGACGGCAAACGAAGCGCACCAGCAGCGAATCCGGCGTCCAGATGACCCGAGCCTCGGCATGGCGGCTTGCCGGCGCTTCCCGGCCCGACCAGTAGCGGGCGATGGCGACGGGGGTCGAAGTCTTCCAGGCAGCGTGATCCAGATCCGAGGCAGAGATCCGACGGCTCACGCGTCGAGCCCGGATGATTTCTGCCCTATCCTCGGTCATGATCATGGCAACCCGCATCCCGGCCTGCCCTATATATTGGCCGATGACTGAAAGAGCGTATTATAGTGGGAATCGAGAGCGGCACGATCGATTCGAGAACAAGGACATGAACGCTTTCATCCAGGTCTCTTCGGCCGAACCGGTGTGCGGGGAGGAAGTCCCTCTGGCGCTCGCCGGCAGGGTGATGTCGCAATTTGACGTCGAGGCGCCGCTGGAAGCCTACGATTTTCCTGAGAAGGGCAACATCCATCAGCACACTTTTATCATCCGGTCCGGGAGCGGCCGGAACACCCGCGACTACCTTCTCCAGCGGATCAATCAGCAGGTTTTCACGCGCCCCAGGAGCGTGATGGCGGCGATGACGGCGTGCCTGGAGGCCCAGCGAAAGAACCTGGCGCGGGAAGGAAGCCGCCTGCAGGGCGAATGGGAGCCTATACGCCTGATCCCCACACGCGGCGGCGCTCCCTACCTGGAGCATGAAAACAGGCGCGGCAAGACCTATTGGCGGATGATGGTCCGCATCCCCGGCTGCGTGACGTACAAGAACCTCGGCGAGATCCCCGGCCGGGAGGCGCGGCTGGCGCTGGCCGAAGAGGCCGGCCGCGGGCTGGCCATCTACGGGGACCTCACGGCGGACATGGATGCCGGCAGCCTGGCCAGCCCGCTGCCCGGCTATCGGGACACGGGGATTTACTACAACCAGCTGAAGTCGGTGCTCCGCGGCAACAGCACCGAGGCGGAGGCGGGCCCGCTGCTGCCGTCTGACGAGGAGTTGCGGCAGAGCACGCTCCGGCACTTTCTGGTGCATCTGCCGGAGGAGGAGACCGCGCGTCGCCGGGAGGATGAGACGCTGCGACCCTTCATCGACCTGGCCGAGGCGAGCGAGGATTACGCGATGCGCCTGCTGCTCGAGATGGAATCGGGCAGGATCCGCACGGTCGCCATCCACGGGGATACCAAGCTCGACAATTTTCTCTTCGGTTCGCGCTCCGGAAGGGTGAAATCACTCGTGGACCTGGACACCATCATGCCCCACACCTGGCTGGCGGACTGGGGAGACATGGTGAGGTCGCTCGTCAACGTGGCCGGCGAGAAGGAGAGGAACCTCGACAGGGTGGAAGTGGACATGGAGGTCTACGAGGCGCTGGCGCGGGGCTTCCTCCGGACGGCCCGCCGCGTGACCCGGGACGAGATCGAACTGATGGTGGATGGCGTGCAGATCATAGCCCTCGAGCTGGGAGTCCGCTTCCTGGCCGACCATCTGCGCGGGGACAGCTATTTCAAGCTGAACCTCACCGATCCGCCGGACATGAACAAGTACCGGGCCATGGTTCAGCTCCGGCTGTTTGAAAAGCTGAAGGAAAACGGGGACCAGGCGAGGCGGTGCATCTCCCGCTGGGCGTGAAGCTGCGGCCGGCACGCCCCGGCGGACGGTTTGCCGATCATGCGTGAACTCAAGATAAGTCCGTCGTGGATCAGGGGAGTGGTCGGCGAGGCACTCACGCCCGAGCTGACGGTCGACTTTGCCTGCGCCTTCGGAGCGTGGGCGGATGGCGGGCCGGTGGTCATCGGCCGGGACACGCGGCGGTCCTCCCCCATGTTGCGGGCGGCGGTGACGGCGGGTCTCATGTCGAGAGGATGCGAGGTGATCGACATGGGAATCTGCACGACGCCGCTGCTTTCCTTTGCCGTGCGCGAGCTGGCCTGCGCCGGCGGCATCTCCATCACGGGCAGCCACAACGACGCGCAGTGGAATGCGTTGAAATTTCTGGGTCCGGACGGAGCGCTGCTCAATGCGGTCAAGGGGGAGGAACTGCTCGACATTTACCATGCGTCCCCATGCGGCGCGACGCCTCCGGCCTGGCTGGCCGTTTCCGCGCCGCCGCCCGACGTGAGAGAGCGGTACGTAGAGCATCTGCTCGCCGCTGTCGACGGAGGCGCTATCCGCAGGCGGCGATTCAGGCTGGCCCTTGATTTCTGCAACGGGGCGGCCGGCGGTGTCGCTGCCGAATTCCTGGGCCGGCTCGGCTGCACCCTCGTCCCCCTGAATGCGGAGCCGGGCGGGACCTTCGCGCATCCGCCCGCGCCGTCCCCGGAGAACATGCGCCAGTTGAGCCGCTTCACACGGGAAGTGGCGGCGGACCTCGGCGCCGCGCTCAATGTCGACGGCGACCGGATCGGCTTCGTCCTGCGCGACGGGCGGGCGCTGTCGGAGGAGCACACACTGCCGCTGGCAGCCCTGGGCCGCCTGGCGCGCCGGCCGGGACCCGTGGTGGTCAACCTGTCGACTTCGCGCATGACGGATATCGTGGCAGCGCGCTTCGCCCAGAGGGTGGTGCGGGCGCCCGTGGGCGAGAGCTATGTGGTGGACCGCGCGCTGGAGGAGGGCGCGGTCCTCGCCGGCGAAGGATCGGGGGGAACCGTCGCGCTGCCGGCCGGCATGACGTTTGACGGCCTGCTGACGCTCGGCATCGTGCTGGAAGGGATTGCCGGCGAAGAGGGCGGACTGCAGTCCCTGGCCGACTCCCTTCCCCGCCTGGAGATGCGGAAGGGCGCGGTGGAATGCCTCCCTGACCGGGCCTACCGTGCCTTGGAATATTTCAGGGCATGCTATGTCAGCCGGCAGCCCGACTTCACCGATGGAGTGCGCATCGACCTGCAGCATGCCTGGCTTCACGTCCGCGTTTCGAACACCGAGCCGCTCGTGAGAGTCATTGCCGAGGCAGAGGATGCCGGCCGGGCAGACCGGCTCTTTGAGGAGGCGATGGCGCTGGCACGGCGGGCGGCGGACTCTGCGAGGGGGGGTGTGGGGTGATGCGGCCGCCGGCCCTCAAGATCGGCATAAGCGGCGTCCGCGGCATTGCCGGGGAATCGCTCACGCCGCGGATCGTTACGTCCTTTGCCGCCGCCTTCGGGACCTGGTGCGGGCCGGGCACCATCCTGATCGGCACCGACACCCGGCCGTCGCGCGAAATGCTCGCGCAGGCTGCCGTCGCGGGATTGCTCAGCGTCGGCTCGACTCCGGTCTGCCTCGGAATCGTGCCGCTGCCTTCGCTTCAGTATCATGCGCGGCACAGCGATGCCGTCGGCGCGGTCTGCGTGACGGCCAGCCACAACCTGGTCGAGTGGAATGCCCTGAAGTTTTTCGGGCCCGACGGCAGCGCGCTGCGACCCAGCCAGTTTGCCGAACTGACCGATCTCTACCACCAGGGTTTCTACCCGCGGGTTCGCGCGGAGGACATTCGCGAAACACGGACCGATGCGTCGGCGGTGGCGAAGCACAGGGCGGGAGTGCTCGCGGCGGTCGACGCGGGCTTGATCCGGTCCCGCCGGTTGACGGTTGCGGTCGATTGCTGCAACGGCGCGGCTGCGGAAGCGGCGCCCGAGTTTCTCCGGGCGCTGGGCTGCCGGGTCATCGAGGTGCACACGAATTCCGCAGCGCCGTTTCCGCGGAATCCGGAGCCCGCGGCGGAGAATCTGGAGGATCTCTGCCGCGCGGTCGCCGAATCGGGGGCAGCCGTCGGCCTGGCGCTGGATGCGGACGCCGACCGGCTGGCAATCGTGGGGGAGCGGGGCCGCCCGCTGGGTGAGGACTGCACCGTGGCGCTGGCGGCGGATCATCTCCTGGGCCGGAGGGGCAGTCCCGTGGTCGTGAGCCTGCCGACCAGCCGGCTGGTGGACGAGATCGCTCGAAGGCACGGCTCGGCGGTTCACCGGACCAGGGTGGGGGAAAGCCACGTGGTTGAACGCATGCATGCCTGCGGCGCAGCCATCGGCGGCGAGGGGAACGGCGGTGTCGTCGTGCCGGCGGTGAATCCGTGCCGCGACGGCTTTGTGGCGATGGCGCTGTTGCTGGAGATGATCGCCGAGCGGCGGGCCGGACCGGAGGAGATCCGATCGCAGTGGCCGCCGTACGCCATGGTGAAGCGCCGGATGCCGTGCCGCGCCCGTGACGTGGCGGCTTTTCTCCGGCTGATGCGCCACCTGTACCGCGACGACGAACTGGATCTCACGGACGGCGTACTGGTCCGCCGGCCGGACAGATGGCTGCACATCCGTGGTTCGAACACCGAGCCCGTCCTGAGAATCATCGCGGAGGCCCCCACAGACGAGGAAGCGCAGGGTCTGGTGCAGCACGCGCTCACTTACCTGCGCTCCCCGGGATGAGAGCAAGCCGGGGAAATCCCGGCGCCGGTCAGCACCGTAATCCGGGCAGCGGGAACAAGCCGCTGGGAGAGCAGTTCGATCTTCCTCCGGATGTCCATGAGATGCCCCCCTCGTTGCGCGGATCACGCCTGGGCGGTCCAGTGTCGGCTATAATCCACGAGGCAGGGACCGATCACGGAGAAAGAAGCGGATGAAGCGGGAAAAACGAATCGAGCAAATCCTGGAGAAGCTGGATGAGACCTACCCGGACGCGCGCTGTGCCCTCGAGCACGGCAATCCCCTCGAGTTGCTGGTGGCCACGATCCTGTCGGCGCAATGCACGGATGAGCGCGTCAACCTGGTAACGCGCGAGCTGTTCGGAAAGTTCCGCAAGCCCGAGGACTATCTTGGCGTCCCGGCGGAGGAGTTCGAGGCGGACATACACTCCACCGGTTTTTTCCGCAACAAGACAAAGAGCATACGAGGGGCCTGCCGCGTGATCCTCGACAGGTTCGAGGGGAAGGTTCCCGACACGATGGAGGGGCTGCTCGAGCTGCCCGGGGTCGCCAGGAAAACCGCGAACGTGGTCCTGGGGACCGCGTTCGGAAAGGCCGAAGGCATTGTCGTGGACACCCACGTGCTCCGCGTTTCGCGCCGCCTGGGACTGAGCCGGGACGGGACGGCCGAAAAGGTGGAAGCCGACCTGATGGGGCTGATGGACCGGGAGAGGTGGATCGCATTCTCCCACCAGGTGATCCAGCACGGGCGGCGGGTGTGCAAGGCAAGGAAGCCTTTGTGTGGCGACTGTTCCGTCGAAGACCTCTGTTCATCCGAGGATAAGACGACGCCGCGCTGAGCGGTCCGGCTCGTGTCGCGGATTATCGTTCTGACGATCGGCGGCGCGGTCGCTTCCGTGGATGCCGTGTCTGCGCCGGTCACTTGCCGGCGACCCGGGAAATGTGGCGCAGGAATCGGCGATGGTCCACGGCGACGTTTCCGGTCACCCGCTGCCCCGCGGCGACGTCGCCGATCACGGCCGATCCCAGACTGATCCCGGCCCCATCCCCTATGGTTATGCTGTTTGCCAGGGTTGCGCCCGGCCCGATCCAGACGTCGTCGCCGATCGTCACGTACCCGTTCACGACGCTGCCGTGCCCGATCTTGCAGCGCCTGCCGGTGCGGACGTTGTGCGAAACGAAGGCGCCGTTTCCGACGCGCGTGGAAGGGCCGATTGTGGTGGGCTGCCGGAAGAACGCGCGGGCGGCGTCCATGTAGTTGTGACAATGGATGACGTCGGGCTCGAATTCCAGTCGGCGAAGTTTCGAAACGACGGGAATCCCTGCCGCCGCAATTTCCGCCGCGATGTCCCCGAGAATCGGGCTGTAAACGGCAACCGCGTGGCCCTTCGGCGTGGTCTCAATCCGCTTACATCTCCCGGAAAGGATCACGTTTCGCACAGGCTTCTGGCTCTGGGCTTGAAGCCGCGAATCGCGGTGGCCGTTCTTTACACCGTGGGAATTGCCAGCGGCCTGCTGGCGGTCGTGGTTTACCGGCGCAGCTTCGGGGAAGCGGTCGTCCTGCTGGAGGATGAGGAGCTGCGGCGGCGCATGGGCGCGGCAGGGCGACAGCGAGCGGAAACCAGGTTTTCGAGCCGGATGATGATCGAGCGGACGCTGGAGCTCTACCGTCGGCTGGGCTGAAGCGGATTTAGGCGCGCCCGGTGCATGCCTTCCGGGCCTGGTCGGAATACGGCTGCAGCAGACCACCGTTTCGACCGTGGCGCCGCGGAGCTTCTCGCGGAGAAGATGCCCGGGCTGCACGTAGTCCTGATCGGGCCGATCAGCCCCATGAACCGCCGGAACCTGCAGGCCCGGGCGAACATCCATGCGCTGGGAGCCATCGAATACGGTCGTCTGCCCGGGTTTTTGCAGCACGCCGATTTGGGACTGCTGCCGCTGAGCGATCACCCGAAGAACCGCGGGAGGAGCCCGATGAAGCTGTTCGAGTACGCGGCGGCGGGGCTGCCGGTAGTTGCACGCAGCGCTTCGGACACAATCCGGAGAAACGAGTCCTTTGTCCGGACCTATGCCGATCCGTCAGAGATCGTGAGCAAAGTGGCCCGTATTCTGCAAGGCGAACATGCCGGCAGAGAGGACATAAGGGAGCTGGCGCGCGCGCACTCCTGGAAGGCCAAGGCAGACGTGCTCCTGGATTTCGTCAACTCGCTGACACCGGGCGTGCAGAACGCGGCGCGCCAATGAGGAGGATGCGGAGGTCCATGACATTGGTGCGCGTGGGGCAGGTGATGATCAGGTCGTCCAGCTTAGAGAAGAACTCGTAGGAGTTGTTGTCGTCGCGGCACTGCTCGAAAACCCGGGGACCGATGGCCGCGGCCGCCTTGCCGGCCCCCAGGACCCAAAGGTTCCGGGCGCGGTTCGGATCGTACCGCTGCCCGGCCAGCCGCAGCGTCGAGCCGCGCATCTTGAGAGCCCGTTGGATGGCGGCCCCCGGGTCCGCCGCCCGAAGCGCCGCGGACCATATCTTCTCGGCATCGGACCGCAGATCGGGCTTGCTTTTCATGCGCCGGCCCCGTTCATGGCTATTCCCCGCCCGCCGGTTTTTGCGGCGGCTGCAGTTGGGGCAGGATCTGGTCGGCCGCCCCGGTAAAGACGGCCACCACCTGGCGGTCAAACTGGGTGTCGGCGCAGCTCTCCAGCTCCAGCAGGGCCATGTCCACGCTCAAGGCGGACCGGTGCGGCCTGCACCGGGTCATTGAATCAAAAGCCTCCGCCACGGCGATGATCCTGGCGCCGAGCGGAATAATGTTCCCTTTCAACCCGTCCGGGTAGCCGCCGCCGTCGTATCGTTCATGATGGTGGCGGATGTATTTCAAGACCTCGTCGTCGTCCAGGATAGGCTTCAGTACGACCTCGGCCAGGCAGGTGTGTTCCTGGATCTGGCGGTACTCCTCCAGGGTCAGGCTTTCCTTCTTGTGCAGCAGGAGATCCTCGACGGGGATCATGCCGACGTCGTGCAGAAGTGCGGCCAGGTAGACCTTGCGCACGCCGTCTTTGGTCATCTTCAGTTCCCTGGCGACATGGCGGGAGATCTCGGCCACGTTCACGGAGTGGCCCACGTCGAAGGGAATTCTCAGTTCGAGCAGGCGCACGAGGACCTGGGTCATCGAATAGAAAAGCCGCTGGGTCTCCGCTGCCCGCTCCTCGACCATCTGCTCGAGGTAGTTCTGAAACTCCCGATTGGAGCGCTCGAGCCTTCCGGTTGCGAGAGCCCGCTTGGCAGCCAGCACCACCTGGCTGAGGTTGAAGGGCTTGACAATGTAGTCGTAGGCTCCGAGATGGATGCACTCCATGGCGGTCTCCGCGGTGTTCAAGCCGGTGATCATGACCACCAGCGAGCCGGGGTGCGCCTCCCGGATCTCCTCCAGCAGTTCCTGGATCGGCCTGCCGGGCATCCTGATGTCGGTGAACACCAGGTCGAAGGCTTGCCGCCGCAATTCGGCCAGCGCGCCGTCGACGTCCGCGGCGGTACGGCAGGCGAAGCCCTCTCCCGTCAGCAGGGAGTCGAGAATTTCCCTGATGTCCGGTTCGTCGTCCACAATCAGAATCTGTGATTTGTTGTTTTCCATAGAAATCCCGCGACAGGCGCCCAGCGGCCGGCCAACAATCGATTGACACTGGGGAGCCCAAATAGGATCATGTCGACCGATCGGTCTGGAGGCCCATGAAAGAGAAATTTGCCGGTTTCAGAGAAGCGTGCGACTTCAAGGTCGACGACAAACAGCACCAGTGCGGGGATTGCGCGCTGTTCATTTCCGAGGAGCAGTTCATCGACGCCAAGAGCAACTGGGGCACCTGCCGTTACCACTCGCACGCCTTTTTGAAGTTCCGGCGAGCCTGCTACTCGTTCGAGAAGAAGTAAGCCCGCCACTCGGCCCGGGGGATTCCCTCTCCCGGCCCCCATTCAGTTGCGTTCCACCACGGCCGCGGCGACGAGGTTCGCGATGACGCCGCGGAGGTGCGTAGCGTCGCCCTTGCCGTCGGGATGCACGCGGTTGCTCAGTATCACGACAAAACAGTCGAGATCGGGATTCACCCACAGGGAAGTGCCGGTGAAGCCCGTGTGCCCGAATCCTTCGCGGAAGAGGTCACCGCGAGGGGAGGAGAAGGCAGTGTCCAGGTCCCAGCCGAAGCCCCGGACGGAGGCCGCGGCTTTCGGGGACTGCGGGGAGGTCATGGCGCTGACAGCCAGCGGTGCGAGCAGATTCCTGCCGTCGTGACTCCCGTGGTTCAGCAGCATCTGAGCATAGATCGCGACGTCCGCGGCGCTCGAAAACAGCCCGGCATGCCCGGCCACGCCCCCCATGCGCCATGCCGTCGGATCGTGCACCTCGCCCCGGAGGATCGCGTCGGATGGCGCGGCGGCGTCCGCTCCGCCGAGGTACGCGAGCGCCCGCGTGCGGGACTCGGTGGGGGCGATCCTGGAGTGCCATTCGGCCGGCGGGTTGAACGCCGTATCCTTCATGCCGAGGGGTTCGTACAGGGCTTCACGGACGAACACATCCAGGGATTGTCCCGCCACCGACCGGACTATTTCCGCGAGCGCGATGAAATTCAGGTCGCTGTACTTGAACTCGGTGCCCGGCTTGCTTTCGGTGGTTTCCAGCCAGAGCTCCTCCAGCGCGGCCTCGCGACCGGTCCATTTTCGGGCGAGGTCGAAATCTGGACGCAGGCCCGAATAATGAACCAGGAGGTGGCGCACGGTGATGTCCTCCTTGCCGCCGCCGGTAAACCTCGGCAGGTAACGGCGCACTCTGTCGCCCAGCCGGACCCTGCCGTCCTGAACGAGCATCATGATCGCCGGCGTGGTCGCCATAACCTTGGTCAGGGAGGCCATGTCGAATATGGTGTCCAGCGTCATGGGCTCTGCCGCGGGGCGGACGGCGCGATTTCCAAAAGGCTTCCAATAGGCGATCTTGCCGTGCCTCGCGACCAGTACCACCGCCCCGGGTATCTCGCCGCCGCGAATGGCTCGTGCGACCGCTTCGTCGATCAGCGCCAGCCGCGAGGGCGATAAGCCGACGGCTTCCGGGGGTGCGGTGGGCAAGCCTCGAGAACCCGGAGCCCGCGCCTGCGAGTCTGCGGCTGGCGCATCGAGCATGAGAATGGAAGCGAGGCAGAGCGACAGATAGGATTGCAGCAAGTTTCACCCTCCTTCAGAGGTTTCCGGCAGCCCTGGCCTCCAGGACTTCGCGGATCTTCCCCTTGAGCGGCTCGAGGTCGCCGGATTTGATGACGTAGCCGTCGGCGGCCCAGGCGAGAAAATTGTCCATGTAGCAGGAATAGGCAGTGTTCAGAATGACCGGCACCTTCTCGTTTTCCTGCAGCATCTGGATCATGGCCTCCAGGCCGTCCATCTCCGGCATCCTGATGTCCATGAGGACCAGGTCGGGAGGCTCGCTCGCGACAATATCCAGGGCCTGCCGCCCGTTCTCCGCCACCAGCGTGCGGTAGCCCTCCTGTTCCAGTTCGGTCTGGTAGAGCTTACGCAGGTTTTTGTCGTCTTCGACGATTAGGATGGTTTTCATTCAGCGCTCCTCCTGCACCCGCTCGGAGCTCCCGCCGGTGAGAGCCGCAGCGGCGGGTTGAGGCGTCAAGCGGAATCTCAGGTAAAACGACGTTCCTTTGCCGGGCTCGCTCTCGAAGCGGATCGAGCCCTTGTGGTTGTTCACGACCTGCGACACGATGAGCAGGCCGAGGCCGGTGCCCGAATCCTTGGTCGTGAAAAAGGGCGTGAACAGGCGGTTCCAGTTTTCCCTCACTATTCCCACGCCGGTATCCTTCACGCAGATCTCGCAGCAGTCCTTTTGCAGCGAGGTCGCGACCGTGAGGATCCCTCCCGCGGGCATGGCGTCGATGGCGTTGATCACCAGGTTCATCAGGGCGTGCCGCATCTGGGCCTCGTCGGCGGGCACCCCGGGAAGGTCCGATGCCAGCCGGAGCGTTAGCTTGATCCGCCTCGCGGGACGTTCGCTGAGCATGCTGTGCGCGACGGTGTGAATCAGGGCGTTGATGTCCACCGGCTTGAGGTCCGGTTCGGGCATCCGGCTGTAGCCGAGAACTTCCCGCACCAGCTTCTCCAGCCGGTCCACTTCCGACACGATGATCTGCAGCTCCTCGGTCCGCGCGTCGTCCGTCGGCGAACGGCGCAGCAGGCGGCGCGCGAATCCGCCGATCGAGACCAATGGAGTCCGGATCTCGTGTGCCAGCAGAGCGGCCATTTTCCCGACCGCCGACAGGCGCTCCGCCTGCAGCAGGTACTTCTGGTTCTGCAGCAGGGCGCGATTCGTGCTCTCGCAGGCGGCCACTTTTTCGAGCAACTCGCGGTAGAGCCGGCAGTTCTCAATGGCCCCGCTCGCCTCGTGCGCGTAGATCTGCAGCAGGCGCAGGCTCGGCAGGCCGATGGGGGCGCGGGTGAAGTAGTTGTCGGCAATCAGGACCCCGAGTTCGCGGTCGGCCATGTACAGGGGCGCGACCGCGAATTCCGCGGTGCCCAGAAGTTCGGCGACCGCGGAAGCGGCCGGCAGGGCGTGGGGTTCATGGTAGCCGCCGGCGGTCCGGCAGGCTTCGCGCGATTTCATAACGCGGATGATGGGGTGGTCTTTGTCGGAGAGGGGAATCGCGAACCTGGCGACGATCTCGTTCACGCGCTCGTCCCTGCGGATGCCGGCCTCGTTCAACGCTTCCAGGAGATCGCCGAGGCTGCGGTGGTGCTCCATCAGTTCGCGCCAGATGACGGAGGCCTCTTCGGGGGAGCCCGGGCCGATGGCCATGCGGCCGCGCAGCAGGCCGGCATCGGTGTCGAGCAGCAGCAGGAAGGCCCGGTTGAAGCCCAGGCCGTGGCCGGCCGTGACGCCGACCAGAATCGTGTAGAGGGCCCGCTCCTCATCCAGGGTGCGCTGGAGCGCACGGCTTACTTCGTAGAGAATGCTCAGCTCGGCGAGCCGGTTCTCCGGGCTGAACGCCGCCGGCGGGGCGGGCAGTGACGGTTCGGCGCCAGGCATGGGGTGCGCTCCCATCGGAACCGGGCGAGCGTCCGGGACGGCCCGGGCGCGGAATGGCGGTTGCTCGTCGCCTCGGCCGCTTCTCCTTCCGGGCCACTCGGCTCCGGTCGGTTAGCCATGCCTCTGATTGTATATTTTTTGGTACAGCCGCAGGTATTTTTTTGCCGATTCCCGCCACGACCAGTCCTGCGACATGCAGCGGATAACGAGCTTCCGCCATGCCGGAGGGTCGCCGTAGAGCCGCAGGGCGCGCCTGATGGCCGTCATCATTTCGCCGCTCGAGTACTCGTGGAAGGAGAAGCCGGTCCCGGTGCGGCCGTCGTAATCGATAATGGTGTCCGCCAGGCCCCCTGTTGCCCGGACGATGGGCACGGTGCCGTAGCGCAGGCTGTACAACTGGTTCAGGCCGCAGGGCTCGTATTTCGACGGCATGAGGAACATGTCGGCTCCCGCTTCCACCCGGTGCGCGAGCGCGTTGTCGAAGACGAATCGGGCGGCGACCTTTTCCGGATGGCGGTCCGACAGAGCCTGGAAGAGATCCTGGTATTTCTGCTGGCCCGTGCCCAGCACAACCAACTGCAGGTCCAGGGCCGCCAGTTCTCGCATCGCCTTTTCGATGAGATCGAAACCCTTTTGATCGGCAAGGCGCGAGACGATGCCGACGAGCGGGACTTCGCGCGCGGGTTCGGGCAGGGCGAAGTCGCGGCGCAGCTCCCGCTTGCAGATCGCCTTTCCGGCCAGATCGTCCGCGGAGTAGCTGGCGGGGATCCACCGATCGGTTTCGGGATTCCACTCGGTATAGTCGATGCCGTTCACTATGCCGCTCAGGTGGGCGCTCCGGGTTTTGAGCACGCCCTCGAGGCCGTAGCCGTACTCGGGCCCCGCCTGAATCTCGCGGGCATAGGTCTCACTGACCGTGTTCACGAGGTCGGCCAGTTCGATGCCGGCCTTCATGAAGTTCAGCTTCCCCCAATACTCGAAGGGGGAGCCGGGATGGAAGTGCTCGGACGCAATCCCCGCCAGCGCGAGGGCTTGGGGCGGGAAGAGCCCTTGGTGCGCCAGATTGTGAATGGTCAGCAGGACGCCCGTGCGCGCGAAGAAAGGATCGTCCCGGTACACGGTGCGGAGAAGGCCGGGCACGAGGGCCGTGTGGGAGTCGTGGCAGTGAATGACGTGGACCGGAATGCCCCGTCCCCGCAGGAACAGCAGTCCCGCCTTCATGAAGAAGATGAAGCGCTCGGCGTTGTCCTCGAAGCCCATGCGGGTTTTGGGGTCATCGTAGATCCCGTCCCTGGAGAAGTAATCGCGCCCGCCGAACAGGAACACCTGGATGCCTGTTCCCGGGACGACCGTCCGGTAGACCCGGGCGGGGATTTCGTCCTTTCCCAGCGTCACCGAAAACGCGGGCATTTCCTGGAAGGGTTGAATGCCGTGGGCATCGAAGTCGATCGCGCCGTATGCGGGGAGGAACACCGAGACGCGCGCGCCGAGCCTTTCCAGGTTCTGCGGCAGGGCCCCGACGACATCCGCGAGGCCGCCGACCTTCGCAAAGGGCGTGGCCTCGGCCGAGAACATTGCGACGTCAAGCGCTGGCGTGTGTTTCATGGGATCCTGGTTCCTTAAATGCTGCCCGCGCAGCCGCTCCGGCATGATCATCGGGACCAGGCCGGGCCGGCGGATTGCGCAGATTCGCGGCTGATTCCCGGGCTCCGCTTTCCTGGCTTCCGCGGGTTACAGTTCCACCTCGCGGAGATATTTCGCGGCCTCTTCGGGCGCCGTGGGATTGATGTAAAACCCGGTTCCCCATTCGAAGCCCGCGACGCTGGTGAGGCGGGGAATGATCTCGAAATGCCAGTGGAAGTCGACCGTTATCGTGTCCCAGTAAGCCGTGCGCTTGGGCGTGGCGCGCGTGTTGGGAATGGTGTGGATCAGAAAATTGTAGGGGGGGTCGTTCAGGCATTTCTTGATTCTCTGCAGCAGCTCTTTCAGCGTCCGGGCGAGGCCGCGGAGCATGTCGTCGCTGATTTCCGCGAAGCTGTGGTGGTGATTGCGCGGAGCCAGAAAGAGCTCGAAGGGAAAGCGGGAGGCGTACGGGGTCAGAGCGACGAAGGCGTCGTTTGCCATGACGATCCGCTCCTCCCTGTCCAGTTCCTCCGCGAGGATGTCGCAGAACAGGCAACGCTCTTTGACCTGGTAGTGCCGCTTCGCGGAATTGAGCTCCTCGGCCAGCGTGAGCGGCGTCACCGGGGTTGCGATGATCTGGGTGTGCGGGTGGGCCAGCGAGGCCCCGGCCGCGGCGCCGTGATTCCGGAAGATGAGGATGTACTTGAAACGTCCGTCCCGCAGGAGATCCACGAGCCGTTCCCGGTACATCCAGAGAACCTTCGTGAGGTCCTCCACGGGCATGTCCGCCATGTCCATGTCGTGCCTGGGAGTCTCGATGATGACCTCGTGTGCGCCGACGCCGTTCATGCGGTCGTGCACCCCGATGCCCTTGCGTTCGAGCGCGCCTTCGATGCGGAGGGCGGGAAACTTGTTGGGCACGACGCGGACCTCCCAGCCGGGCGTGTTGGGGCCGGTGCCGTTCGGGCGAATTGCATAGATCTCGGGAGGAGTCTTGCCCTCGTTGCCTTCGCAAAAGGGGCAGAAACCTTCCGCCAGGGCCGCATCCTGCTTGGGGAAATCGTCGGGCCGGCGGCCCCTTTCGGTTGCGATGATTACCCAGCGCTTCTGGATCGGGTCGTGTCGTAGTTCTGGCATAGGCGGGACGCTCAGCCTGCAGTCATTTCCGGGTGAAGCCCGGAGCCTCCGGGCGGTTCCTGTTCCACGCGCCGATGGTAGCAGGAGTGCGCAGAGAAAGTCCCGCACATTATTGCCTCCCGGGCTCGCACCCGGGTGCGGGGAACCGGTCCGCAAACGGGCGGAACATCCGTCTCAGACCATCCATTCGTAGTGATCCAGCCCCCAGGGGTCCACCGGGACCGTGATGAAGCCGCTGGCGGGGAATCTCTCCACCTCGTGCCCCTTTTCAAAAATCGAAACGGAAAAACTCACCTCGTCCGGACCGTCGATGCCGAGCGCCGCCAGGGGTACCGCGGCCTCGAGGATCCGGTCCCCGGCGAAGCTTGCGGCAGCTCCCTCGACGGGGCTCTGAAACTCGAGGATCTGCCATTGCGTGGGGGCCTCCATTCCGGCAAGCAGGCGGCACTCAAGGGGGCCGATCAGGTCCAGCTGCACGGAGGTGGCGTCCGTCATCCTGCGCCGGGCCTCCTCGGTGAAATCGACCCTGAGGTAGAAATATTCCTTGTCGTAGCCGAAAAAGGTCATCTCGAGGTAGCGCACGAGACGGTGCATGGCGTCGCCGCCGCCCGCGGCGGCGAAGCCGGCGGATAGCCACTCGAAGTAGCTGGTGACCTTGCCGTCGATCACGGGGTGAATGGTCTGAGTGGGGTTGCGGAACTGTGTCGAGGCCCGGGCCTGCTTTATCGGCAGGTCCAGGTTCGAGGGGGACTTGAGGCCGAGCACGCGGTAGGCGCTTTTTATGCGGTTTCTGAAGAGAGCGTCGAATTCCGCCGCGTTCTGCGTCTGGTGGTCGTCGCCATACCACCAGAACCAGTCGCTGCCTTCGGCGACCAGAATGTGGCGAAAGGCCTCCGCGAGAGCGGCGGAGTCCCCCTCCTCCCTTGCACGCTCGGCGAGGACCTGCCGGGCAAGGGCGAGGCACTCCCAGGCGCGGTTCTTTTCGGGGTGGCCTATCCACGTGGCCAGGTTCCCGTAGATCCAGCTCCCCGCAACGAAGGTCGGGAGGCTCTCGCGGTGCGGCTCGAGCTGCAGATACTGCGAAAAGGTCGTGGGCCGGATGAAATCAGCTTCCGTCAAGCCGCGGTAGAGCGCCTCGAGGAAGTCCTTGCCGTTGTTCGGGTAGTGTTCCCACGCATTTTCGCCGTCGAGGATCACCGGGACGACATAGTGCGTACCGTCATCCGGGACGGAGCGGTGAATCTCCCGGAGGCGAGCCAGGAAGTCCGCCGCGGCATCGGCGGCGTGCCAGCGCGAGTAAATGAACCCGACCAGGTCGGAGAGCTCGTGATCCCGGAAAAATAGGCATGGACCGCGCTCGCCCCAGCGGTAGGTCCGATACTGCCGGGCGGGCGCATCCTTCAACCGGATCCCCGACTCGCGCAGGGAGTTGGCGAGGACGGCTTCGTCGGATGCCAGCCACTGGATTTCCGCGGCGGCTGCGACCGAGAGCGATTCGGCGCTCAGGGCTCCCTCGGAGGGCCACATGCCCCGGGGCGGCTGGCCGAACTCCTCGGCAAAACGGCGCACGGCCGAGTCGATCTGGCGCCGGGCATCGGCGGGGTGCGCAAAACTGCTCGAGGGTAGGCTGATGCCGGGCAGAGCTTCCCTCGCGGAGCGGCCGTCGCACAACAGGGGGAGGATGGGGTGATAGTAGGGCGATGCCGACAGCTCGATCCTGCGCTCCTCCGCCAGGCTCCGGTACAGGGGAAGAATGGTGCCGATGAACGCGAGCTGGCGCTCGAACAGGACTTCCTTGTCCGCCTCGTTGAAGCCCCTCCCCTTGCGCAACAGCCCGGCCACGGCCGGGTCCTTCCGCAGGCAGTCGCCGCACCAGCTCAGGTTGTACCAGACCTGCAGGTCCCGGTAGTCCTGCGCCGAAAATCGCTTCACCGCCGCTGAATAGGTGCCGGTCGGATCCTCCGGCCCGCGGCGGTCGTGGAGTTCCCGGTAGCGGGGGTAGGGAAGGATCATCTGCTTCCAGGGCAGCTGGAAGAAAGTCTTCAGGAGGAAGGCCCGTTCCCTCTCGTCCAGCTGATTCGGCTCCCGCAGGGAGAGGGACATGCAGGTTTCGGTGGCCCGGCCGCCGGCATAATGGCCGAGCTGGTCCAGGAGCGTCGGGACCATATTGATGGTCAGGCTCATCTGCGGGATCTCGGCCGCGGTGGCGGCCATGTCGTAGTAATCCTTGATGGCGTGGAATCTGGTCCAGGGCAGAATGATCTCCCCGGTGCGGGGATCCTGGTAGTCGGGTTGGTGCATGTGCCACAGGATGGCCACGCACAGTGGTTTTTTCGCCATGCGCATTCCTCTTGCTACCGCCGCCGGCCGGGCACGGTCTGCGCCGCGCAGATTATCAAAAACCGGCCCCACACCGCCAGTAGGCGGGAGTGCCTCCGGCTCCCCAGGATTTCGTATCGACCGGGAGGCTCGAAAAACGAGCATTTCGCTTGACCATGCGTCACCGGCGGTGCTATCTGTGGCCTAAATTCCATCCGGATAACTGAGAATCTAAGGAGGGCGACACCTTGAACAAGGGAGATCTGGTTGCAAAGATCGCGGCAGATGCATCCATCACGAAAACCCAGGCGGAGAAGGCCTTCAATTCCCTGGTGAAGAGCATCACGGGATCACTGAAGAAGGGGCAGAAAACCACCATTGTCGGATTCGGCAGCTTTTCGGTCGGCAAACGGAAAGCGCGCCTCGGGAGAAATCCGCAGACCGGGGCCATGATCAGGATCCCGGCTCGCAAGGTTCCCAAGTTTACCGCGGGCAGCGATCTCAAGAAAGCCGTCAACGCCAGGTAGGAAACGAATAGGGGCAAACGAAAAAGCCCCCGGAGCCCGGGGGCTTTTTTGCAGGCGCGTCGGTCACGTCGGGTCAGTTCTTGCTGACGAAATTGGAGAACTCACGCAGTTTGCTCGAGCGATAGGGGCTGCGCAGTTTCAGCAGCGCCTTCTCTTCAATCTGGCGGATGCGCTCGCGCGTGACGTGGAAAAGCTCGCCCACCTCCTGCAGCGTGTATTCCTTGCCGGCGTCGTTCAGCCCGTAGCGCATCCGGACGATCTCCTGCTCGCGGGGAGACAAGGTCTGCAGAGCGGCCATGGTCACCTCGCGCAGACTGCGCCTCATGGCATCGTCATCCGGGGAGACCGCCGTCTTGTCCTCGATGAACTTGTTCAGCACCGCGTCCTTGTTGTCGGCGATACTGGCCTCCAGCGAGATCGGCTCCTGCGCGGCTTTCAAGATCTGGGTGATTTTGACCACCGGCGTCTTGAGCTCCTTCGAGAGCTCGTGAACGGTGGGCTCCCGCCCCAGCCGCTTGGAAAGCTCGTTCGAGGTCTTCAGCACGCGGTTCATGGCCTCGACCATGTGCACCGGAACCCTGATGGTCCGGCCCTGGTCCGCGATGGCGCGCGTGATGCTCTGACGGATCCACCACGTTGCATAGGTCGAAAACTTGTGGCCCAGCCGGTAGTTGAATTTGTCTACGGCTTTCATGAGGCCCATGTTGCCTTCCTGCACCAGGTCCAGGAGATCCAGACCAGGGTAGGAATAGTGTTTGGCGATGCTGAGGACCAGCCGCAGGTTGGCGCGCACGAATTCATCCTTGGCGTGGGCCATCTGTGCCTTGTTCTCCCGGATCAAACCGAGAATGCGGCCCAGCTCCATGGTGTTGGTCAGGTGCTGTGCCTCCAGGCTTTTCCGGCGGGCAATCGCCTCGCGTACCGCCTTGGTCCTCCGGTCCACGGGCCGGCTCTTGGGCAGCTCGCACTCGTTCATCTCCTGCAGGACCTCCTCCAGCCGCCGCACCAGCGAATGCACCTGGGACTCGGAAAAGTCGATGCGGGAGAAGAGCGCGAAGATGGCTTCGCGGCACTTCTGGATCTTGGCGAGCTCCTTTTGCCGGTCGCCGTTGCGAGACTTCTTTTTTTTCAGGCCCTCCTTCAGCGCGCGGTGCCGGACCTCCAGCTGCTTGAGGCGGCCGGTGATCTTCCGAAGCTCCTTTTCCCTGGCCAGGCCGGCCTCCGGACCGGCACTCCCCTCCTCGTCCGTCGTCTCGGTGGGTGCCGGGCTGAGCTGATCGGCCATCCGGAATACCTGGGCGGACGAGATCGAGGTCAGCGCCAGCAGCCGCAGGATGTTCGTCTGCGCCGACTCGATCTTCTTGGCCAGATAGACCTCCTCCTCGCGCGTCAGAAGGGGGATTTTGCTCATGCTGCGATAGTATATGTAGAGGGGATCCGGAGCGGCGGACGATGCTTCCCCTTTCGTGGCCAGGCGGTTCTCAACCGGCGTGCGAGGGAAGCGCACCCGATCCACGTAATTTTCGCGGGTCAGACCCGGCAACCGGTCCGAGTCGTGATCCCCGGACGCGCGCACTTCTTCAGCACCGTCGAAATCGTCCGATACCTCAACCTCTTCACGTTCTTCACAATCAACCATTTGCATAAGAACCCAACCCCCGGCAGGGCGCCGATGTACCACTACCCGGCACCCCGCTGTTGATTACTTGACCTCTACGGCCGAGGCCTTGGCGGCCGGCCACCAAACCCGAGACAGAGCCTAGAATATCAGATATGTATGACCTTAAAATGTTTCAGCCGTCGGTTGCGAAACTTCAGAACCGATCCGCCGCGCCGGGCGTCGCGAGGGTTGTCTTCCGTGATAGTACGCCGTGTGCTGCCGCCCGGTTCCCATTTAATGTTCGACCCTGGCATCTCTGTTGGCAATCCTTGGACGAGATCGCCGGAAAAATCTTCCTCTGAAATGTGAAATTTCTCTCTGCCCTCACCCGGGCTCTGCGGGATCCTTGTCGCAATCCGCAGAAAACGCATCGGTAGTTTCAAGCCGCCCTCCAATCCCCCCTGCCCCGTGAGCCCTCGCAGCCCGATTGACTCCCTCGGGCCGATTCAATATCATTTCTGCTTTCGCTATTGATCCTTCAGGAGGATTCAGGCGTGATCGAAGTGGAAAATCTCACCAAGGTCTACAATCAGCACAGAGCCGTTGACGGCATCTCCTTCCGGGTGGAGAAGGGAGAAATACTCGGCTTTCTCGGCCCGAACGGCGCGGGAAAAACCACAACCATGCGCATCCTCACCTGCTACATGCCTGCCACGGAGGGTACGGCACGCGTCGCCGGGTACGATGTCTTCGAAGAGAGCATCGATGTCCGCCGGCGGATCGGCTACCTTCCGGAAAGCCCGCCATTATATCCTGAGATGACGGTGAATTCCTACTTAAATTTTGTGGCCCGGATCAAGGGGGTGCCTTCGGCACGGCGGCGGTCCTCTGTCGATGACGTCATGCAGAAGTGCAGCATAGGCGATGTGGGCCGCAGAATCATCGGCAAGCTCTCCAAGGGCTACAAGCAGCGCGTGGGGCTGGCCCAGGCCCTGCTCAACAACCCGGAAGTCCTCATTCTGGACGAGCCGACGATCGGCCTGGACCCCAAACAGATTTTCGAAGTGCGATCCCTGATAAAAAACCTGGCCGGGGAACACACGGTCGTATTGTCGACCCACATACTCCCCGAGGTGAGCATGACCTGCAGCCGCGTCGTCATCATCGACCGCGGGAAGGTAGTCGCGCAGGATACCCCGCAGGGCCTGACCAACCAGATGAAGGGCGCGGAGAGAATCGCCCTGCAGATCGACGGGCCCCGGGAAGCCGTGCTCGAAAAGCTGCGGAGCATTGACGGCGTCCTCAGCGTCCAGGCTGGAGACGGCCAGGGTCCGGCCGCCGACTACACCGTGGAGTGCAGGCTGGAAAGCGACCTGCGGAGCGCGCTGGCCCAGGCGGTGGTTTCGCAGGGGTGGGGATTGCTCGAGTTGCGGGGCATCTCGCTGAGCCTGGAGGACGTTTTCATCAACCTCGTGACGAGGGAATAGACGGGCATCCGCAAGCCTGTTCAACGAAGTCGAGGGCGCGTGATATGCAAAACATACTGGCCATCTGGCAGCGTGAAATGAAGTCTTACTTCGTTTCTCCCATTGCCTACGTGGTGCTGACGGTCTTTCTGTTCCTGTCCGGCGTGTTCTTCTTCTCCATGCTCACCGCCGTGGTGCAGTCTACCATGATGCAGGGCTTCGGCCAGGGTGCGCAGCCCGTGGACGTTCCAGGGATCGTCAGCCGGAGTTTTTTCGGGACGACCAGCGTGGTGCTGCTTTTCATGATCCCCATGCTCACTATGGGGCTCTTCGCCGAGGAGAAGCGGCGGGGCACCATCGAGCTGCTCCGGACCACGCCCGTGGGCAACTTCCAGGCCATGATGGGGAAATACCTGGCCGGCGTCACCTTCCTGCTCGTGATGTTCTGCGCCAGCGGCCTGACGATGTCCGCGCTGTTCATCTACGGGCAGCCCGACCTGAAGCCGATCCTGGGAGGCTACCTGGGCCTCTTCCTGTACGGCGCCGCCCTGCTCGCGCTGGGTCTATTCATCTCCACCCTGACGGAAAACCAGATCGTCTCGGTCGTGATCACCTTCGGCGCCATCCTGATCCTGTGGCTCATCGAGGCCCTCGCGGGCGGGGCCGAGGGGGTTACGAGGGACGTTTTGAGCTACCTCTCGGTGATCGGGCACCTCGACGATTTCATCAAGGGTGTCATCGACACTTCGCACGTGGTTTTTTACCTGACCTTCGCCTTCGTTGGTCTGTTCCTGACTTATCGCTCGCTTGAATCCATGCGGTGGAAAAGCTGATGAACAAGATACTTCAGAAACTCGATACGGTGGGGTTGCTGGTGCTCGTGGCCGGGGCCCTCCGCTACACCGTAACCAACGTCTGGGACCGGTGGACGCTGGCGCTGTTTATCGCGGGCAGCGTCCTGGTGGTTGCCGGGATTGCCGCCAACTACCGGCAGATCATGACGGCCCTGGGGAAACGGTCGACGAAATACGCCACCAACTACGTGGTCTCCGTGATCCTGGTCATCGCGCTGGTGTCGGGGCTCAACTTCCTGGGGAAGCGGCACGCCAAGAGGTTCGACCTGACCGCAGGCGGCCAGTACAGCCTCGCGCCTCAGACCCTCCAGGTCCTCGACCAGCTCGTGGACGACCTCGAGATCAAGGCGTTCTTCCCCGGCGGCTCCTACCCTCCGCTCGAACAGCTGCTGACGGAATACCGGACGCGCAATCGCCGGCTGCAGTTCGAATTCATCGACCCCGACAAGAGGCCCGACACCGCGGCCCAGTTCGGCGTGACGGTTTACGGGACCTTCACCAATCCCTTTACAGGCACATCCCTGAAGTCGGGGACCGCGGTCCTGTTCTACGGGGAACGCCAGGAGAAGATCGAGAAGAGGTCGGAGGAAATCCGGGAGGAGGACATCACCAACGCCATCATAAAGGTCCAGCGCCAGGAGTCCAAGAAGATCTATTTTGTTCTCGGGCATGGGGAAAAGGACCCGGGCGTGAGCGACCGCGGCGGGTATGCGGCCGCCAAGAAGGCGCTCGAGGAGCAGGGCTACGAAGTGGGGACGGTCAACCTCGTGAGCCAGGGAGGCGTCCCTCCCGATGCGCGGGTCCTGGTAATGGCCGGGCCCACGGCGGAGCCGTTCGAGCAGGAACTGGAGTTCATGGACACCTTTCTGAAATCGGGCGGCGGCCTGCTGCTGATGGTGGATCCATCGCCGGCGGCGTCCCTCTCCCCGTTTCTGAAGGCCTGGGGGGTGGTGCCCCACGAGGACGTGGTCCTGGACGTGAGCGGGGCAGGCCGGCTGATGGGAGCCGGACCAAGCATCCCGCTGGTAATGCAGTACGAGGGGCACAGGATCACGGACAGATTCAACCAGATGACCTATTTCCCTTACGCCCGCTCCCTGGAAATCGCCGGCGACAAGCCGGAGGGCATCAGCATAGAACCGGTCCTCAAGGCCAATCCCAACAGCTGGGGCGAGACCGACCTGAAGAGCTCCGAGGCGAATTTCGACGAAAAGTCCGACATCCAGGGCCCGCTGAACCTCGCCCTTGCCGTCAGCCGTGAGCCGAAGGCGCCGGCCGAGGGCGGCTCGCCGCCCACGGCGCGCATGGTGGTGGTGGGAGATTCTGATTTTGCCGCCGTGCCCTCATTCCAGTCCCAGGGGAACGGGAATCTGTTTCTCAACATGGTCAGCTGGCTGAGCCAGGACGAAGGCCTGATCTCCATCAGGCCGAAGTCCCCCCAGGACCGGCGCGTGGTGCTCACGCAGAGCCAGCAGAGCTTGCTGAGGATTATCACGGTATTCCTGCTGCCGGGGGCCGTGCTGGCCGCGGGCATCATCGTCTGGGCCAGGCGGAGGAGATAGATGCGCTTCCAGGGAACACTCGTTCTGTTCGCGCTTTGCCTCGGGCTGGGAGCCTTCCTTTATTTCTATGAGTACAGGGGAGGCGCGGAGCGGGAAAAAGCGAAAGAGGAGGAAAACAGGCTCTGGAACGTCGACGCCGGCGACATCCGGCAGCTGGAGTTGACGTCCGCCGGGGAGACTCTGACCCTGGATCGTGTGGACGACAAGGGCTGGATCATCTCCGCGCCGCGCCGGCTTTCGGCGGACGGGGACGAAGCGGACCGGATCGCCTCCGCCGCCGCCGGAATCCGCCGCGAAGCAACGGTCGAGGCAGAAGCCTCCGACCTGTCCAGGTACGGCCTGGAGCCGCCCGAGCAGGTGCTCCGGTTTGCAACCCAGGACGGAAAGCGGCATGCCATAAGATTCGGCGGCAAAAACCCAGCGGGCAGTTCCACATACGCCGTCCTGGAGGAGGGCAAGGAGGTCTTCCTGGTCGGGGGCCATGTGGCCGGCGGCTTCGCCAAGAAGCTGGACGACTTCAGGAACCGCGCGGTGCTGAACTTCGATCAATACGACACCCACATGCTGGAGATCCGGAGCGCCAAAGGCACTCTGAAGCTCGCCAAGGAAGGCGACCGCTGGTGGCTGGAGGGCGACCAGCGGCACGCGGCGGAGACTTCGCAGGTGGCGTCCATGCTGGGCGCGTTGGCGAACGGGCGCGTCGAGGAGTTTTTCGAGGAGAACCCGGCGGCCTATCCCGATCTTGGTTTCGCTGCCCCGTTGCTGCAGGTGAAGCTCGCCGTGGGGAAAGACCGCGCCTTCAAGCAGCTGGCCGTGGGCCTGGAAAAGACGAAACTGCAGCGGCCGGCCGGCCGACCCGCGCAAGGGCAGCCGGGCAAGGAGACCGAGGGCACAGCCGAAGCCGGAAGGGAGGTTTTCCTGGCGAGAGACGCTTCGCGAGAGGAGCTGTTTTTCGTAAGCCGCGAACTGGTGGACCAGCTCTCCAAAACGGTCGAGGAACTGAGGGACAAATCGCTTGCGCTGTTTCAGCGCTGGGAGATCGATGAGGTCGTCCTCTCCAACTCGACGGGGACGGTGAAATTCGCGAAATCGGAAACGGGTGCCGACTGGCTTGTCGGGGAACAGCGGAAGAAGGCGCGCTGGGATGCCGTCAGCGGGATCCTCGACCTGCTGCAGAAGCCCGTGTTGCGCTTCATCGACCGGCCGGAAGAACCGGCGGCCTACGGGCTCGAGAAGCCTGCGGCCCGCGTCGTCCTGAAGAAGGCAGGCGTGGTGCAGGCCGATCTTTCCCTCGGCAGGAGGACCGGCGAAGGCGTCTATGCCCGGCTCGAGGGCGAGCGGACGGTAAGGGTGGCCGCGGCCGAGGTCCTGGAGGGGCTGAGCCGCGGCGAAGCGGAGTTTTTGGAGCCCGAAGCCGAGACCGAAAAAAAGGAGGCCGGCCCGGCAAAGAAGTGACCGGCGGAAGGTGCGCCGGGGTTATACTGTCGCCGGTGTGACGGGAAGGGGCGCAGAGCCGGCCGGTGAGAGCAGCCGGCGGAAAGCCGCGGCGAAGCGGGCGAGGGCGCTGAACCCCACCGGAAGTCCCGCCTTGATCTGACAGGCCGATTTGGGTATACTTCCTCGGCTAGCTTGTAGAGTGGAAAGTGGGCGGGCGCCCACTTTTTTATTTTTGGGGTCAAGAATGGCCCAGCAAGAGGAAACGAAGCAGCGGGAAGCTCTCGAAGCGAAGATATCCATTCTGGCCGAAAAACTCGCCGCCTCGATGGGAATGGAAGTTGTCCTGGTCGAGGTCAGAGGCAGCGGCAGCCGCACGATCGTTCGAACATTTATTGACCAGCCCGGCGGAATCTCGCTGGATGATTGCGGGAGCTTCAGCAGGCGCTTTTCGGTGCTGCTGGATGTGGAGGACTGGATTCAGCACGGCTACACGCTCGAGGTCTCGTCGCCCGGGCTGGACCGCCCCCTGGCGAAAGAGGAAGACTTCCGGCGTTTTTCGGGCAAGGGGATTAAGATCCGGACACGCGCTCCCCTCCAGGGACAGAGGAATTTCAAGGGGAGGATCCTGGGGGTTGATGGGGGACGCGTGCGTGTGGAACTGGCGCCGGGAAGGCAGGTAGAAATCGCTCTGCCGGACATCGAGAAGGCAAATCTCCTCATAGAGATATAGGCCGGCCAGGCCAAGGAATGAATCATGACGAACATCATTGCCCAGACCATCAGTCAGATCAGCAAAGAGAAAAACATCGATTCGAAGATCATCATCACCGCGCTGGAAGACGCGATGGTGGCCGCAGCGCGCAAGTATTACAAGACCAACGAGGAGATCGGGGCGCGCTTTGATCCCGAGACAGGTCTGGTGGAGATCTTTGCCATCAAGCGGATCGTCGAGACGGTCGAGAATCCGCTGCTGGAGATGTCGCTCGCAGAGGCAAAGGACGTGGACGAGACGCTGGAGGTGGACGACACGGTCGAGATCCCGAAGCCGCTGGACGTCCTGGGCAGGATCGCGGCACAGACCGCCAAGCAGGTGATCCTGCAGAAAGTGCGCGAGGCGGAGCGGCAGAACATATACGACGAATACTCCGAAAAGATCGGGGAGATGATCAACGGGGTGGTGAAGCGGTTCGAGGGTCCCGACATGATCATCGACATCGGCAAGACCGAGGCGCTGCTCCCCTGGCGGGAACAGTCGCGGGCGGAGGCCTACAAGCAGGGCGAGCGGATAAGGGCGGTCATCGTGAAAGTGCTCCCGGTCGCCAAGGGGCCGCAGGTGATTCTCTCGCGGACGGATCCGCAGATTCTCGTCCGGCTCTTCGAAATGGAGATCCCCGAAATCTACGACGGCACGATCGTGGTCAAGAGCGCGGTCCACGAGGCCGGGGACCGCGCCAAGGTGGCTGTGGCCTCGCTGGACCGCGACGTGGATCCGGTGGGCGCCTGCGTGGGGATCAAGGGTTCCAGGATCAACTCCGTCATCCGCGAGCTGCGGGGAGAGAAAATCGACATTGTCCAGTGGTCGGATGACCCTGCCCAGTATGCCGCCAATGCGCTGAATCCGGCGAAGGTTTCCAAGGTCCTGATTCTCGATCCGATCGAAAAACGGATGGAAGTGATCGTGGAGGAGAAGCAGCAATCGCTCGCCATCGGCAAGAAGGGTCAAAATGTCCGGCTGGCCTCGAAACTGATCGGATGGCAGATCGACATCAAGAGCGAAGAGCAGAAGCGCATGGAGGTGCTCAGCATCATGGAGTCGCTGACGTCTTCGTCCACGGCCCTGAGCGAGCTGGAAGGGCTCAGCGAAAAGCTCATCGAGAAGCTGGCAAATGAAGGGATTGCAAATGTCGAGCAGATTCTCGAAATGGGCGAGGAGAAGCTGAAGGAAATCCAGGGCATCGGCGACAAGACCGCCGCGAAGATCATGGAGGCGGCGCGGGATCTTTACGAGGAGGTCGAGATCGAAGTTCCGGAAGGGGTGGAGTTGCCCACGGCGATAGGGCCGATCACGGCGGCGCCGGAGGAGCCGGCGGCGCCAGAACCCGACGCGGCACCGGAAGAGCCGGCTACGGCTGCGCCCCTGGAGTCGATGGAAGAAACCGGCGAGGCTGACGAAGCACCCCAGGCCGGCGAGGTTGCGAGCCCGGAGGAGGAAAAGCCTGCGGAGGACATGCGGTAGCAGCGCGTACCGCAGCGGCAATTCCGGCAGGCGCGTCTCCGCGGGAATGGCGCCGCAGATCGGGGGAAATCGGCGGGTATCTCCCACAGCGCGCCTGCGGGCGCGCGGCAGGGCCGGTTGAAAACCGGCGCGGAGTTGATTTAACATTTGCGGTTGACCTGTCCATTGGGTGACAGGAAACCGTTTAGGGGCAAGTTGCACTAATGGAAAAAATTACGGTCGCGGACCTGGCAACAGAATGTTCCGTTCAGAGCAAGGTTATCCTCGGCGAGCTGAAGAGGCTGGGACTGTACGTTTTTTCAGCTTCTGCGCCGATCGACGTCAGTTTCGCCGAGACCATCAGGAAGAAGATCCAGGCGCAGCGCGACCAGGAGCAGGCCATGCTGGCCGAGGCCGAGAAGAAGGAGGCCGAAGCCGCCAAGAAAGCCGCCAAGAAGGCGGGCAAAGCTGCGGCCGCAAAGGCGGCGGTCGAAGAGAAAGAGGAGAAAAAGGAGAAGAAGGCCGCCACACCCGGGGTGGTCAAGAAGAAGGCGGCGGCCAAGGAGGAAAAGCCCGCGGCCAAGGCAGCGGCTCCCCGGAAGCGCAAGGCGGCAGCCAAGCCTGAACCCGAGCCCGTGGAGACTCCCGCGGCCCCTGCAATGGTGCCCCGAAAGGGCCGTTACCACTACAATCCCGAGACCGAGCAACTCGAAGGGATCGACCTCGAAGCTCCCAAGCCGGAGGCGCCGGCTCTGGCGGAGGTGGCGCAGGAGATTATGGTCGAAGCGGCAGAAGCAGTCCCGGAGGCGCCGGAGGAAGTCGCCGCTCCCGAGGAGGTCGCCGCTCCCGGGGCCCTCGAAGCACCCGCGGAGGAACCTGTTGTCGCAGCGGGGGCGGAACCGCCGGCGGCCCCGGCTGACATCGAGGAGAAGCGCGTCCCCGCTCCCGGCACGGTCGCCAAGAAGATCGTCGTGCGCAAGACGCGCAGCAAGATCCTGATGCGCACCAGCGCCGACGCGCCGACGCCGGCCGATGCCGTGCGCATGCTCAAGACGCTCAAGGAGGACAAGGCGGCCGGTGTACGCTTCCCCGCCCCGCCGCGGCACCTGAAGCGCAAAGGCGCGAAGCCTGCCGTACAGGAACGTGTCGTCAAGATTCCGGATCTGCCGAAGCCCCCCGCCTCGCCCGAGGATTTCAAGCCCATCTCGATCACCGAGGGCGTCACCCTCAAGGAGCTCGCCGAGAAAATGGAGATCAAGTCGAAGTACATCATCCAGAGGCTGATCTCCAAGGGCATCCTCGCCTCCATCAACCAGACGCTCGACGTGGATGTGGCCAAGGAGGTCTGCGCGGAATTCGGGTTCCGGGCCGAGGTGATCAGTTTCGAGCAGGAGGCCGAGGCCCAGCAGCATGTCGAGGACAAGGTCGAGGACTACGAAACGCGCCCGCCGGTCGTCACCATCATGGGGCACGTGGACCATGGGAAGACTTCGCTGCTGGACGCGATCCGCGAAACCAACGTCACCGCCTCGGAGGCCGGGGGTATCACCCAGCACATCGGCGCCTACAACGTCGGCATCCACAACCGCAAAATCGTGTTCCTGGACACGCCGGGCCATGAAGCCTTCACCCTCATGCGCGCCCGAGGCGCCCAGGTGACCGATATCGTAGTGCTCGTCGTCGCCGCCGACGACGGCGTGATGCCGCAGACTGTGGAGGCGATCCACCACGCGCGGGCCGCCAACGTGCCCATCGTCGTGGCCATCAACAAGATCGACAAGCCGGAGGCGCAGATCGACAAGGTCAAGCAGGCGCTGGCGGACCGGGGACTGCTGGCCGAGGATTGGGGCGGAGACACGGTCACGGTGCCGGTGTCGGCCAAAAAGCGGAACAACCTCGACCTGCTCCTGGAGATGATCCTGCTCGTGGCCGACATGAAGGAACTCAAGGCGAATCCCAAACGGCTGGCCGCGGGCGTGGTTCTCGAGGCGAAAGTGGACAAGGGACGGGGTTGCGTCGCGACGGTCCTCGTGCAGAACGGAACGCTCAAGGGGGGCGATGCCTTTGTCGCCGGGGCGGTCCACGGCAGAGTCAGGGCCCTGATGAACGACCGCGGCACCACCATTGACGAAGCCGGACCCGCGATGCCGGTTGAGATCCAGGGGCTTCAGGATCTGCCGCAGGCCGGCGACACCTTCCAGGTGTTCGAGGACGCGACCAAGGCGCGGCAGGTCGCGGAATACCGCCAGCAGAAGATCCGGGAGCAGTCCCTGCAGAAGTCGGCGCGTTTGTCGCTGCAGGCGCTCTACAACCAGATGACCGAGGGGAAGGTCAAGGAACTCCCGCTCATCCTCCGGGGCGATGTCCAGGGCTCCGTGGAGGTGCTGACGGAGGTCCTCAACAAGCTGAGCAGCGAGAAGGTGAAGGTGCGGATCCTGCACAGCGGTGCGGGCGCCATCACCGAAACCGATGTGCTCCTGGCCTCCGCCTCGAACGCCATCATCATCGGCTTCAATGTCAGGCCGGAGAAGAAGGCCCAGGAACTGGCGGACCTGGAGGGCGTGGAAATCCGGCCCTACACCGTCATCTACAACGTCGCCAACGACATCAAGAACGCCATGATCGGCATGCTGGAGTACACGACGCAGGAGAAGTACGTCGGCCGGGCCGAGGTGCGCGACACCTTCCGTGTGCCCAAGTACGGCAACATCGCCGGCTCCTATGTCGTGGACGGAATCATCCGGAGAAACGCGGCGGTGAGGCTGCTCCGCGACAACGTGGTGATCCATGAGGGGAAGATCGCCTCGCTGCGGCGTTTCAAGGATGACGCCTCTGAAGTCAAATCGGGTTACGAATGCGGTATCGGCCTGGAACACTTTTCGGACGTGAAGATCGGCGACATCATCGAAGCCTACGTCATCGAGAAAATCAAGCCGACTTCGCTCTGAGCCGGCCCAGGCGGACGCAGTTGCCCCTGATTGCCCTACGGTGGCCACCATGCCGATTGCCTACTGCACCCTCGATCTTCATCTGCCTTACGCACAATCGCTGAAGGAAAAGAGAATGATCCTGCGCAAGGCGAAGGACCGTCTCCGGGCAAAGACCAATTTTTCGATCGCTGAAGTGGATTTCCAGGACCTGTGGCAGCGATCCCGGCTGGCAGCCGTCACGGTGGGGGGAGACCACGCGGTGCTGGAAAGGGCCACCCGGCAGTTCGTGCGCGAGGCCGAGGACATACTCGAGGAGCTGATCGTGGACGTCCAGGTCACGTTCATCGATCCGTGAGAGACCATGCAAGTTTCACGCAGACCGCAACGCATCGCCTTGCAGATACAGCACGAGGTCAGCCTGCTGCTGTCACGGGGGCTGAAAGATCCGCGGGTGGGCTTTGTCACCGTCACCGGGGTGGACCTGAGTCCGGACCTGAAGCACGCGCGGATATTCATCTCCGTCATGGGGTCCGGCCGGCAGCGGGCTGACAACCTCAAGGCGCTGAACCACGCCGCAGGCTGGATCCGCCACGAACTGGGCCAGCGCATAAGGGTCAAGTACCTGCCGGCGATCGAATTCCACGAGGACACTTCGCAGGATTACGGGGAGAGAATCGACCGCTTGCTGGAAGAGATCCGGGAGGAGGATTGATGGACGGGGTCCTGGTGATCGACAAGCCCGAGGGCTGGACATCGCACGATGTCGTGGCCAAAATTCGTAACCTCACCAGGGTGAAAAAGGTGGGGCACACCGGAACCCTCGATCCGTTCGCCACCGGCGTCCTTCCTCTTACCCTCGGGCGCGCCACGCGGCTCACAAGCTACTACCTGGCCTCGGACAAGTTCTACCGCGGCGCCATGCGCTTCGGATTCGCCACGACCACCTTCGACCTGGAGGGCGAGGCGCTCGGCGAAGACACCTGTCCCCAGGTGGATGCCACCCGGATTTCCGGGATTTTCGAGCGGTTTGTCGGAACCGTCAGCCAGACCGTCCCGCCGTTCTCGGCGAAAAAAGTGCGGGGGAAACCGCTCTACGCTTACGCCCGGCAGGGAATCTCCATGGAGGAGTCGGTCAAGGAGGTCACCATCAAGTCCCTCAGGCTCGTGGAGGTGAAGGGAGCGGAGGTCGAGTTCGAGCTGGACTGCGCAGCCGGGACCTATGCGCGCAGCCTGGCCCACGACGTGGGCAGGGAATATGGCTGCGGCGCGCACCTTGCGCGGCTGAGGCGGGTCAGGAGCGGCAGTTTCGCGATCGAAGAGGCAACGCCGATGAGCCGCGGGGAGGAGTTCTTCGGGCGCGACTATTTCCTGGAACGGGTCATCCCGTTGCGCAAGCTGCTGCCCGAGATCCCCGCGATCGTCCTCTCCG
Source organism: Acidobacteriota bacterium (assembly GCA_037444305.1). GTDB lineage: Bacteria > Acidobacteriota > UBA6911 > UBA6911 > UBA6911 > JBBIMP01. Next base: position 66,413 of record JBBIMP010000018.1, read on the forward strand.
GCGGGGACCGCGGGAAAGTGTGCCACGGCATGGATCTCAACCTGCTCACGAGTTCGTGGGAGGCCGACGAGTACCGCCTCATGGATGCGGCGGGCGAGCTGGTGGCCATAGCGCAGCGGATCCAGACCTTCGTGTCTCCCGTGGCCCAGCCGGCGCGCTGGGTCCGTGTCCACCCGCGCATCACCTTCACCGGAGAGTAGGGCCGGCAGGCTCCGCCGCCGCGCCCAAAGGCGCCTGCAGCCACGAATTGCACGACCTGCCGCGGGCTTTCGTGCAATTCGTGGCCTCGACCTGATCCGGTCCGCGGGCAGCAACCGCCGCGTCAGACGGTCAGCCGGTCCTTGATCTGCTGGTATTTCTTCTCGCCGATCCCCTTGATGTTGAGAATCTCTTCCACCTTGTTGAACTTCCCCACCTTGGCGCGATAGTCGAGAATGCTCTTGGCCGTTGCGGGTCCGATCCCCGGCAGCGTCTGGAGTTGCTCGATCGTGGCGGTGTTGAGGTTGATCTTTTCCCCGGTGCCCGGCGCCTTGCCCTGCTGGGCGAGCGCGGCCGTTGGACAGACCGCCAGGGCAAAGCCGATCATCAGCAGGCAGGCAAGCTGCATCTTCGTGGTTTGCATTTTTTCCTCCTGTTACTGGGTTTTTCGGGCCGGGGACTTTCCCGGCCGTTCAAAACTTCTAACGGCACTGCGCGGAATTGAGCCACGAAATCGCCGCGGAGGCTGGTTGCGGCACGGGTGGATTGCCCGAAATCCCTGTAATACCGAGGTTTGACAGCCTGGAAATGCGTGTGCAATAATTCGTGCGTACACGCAACAAAAGGAAGCGAGGAAGTATAAAGTCTATGACAATCCGCCCCCGGCAACTCCTCCCTGCCGGATTGCTGCTGCTTTCCGCCGCAATCACCCTTCCAGCCCCGACCGTAAGCGCCCAGGCCAGACCCGGGTCGCAGACGGGCATCGATCTGGATCGGGCGCTCCAGCAGCCGCAACCGCAGGATCGCGCGCGCAGCTACTATCATTTCGCTCTCTCCCGCTGGCACCAGGAGCAGGGAGACCTGGGCAAGGCCCTGTCCGAAGTGCGCAGTGCGCTCCTCTACGATGCCCTGAGTTCCGAGCTGCACGTAGCGCTGGCTTCCCTCCTGTTCCAGGCCGGCGACCTCCGCGAGGGCGTTGCCATGGCAGAGGAGGCTGCACGCCTTGATCCGAAAAATCCCGAACCCCGGTGGCTGCTGGCCAACGTCTACCTGAGCCCGAGCGGCCGCACGCGGCAGGTTTCCAGGGAAGACCTGCTGAAGGCGGCGGGCGAACTCGAGGAGATGAAGAAAGCCGCGCCCGGGGATGAGAGGGCCTATTACCGGCTGGGAGAAGTCTATTTCAAGCTCAAGGAGCCGGAAAAGGCGATCGCGGCATTCGAGAAATTCCAGGAGCTGGTCCCCAACATCGATGCCGGCTACCAGGCGATCGCCGGATACTACGAGAGCATCGGAAACGAGGAAAAGAAGATCGAGTACCTGCTCAAAGCCGTCGACCGGCGGCCGACCTCGGCGGAAAACCTCGTCAATCTCGCCAACGCCTACGCCGGCATGCACAAGAACGAGGAGGCTATCCGACTCTACCGAAAAGCGCTCGAACAATCGGGAGACAATCCGCTCATCAAACGGCAGCTGGCGGCCATCCTCATCGACGAGGGCGAATTCGACGAGGCTTTGCAGGTGATCGAGAGCGTGGCGGAGCAGGAACCCGGGGATTATCCGACCCAGATCCTGCTGGGCCGGGCGCAAGTGGGGGCCAGGCAGTTCCTTAAAGGGATCGAAACTCTCAAAGCCGCGGCCGCGAGCTCGCGGGCCCCGGTGGAGGCGGAGTTTTACCTGGGGATCGCCTACGAGCAGAGCGGGGATTTCCAGGAAGCCGTGAGGGTTTTCACCCGGCTGGTGGAGAACGCCAGGAACGGATCGGCCGAACACAGGGCCAACCTGCCCGTCTTCCAGCAGCACCTGGCCGCCGCCTACCAGGACCTGGGCGAATTCAAGCAGGCCATCGCCATCTACGAAGAGATGATGAAAGGCGAGGCCGCCGGGAATCCGCGGATGGCCTTCTATCTCGTGAATGCCTACAGGGTCGACAGGCAGTACGACAAGGCCCTGGCCCTCGGCAGACAGCAGTACGAGAGGAATCCGGACGACACGGGTATGGCCCTGGTGTATTCGCGCGCTCTCGCCGATGCGGGAAAGGCGAAGGAGGGCGCCGAGATACTGCTGCGCCGGCTGAAGGATGATCCGGCCAACGTCGACCTCTACGTCAACCTCAGCCAGATCTATGTCCAGGGGAAGCGGTTCGCGGATGCAGAAAAGATCCTGCTGCGCGCCGAGGAGAAAAAACTGGACAGCGAGCGGATCAAGTTTCAACTGGGCTCGGTGTACGAGCGGCAGAAGCACTTCGACAAGGCCGAGAGGCTCTTCAAGGAAGTGCTGCTGCAGAATCCCCGGAACGCGAATGCCCTCAACTACATCGGTTACATGCTGGCCGACAGGGGGATCCGGCTGCAGGAGGCGGTCGATTACGTCCGGGAGGCTCTGGAACTGGAGCCCAACAACGGCGCCTACCTGGACTCGCTGGGCTGGGCCTACTTCAAACTGAACGAACTGGAGAAAGCCGAGGAGTTCCTGCTGCGGGCGGTGGAGTTCGTGCGAAACGACCCCGTAATCCTCGACCACCTGGGGGATCTCTACTTCCAGATGGGCGACTACGCCAAGGCGGAGAACTACTGGAAGCTCTCGCTCGATTACGGTACCGAGCAGGAAGAAATCCGGAGGACGCAGCAAAAGCTCCGGAAGCTCAAGGACGCGCCGCGCAAAAAGAACCGCCTGTGAGCCGCCTGTCCCTGCTTGCCCGCGCACACGCCAAGATCAACCTCGCCCTGGCGGTTCTCGGCCGGCGGGCCGACGGCTATCACGAAATCGAAACCATCCTGCAGAGCATCGACCTTCACGACCAGCTGGAATTCCAGGAAGCGGGGCGTCTCGAACTCGACTGCCCGGATCTGCCCTCGGTCCCGGCGGAGGACAACCTGGTGTGGCGGGCCGCGACCCTGCTCGCGGAGGCGGGCCGGGTGAGCGCCGGCGCGAAGATCACCCTGCGCAAGCACATCCCGACGGGATCGGGCCTCGGCGGAGGGAGCAGCGACGCTGCCGCCGCCCTGCTCGGGCTGAGCCGGCTCTGGGGGCTGGACATGCCCCGGGAGGAGCTGGAGAGGCTGGCTTCGCGGCTGGGATCGGATGTGCCCTTTTTCCTGGAAGGGGGAACGGCTCTGGGGACCGGCCGCGGCGAGGAGATCACTCCCCTGACCGACCACCGGACGGCGCACCTGCTCGTGATTTATCCCGGCGTGCAGATCTCCACCGCGGACGCCTACCGGTCGCTGAATTTGAAGTTGACTTCCGGGGAGTCGGCCCATAAAATACGCAGTTTCCGCAGCCGTCTGCAGTCGGGTGAGGATTGCACGGCTGGGATCTTTAACGATTTCGAGACTTCGATCCTCCCTGCCCACCCGGCGGTGCGGGAAGCCAAAGACTTCCTGCTCGCGGCCGGGGCGGACAATGCGTTGCTGTCGGGCAGCGGATCCTCTGTCTTCGGATTCTTCTTGGATGAGGAGTCAGCTCTCGCGGCCTCCGGGAAAGCACGCCGGGGGACCTGGCGGGTGTTTCCGGCGAAGACCCTTTCTCGCGCTGCATATGTCCGCCGCATGTTCGGGTAGCCGCCGGCTCTCAGGGTATTTTGCTGGGGCGTCGTCAAGCGGTAAGACACAGGTCTTTGGAACCTGCATTCGGAGGTTCGAATCCTCCCGCCCCAGCCAGTTTTGTGCGTTCCGCAAATAGGGCAGAAAGATGATCCACACGGGTTGCCGCTCGTCCATCGGCGAGCTCAAGGTCTTTTCCGGAAACGCGAACATTCCGCTCGCCAAGGATATCTGCCGCAAGCTGAAAATGCCGCTCGGCAGGGCTTGCCTGACAACCTTCAGCGACGGCGAGCTCTATTTCCAGATCCTGGAAAACGTCCGGGGCAAGGACGTCTTCGTCATTCAACCCACCTGCAGCCCCGTCAACGACAACATGATGGAGCTGCTGCTGATGATCGATGCGTTCAAGCGCGCCTCCGCCGCCAGGATCACCGCCGTCATCCCCTACTACGGATACGCGCGGCAGGACCGCAAAGACAAGCCCCGCGTACCCATATCCTCCAAGATGATCGCGGACCTGATCAGCGCGGCGGGCGCCGACCGGGCCCTCTGCGTGGACCTGCACGCGGGCCAGATCCAGGGCTTTTTCGACATTCCGGTGGACCACCTGTTTGCCGCGCCCGTCCTCATCCAGCACCTGCAGAAGCTGAAGCTCCCCGACCTGACCATCGTCTCGCCTGACGCGGGGGGTGTCGAGCGGGCGCGCGCCTTCGCGAAGCGGCTGAACGCCGACCTGGCCATCGTGGACAAACGGCGCACTTCGCCCAATGAAGCGGAGGTCATGAACGTGATCGGACAGGTGGGCGGAAGAAACATCGTGATCTGCGACGACATGATCGATACGGCGGGAACCCTGGTGAATACCGTCCACGCGCTGAAGAAGAAGAAGGCGAACAGGATCCTGGCGTGCGCCACGCACGCAGTCCTGAGCGGCCCGGCCATGGACAGGATCGGAAAAGCCCGGCTGGAGGAGATCATCCTGACCAACACGATACCGACGGACAAGACCAGGGTTCTGCCGAACATGACTTTTCTCAGCGTGGCCGGCCTGCTCGCGAAGGCCATCCGGAGCATTCACGAAGAGACGAGCGTCAGCAATCTATTTGTCTAAGGGTCGCGGACCCAAGCAAGGAAGGAGCCGCTTTTCATGTCACAGTATGTTGTCGAAGCCCGGAGCCGCACCGCCCAGGGCAAGAACGTCAACCGGAGGCTGCGGGTTGCGGGCAGGATCCCCGGTGTCATGTACGGGCCCGGGAAAACCCCGGTCGCCGTCTCGGTCGATCCCCACGTCATCTCCGACATCCTGCACTCGAGTTCGGGCCACAATACAATCTTTGCCCTGAGCATCGACGGCGGCGAGCAGGTCAACGCCATGGTGAAGGACTACCAGCTGGATCCGGTGAAGGGCAAGCTCATCCACGCCGACTTCTTCGCGCTGTCGATGGACCGGAAACTCGAGCTGTCGGTCGACATCGAGATCGTCGGCGAAGCCAAAGGGGTGAAAAACGCCGGCGGCATCATGGATGTGGTGACGCGGTCCGTGGACGTGGAGTGCCTGCCGGCGGATATCCCGGAGTCGATCCAGGTGGATGTCAGCCAGCTCGAGATCGACGACTATATCCGGGTTAAGAATCTGCCGGTGAATCCCGGGGTGCAGATACTGTCCGATCCGGAAGTGGTCATCGTCATGATCCTGCCGCCGGTGAAGGAGGAAGTTGCCGGCGAGGAAGCGCCCGCGGAAGAAGCGAAGGCCGAGCCCGAAGTGATCCGCAAGGGCAAGGCTGCGGAAGAGGAAGAGGAAGATTAAGCCGGCTGCGGCGAGAGCCGCCGGCGGCCGGCGCAACCCCGTGAAACTCCTGGTCGGATTGGGCAATCCGGGCGAAAGGTACGAGCGGACCCGCCACAACGCGGGCTTCATGGTGCTGGACCGGCTTGCCCGGCAGGCGGGCGCGGGGAAATGGTCGACGCAGTGCCAGTCGCTGATCTGCACGGGGAAGATCGGGGCTGAAGACGTGACCCTGGCCAAGCCGCTGACGTACATGAACCTCAGCGGCCGCGCGGTGCAACTGCTCCTCTCCGAGGCAAACCTCGGGCCGGAGGATGCCATCCTCGTGTTCGACGACCTGAACCTGGCTTTCGGCCGGATCAGGATCCGCGAGCGGGGATCCGCGGGCGGGCACAACGGGGTCGAGTCGGTGGTTGCCGTGCTCGGCACCGAGGAGATCCCCCGCGTGCGGCTGGGGATAGGGGAGGACGAGATGCCCGAAGACAAGGCGGTTTTCGTGCTGTCCGAGTTTCCCCCTGCCCGCGAAGAGGAACTGCGAGACATGCTGGAAAGGGCCGCCGATGCCGTCGGGACAATCGTCACCGACGGGATCTCCCGGGCCATGTCGGTATTCAACGCTTGAAGCAGTAGCAAGGAGATAAGCCTGTGAGAATTTACGAAGTTGTTTTCATCGCCGCTCCGAACCTGACGACAGAGGAGCTGGATGATTTCATCGCCCAGATGCAGACCGTGATCGAAGGCAAGAAAGGAAAGGTGCTGAAGGTCGACAACTGGGGGAAGAAAGCCATGGCCTACCGGATCCAGAAGTTCCGCGAAGGCTATTACGTGGTCCTGACCCTCGAGGGCAACGGCGCCATGATCGCCGAACTCGAACGCCGATTCAGAGTGGCGGACCACGTTTTCCGCTTCATCTCGGTGCGCATCGACGAGGATCAGAAGCGCGCGGAGAAGCTCAAGGCCATGCGGCAGAAAAAGAGCCTGGCCAGGAAATCGCGTGCACCGGAAACGGATGCCGGCACCGAAGCGGCTCCGGCATAAGTGGTTTTGGTTTCATTCAATCAGATCAAGCGGGTGGCGGTGTCGAAGGCCTGCAGCGCACATGCCGCAGGGCCCCTCCGGGGGAGGCGGCCGCTGCCGACGCCCGAGAGACCGCCCCAGGAAAGGTAACAAGATCCATGCCAGGTCCCAGAAGATTCGCCATCCGGCGCAAGAGAATCTGCAAGTTCTGCGCCGAGAAGATCACTTACATCGATTTCAAGGACGGGAAGCTGCTCTCCCACTTCATCCCGGAGCGCGGGAAGATCCTGCCGCGGAGGATCAGCGGCGTCTGCTCGACGCACCAGAGGCAGCTCGCTGAGGCCATCAAACGCGCCAGGCACATGGCGATCCTCCCCTTCATCTCGGACTGATCGGTACTGCAAGAGGTTGAACCATGAAGGTCATATTGAGACAGGATGTGGACAATCTTGGAAAGGTCGGCGAGGTAGTCAAGGTCGCGCCGGGCTACGGGCGCAACTACCTGATCCCCCGCAAAATGGCGGTGGAAGCGACGCCGGGCAACCTAAAGGTGGTTGAAATCGAGCGGCTGGCGCACGCGCGCCGCGACCACCGCGAGAAGGAAGCCGCGAGCCTCGTGGCCAGAGAAATCGTCAAGATCCCGGTCGTGATCCGGAAGAAGGCCGGCGAGGGCGGCTCGCTCTACGGGTCGGTCACCGCCATCGACATCGCGGATTTCCTGGCCGCGCACAAGATCAAAATCGACAAGCGCAAGATTCAGCTGGACGACGCCATCAAGGCCGTCGGCGAGTACGAGGTGCCCATCCGGCTGCACCGCGAAGTCTCCGTGCCGGTGCGCGTGGTGGTGGAAGCCGAGGCGGAAAGCGAATAATCCGGGTCCGGAAACCGTTTTTCACCACAAAGCCACAAAGACACGAGGAAACACTGAGAACGGATCGCCGTTCTTCGTGTTTCCTCGTGTCTTTGCGTCTCCTTGGTGAGTTCCTGCCCGAGCACAGATTTTCCAAAATCGTACTTTTTCCCCGGCGGCGCTTGTGTAGAATGTCTCCATCGGAGCAGTGAAGAAAGCCCCCATGCCAACCACCGACGTCAGCCTGGAAAAGACCCTCCCGAGCAACCTGGAGGCGGAAAGGTCCGTCCTGGGCGCCATCCTGCTCGACGAAAAAGCCATCTACACGGTGATGGAGTCGCTGCAGAAGGAGGATTTCTACCTCGAGAGCCACCGGAAGATCTACGAGAAGATGTTCTCCCTTTCCGCGGCTTCCCGCGCCGTGGACATCATCACGCTCAAGGACGAGCTCCAGCGCACCAACGACCTGGAGCGGGCAGGAGGAGCTGCCTACCTGGCAGGCCTGACCGACGGGCTCCCGCGCGCCCTCAACATCGAGCACTACGCGCAGATCGTAAAGGAAAAGGCCACGCTGCGCCGGTTGATCCAGATCTCCAACGAGGTCATGGCGCGCAGCTACCAGGGGGAGGACACCGTCGAGGAGATCCTAGGCGACGCCGAGAGGGACATCTTCGAGGTCGCGGGACAGCAGTACCGCTCCGGATTCATGCCCATCGATCCCCTCGTCAGCGCCGTCTACAAGCAAATCGAGGAGGTCTCCAACCGCAAGACGCTCGTCACCGGCGTGGAGACGGGTTTCACCGAACTCGACCGGATGACGTCGGGCTTTCACCCGGCGGACCTGATCATCGTGGCCGCGCGGCCCGGCCTGGGAAAGACGAGCATCTGCCTGAACATCGCGCAGCACGTGGCCCTGCGGAAGCAGCAGACGGTGGGTATCTTCAGCCTGGAGATGAGCAAGGAGCAGCTGGTCAAGCGCCTGCTCTGCTCCGAAGCCGAAATCGACTCGCACAAGGTCAACACCGGCTACCTGAACAAGGAAGACTGGATCCGCCTGGGCCGGGCAGCCGGCGCGCTTTCGCGGGCCAGGATCTTCATCGACGACAGCGCGGGCATTTCGATGGTGGAGATGCGGTCCAAGGCGCGGCGGCTCCGGCTGGAAAAGTCCCTGGACCTCCTGATCGTGGACTACCTGCAGCTCATGAGCGGGACCGGGCAGAGGTACGAAAACCGCACGCAGGAGATCTCGCAGATCAGCCGCGGGCTGAAGTCGCTGGCTAAGGAGCTGTGCATCCCGGTGGTCGCCATCTCACAGCTGAGCCGCGCCGTGGAGGTGCGCCGCGGCGACCACCGCCCGCAGCTCTCGGACCTGAGGGAGTCGGGGTCGATCGAGCAGGACGCCGACCTGGTGCTCTTCATCTACCGGGAGGAGATGTTCAATCCGACCGAGGAGAACAGCGGCGTGGCCGAGGTCATCATCGGCAAGCAGCGGAACGGGCCCACCGGATCCTTCGAACTGGCCTTCATCAAACAGTTCACCAAATTCGCCAACCTCTGGCAGGAGTCGTAGCCTGGTGCTGCGGCCCTCCCCCTCTAACCGCCCCACCTGGGCCGAGATCGATCTCGGGGCCATCGCGCACAACTACAGGGCGCTCAACGAACTCCTTCTCGAATCCGAGCCATGTGCCGGCGCGCCGGGCAAATCGCCGCGCCGCCTGATTCCCGTCGTAAAGGCGGATGCCTACGGGCACGGGGCTGCGGCAATTGCACATTCGCTCTGTGCATGCGGCGCCTCCGCGCTGGCCGTGGCCATCGTCGAGGAGGGCGCCGCCCTGCGCCGGGCAGGAATCTCCTGCGAGATCCTCGTGCTGGAGGGTTGCTGGCCCGGGCAGGAGGAGGAACTTCTGGACAGCGGCCTGACCGCCTCGGTGCACTCCGTGGAGGGTGTGCGCCGATTGGAGGACGCAGCCGAAAAGACGGGAGCACGGGCCGGGGTGCATGTCAAGGTCGATACCGGCATGATGCGGCTCGGAGCACGCTGGGACGGCCTCGGACCGCTGCTGCAGGCGCTGGGCGTTGCGCGGCATGTTCGAATCAGCGGCGTGTTCTCGCACCTGAGCTGCGCGGAGGAAGAGGACGCATCCTTCACGGTGGAGCAGTTGCGGCGCTTCGAGTCCGCATTGGATCAGCTGCGCGCGGCCGGCCTCGATCCGGGGGAGATTCACCTGGGCAACAGCGCCGGGCTTCTCCACCATCCGGCGCTCCGGCGGTTCGGCGCAAGGGCTGGAATTGCCCTATACGGTTATCCGCCCGCGCCGGAGCGCTCGCCGGTTCGCCTGAGACCGGTCCTTTCACTCAAGAGCCGCATCGGGCTGATCAACCATCTCCTGCCTGGGGAATCGGTCGGCTACAACCGGCGGTTCGTCGCCGCGAGGCCGACGCGCGCGGCCACCATTCCGGCGGGCTACGCCGACGGCTACCCGCGGGCAATGACGGGGAAGGCGCGCGTGTGGCTGTGCGGCCGCATGGCGGCGGTAATCGGAACCGTTTCGATGGACATGATCGTAGCGGATGTGACGGAAATCCCCGAAGCGAGGGTGGGAACCGAGGTCACACTTCTCGGCGAAACCGGCGTCGGGGAGCCGCTCGATGCCCTCGAGTGGGCGCGGTGGACGGGAACGATTCCCTACGAGATCCTCTGCGGCATCGGGCCGCGCGTGCCGCGGCTCCATATTTAGCGGACAAAGCAGCTCGAAACTCCCTTTCTCCGTGGCGCTCTGTACTGATAATCCGCAAGATCATTCCCGCGCGTGAAGAAAACTCCATGGAGACGGTTCCGCACTTTGCCGGTCGTGCTTGCCGGCCGGGAGTCCACGGAGCCCGGAGCGACAGCGACGGGTTGTGTCGCCTGACAGGGTTGCATGACCGTTTGCTGCGTTCCTTCAATGGATGCTGCTGAGTGGTTTCTGGCAGGGCGATATGTTGCATTCGGAGGGCGGCGGCGTATAGTCTTTGAAGGGCAATCACACGCGGAGGAACACCGGATGTCTACAAAACACCTGCCTCAAAGATCCCTGTCCCTGGCAATGATCGGTCTCATGGCCGCTTTCATCCTCTGCAGCACGGCATCCCTCTACGCCCAGCGCGGGCGGACGGGCGCGCCGACCCAGGGACACATCCTGTACGGCGACCTGAAGATAGAAAACCGCAGCGGCGGAAAGATCCCGCTCTCCTTCATCGTGATCCTGTACAGCGCCGACGGCACGATAGTTGGCCGGCAGACCGTGGCCAACAACGGCCGGTTCCGCTTCGATAATGTGCCCAATGGCGATTGGGAAATCGCAGTGGAGGCCGACAACAGCGAGCTGGCGCGAACCCGCTTCATCGTGAACGAGAGCCGCTTCACCGACATCCGGAAGGACCTCGCGCTGCAGTGGGATGCCCTCCCCGGCGCCGGCAAGACCGCGGGAAGCGGGACGATCGCGGTGGGCGACATCTATGAGCGCGATGCCGAGGCGAATCGCCGCATGGAAAAGGCCCTGGAGGAAAGCGCCAGGAAGAATCACCGCCAGGCCGCAGCGCTTCTCAGGCAGATCGTGAGCGACGACCCGCGCGACTTCGAGGCGTGGGCGGAACTGGGGACCGTGGAGTTCCTGCTGGGCAGGCACGGGGACGCGGAAAAGGCTTACAAGCGGGCGCTGGAGGAAAAACCGGGCTATCTCATCGCACTCTTGAATCTGGGCAAGCTGCAATTTGCGCAGAAACAATTCGAGGACGCGATCGAATCGCTCGATGGTGTCGTCCAGAAGCAGCCGGATTCAGCGGAAGCCCACTTCATCCTGGGAGAGTCCTACCTGCAGGTGAAAAAGGGCTCGAAGGCCGTCATCCACATGGAGGCGGCGTTGCGCCTGGATCCGGTCGGCAAGGCGGATGCGCACCTTCGGCTCGGCACGCTGTACCACGCCGCCGGCATGAAGGACCGGGCGGCGGCGGAATACCAGAAGTTCCTCGCCAAGATCCCGGATCATCCCGAGAAGAAGAAACTGCAACAGTACATCGACCAGAACCGCCGGCCGTAATAAGGGGGGGACAGGCTACCGTGTCCCCCTATGAAAAGCCCCCAACCGCCGCGAGGACGGTTGGGGGCTTCTGTTTTACAGCTGCGGCAGCGCCGCCTGAACTCTAGAAGTCGTAGCGCAGCGCGAACTGCATGATGCGCTGGTCGCCCTGGGTTGAGTTGATTCTTCCGAAGTCAGGCGCAGGCTGGCCCAAGAATGGGTCGATGTCGAGACCGTACCCGCCGCGGCCTCCGGCCGGACCGGCCAGGATGTTGGTATTGGTCGCGTTGAAGACCTCCCAGCGGAACTGCAGGCGGTGGCCCTCGGACCACGGCATGTTGAACGATTTGCCGAGTCCGAAGTCAATCACCCAGTAGTTGGCGCGCCGGAAAATATTCCGCTGACCCGTTTCGCCCGCGTAGGCGTTGCGGAAGCTCTGATAGGCATATACCGGATCCGCGAAGAAGTTCGGGTGGGAGCCGCCCTTGGTCGGTGCTGCATCCACCTTCCGGATCATGGTGCCGTTGCTCTGGACGTTCCAGTTGGTCGCCCAGATCTGGGCATCGAAGGGCGCGTCCACCGGGGTTCCGGTATTGAACCGGAAAATGCTGGTCAACTGCCATCCGCCGATGAGAGCATTCGCCACCGGGTGGATGTCGTTCAGGAACGATCGACCCTTTCCGAACGGCAGCTCCCACAGGGCGTTGGCGTTGACCATGTGCGTGATGTCGAAATTGGAAAGAGCCTTCATATCGTCCGGGCGCAGCGGGTTCAGGATGAGCCCCGTGTAGGTGCCGGAGTTCTCGAGCTGGGACCCGATGTCTATGGACTTGCTGAAGGTGTAGTTGAGATCGAGGTTGAACGAGCTGAGCCTCTGCCGGAGGCTGAGCGTGCCGGCGTGGTAGTCGCTGTAGGCGACCGTGCTCCAGGCGCTCAGCGCGGCGTACTGTGGATGGAAGAACGCGTTCGGGAAAATCCCGCGGTCGTCGATAAGCAGCTGGATGTAAGTGTAGTCAGGCACATCCCAGCCGCCGACGGCGCCCCGCGCGATCCAGCGGTAGATGCGCTGGGTCGAGGTGAGCCCCGTCGCCGTGTAGTTGGGGAAGAGGTTCTGGAAGTAGGCGACGGTCGGAACCGCTGTGATCGGCGTGTTCTTCTCGCGGTAGTCGCTGAGTACCCTCATGGCGCCGTACCAGTCCATGCCTGTCTTGGGATCGACCAGGTTGTTCAGTGCCATGATGTCGCGCGTGGCCAGCAGGTTGCGGGCGGCGCGCCCCAGGTAGGAAGCCTCCACCGTGATGCCGCGGCCCAGCTCGCGCGCGATGGAGAAGTTCCAGGAATGGTGGGTCGGCGTGGTCAGGCTGTCATCCAGTGAGGATTCGATGCGCTGGGCGCCATCGGCCGGTGTGGAGAGCGGAAATGTGAGTTTGGTCGGAACCGTAATTCCGGGAAGCGTCCTGATGGTCTGGTTGAAGCCGGTGAAAAGGGGCGCCGGCCTGTCGGTGACGTTGTAGGTATTGGCGGCGATCGTCTGCCGGGATGAGAAACCGAGCGTGTTGTTGAGGTCGAAAGTCACCGCCAGGCGGCTCCCGATCCGGTCGTACGACATGGCATACCCGCCCCTGAAGACCGACTTCTGGCCCTCGCCGAAAATCTTCCGCAGGAAGGAGTTCTCGAAGGAGGGCGACCAGGCGAACGAGGCGCGCGGCGCGAAGTTATTCTTGTCGAACTCGTAAAATCCGGGCCGGTTGTTGGCCGGTCCGGCGAGGTCCACAGAGAAAGACTTGTCGTGAGTCTGTCCCTTGGCGGCCGCGGCCTTACGGAGTTCGAAAACCTGGGCCAGGCTGATGTCGGGCTTCACCTGCATCCCGTTCACCTCGCTGACCGGCGTGTTGAGGCTGTAACGCACGCCGAAGGTGAGGGTCAGGTCGCGCCGGATGCGCCAGGTGTCCTGCGCGTAGAATTCGTACTCCTCGGTGCCGAAATTCCGGAGCACTCCCTGGCCGACGGGCAGCACGCTCCCGTCACGGGCGAAGTTGAATTGACCCGAGTACTGGGAGTAGCGCCCGATTATGGCGGTCAGCCCGGCCTGGTAGCCGGCCCGCGATCCCGAAGAAAGGTCCGCGATCGGGTTGCTCAGGACGGCTCCCGACAGGTCATAGAACGAGGGGTTCGTGACGGCGCTGTCGAAGGAGTTCGCGAAGGAAGTCCGCTCGTTGCGCACTAGGCGGAGGTTTGCGCCCAACTGGATGGTGTGGTTCCCCTTGACCCAGGCCAGGTCGTCCACGATGTTCCACACCGGGGTGATCCGGGCGAGCGTCCGGCTGAAATCCCTCGGAGAGAATACGAAACGGAACGAAATCGAGTTGGCTGAAGAATCTCCCTGGTCGGAAAACGCCTGCCGGGTCAGGCCGAAGCGGAAGGTGTTGACGATCTTGGGCGTCACGGTCCAGGTGTAAGTGGCCGCGTACCCGACGGGGTGGCTCCAGTAGTCGGTCCCCGGGGTGTCCGGGAACCGCGGGGTGCCCGCCTCGAGGTCGTGCTGGTAGTTGCCGCGCAGGGTGAGAATGTGCCGCGCCTTCTCGTCCAGGTTGAACGAAAGCGTGGCGGTATGCGCGTTGTGTTTCAGCGGCAGCGGAGCGTTGAAACGGAAGCCGGAGTAGTTGATGCCGTCCCCGGTCCCGGTGTCGTTCGCCGGGTATTTGGTGGCTGCATCCCGCAGGACGGCAACCGCCGCGGGATTCACGCCCACGGGGTAGATGCTGTTGAGCTGGGCCGTGGAGAGCGTGGTCAGCGCGCCCGATGTGTTGATGTACTTGACCTGGCCCTGCCCGAGGCTGGGCAGAGGAACAGCGCGCAGGACACTGGATTCCTTCGCGTCACGGCGCCCTTCGTAGTTGTAGAAGAAGAACGCTTTGTCCTTGATCACCGGTCCGCCGACCGAACCGCCGAAGAGGTTCCGGATCAGCTTGGGTCGTGCGACTCCAGAGCGGTTGTTGAAGAAGGTGTTGGCCGTAGTGGCCGTGTTGCGGTGGTACTCGTAGAGCGAGCCGTGCCACTCGTTGGTCCCCGTCTTGGTGACGAGCGACACCTGGCCGCCCGAGGACCGGCCCTGGGCCGCCGTGGGGTTGCTGGTCGTCACCCTGAACTCCTGGACGGAGTCGGGATTGACGCGCAGCACGGTCAGGAAGGCCGTTCCCTGCTGCTGTTCGTTCACGTCGATGCCGTCGAGCGTCAGGTTGGACTGATCGGCTCTGGAGCCGCTGACGTAGCCCTCAGACGTCACTGCTGCCTGCAGGCTGAGCAAGTTGGCCACGTTTCTCGATTCGAGCGGCAGCTGGATGATGCGCTTCGCTTCGAAAGCGCTTCCGAGCGTGGCGTCCTGCGTGTTGAGCTTGAGCGCCCCGGCCTCGACCGTGACGGTGTCGGTGATCTCGCCGATCTCCAGACTGATATCCTGCATCCTGGGCGTGTCGACGAGCAGTTCGACTCTCGGAAGGACGGCGGTCTTGAAGCCCGAGAGTTCGGCCTTGAGCGAATACGTGCCAGGCGCCAGCTGGAGGAAGCGGTAGACGCCCGTGTCATCTGAGATGGCCGTGCGCACCGTGCCCGTTGGGCTGGTCAGGGTGACCGTCACGCCCGGGATGACCGCGCCGGCAGGATCGAGCACCTTGCCTGAAACGGCGGTGCTCTGCGCCTGCGCCGGCAGCGCAAAGAGCAGGAATGCCGCCAGCAGGAATCCCGCCGACAGCACCCTGAATGTCAGTTTATTTCCAGTCATGAAGTTCTCCTCTTCCCTATGGTTGAACATCCCGCCCGCGCGCGGAAAAAGCAAATACCCCCCTGCCGGGCGACGTCATTCCCCGTGATAATTTCTTATAGCAATAGGATCGAATAAGGTGATGATCCTATCCACCATCCCTGGCGGCGGCTGGCCGACCACCGGACAGGAGGGCAAAGCATCAACCTTGGTGCGGATGTCGCTCGGACGGGCCTTCTCTATGTGCAGGCTTTTTCCCCGTCAACTCCATCCTTAGTAGATGCATATTGAGCCATGTTGCGCTTCACTGCCAGGGAACAGCCAAAATGATAGACTGAACACCGGAGAAAATCAATGTCCAGAGCCACTTCCAATTTCGAGTGCCAATCCTGCGGATATGCCGCCCCCCGCTGGCTGGGGCGCTGCCCCGAGTGCAACGAGTGGAATTCCATGGTTGAAGGGAAGATTCCTGGGGCAGCGTCGCGAAGCCGCAGGCCTCTGGGACCTTCGCCCCGGGCAGAGCTCCTCGGTGAAATCCCGGCCGAATCCGCCCCCAGGATCCTGACAGCCAACCCGGAGTTCGACCGCGCCCTGGGCGGAGGACTGGTTTCCGGTTCCCTGGTCCTGCTCGGGGGCGAACCGGGAGTGGGCAAGTCCACGATCCTGCTCCAGATTGCCCACAACCTCCAGCAGCAGGGGCGCAAGGTGCTCTACGTCTCGGGGGAGGAATCGTCGCTGCAGATCAAGATGCGGGCCGATCGACTCGGCCACTCCGACTCGCGGATCTATCTTCTTCCGGAATCGAACCTGGAGCGCATCCAGGAGGTTGTGGATGAGTTGGAGCCCACGGATCTGATCGTGGACTCGGTTCAAACCACCTTCTCGGAGACGCTGGACTCCGTTCCGGGGAGCATTAGCCAGGTCCGGCATGTTGCAGGCCATTTCCTGAATCTGGCCAAGAGCCGCGGCGTTCCGGTCTTTCTCGTCGGTCACGTGACCAAGGACGGGAGCATTGCCGGGCCGAAGGCGCTGGAGCACGTGGTGGATGCGGTGCTCTATTTCGAGGGGGAGCGGCATCACAACCACCGCATCGTGCGCGCGGTGAAGAACCGCTTCGGCGCGGCGAATGAGATCGGAGTCTTCGAGATGACCCCGCGGGGGCTGCAGCCGGTGCGCAATCCGTCCGATCTGTTTCTGCGCGAGCGGCAGACGGCTTCGCCCGGCAGCGCTGTCGTATGCGCGCTCGAAGGCACCCGGCCGATGCTGGTGGAAGTCCAGGCTCTGGTGGGCGCCACACAATACGGCACGGCGCGGCGCACCTGCAGCGGCCTGGATTACAATCGCGTGTCCGTCCTGGTGGCGATGCTGCAGAAGCGTTTGGAGATCCCGATCATGGGTTGCGACATTTACGTCAGTGCGGCCGGAGGGCTCGAGATCGACGAGCCTGGAGCCGATCTGGCCGTCTTCGCAGCGATTCTCAGCAGCTTTCGCAACCGGGCCATCGATCCCTACACGGTCCTGCTGGGAGAGCTGGGTCTTTCGGGCGAGGTGCGCCCGGTCCCGCAGGCGCACCCGCGCCTGCGGGAGGCCGCTGCTATGGGATTCAAGCGGTGCGTTCTCCCCGCGGGCAACCTCCCGCTGGTCACGCCCGTAGATCGACTGGAAACCACCCCCATCCGAAACGTCCAGGAGCTATCCCAGTTGCTCTTTGATTAAAAGGGGACAGGCTACCGTGTCCCCGCGGGGGACACGGTAGCCTGTCCCGCCCCTAAATTGGCGTTACCAAATGCCGGCCCGGTGTGATAGATTGCTACCAAGTTAATCGTGCATGGATCAGCCGGTGGGTGCGGCTCAATAAGTGTTACAGCATGAATAGCATGTGGGAAAACAGCCGCTTCAGGCGGCAATTGAAGCGAAAATGCTATCCCAGATAGACCGCTTCGCGGCGCTCGTCATCCTTCCACTGCTTTTTCCACGAACGAGCATTTGCGGTCACCTCCCGGCATCCGCCCGTCGGTTCCTATCTTTTTTTCATACCCGGAAGATCAAGCCGAAGGAGCTTAATAATGGATCTCTGGATTATTCGTACCCTACTTTTTGTCGCGATCCTGGTCACCGGCTATTTCGTTCGACCATTCCAACTGAACGATCTCCTGACGCTGTCCCTTAGCGGCGCCCTGGCGCTGCTGATCATCCTCGCCGAGATCCGCGTCAGAAGCCTCTCGCTGAAAACCCTGATCGGGGCCGCAATCGGCTCCATCATGGGGATCATCGGCGCCAGCCTCATCAGCCTGGTGATCGGGAGAATGGAGCTGGCGGGGCCCACGGCCACCTACGCCCAGGTGATGGTCCTCACCCTCATGGCTTACGTCGGCCTGCTGTCCGGCGCAAGCAAGGGAGAGTACCTGGATCTCTCGGCCCTGGGAGGCGTCTTCAGCGAGCGGGGATCCCGCCTGGCATACAAGATCCTGGACACCAGCGTGATCATCGACGGAAGGGTGGCGGACATCTGCAAGACCAGATTCTTGGAAGGCACGCTCGTGGTGCCGCACTTCGTTCTGCGGGAGCTCCAGCAGATCGCCGACAGCGCCGATTCCATCAAACGCAACCGCGGCCGCAGGGGACTCGACATACTCGAAAAAGTCAAGTCAAGCCCCGGCGTGACCGTCCAGGTCGTCGAGAAGGACTACCCCGAGGTGAAGGAAGTCGACCTGAAGCTCATCGAGCTGGCCAAGGAGCTGGATGGGAAGATCGTCACCAACGATTTCAATCTCAACAAGGTCTCCCAGTTGCGCGGCGTGGATGTGCTCAATATAAACGAACTGGCAAATGCCCTCAAACCGGTCGTCCTGCCCGGCGAGACCATGAAGGTATTCATCCTGAAGGAGGGGAAGGAGTACAACCAGGGCGTCGCCTACCTGGATGACGGAACGATGGTTGTGGTCGACAACGCGCGCCGCATGATCGGCAAGACAATCGCCACGCAGGTAACCTCCGTTCTTCAGACTACCGCCGGGAAAATGATTTTCGGCCGGTTCCCGGAGGAGACGAACGGCCCGGCCTCCGCCTCGCGCCAGGATCGCAGAGCAGGCGATCGGTCCTCCGACGATGAAAGGCAGGGCAAAGGACATTAGCGCCGGCCGGCCCCGATCCCCGATGATGAACCTCGCAAAGCGCAAGCCCCCCAAACCGTTGAGGGTATCTGCGCTGATTGCGGCGGGGGGAACCGGAATCCGGCTGGGAGGCACAGTCCCGAAACAGCTGATGAGCCTGGCCGGCAAGCCCGTGCTCATCCGCACCGTCGAGAGCCTGCTCCAGCTGGATTGCGTCCGCGAGGTCGTGATCGCCCTTCCACGGAGCCACGTGGAGGCGGCAAGGTCGCTCCTGGCCGCGCAGGGCTTCCGGGTTCCGATCCGCTGCATCCAGGGGGGCAGGACCCGGCAGGATTCGGTCCACATGGCTGTGAGGAAGGCATCGGAGACTGCTGACGTGCTGCTCGTGCACGACGCGGCGAGACCCCTGTGCGAGCGGGCGATGCTCGAACGTGTGGTCGAAGCCGCCGTCCGGGACGGGGCCGCGGTCCCAGGTCTCCCTCCGACCGAAACCATCCAGCGGGTGTCGAAACGCGGGCGCGTGCTGAAGACCCCGCCGCGGGACGAGCTGCAGGCCATCCAGACGCCCCAGTGCTTTCGCGCCGCGATCCTTAGATCGGCGCTGGACCGGGCGAAGGCGGAACACTTTGAGGGGACTGACGAGTCGTCGGTCGTCCGGCGGGCCGGTCATGCCGTGACCGTGGTGCCGGGATCCGCCGACAACCTCAAAATCACTTATCCCCGGGACCTGGAGATCGCGGAGAGGATTCTCATGGAACGGACGCACGGGAAGACGGGACGCGCGGCGCCGCAGGCGGAGCGGGCCTCACTCAGGGTGGGACAGGGGACTGATTACCACCGCCTCGTGAAGGGGCGCAAGCTGATCCTGGGCGGGGTGGAGATCCCCTTCGGGAAGGGGCTTGAGGGACACTCCGATGCGGATGTTCTGGCGCATGCGATCTGCGATGCCTTGCTGGGAGCCGCGGCCCTCGGCGATATCGGCAGGCACTTCCCCGACACCGATCCGGCGCACAAGAACCGTCCGAGCCTCGAGTTTCTGGAACAGACGCGCCGGCTGGTAGAGGTTGCCGGCTGGACGATCCGCAACGTGGATGCGACGATCCTGGCGCAGGCGCCGCGGCTGACCCTCCACATCGGGAAAATGCGGGCCAATCTCGCGAAAGCCCTGGGGCTCGAGGTTGCCCAGGTCAGCGTCAAGGCCACGACCACCGAGCGCATGAATGCGGAAGGGCGCGGGGAGGGGATTTCAGCCCAGGCCATCGCCCTCCTGGCCTAATAATTCGGTTGCCAAGAAACGATTTGGCGCGGAGGAGGAAAGCCGGATTGAAGGTATGCGGTAAACGGAGGCGCGAACGACAGCGAGCAGTGGCGTGACGTGATCAAGCAACGTAACCCGTCGCCGGCGCTCCGGGCTCCGTGAACTCCCGATCGGCAAGCACGATGGGCGCCTACGGCAGCGTAGAACCTTTCCCGTGGAGTTTTCCTCACACGCGGGAAAGGCCTTGTGAGTAAGGAGTAGAGAGGAGCTGCAAATTCAAATGTCGACAGTGGAATCGGGTAATGCCGTCAGGGTGCGGTTTGCGCCCAGCCCCACGGGGTTTCTTCACGTGGGCAACGTCCGGACCGCTCTCTTCAACTGGCTGCTGGCCCGGCACCTGGGCGGCAGCTTCATCCTGCGGATCGAGGACACCGACGCGGAGCGGAGCCGCCCGGAGTACGAAGCGGGGCTGAAGCAGGACCTGCTCTGGCTGGGCCTGGATTGGGACGAAGGCGTGGACCGCCCCGGAGCCCTGGGCCCCTACCGGCAGAGCGAGCGCTACGAAACCTACCGCGGCCATGCACGCGCCCTGGTGGAAGGGAGCAAGGCCTTCCGCTGCTTCTGCTCCGAGGAGGAGATGGAGGAGATCCGCCGGGAACAGCGGGCCGGCGGGGAGATGCCGCGCTATCCGGGGACGTGCAGGGGCCTTTCGGCGGATGAGGCGGAAAAGCGCGCGGCCGCAGGCGAGCCTTTCGCCGTCCGCCTGCGGGTCAGGCCCGGAACGGTGGGATTTTCGGACCTGGTATACGGCCGGATAAACATGGAAACCGCGCTGATCAGCGATCCGATCCTGCTGCGAAGCGACGGCAGCCCGACCTACAACTTCTCGTGCGTGATCGATGACGTGCTCATGAAGATCTCCCACGTGATTCGCGGCGAAGGGCACCTCTCGAACACGCATCGCCAGATCCTCATATACGAGGCCCTGGGGGCAAATGTCCCGGAATTCGCCCACCTCTCCACCGTCCTCGGACCGGACGGGCAGAAACTGAGCAAGCGCCACGGGGCGACCTCGGTCGAGGAGTTTCGTGCCCAGGGCTACATCGCCGAAGCCCTGACCAACTACCTCGCGCTGCTCGGGTGGTCTCCTCCGGAAGAGGGGAAGGAGATCATGGCGACGGAGGAAATCGTGCGCCTTTTCGACCTGTCGCGCGTGTCGAAAAGCCCCGCGATATTCGACCGGGCCAAACTGGACTGGATGAACCGCAGCTACATAAACGCCGCGCCGCCGGAGAAGCTCGTCGAACTGGCGCTCCCCTTCCTTCAAGCCGCCCAACTGGCTCCGGATCGACCCGAGGAAGCGACTCGCGCGTGGCTGGCCCTGGCCGTCGACGCGGTGAAGACCCACGTCGACCACGTGGACCAGCTGGCGGGGGAAATGGATATCATTTACGGCTTCGACACCCGGCCGGCCCGCATTGATGCCCAGGCCAGAGCGACGCTCGACCAGCCGGGCGCGCTCGAGGTGGCGCGCGAATTCGAGCGGCTGGCCCGGGAAAAGGAGCTGCTGACCATCGAAGCCTACCGGGAAATCATCGGCCAGGTGAAATCGGCGACGCGGCAGAAGGGGAAAAATCTCTTCCACCCGATAAGGGCGGCGCTCACGGGCAGGGGCTCCGGCCCGGAGCTGGACCGGCTCGTGCCGCTGTACGAAGAGGGGAGCCGGTTGAATCTCCCCAGGCGCGTCATGTCGTGCCGGGAACGGCTGCGCGCGGTGCTCGAGCTTTACCCGGCGGCGGACTGAACAGATCCATGGCTCTCGCCTACGGAATCCACGCGGTGCTCGAAGCGCTCAGAGCCGGGCAGGCCCGGGTGGAGCGGATCTGCGTGGAACGCGGCCTCCACAGTGCGCGGCTCCAGGAGGTCATAGACTTGGCGAGGCAGAGCCGCGTACCGGTCTCCTTCGAGGAGCGGTCCTGGCTCGACCGCAAGAGCGGGGGGCAGCGCCACCAGGGGATTGTCTGCTACATTGCCGAAGCGCCGACCTTCACGGTCGAGGACGTGCTGCGCCTGGCAGCCTCTCCCGGTCTCCTCCTGGTGCCGGACGGCATCGAGGACCCGCACAATCTCGGCGCCATGCTCCGCTCGGCCGAGGTGGCCGGCGCCGACGGCGTGTTCATCCCGCTGAGGCGGAGCGCCGGGATCAGCCCGGCGGTGGTCAGGGCGAGCGCGGGAGCGACAGCGCACCTGAGGATCGCGCGCAGCGGCAACACCGCGCAGCTGATCGACCTGCTCAAAAAAAACGGGTACTGGGTTGTCGGCCTGGCAGCGGAAGGCAATCTGCCGCTCTGGCAGGCGGACTTCACCGTGCCCACCGCCCTGATCCTCGGCGGCGAGGAAACCGGCCTGCACAGGCTGGTCCGGGAGCGGTGCGATCACCTGTTGTCCATCCCGGTGCGTGGGCGTGTGAGTTCCTACAACGTCAGCGTCGCGGCGGGAATCGCGCTGTACGAAGTTCTGCGCCAGCGCAATACGCGTGCCGCCAATCCGTAAGATATTCTCAAGGGATGAAGCAGATCGGCGGGAACGGTCAAACGCGACCGTGTCTGCCGACCATCCTTGCCTGCAGGGATCGAACGGAGCCCGGAGCGCCAGCGACGGGTTGCGTTGCTTGATTGGGCTGCCCGACCGCTCACTGGCGTTCGCGGCCCCGTTTGCTGTGTTCCTGCAATATGACCTTCCTCTGATGCCTACTCCGCCTCGATAGTCAGGTTGCGGTAGGAATCGACCCGGCAGCGGTATCCGGGCGGCACCGCGGCGGTGGCGCTGTACTCGAACACCAGCGCGGGCCCGAGGATTTCGTGGCCGGCCCTCAGCAGGGCTCTCTCGTACATTGCTGTGCGTACCGGTCGACCCGAAAACCGGACCTCCTTCCGCCCGATCTGAGCGCGCGCGGGATCCGGCGGTCCGGGCCTCTGGCGGGGTATTCGCGGTTTCCGCGAAAGCCCGCGCACTCGGACGCGCAGCGTGACGATTTCCGATTCCCGGGCCGGATCCGCGTAACCGTAGCGCTGCTCATGTCTGCGGTGAAACTCCCGCGAGTAGCCCCGGGAAAAAGGGAAGCTGATTTCGAAGCTCTGGCCGCGATAGCGCATGTCGATCCGGCGCTCCAGTCGAATCCGCTCGGCTTCGTATCCTTCGGCGACCATGGACGCATGCCCCTGGCGCTCCAACTCCCCAAAGAGCTCCTCGATGCGGCCCGCATCCGCCTCCCGCGTCCGCAGCATGACGGTCCGGGAGAAATCCTGGATATTGTCCGCCAGGAGCACGCCGAGCGCCGAAAGCAGGCCTGGATTTTCGGGGATGAGAATCCGCGGAATGGACAGGTTCCTTCCCAGTGAGACTGCGTGGAGGCCGCCGGCGCCGCCGAAGGTCACCAGGGTGAAGTCTCTCGGGTCGTGTCCGCGCTCGACGGAAATCACCCGCAGCGCGGCTTCCATGTTGGCATCGGCGACATCCACCACTCCCTGGGCGGCGGCCGCCGGGGAATCGGCCCCCATCTGCCCGGCCAGTTTGCGAAAGGCCGCCTCGAGCCTTCCGGGCTGCAGACGAAGGGTGCCGCCGAGCGGGTAGCCGTCGTGGAGCTTGCCGAGATAGAGATTGGCATCGGTGACGGTGACCCGATCGCCCTTGCCGTAGCAGATCGGCCCGGGCTCCGCGCCGGCGCTCTCCGGCCCCACCCTCAGGGCGCCCGCTTCGTCCACGCGGGCGATGGAGCCGCCGCCCGCACCCACCGTGTGGATGTCGATCACCGGCACGCCCACCGGGCAGTTCGCGATGACCGATTCGCTCGCGATCCGGATGCCGCCGTCGCACAGGGAAACATCGGTGGAAGTTCCGCCCATGTCGAACGTGAGGATGGAGGTGTAACCCGCGCGCCGCGCCATTTCCCACGCCCCCACGACGCCTCCTGCCGGCCCGCTGAGAATCGTCCGGACGGGCTCGCGAATGGCGGTGTGCGCGGATACGGTGCCGCCGTTGGATTGCATGATCCGCAGGCTGGAGGTCTTGCGCGAAGGCGCCCGCCCCAGGCGGCGTTGCAGCTCGGCGATGTAGCGCCCCATGAGCGGTGCGAGGTAGGCATTGACCACGGTCGTGGACGTGCGCTCGTACTCCCGGTACTCCGGCAGGATGACGTGGCTGAGGCTGATCGGAATCTTCAAGTTTTGCAGTGCGCGGCCGATCAGTTTCTCGTGGGCCGGGTTGGCGTAGGAGTAGAGGAGGCAGACCGCCACCGACTCCACCTTCGCCCGCCCGAGTTTGCGTGCCGCCCTCTGCAGGTCCCGGCGGTCGAGTTCGACCAGAACGGATCCGTCGTGCAGGACCCTCTCGGTGACCCCGAGGCGCAGCCGGGCCGGGACAAGGGGTTCCGGCCGGGAAGGAAACAGGCTGTAGATCCGGGGCCGGTTCTGGCGGCCGATTTCGAGGATGTCCTCGAAACCCCGTGTGGTGATGAGCGCTGTCACGGCGCCCTTGCGCTCGAGCAGCGCGTTGGTTGCCGCGGTGGAGCCGTGATGAATGTCGGCCTGCCGCCGGCCGTCCAGCTCTTCGAGGCCTTGCATGATGGCCGTCGCCGGGTTGGCGGGGGTGGACAGCAGCTTGAGCGTGCGAATCCGGTTGCCGTCGAAGACGATGAAGTCGGTAAAGGTGCCGCCGGTGTCGATCCCTATTCTGCGCATAGGCGCCGATTATAGGCGATAGCAGGCCCCGGCCGGAAACATAGGAAGCGGATGTTTGTAATCGAAATCGAGAACCTCACGAAGGATTTCCAGGCAGGCTTCTGGCGCAAGAGGCCCGTCCGCGCCGTGGACAACCTCAGCCTGACCGTCGGGCGGGGGGAGGTCTTCGGTTTCCTCGGGCCGAACGGAGCCGGCAAGACGACGACCCTCAAGATCCTGATGAATCTGATACGCCGGACTTCCGGGTCGGCGAGGATCCTGGGAGAGCCGGTGGATTCGGTCGCGATGCGCCGCCGGATAGGCTTCCTGCCGGAGAATCCCTATTTTTACGATTACCTGACGCCCAGGGAGATCCTGACCTACATGGGCAGGCTCTTCGGTATCCCCGGGGCCGAACTCCGCGGGAAGGTCGAGTCCCTGCTGGAACGCGTGGGCCTGGCCCACGCCGCGAACGTCCAGCTCCGCAAGTTCAGCAAGGGGATGGTGCAGCGCATAGGCATCGCGCAGGCGCTGATCAACGATCCCGAGGTCGTGTTCCTGGACGAGCCGATGTCGGGGCTGGACCCGCTCGGCCGCCGGGAGGTTCGGCAGGTGATCGAATCCCTCAGGTCGAGGGACGTCACCGTATTCTTCAGCTCGCACATCCTGCCCGACGTGGAGGCGCTCTGCGACCGCGTTGCGATCCTGAACAAGGGGCGGCTCCAGGAAAGCGGACCTCTGCACGAGATCCTGAAGGTGCGGATCGAAGGCCACGAGGTCATCCTGGGGCGTGTCGAACCGGGGCTGCGCGCGGAGCTGGAAGCGCTGTGCGGCGAAATCCGGCCCTTGGGCGACCGGGTGCAGCTGCGCGTCCGGACGCAGGACCAGGTGGGCGCGCTGCTGGCGGCGGTTTCGCGCGGGGGCGGCGAGTTGATTTCGGTGAACCCGATCCGGCACTCCCTGGAGGATTACTTCTTTCGCGAGGTCAGCGGTCAGCCGAGCCCCGATGGGCCGGTCCGGGAGCCCGGCAAAGGAGCGCCGGGCGCCAGGGTGTGAATCGCGGTTTCAAACCGAATTGCGGAGACGAAGGGTGGGAAGGTTCGCAGCCATGTTTAGGGTACTCGCGATAGCGGGCAACACGTTCCGGGAAAGCATCCGCGACCGGATTCTCTACAATCTCATTCTGTTCGCCCTGGTCATGATCCTCAGTTCGATCGCTCTCGGGCAGTTGACGCTGGGATACGAAATCAAGGTCATCGTGGACCTGGGGCTGTCCGCGATTTCCATCTTCGGGACGCTGATCGCCATCTTTATCGGCATAGGCCTGGTCTACAAGGAACTGGAGCGGCGCACGGTCTACGCACTGCTGGCAAAGCCGATCAGCCGCGGGCAGTTCATCCTGGGCAAGTACGTGGGGCTGCTCCTTACCCTGCTTGTGAACGTGGCGATAATGACCGCGGGCCTGGCCCTGACCATGCTGTACCAGGGGGGAGCGGAGCCCCGCAGCTACCTCAATCTGCTCCCCGCGGTGTACCTGATCTTCTGGTCGCTGGCGCTGACGACGGCCATGGCCCTGGTGTTTTCGACTTTTTCCTCCCCCGCGCTCTCGGCCCTGTTCACATTCTTCCTCTGGGTCAGCGGGCACTTCAACTACGATCTCCTGGAATTCAGCCGGACAGCACAGTCGGCGGCGGCCGGCGGGCTCTTCAAGGTGCTGTACTACATCCTGCCCAACCTGTCGAATTTCAAAATCCTTGACAGCCGGAACATCATCCAGAGCGCCGCGTACGCCGATCCCATCGATGCCGCTGCGATCGGCTGGGCCGGCCTGTACGGGCTCGTCTGCTGCACGGCGCTGGTCGCGCTTGCCGTGGCGATCTTCTCGCGCCGGGATTTCAAATGACGTCTGCCGCACGCACCCTCAGATCGGCCGGAACCTGGTGCCTCGCGGGTGTCATGCTTGCCGGCGCCGCCCTCATCCCGCCTGTGCAGGAGAGGATGAGGGCACGGCTCGAAAACCGTGCCCCCGACCCCGACCTGCTCTACTTTGCCGCGCCGGAAGCGGTGCGCCGGATTGCACTCGGGTATGAGAGCCTCCTGGCGGACTTTTACTGGATGCGGGCGGTCCAGTACTACGGGCAGAGGGACAAAGCCGAACGCAGGGCGGTTCGCTATAAAAACCTGGGGGCGTTGCTGGACATCACGGTTGCGCTCGATCCGAGGATGCTCGAAGTCTATCGCTACGGGAGCCTGTTTCTGGCGGAAGCGGACCCGGTTGGTGCCGGGCAGCCCGAGCAGGCGCTCAAGCTCCTGGACCGGGGCATAGCGGTTTATCCGCAGGAATGGCGCCTGCGCCATGACAAGGGACTGATCTACTTCTGGTTCCTCAACGATTTTCGCACGGCCGGCCAGGTCTGGCTGGAGGCGAGCCGTCTGGCTTCCGCACCCTTCTGGCTTGAAAGCCTCGCAGCCACGGCGCTGTCCAAGGGCGGGGCCATCGAAACAGCCAGGAGCCTGTGGCTGCGCCAGTACGAGGAAGCGAAGCGGGAAGACATCAGGGAGAACGCGAAGAACCACCTGCTCAGCATCCGGGTGGATGAAGACCTCTGGACCCTGGAGTTTTTCATTGAGAAATACGCCGCCCAGTTCGGCTCGAATCCCGACAGCCTGCAGGACCTGGTGCGCGCCGGCTATCTGTCGCACGTGCCGGTGGATCCCGCGGGAATTCCCTACATGTACGACTCCGTGACCGGGATCGTCTGGCTGAATCCCGACAGCGGTGTGCGCTATGTGAGGCTGCCCTACAGCTATCGTGAGACCTTCAGGGAAACGCTCTCCCGCATGCACCGCTCCCCCTGACAACTGCTGCAATCGAGTAAAGCCGGATTGAAGGGACGCAGTGAGCGGTCATGCAACCCAACCCGTCGCTGTCGCTCCGGGCTCCGTTCAATCCCGGCCGGCAAGCAGGATCGGCAGATACCGAATCGTGTCGCCACCGAGGAAAG
>JBBIMP010000019.1:0-52171 GCA_037444305.1 Acidobacteriota bacterium
ATCACGGCTGGATCCCCGAAGCGGTATACGCCATTACAAGCGCCTCCATGGATCGGGCCCGCGAGTTTGAGACGCCACTCGCACATTTTAGTTTCACGCGGATTCCACAGAAAGTCTTTTACACAGAAGTGACTCGCATCGTAAAGCAGGGCGGGAACGAACAGGGCTTTCATCACGCCGGGAGCTTCCTGATGGCCTCGCCGCTGAAAGCGTTGGCTGACTACGTCTATGCGCACAGACTGGATTGGGCCTCCGCGGGCCCGGTTATCGAAAGCCTGCGGGTGGATGAAAGCTCGCTGGCGAGCATCAATTTGGAGACCGTCGAACGTCTGATCGATAACTACTCTTCCCGCCGTGTGCTGCGATTTCTTAGAGGCTTGCGAAAGGACCTGAATAGATGAGCGTAAAGATGATCCAAGATCGTCTGAACGGATATAATTGCCGTTCGAGCCTGGACGAAGAGCGAGCCCTGCGCGAAATCACACAAGAGATCCTGCTGGCGGCACTGGGGCGGACGGATTTTTTCCATCAGGCCGGATTTCAGGGCGGCACCTGTCTCCGAATTTTCCACGGATTGAATCGTTTCTCTGAAGACCTTGATTTTGCCCTGCAGGAACGGGATTCGTCCTTCAACCTGCAGCCTTATCTCGACGTTGCGAAAAAAGAGCTGACCGCCTACGGATTCGAGCTCCAAATGGATGACCGTTCCAGGGTCGGACAGGCAGTGCGCAAAGCATTCGTAAAAGATGATTCGCTCGGCAATCTGCTCCAACTGAATTTCAGGCCGGAATCCGGTCCGATGCGCAAGATGAAGGTCAAGCTTGAGGTGGACACGCATCCTCCGGAAGGCGCGACTTACGAGACCAAGTACCTGGACTATCCTTTCCCTTCGGCCATCTGCCTGTTTGATCTGCCAAGCCTCTACGCCGGCAAGCTTCACGCACTGCTATGCCGTGAATATCTGAAGGGACGCGATTGGTACGACTTCGTCTGGTATACGGCGCGCCGGACTCCGGCAAATTACGCGTTGCTCTCCTCGGCTCTGAATCAAATAGGGCCTTGGAAGGGAAAGAACGTTCAGGCAGATAGGGCCTGGTGTTTCGAACAACTGCAGGAGCGGATCAAAACCATCGACTGGAAGCAAGCCCGTGAAGATGTTCGCAGGTTCGTAAAATCCAATGAATTGCCGTCGTTGGATCTTTGGAGCGCGGAATTCTTTCTCGCTCAGGCTGCCAAGCTCAGTTCAACTGGTGCAGGCCCTTGCCGGGATTGTTTTGCGTGAAGTCGGGCTGGCCCAGGACCAGGTCGGGGGGAGTTCCTGCCTGGGGTGGCGCCAGCCAGATCAGGACCCGGTTGTTGTTCCGGTCCGCCAGCAGGACGCGCGTCCCGTCCCCGGCTATGCCCCCGGGATGGTTGAAGAGCAGCCCTCCGCCGGTGTCGTTGAAGTCGACGCCGGAGAGGAGGATGTCGGCCGGTTGACCCGTCCGGAAGAAACCGATGGGCGCCGTGTAGTGCCAGGTGCCGTTCAGTTCGAGGACGGCCGGATCGATCACCGCCTTCCCCGTGACCACGACATAGCCGCGAGCGGACCAGTGTATCCCCAGGTAGGCGGATCCTTCGCGAGATCCTCCCAGCCCGTGGCTGAAGAGAATTACCGGCGAGGCCGTCTTTTCTTGGGGGAGATAGACGCGGATGGGTATGTCCCGCCGGCGGCTGCATCATGGACCGTGAGGTCGATGTAGTCCGCGCGGCTCCCTTCGGGAATCCGGAGCGGGTCGTACGCTTCGCCTCCAGCCCGGGATGACCCTCCGGAGGGCGCCGCGGCGAGGGCAATAATGGAAAACAGCACCATCCAAAGCATGAATGCCTCCTATGCAGGGGGACACGGTAGCCTGTCCCCCTCTCCTTCAACGTTTTAGCATGTGGATGATAACCGTAAGCACAACGCTGAGCAGAATCATTGAGGTGATCGGGATGTAGATCCGAGTCCGCCCGGTCTCGATGCGCAGGTCGCCCGGCAGCCTGCCGAACCAGCCGAGCAGCCACGGCGCAAAGTGCAGTATCGTCCCCACGACAATTAGCACAATCCCTGCGATGATGATCCAGCGCCCCATGCTCGCCCCGCCCCGATCCTCCCACAAACCGCTTGCACTCGCCAAAGAAACTGTAAAGTACTTTTACACCCAGTCAATTTGTTAACCCATCAAGAAACAACACCTTAGCTTTTTATAAGCTTCGATTGCGTCGGATTTCCTTACAATTGCTGCTTTCTCATGCCCCCCCTGTGCCTTGGCACCCCATTTCTGATATAGGTCTCAAACTGCTTGTATTCAGACCATTTATACTGATCCAGGATTGCGTTCTCTTTCAAAAACCTCTCATTGGCATATTTTATGCTTAAAAACCGGCAAGGTGTCGGATACGGTTGTCTCAACGGACTGTCTGACCATGATTTTCAGCCATAAAGGTTGGAGCATTAAGCAATCCAATCGCTTGGGCACGCACCTGGCCACGGGAGGTTCCACCTCATGAGCGCTCTCAGGATGTTATTGACAATAGTTGCTCTTTTTCTGGCAGCGGCTTCAAACATTCACGCGGATACGCTCATTGATCCCAGAATAGTCATCGGCGGGGGCGGAGATTCAATCCGCATTCATAACACTAGTTTTACATTCAACTCCAATGTTAACGGGGGTGGATTTCACAAGTTTTATGGGAATTCCGGGTTTTAAGTGGGTACAAACGCCGGGGGCCAGCCCCCGGCACCCCCGGGATTTATCGCTTTGGTCCCAATCCCGAGGCCGAATATTGGCCGCTGTGGCGGTAATTGCATGAATTTCTGAAGGTTGGAGGCTTCGATATTCATTTGTTGCCATGCTGACGCCTTCAAGTATTACCCACTAGAAACCCGGAAGACCCAGTTTTATAACGCAAGTGGCGTCGATTGGACGAGCCTCACAATCACCGTCCCAATACCAGATACAGCTGGGGACAATGACAAATTATATTTCATAGAGTCAGATAGGTTTGAGTACCGCAGTTTCACATTCGGCGACGTCCTTCTCACAATTCGCTTTTGGGGCGTTAGCGCGATAGGGGCAGGGGGATACTTTCCAGGAATACCAGGTAACTCCCATTTTTTCATAAATCTCAACAATGTTGTTAACGGTGGCGATCCGAACATCCTGGATCAACCCAATGATCCGAACGGTGTGGGCGGATGGCTCCGGGGAGACCCGCTTTCGCCTCTTACTTTCACTGCTGTTGCCAATTCGGTCCCTGAGCCTGGTGCTGCTGTGTTGACCCTGGTGGGATTGCTGGCATTCGGAGGCCGGATTGCCTTGGGGCGTCGGAAGAAGCACCACTCAAGCTGGAGAAGAACCACCCAGACAGGAGCCTGAGCAAGGACTGCCTGTAATTCGCTTTGCCTGTCGGGGGTTCTACCCCAGAGAATTCAATCCACCCCTCACGGGCGAAGCCGCCCTTCGCAGTCCATGTTTACTTTTTGCTCTCTGCAGGCTTACTGAAATCGGATAAGAGATGCCTGTATTCCGGCAGGGTGTGGAGGGCGGCCAGTTCAGGATTTGCATCAGCATCCGCTACAGCATAGCCGTTCTCAAATGCCAACCTTAGTGAGTCCACCGCCTCCTGTTTCAGTCCTGCCAGCGTCTGCACCACGGCTTCCGAATACATTACCCAGCGAGAGATACACCTCGGGGAGCTGATCATTCAGCCGCTGCGCCTGTTCCCCTGCGGCCACTGCCCGTTGCGCCCACGCACTGTCTTTCGTCGCGCGGTACAGGGCCAGGCCGGCATCCGCCAATCCCACATAGGCCAGAGCGAAGCCGGAGTCCTTCTTCAGCGCGCTTTCGAAGAAATCGATCGCGGCCTTGAGATTGGCTGTATCCTGCCGGCCCCGCAGGGCGTTGCGCCCTTTCAGATAGAGGTCGTAGGCTTCGATGTTCTCGGTCGAGTGCGTGGCGCTGCGGGCGCGCTCCTCGCTGTCGGGCGTAAGCTGAAGGCCAACAAGCAGTTCGTCGTAGATCTTATCTTCCAGGGTCAGGAGATCCTGTATCATTCCGGTGTACTCCTTTGCCCAGAGCTGCCGCCCGTTGTCGACGTCCTGCAGGTTCACCACCACCGCAATCCTATCACCCGCCCGGGCGATCGTGCCATGCACGATGAGTCTAACCCCTAGCTCACGGGCGATCTTCTCCAGGGGATCATCCGGGCCGAATTTCTCTGCTTCCCTGAATGCAGGGACATAGACACGTTTGAGCTGGAACAGGCGAGCCGAGAGAGATTCCCCTATTCCTCTGGCGATGTAATGGATATCTGCCGCATCCCCCAGGATGCGGAAAGGAATCACTCCAACATAGGATAGCTGAGCGGGAGACGCCGCGATGGTCTCATTCCTTGCGGTTTCGGGTCCTGGCGAAAAAATCAGGCTGCGCACTCTGGGAATTGACAGAAGCAGAGCCACAAAAAGCAGCAGGGCGGCGCCGGCAACCGACCACTTGAGCGGCGGTGCAATCTGGAATCCCCGCCGCTTAGCGCTAAGGGCCGTTCTTGTCGGGGTAGGCGGCTGCCCGGCGTCCAGGTTTCCGATCACCTCGCCGGCGCTCTGGTAGCGCAGCTCCGGATCCGTTTCGAGGCATTTGGCCACTATGGCGCTGATGACCGGCGGTATGGAGGGGTCCACCTCCGAGGGCGGCGTAGCCTGTTCCTGGGTGCGCCTCATCAGCGTCCCCATGAAGGTGTCGCTCTCGAAGGGGTTTTTTCCCGTGAGCATCTCGTAGAAGATCAGCCCCATCGAAAAAAGGTCGGAGCGGGCGTCGATCTTCCGGCCCATCGCCTGTTCGGGGGACATGTACTCGGGGGTTCCGATCACTGCGCCGGTGCGCGTCATGCCGCCCACGTCCATCGAGTGGGCGATGCCGAAGTCCATGACTGTGACCTTGTCACCGGCGTCCAGCATGATGTTTGAGGGCTTCAGGTCGCGGTGAACGACGCCTTCGGCATGGGCAGCCTCCAGGGCGAGGCAGACCTGTCGGATGATCTCGACCGTCCGCTGGACGCTGAACCGGGAATCGGCTCGGAGGAGGCTCTTGAGATCCTCGCCCTCGACGTACTCCATCGTGATGAACTTGATCCCGTTGGCCTGGCCGAGGTCGAAGATGCGGATCACGTTCCGGTGGGTGACCTTGCGCGCGAGAATCAGCTCCTGCTTGAAGCGCTGCAGGATTTCTTCCTGGCTGGCCAGGTCGGGCCGGATGGTCTTGAGGGCGATGGGGCGGTCGAGCTCGCGGTCGGTCGCCTGGTAAACCGCGCCCATTCCCCCGGCCCCCAGGCGCCGCACAATCTCGTAGCGCGCGCCCAGCACCATCCCCGGCCTTAAAGCGTCCAGGCTGGCGATCTCTCCTGCCGATTCCGGCGCCCGTATTGCGGCTGACCAGCCGTCCGCGGTGTCGACAAGAGTTGCCCTGGTTTTATCGGCGAATGGCTCTCCGCACTGTTCGCATTGGCTTGCTTCCAGGGGATTCGCGCGGCCACATTTCGGACAATCCATTCCGGTTCGCCTCGTGCCTGTGACTGGCCCTACTTTACGGGCTTTGGCGAAGGAAGATCAAGCCCGATCCGCCGGATGAAGGCGCGTGCGCCCGGAGGCGGCGCTATTTCTGCCGCTGGAAGGTGAACTCCACCCCCGAGGAGGCCAGCGGCTTCAGCGTCAGCGTGTCCCCGTTCAGCTTGTACTCCCACTTGGAAGACGCCCCCACAGCCGCCGGATTCGCC
Source organism: Acidobacteriota bacterium (assembly GCA_037444305.1). Taxonomy (GTDB): domain Bacteria; phylum Acidobacteriota; class UBA6911; order UBA6911; family UBA6911; genus JBBIMP01. The sequence continues at coordinate 5,794 of JBBIMP010000019.1, forward strand.
CCAGCGTACTGGTGCATCGTCACGACGTTCCCCTCGATCTCGAACGTCCCACAGCCGGCCGTCAGCCCCTGGTAGGCGGCCACGATCTTCTTCGTCCGCTCCTCCGCCGGGTCGGCCTGCGCCCAGGCCTGCCGGTTCACCGCCGAGCGGACGTTTGCCCAGTGCTTCCCGTGCACCACAATCATCCCGATGGCGTCCGCCTCGGTCTGGCTCCCGCCCTGGAAGGTCACCTTCACAAACTTGTAGGCCCCGTCCAGCTCGTGTCCGCCCGCGAAACCCATGGCCGACGTCAGCAGCAGCGCAGCGCAGAAAATAATGGCCCCAGTCGATTTCATGTTTCCTCCTTGATGCAGTTGTTACGGGATCAACAAAAATTGTGAACGTTTGCGCGCCGCAAATCAACCCGCGTTACCGCTCCGGGCGCGAGCGGGCATCAGCGACCAATGAGTGGGCGTGGAGCAGAGTGCGAATTGTTCGACCGGAAGGGAGGGGGGGCCGTTAGAAATGAATGGCACGCGGATTTTCGCGGATGAGCGCGGATCGCTGTTTGTCCGCGACAATCCGCGCGCCATCGGTTTTTCAAACCCACCGCTCCGCCGGCAACATGAGGCAGAGGGGCAGAACCAGGCCATGCTCTTCCGCGTGCAGTCCGCCGCTGTCTTCGGCATCAGCGCCCACCCCATCGCCGTGGAGGTGGACCTCAGCCTGGGCGAGAAGCTCCAGCTCATGACCGTGGGCCTGCCCGACACCGCCGTGCGCGAAAGCAGCGAGCGCGTCAAGGCGGCGCTGCGCAACTGCGGCTTCATCCTCCCGGCGCAGAAGGTCACGATCAACCTGGCGCCGGCCGACCTGCGCAAGGAGGGTTCCGCCTACGACCTGCCCATGGCGGTCGGCATCCTGGGCGCCGCCGGGCGGCTGCACGTGCCCGACCTGTCGGGGTTTCTCTTCGTCGGCGAGCTGTCGCTCGATGGGTCGGTTCGGGCCGTCAAGGGCACCCTTTCGATGGCGGTCATGGCGCGCGACCGCGGGATCGCCGGCCTGGTCGTGCCCGAAGCCAACGCGCACGAGGCCGCCGTCGTCGACGGCGTGCGCGCCTACCCGGTGCGCTCGCTCGCGCAGGTCGTGGCCCTGCTCAACGGGCGCGAGCCGTGGATCCCGCTCGCCGTCGACCGCGTCCAGCTCCTGGCGCTGCGCAGCGGCTACGACGTGGACTTCAGGGAGGTCTGCGGCCAGTACCAGGCCAAGCGCGCCCTGGAGGTCGCCACCGCCGGCGCGCACAACATCCTGCTGATCGGGCCGCCCGGGTCGGGCAAGACCATGCTGGCGCGGCGGCTGCCGACCATACTCCCGCCGATGAGCTTCGAGGAGGCCATCGAGACGACCAAGGTCCATTCGGTGGCGGGGATGCTGGCCGAAAAGGAGGGGCTCATCGGGACACGCCCGTTCCGCGCGCCGCACCACACGATCTCCAACGGCGGGCTGATCGGCGGGGGGACCACGCCGCGGCCCGGCGAGGTCAGCCTGGCGAACAACGGCGTGCTCTTCCTGGACGAGCTGCCCGAGTTCCAGCGGCACGTGCTCGACGTCCTGCGCCAGCCGCTGGAGGACGGCGAGGTCACGATCAGCCGCGCCGCGATGTCGCTCACCTTCCCCGCACGGTTTATGCTGGCGGCGGCGATGAACCCCTGCCCCTGCGGGTATCACGGCGACCCCAAGCACGAGTGCGCCTGCACCCCGCCGCTGATCCAGCGTTACCTGGCGCGCATATCGGGGCCGCTGCTGGACCGCATCGACCTGCACATACGGGTGCCGGCGGTGAAGTACAAGGAGCTGGCCGAGGATCCGCGCAGCGAAGCCTCCGCCGCCGTGCGCGAACGGATCGTCTCGGCGCGCCGGATGCAGGTCCGGCGGCTGGAGCCGTTCGGGCTCTACTGCAACGCGCGCATGACGCCCCGCACCCTGCGGCGCTTCTGCCGCCTGGGGCCGGAGAGCGAAAGGCAGATGGAGAGGGCCGTCACGCGCCTGGGGCTTTCGGCGCGGGCCTATGACCGGGTGCTGCGGGTTTCGCGGACGATTGCAGACCTTGCGGGGGAGAAGGACATCCGGCCCGAGCACGTGGCCGAAGCCATCCAGTACCGGAGCCTCGACCGGGTGTACTCGCCGTGATCGCCCCCGGTCCGGGTGCTGCCGCGGCCCGGCATGCCCGCCCCCCGGGCGCCAGATTTCACCGGCATTTGTTCTTTCGCGGGGAGACACCTGGGTTATCATATCCCGGTCCGCCGCCCCCGACCGCGGACTCCACACCAGCACGGAGGATTCATAGTGACACTGCCAAATTTCGCATTCTTCAAAGGCAAGATCGTGCCCTACTCAGAAGCCAAGGTGGGCGTGCTCAACCACACCTTCAACTACGGCACCGGCGCCTTCGCCGGCATACGCGGTTACTGGAACGCCGAGGCGGAACAGCTGTTCGTCTTCCGCCTGCCCGACCACTTCCGGCGCCTGCTCGACTCCGCGAAGCTGCTCTGCATGGAGATCGACTACACCCCGGAACAGCTCGCCGGCCACCTGGTGGAACTGCTGCGGGCCGAGAAATACCGCACCAACTGTTACATCCGCCCGCTGATCTACTTCGAGGACGAGATCATCGGCGTCCGCCTGCACGGCCTGAAGGCCAACGTGACCATGGCCTCCATCCCCTTCCAATCTTACGTCCCTAACGAGGAGGATCTCCACGCCACGGTCTCCGCCTGGTGCCGCATCGACGACAACGTGATCCCCGCGCGGGGGAAGATCTGCGGCTCCTACGTGAACTCGGCGCTCGCCAAGACCGACGCGCAGCGCTCCGGCTTCGACGAGGCCATCGTCCTGAACCACAACGGGCACGTCTCCGAAGGCTCGGCCGAGAACTTCTTCATGATCCGCGGCGGCGTCGCCGTCACCCCGCCCATCACCGACAACATCCTCGAGGGGATCACCCGCCGGACCATGATGATGCTGCTGAAGGACGAGCTGGGGGTCGAGGTGGCGGAGCGGGCGATCGACCGCAGCGAGCTCTTCCTCGCCGAGGAGGCCTTCTTCTGCGGCACCGGCGTGCAGATGGCCGCCATCACGCGAATCGACCACCGGAAGATCGGCAGCGGAAAGATGGGCCCGGTCACCACGAGCCTGCGGAAGCTCTACTTCGACGTCGTGCGGGGCAAGGTCGAAAAGTACCGGGGTCTCTGCACCCCGGTCTACTGAAGGCGCTCCGGGGCGCGGCCGTAGAGGCGGTTGAGCTCCAGCAGGCGGCGCCCCACACCCGGCTCCAGCATCTCTTCGCGGAAGCGCCAGCGCCAGTTGTTCGCGGCGCGCGCGGGGACGTTCATCCGCGCCTCCGACCCGAGCCCCAGCACGTCCTGCAGCGGGAAGATGGCCGTGTCCGCCACCGAGGAGACGGCCGCGCGGATGAAATCCCAGTGGATCTCGCTCCCGTCGCTGTCCAGGTAGGCGAGCGCGCGCCGCCGCTCGGCCTCGGCCTCCTCCCTCGTCCGCGTGGTGCTTTTCGAGTCCGTGTCGCGGAACCACCCCAGCGTGGTGTCGTTGTCGTGGGTCCCTGTGTAGACGACGCAGTTGCGCACGAAGTTGTGGGGCTTGAACGGGTCATCCGCCGACTCGTTCACGAAGGCAAACTGCAGGACGCGCATCCCGGGGAGCTGCCAGCGCTCGCGCAGCGCCAGGACCTCGGGCGTGATGAGCCCGAGGTCTTCGGCGATGAACGGCAGCCCGCCCAGCGCCTTCGCCATCGCGGCGAAAAACCGGTCTCCCGGGCCTTCGACCCAGCGGCCCTTCAGGGCGTTGACCGCGCCGCCGGGGATTTCGTAGAACTTCTCGAAGCCGCGGAAGTGATCCAGGCGCACGAGGTCGGCCTGGCGCAGGCTCGCCCGCATGCGCTCGATCCACCAGCGGTAACCGGTTTCCTCCATGACGTCCCACCGGTAGAGCGGGTTGCCCCAGCGCTGGCCGGTCTCGCTGAAGTAGTCGGGCGGGACGCCGGCCACGGTTTTCGGCAGCCCGCCGCCGTCGAGATCGAACAGCGCGGGATTCGCCCACACGTCGGCGCTGTCGTGGGCCACGAAGATGGGCAGGTCGCCCATGATGCGGATGCCGATCGTGTTGCAGTACTTCCGGAGCGCTTCCCACTGCCGGAAGAAGAGAAACTGGACAAATTTCTGCGTGAGCAGCTCGCCGGGCTCGGCGCCGCTGTAGGCGCTCCAGCCGGTCCAGCCGACGCCGCCGTTGAGCTCCTTCAGCGCGGCGAACTCGGCGAAGGCGTCGAGCCAGCCTTTCTCGCGCTCGCAGAAGCCGGCAAACTCGGAGCGCAGCGGCCCCGGCTCGCCCGCCATGAAGTTGGCCGAAGCTTTCCGCAGAAGTCCCCACTTGACCGCCGCGGCGGTGTCGTAGTCGACGCGGTCTTGGTCCAGGACGGGCGCCGCCGCGAGATCCTCGGCCGCCAGCAGGCCTTCCATCGCCAGTGCATCGGGGCTGATCAGCAGCGGGTTTCCCGCCATGCTGGAATAGGACTGGTAGGGGGAGTTGCCGAAGCCGGGCGGCCCCAGGGGGAGCACCTGCCAGATGCCGACGCCGCTTCCGGCCAGGAAATCGGCGAAGCTGTAGGCCGCGTCCCCGAGGTCGCCGATGCCGTAGCGGCCGGGCAGCGACGTCGGATGGAGCAGTATGCCGCTCGCCCGCTTCCCTTGTCCGGTCTGCACAGCATCGTTATCATTCATAGGTACCCCAGGCCGGATCGCAGCGGCGGCTTCATCGCCCCTTCAAATATTAGCGGTCCGCCCCCCGGTCCGGTCAAGAGAGGAGATTCGAATGCCCATGAGATCGAGCGCTATTGCCGCGCTGGCAGTGCTTCTGATCGTGCTGTCCGCCGTGTCGGCTGCACAGAGAAACCCGTGGAAGAGCGAGAACGTCTCCATCGGCGACATCAAGATACACTATCTGGAGGCGGGCTCGGGCCGGCACCTGGTCTTCGTCCCCGGCTGGACGATGACCGCGGAGATCTGGCGCGAGCAGATCCCCTACTTCGCCGCGCGCGGCTTTCACGTCGTCGCGCTCGATCCCAGGAGCCACGGCGGCACCACGAAGAGCGACGGCGGCAACACCTATCTGCAGCACGCGGCCGACCTGCACGCCTTTCTCAAGGCGCTGAAGCTGAACGACATCAGCGTGGTCGCCTGGTCGGCCGGCGTGGTGACGCTGCTGGATTATGTCGCCAGCCCCGAGGCGGTGATCCTCGACAAGCTCGTCCTGGTGGACGGGATGCCCGCCGGCTTCAAGGACGCGGACTACCCCGGGGGCGCCACCCACCAGCAGATGCGCGCCATCGTGCAGGGGATGCAGGAGGACCGCAAGGCGTACGCCGACAAGTTCGCGCGCGGGATGTTCAAGTCGCGCCAGCCGGAGCTGCTGTACAAGGAAATCGTGGCGGGGAGCCTCAAGACTCCGACGGGCGCAGCGCTGGCGCTGCTGATGGACCTGTTCACGGGCGACCGCCGGACGGCGCTGCTGAGGATCCGGACGCCGACGCTGATCGTCGTGCCGCAGGACAACGGGAGGCTGGGGGAGTACCTGCAGTCGAAGATCGCGCACTCGAAGCTGGAGATCGTCCCCGACGCGGGACACGCGCTCTTCCTGGAGAAGCCGCAGACGTTCAACCAGGTGGTGGAGGCGTTCCTGAAGGCCCCATAGCCCCTATCAACCACAGGACGCGGAAAAACGCGGGCAGGGAGCGATTCCCGCTACAGCTCGCGGCGCTTGACCGTCCCCTTGGAGGTCAGGTAGTAGGGATCGGCGATCGCCTCCTCCACGCGCTTCCGGTAGCCCTTCACCGGCAGCTCCAGCTCGCAGAGCAGGTCCAGGATGCTGCCGCGCACCCGCGGCCGCCCCTCCGACTCCAGGAAGATTTCGATCATCCGCTCCCGGACGTCTTCGTCCCCGTGCCGGGCCAGGTAGGTGGCCGCGGCGATGCAGACGTCGTCGTCGTCATCTTCGAGGAAGCGGGTCACGGTCTCCTTCATCGCGCCGTAGGAACCCGGCGGGATGTGCTGGATCAGAACCGTCTTGGCTTCGGGCCAGCGCGTGTAGGTGCTGGCCATGGATTCGAGCACGCCGCGCAGGGTCTCCTCGAAGGTCTCCGGCGGCAGGATCTCGCGCAGCGCGCGCACCGGCCAGGTCACTTCGGGCTCCGTCTTCAGGTACTGCAGGATGGGGCCGACGGCGGTCTCCCCCATCTGCGTCAGCAGCCGGACGGTGTACTGCTTCTCCTCGTGGTCCATGCTGGCCTGCGGCACCCGCACGGTGAACCTGCGCAGCAGCGCCGCCGCCGACTCCGGCGTCCCCCAGCGCGCCAGCCGCTCCATGGCTCCGAGGCGCGTCGCGGCATCGCCGTGCATCTGCAGGGTCTGCTTCAGGGCGCGCCGGATCTGCCGCTCCGAGGGCTCGTCTCCTCCGCCGAAAATCCTGCTCAGGAAGCTCATGGCCGATGATTCTACCTCAAGTTTTTTCCCGGCGGGCGGGGTTTGCTGAATATAATAGCGCCGTCCCCCCGCGCCCGTGAGCGCGGGGGCACCTCCGTTTCATCCGGGCGCGCAGGCGCCCCACCCATGGAGCCTTCATTTATGGCGGAAAGACAGAAAGTCACATTGCCTTACCTCTACGAAAAGATGCACAAGGGCGAGCAGATCACGATGATCACCTGCTACGACTATCCGATGGCGGACCTGGTGGAGAAGGCCGGCGTGGAGATGGTCCTGGTGGGGGACTCCCTCGGCATGACCATTCTCGGCTACGACACGACGCTGCCGGTGACGCAGGACGTGATGATCCCGCACGTGCAGGCGGTGCGCCGCGGCACGCCCAGCGCCTGGCTCATCGGCGACATGCCCTACATGACCTACCAGCCGTCGGTGGAGACCGCGATCCGCTGCGCGGGCCGATTCATGGCCGAGGCCGCCTGCGACGGCGTCAAGCTGGAAGGGGGCGCCGAGATGGCCGGCCGGATCGAGGGGATCGTCAAGGCGGGGATACCGTGCATGGGGCACCTCGGCCTCACGCCGCAGAGCGTTTCGGCGCTGGGCGGCTACAAGGTCCAGGGCAAGGGCGCGGCGACGGCCAGAAAGATCGTGGACGACGCGCGCGCGCTGGAGGACGCCGGCTGCCACTCCATCCTGCTGGAGATGGTGCCGGACTGCGTCTGCGCGCTGATCACGAAGCGGGCGGGCATCCCCATCATCAGCCTCGGCTCCGGGCCGGAGGCGCACGGCCAGCTGCTCATCTTCCACGACATGTTCAACCTCTACCCGAAGTTCAAGCCCAGAATGGCCAAGGTTTTCGGCGACGCGGGGAAGGTCATCGGCGACGGCCTGAAGCAATATGTCGCCGAGGTGACGTCGAAGCGGTTCCCGCAGCCGGAGCACTGGTTCACGATGAAGGAAGACGAGTACCGCGAACTGCTCGGCCTGGTGGGCGAATGACCCGGGCGGCGCCGCCGCCGGGCGTGCGCCGACCGCAAGGAGACACGATGAACAAGACGCTGCTCAGGAAACTCAAAATACCGGCGTCCAACCTGGCGCCGATCAACAAGTTCCTCCTCGACCCGAAAAATCCGATGGTGGAGGCCGTCCTGGAGGTGATCGCGAAGCACGGCTCGATCGCGGAGATCAACCGCAAGTCGGCGGAGGCGCGGAAGCTTCCCAGCCTGATGGCGCGGCTGCGCAAGATGGATTCGCCGTACGTGCCCGACCTGGAGTGGCTGGTGCAGCAGCGCGACAAGGGGAAGTTCATCGGCGTGGCCGACTTCCGGCGCGCGGTCCTGGGCGCCGGGGCCGCAAAGATGAAGTTCCCGAAAGCCTACGCCGTCACGCTCGAGATCAGCGCGTTCCAGTACTTCCCCTGGATCATCGTGCAGGCGCAGCGGTGCATCGCGAAGCGCGAGCTGATGCCCGGGCGCTTCATCCGCGTGCGCTACATGAAGGAGTCCGAGTCGGACCGGGGCGACCTGCTAGCGGGCATGGCGGCCATGCAGATCATCGGCGCCTCGTACGTCGACACGCTCGACACGAAGGGGACCGACGGGTCGAACGTGCACCTGGGAGGGCCCGACACGATCACCGGCTACTTCGGCGGCATCGGCCAGCCGAACGAGTACGCGCTGAAGTGGCTCGACGAGTTCCTCTACTACTACACCCGCTACGGCATCTACCAGGTGCTGAACATCAACGCCGGCACGATCCTGCTCGGCTACCTGATCCACCGGCTGGGGATCGACAACGAGTTCAAGATCTCGGTGTTCGTCGGCAACGACAATCCCTACTTCATCCTGTGGACGCTGATGATGGCGCGGCTGTTCGCGCGGGACGACGGGACGACGCCGCTGATCGGCTTCAACCTGAGCAACTCGGTCAACAACGATACCATCCGGGCGGCGGCCGACGTCCGCAAGGCCTTCGGCCTCGAGGACGTCGTGCGCATCGAGCACCACATCACGGAGTGCTACCGGCACATCGTCCGGCAGCCGTACGACCGCCGGGCGGAGCTGATGGAGCTGGCCAACCGCGTCAGCAACATCTCGGCGAAGCACGAAGGGGGCGACCCCGAGGTGGAGGCGACCCGGGAACACCCGTCGAACATCCTCGAGTACTTCCTCCCCAAGGCGGACGTCGAGGCGAAGGGCCTGATGCCGACGCTGCTCGGCAATTACATGGACAAGCACGCGGCGCTCAACCACACGGCCCGGGAGTTGACGCGGAACGGTGCCGCGTTCATCGCGGCGCAGAAACTGCACCGGTAGAATTCCCGGGCGGGAAATGGCCTATGGAAGAGAGAGACTTCTTCAACGAGAAGGACGAGACGCTCCAGGCGGAAATCTGCTGCCCGAAGTGCCGGACCAGCCAGTCGTATGCGGTCCGCTGGCGGCGGCGCGTCAAGAAGGCAGCGCTGCCGCGCGGCGCCGACGAGCGCGACCGTGCGCGTTTCGCCAAGGCGCGCGACTACAGGATCCGGATCGACGACAAGCTCCGCTGCGGGAATCCCCGCTGCGGCAAGACGATCGAGATCACGACCCTGCAATCCGTCGTTTTCGATTAGAAATGGGGGACAGGCTGCCGTTTCCCTCATGAGGGACACGGCAGCCTGTCCCCCCCCTTACGGGGGCGGTAGGCGTGGACGAAGTCGGCCAGGGCCTTGACCGCATCCACCGGGGTCGGCGGGAGGATGCCGTGCCCGAGGTTGAAGATGTGCCCCGGCCGGCCCGCGGCCTGGTCCAGGATCTCCTTCGCCCTCGCCTCCAGGAGGGGCCGGGGCGCCATCAGCGTGACGGGGTCGAGGTTGCCCTGGATGCCGGCCCCGGGGCTGATTCGTTTCCAGGCTTCCCCCAGCGGCGTGCGCCAGTCGGCGCCGATTACGTCCCCGCCGGCCTCCCGCATTAAAGTCAGCAGGTCGCCCGTGCCGGTCCCGAAGTGGATCGACGGGATCCCGGCTTTCTTCAGCCGGCGGAACACGCGGGCGGAGTGGGGCAGGACATAGGCGCGGTAGTCGGAAGGGCTGAGGCATCCCACCCAGGAGTCGAACAGCTGAACCACGCGCGCGCCCGCCTCGAACTGGGCGACCAGGTAGGAGGCGACCATGTCGGAGACTTTGCGCATGAGCTCATCCCAGGTTTCCGGTTCGCCGTACATCAGTTCCTTCGCCTGGATGTAGCTGCGGGACCCGCCCCCCTCGATCATGTAGCTGGCCAGGGTGAAAGGCGCGCCGGCAAACCCGATCAGCGGCAGCCGACCGTTCAGCTCTCCCGCCACCATGCGGATGCTCTCGAGCGCAAATCCCAGGTCCTCCTCCGGGTCCGGCACACGCAAGGCATCCACGTCGGCCCGGGTGCGCACGGGATTGTGGATCACCGGTCCTTCACCCTGGGCGTACTCGAGGTCGATGCCCATCCTTTGCAGGGGGATCAGAATGTCGGAGAAAATGATCGCCGCGTCGAGCGCAAACGCCTTGAGCGGCTGCAGTGTCACCTCGGCCGCAATCTCGGGCGTGAGGAACATCTTCATCAGGCCGTGCCTCTCCCGCAGAGCGCGGTATTCGGCCATATACCTTCCCGCCTGGCGCATGAACCAGACCGGGGTGCAGTCGGTCTTCAGGAGCCGGCACGCATCGATAAACCTGTCGCTTCGGTTCATTCCTCTTCCATCCTCTCGGCTTCAATCCCCAAAACACCCGCCGTGGCAGCGCTCGCATGTTCCCGGCCCGCCGGCGCAATCTCTGACACTCAAATAATACGCTACGGCCCAGGAGATTTGCCAACCGCTCCAGGACGCAAGGAACACGGGCAATCCTTCCAGCCTCGTCTTCGTTGTGTTCCTTTGCCTCTTGGTGGTATGGCCTTGTCTCGCCCGCCTCCTTCGCTCCATTCGTGCTCATGGCGTCGAACATCCCTGTGCAATTGACCTCCGGAGCTGCTTAAATGAATGTGTCGCCGCAGGCGAAACCGAGGCACCGTCCCTGGAGGGCAGAGATGAACCGCACCGCGGATGTGATCATTGTCGGAGCCGGGGTGATCGGCTGCAGCGCGGCCTTTCACCTGTCGCGCCTCGGCGTCCGCGACCTCCTGATTCTCGAAAAGGAGGCGGCGGCCGCCCAGGGATCGACCGCCCGGGCGAACGGGGGAATCCGCGGGCAGTGGTCTACCGCGGTTCACATACGTTTTTCGCAATACTCCCTCGAGGCCTTCAAACGTTTCGAAGAAGCGACCGGCGGCGACTGCGGGCTTCTCCAGGCCGGCTATCTCTTCCTCTGCGCCGGCGCGGAGAGCGAGGGCGCGCTCGCGGCCAATTTCGCCCTGCAGCAGCAGCTGGGCGTGCCCAACCGCTGGCTGAATCCCGGCGAAATCCAGGGCCTGGCGCCGTACGCCGCCTGTGGAGACCTGCGCGCGGGAACCTTCTCCCCGGAGGACGGCTTCATCGATCCCCACGGCACCGCGCACGGCTACCTGCGGGCCGCGCTGCGAGCCGGGGCGCGAATCAGGCTGGAGACCGAGGTAATGGAGGTGCTGCGCGACTCGTCCGGCGCCGCCGGCGTGCGGACCGCCGCAGGCCGCACCGAGTCGCGCTGCATCGTCAACGCCGCGGGCCCGTTCGCGGGAGTCGTGGCCCGCCGCGCCGGCACCGAGATACCGGTAGCGCCTGTCCGGCGGATGATCGCCTGCACCGAACCGGTCGCGGGCGCGCCCCCGGTGATCCCCATGACGGTGGACATGGACACCGGCCTGCTGATCCGCCGTGAGGGGCCGGGTATCATCCTCGCCTACGCCGACCCGGCCGACCCTCCCGGCTTCGATACCGGCTTCGACCCCGCCTTCATCGAGGTCGTGTCGGAGAAAGCGCTGATCCGGTTTCCATTTCTAGAGGAGGCGCAGATCACTCCCCGCCGCTGCTGGGCGGGGCTTTACCCCGAGACGCCCGACCACCATGCCATCCTGGGCGAGTCGCCCGACCTGCGGGGATTCTTCCTGGCCGCGGGTTTCGGCGGACACGGCGTGATGCACTCCCCCGCCGCCGGCCTTGCTCTGGCGGAGTTGATCACCGGCGGCGCGAGCCGCACGCTCGACATCGCACCGCTGAAGCCGGAACGCTTCCTGACCGGAGAACTCAACCTGGAGCGGACCGTGCTCTGACCGCGGGAAACCGGATGCGGGGCGGGCGTTATTCGATCGGCTTGTAGCGGCGCGGATCCCGGGGGTCGCGCGGCGTGCAGGAATAGGGCTCTTCGCGGGGCCCGTCTGCGGCGCCGAAATCGATCCGGCTCTGCTGCTTCAGCGGGTCCATCCCCTCGGTCGCCTTGCGTACCTTCTTCACGACCGAATACACGAGCGGAATCAGGAAGAGGAGCGGCGCGTAGGTGTTCCAGGGATGGGGCGCCATCACGGTCAGGAAAAACACGCCTCCCAGCAGCAGCGCGTTGAGGCGCGCCTGGCGCTTGCGCCTGGCGATGTCCTCCGGGGTTATCTCCTCCGGATCGTACGGCTGTTCGGGATGCTCTTTTCCCTGCTGCTCTTCCACGGTTGCCTCTCCAGCGGAGCCGCGCCGCGCGGCCCCCTGCCAACAATATACCCACTGCCGCGGAAGCCGGCAAATCCTAAAGGCCCGCGCCCACAGCGCCTGGCCGGGTCCGGGTTTTCAGCGGCGGACCGGCTGCGCAGCCGCCCTCGTGTAGTCGGAAACGGCCCTGCGGACCGCCGCGAGCTGGTCGAGCAGGCTCGGTTCCTTGAGATTCTGCAGGTTGACGGTGTGGTCCCGCGGATGCACGAAGCGTCGCACCTTGCCGGCCGCACCCTCGGCGGCACGGCGCAACTCCACTGCGGCCTCGAGCGGAGTCCGGGTCCTGGCCGCATCCCTGCCCGTGGCGGCAGCGCGGGACCGCCGGGCCGTCCGCGGGAAGGCGCGGGCCAGGTTGTCGGCCAATTTTTGCGCCAGCTTGTCCAGTTCGCGGGCGTGCTGCAGGCAGATCATCCCGGCCTGCCGCCGGGCTTCGGCAGGAGCGCGGCCCGCATAGGCGAAGGATGCGAGAGGCTCGAGCTCCCTCGCATAGCGTTCCATGCTGCCGCCCCAGTCCAGGACCTGTTCCGCGTACAGGAGCAGCCGCTGCCGGAGAGAGATCACCGCTTCGCTGGGATACTCCGGCGCGGTGCGCGCCGTCATCCCGCTCCCGCCGCCCAGCCTGGCCAACGGGTCCTGAAAGTAAGCCCGCAGCTCTGCGTTGTTCCAGAGGCTCGGGGGAGGCTCCTGGTCAAAGGTAGTCTTGGGCCCGGGCCCGGGGCGCGTGGGATAGAGCGCGATGCGGTGCGCTGTGCGCAGCGGTTCCACCAGTTCCTCGAACCGGCGGTAGCTCCGTTCGTCCTCCACCACGCACCAGGCTTCCATGCCGTCCTCGTAGAAGACGAAAACGGCGTCCACCCCCCGGCACCAGCCCTCCTCGTGGAACCGCAGCCAGGCGTCCCGCACCGCCGCCGGGACCTCGATTCCAGGCGCGTTGGCCCTGGTAGAGTGGGGATCCATGAACCCTAGCTTAGCGTCCGGCAGGAACGGTTGTACAGGGGAACCTGTTTTGGGGGGTTGATCTCGACGAGGAGGCGGGCAAAAATGCTAAGGGCGCTCCCGCCGGAGCGCCCCTTTTTAGGGATGGCTGCATTCCTCCCAGTTAAATGCAGCCACCCTAATATCAATGCGTGGGACCCGGTTCGTGCCAACCGGATCCCGTATCGCCTCGGGGTATTAACAAAATAAAAATGAGGCCGGATGACGTCCGCCCGGCTCATCTCCGGCGGACGGCGCACGAACAATTGCGTATTTCTCTTAAACCGTGTTAAATATAGAGTTCTGCAAGATGATAAGTAAAATGAATAACCTTGATATCATGGATTAGTCCCGCTAATAGATGGGCGCTCTCCGCGAAAGGCCTCCTTATGCAGATTGAAACCCTGAAGGTGTTCTGTGATCTGGTCGAAAGCCAGAGTTTCTCCCAGTCGGCGATACGGAATTTCATCACCCAGTCGGCCGTGAGCCAGCAGGTGCGCAATCTGGAAGCGCGCTTCGACACTCCCCTGCTGATACGCAACGGCCGTTCGGTGACCCCAACCACTTCCGGACGCATCCTGTACGAAGCGGCCCGCGAGATCCTGGACCGGTTCGAGCGCATGCAGTCGGAAATCAAGTCCTCGGGCAGCGAAATGTCCGGCTCGGTCAAGGTCGCCACGATCTACACGGTCGGGCTCTACGAGATGTCGATGGTGATCAAGACCTTTCTGAAGGCCTATCCCAAGGTCAACCTGGAGGTGGAGTATCTCCGTGCCAACCGGGTCTACGAATACTGCCAGCGCGGCCTGGTGGACATCGGCGTGGTGACCTACCCGCAGGCGCGCAAAGGCATCCGCACCATTCCCCTGCCTTCGGACAGACTGGTCCTGATCTGCCCGCCGGACCACCTCTTCGCGCGCAGGCGGAACATCGAGCTGGGCCGGCTGGACGGCGAGAACTTCGTCTCCTTCACGCGCGACCTGCCGAGCCGGCGGGCCCTGGACAAGGTACTTCGCGACCACAAGGTCAAGGTCCGGACCGTCATGGAGTTCGACAACATCGAGACCATCAAGCGCAGCGTCGAGATCGGCGCCGGCGTCGCCATCGTGCCGCTCATGAGCGTGCAGCGTGAGGTCCAGTCGGGAACGCTGGCCCAGGTGCAGTTCAAGGGGGAGAGCTTCTACCGTCCGCTGGCGATCCTGGTCCGGCAGAACCGCGAGGTCACGCCGGCGGCGCAGAAGTTCATCGACCTCATGACGCACCCGAAAACGGAACTGTGAAAAGCGGCCGGATGAACCGATCCGCTGCGCCCTGCATCCTAATACTTGAAGGAGGCAAGCGGAGGGTTCAGCCATGAAGAGACATCCGGCTGTTTTGGCAGGGTTGTTTGCGGCTTTCTTAATCCTCTCCGCCGTTCCGGCGGAAGCCGGCAAGGCCCGCTTTCATTTCAGCTTCGGCTTCGGCGCCGGGCCCCATTACGCTTACGGCCATGCGGGATTTTATCGGGGGTTTGCTCCCCGCGTTTACGGGAGCTACGTGTATCGTACCTGGTATCGGCCCCCGGTCGTGCGGTATTCCCACGCGCCCTACCGGTACAGGGTCTATCAGCGCTACGTCCCGCGAGCACGCGAATATGCCCCCGCCTACGGCCAGTACGCGCCCCGCAGATACGTACGGCCCGTCCGGAGATATTGAGACGGCGGCGGCAAGGCCCTGCGGATCCGCCTGCTGTTGCGCCTATCTCTTCTGGCCGGCGGCCGGCGGATCGGCAGCCAGGCCGGGAGCTGCGCGAAATATCACCGGGAGCTTTTCGGGCAGCGACCAGTAGAGCACGCGGCTCTCCCGGTTGCTCAGCCACAGGCGAATCCGCCCTCCCTCCGCCGGGCTCGACCTCCCGCTCATCCGGAGCAGGACCTCAGCGAGCCGCGCAAATGCCGCCCGCAGCCCCCTGACAATGCGGGAGGACGAAGCGGGAGATGCGCGGATCTCCAGGACCCGGCCGCCCTCGCAGAGCAGGTCGAACTCGGAAGGCATTCTCTCCGGGCCCCACGTGATGTCCACCGGCGCATCCTCCCCTGCGCCCGGGGCAAGCCGGGTGCGCTGCAGCGGACGCAACGGTTTTTTTTCAGTGACGTCCCAGGCGTCATTTCCCGGGGGCCTGGTCACGATGAACTGGTACGTCTCCAGGGCATGCACGCGCAGGGTTCTTCCGCGCGCCTTGAGTTCCACCCTTTTCGCAGGGAAATCAACGACCAGGTACGGTGAATCGCTGCGCGCGGTCCGGCTCTCCAGTTCCAGCGCTCTTTGGGTTTCGCCCAGCGAGTGGACCCTCGAGGCGAGATCGGCCGCTTCGAGCGCTTCCTTGGCCGGCCGGTCCGTTCCTCCCCTGGAACACGCCACGGACATCAGCAGGCAGATCACGAACGTCCCGGCGGTCGCGAACGAACCCGCGCCGCATCCCTTCTCCCGTCCCTGCCTCGTCGTGGACCGCGTCGGCTTCATCTAGTAGATCCAGATCGGAGTCCCGGGCTGGGCGAACTCGAATATCTTTTCGAGTATGTCGTCGTCCGCCCGGATGCAGCCGTGGGTGACGTTGGCGCCGAGCAAGCGCGTATAGAGCGTGCCGTGGATGAAAAAGCCGTCGCCGAAACCTATGGCATAGTCCCCGAGAACCTCGGCTACGTGGCGCTCCGCCGCGTTCCTGGGCACGGGCACACCCTCCTCCACGAATGCCCAGTCGGGGCGGCGCCACACGGGATTGGAGATCTTGCCCTTGGCGCTGAAGTAGCCCCGCGGCGTATCGAATACCCAGCGGCGGCCGGTGGCTGTGTCCGTCAGTTCGGCGCCGCTGCCGGTGGAGCATTTGCCGCATGCCAGGACACGCTCGCCCTGGACGACGCATATCCTGTTTTTCACGGTGTCCACCAGGATGGCGGGGCGCGAGCGGAAAAGCCTGGAGCGCGCGGCCTGAAGTTTCTCCACTTCGGCCTCGAGCTTCCGGGCTTCGGCACGCAGGCGCCGCAGATCCTGCGGCTCGGCCGCGGCCGCGCGCAAGCCGGAGGCACGCCCCGGCCGGGCCGCACCCGGGTTCACCGACAGCAGGCAGAGGACCAGCGCCGCGCCCCAGGACGCGCGCCGGCGCCAGTGGTGCGCCCGTCGGCCCGGATCGCCGCCGCGCACCCAACGCCAGATTGCGGCTTTCATTTTTTCCATGTGGCACCCGCGCTCGTAGTCCCGATGATGACGACCGGCATGCCGCTGTAGGCCTTGAGGTAGAGGTCCTTCATGTCCCCGTCCTCGAGCGCCACGCAACCATCCGTCCAGTCCTCATCGGGCCGGCCCCGGCCATGGATTTCTATGAGGCCGCCGATCCGCGCGTTTCCCGGCAGGCGGCCGTCCTTTTTCAGTGAGGCGAAGCGCCGGCGGTCTTCCGCGTTGGGGTAGTCCACGGGCAGGGCGTAGCCGAACCGGGGCGAAATGAACTTGCGCGTCACCCTATAAACCCCCTCGGGAGTGGCGGCGTCATTCTCCCTCAGCTTGTCCTCGTACCAGTTGCGCCCCAGGTTCACGGTGTAAGACTTCTGCGCCCGGCCGCGTTCGATCAAGTAGCAGCGGTGTTCCAGCTTGTCCACGATTACGGCGGCGAGGCCGCTTTTGCGCGACCAGGCCAGCACATCCCCGACCTGGCGGTTCCACAGGGCGAGCAGTTCTTGGTCCATGAAACGGGCCAGCGCTTCATCCCTGATATCGGTTCCGGCCCGGAGGCTCAGCTGCGCCCTCAGGGCGGCTTGCAGCGCGGCCTGGTCATGTCCCATCGTCCGCAACTGCCGCGCCTCCTCGAGGTACGATTCCTTGCGCCGGGCGGCCGCGCGAACGGCTGCCGGGGGCGAGCCGTTGCCTGCGCGCAGCAGAGCCCGCCCCTCCCGTTCCAGCGTCGCGAGGAGGATACCCAGCCGGGCGCGGCTTTCCCCGTCCCGCAGGTGCTGCCTGAGCTCGAGCGAGAACCCGTCGAGCTTGGCCGCGAGGAGGGATCGCAGGCAGGGGGTGTAATCCCGGGAGAGCACCCAGGAGACTTCGGCGGTTGCGAGGCAGAGGCGCGCCTCCCGCAGGCGCGCCTCGATCGCCTCAACCTCCTGCGACCGGATTCCCCCGTGATCGGCCGCTCTGATCCTTCGTCCCTGGATTTCGAGCAGCGACTCGAGCTGCCACGGGCGATGCCGCAAGGCGGCAAGCGCCCAGAGCTCGCCCGCCAGCCATGCCGGCACCGCCAGCATCACCGCGCACAGGGCGACCCATCCGCCTATTCGAAATCCAGTCATGATCCCGCAGCCGCGATTTGCAGGCTAATCCCGGCGCATGCCGGCTTTTTCCCTGGCCTGCTTCACCTGCTCCACGATACCCGAAGCTTTGCTCTTCGCCGCGTTGATTTTTGCCAGGGCTTCCAGGTACTTCTCCTGGGACATCGCCTGGGTGATCTCGGCGCCCGAGTCCTCCGCCGCCTTCAGGTCATTCTGCATCGCCTCGAGGTCCGCCTTCGAGTCCTTCCCGCGGGGGGCTGTGGCCAACGCCTTTTTCGCCTCTTCAATAACCGGCGCCAGCGAAGCCAGGGCGGTCTCGGCCTCCGCTTTTGCCTTGGCCTTGTTGACCTGGGCATCGCTCGCCGCCTTTTCCGCCTTCTCCCGGGCGGCTTTCAGCATCTCGGTCGCGGCCTTGTAGTCGCGCGAGAGCGCGAACTTGCCGTCTTCCGCCTGGATGTCCGCAAGCGCCTTGTTGAGATCGTCCTCGGCAGCCTTGAGGCTGTCCGGCGCATACATGCGGATCTCTTCGGTCTGTGCCGCGGCCACAGCGTCCTTGGTGGTGGTGATTTCCGCGGTCGGTGCCGATGCGCAGCCACTCATAAACACTGAAACCGCCAGGACGAGCCCCAGCATCATGGACTGTCGATTAAGATTCCACTTCATATTCTCTTCCCTTTCGCTTGGAACGGGCCATTGGGCCGCCTACCGCGACGGCATGGCCCGCTCATCCGCCTGCCTGCTATGCAAACCGGATGCCAATTGCGGATTCCCGGCCTCGGGCCGGCAGGACAATGCTTCCGCAAAATCCGTCCCCACCGTGCAACTTTAGCTGTTTCAACAGTATCGTCAAGCCCACAAGTTTCCTATCCCGGCCTTCGAAGACGATCTGGCACGCGGGATGACGGCAATCACTGTGAACGCCCGGGCACCGGATTGGGAAAATCAGTGCAAATAATGCATGGTCCCGTGTGGGTGAGGCCGGTTTGTGCTATCTTTGCGGGGATCTGCCTGGGAGGTTTCAATGCGGAGATCTCGGAAGGGCGGCTTCGGGCCCGACACAACCGCTCCGCGCGTTTTTCTCTGGGTTCTGCTCGGCGCTTTCACATCCCTTCTCTGGCTCCTCCTGGCCGCTTTCCACTGGGAGATTTCGCTGCGCTCGCGGGAGATCGAATACTTCGGCACCCGGCTGTTCCCCGCCAAGGCCCAGGTGGTGCCCCTTCCGGTGATCTACGCCGTCTGCATCGTCCTGACGCTGGCCGCCGCCGGCACGATCCTCAGGGACCGCAGCAATCTTCGCAGCCGCGAACGGATTCGAGGCCTCCTGTTCCAGATCCTCCAGAGCCTCGAAATCGGCGTCGTAGTGCTGGACACCCGGGGTCGGCTCTCCCTGGCCAACGAAAGCGCGCGCCGCATTCTGCCGGAAATCCCCGCCGATCAGTCCGGCCGTGAAATGAGGGAGGTCTTCGCCTCGCGCGGTGCGTTGCTGAAGATCCTCCGTTCCGCGGTCGAGGATGCCTCTTACAGCCGAGAACTGGAACACGAACTGGCGGTCGGGACCCAGTCTTTCCCCGCACGGATCAGCACGCTGCCGCTCAGGAATGCCCAGGGGCGGACCAGCGGCACGCTGCTCCTGGTGGAGGACGTGCGGGAAGTCGTTCTGCTCGAGCGCCAGATGCGCACCGCCGAAAGGCTTTCGGCCCTGGGAACCCTGGCGGCGGCGCTGGCGCACGAAATCCGCAATCCGCTCGAGGCCATGAACCTCAACCTGGCACTGCTGGAGCGAAACCTGGACCCGCCCAGGGACGACACCAGGCGCCTTACGCAGATTCTCGAGAAGGAAATCTCGCGCCTCGCTGGGACGCTGGACGACTTTCTCTCTTTTGCCCGGCCGAGCGGCTCCGCGGCGGAAGACGTAAACCTGGGCGAGATCCTGCGGCAGATAGTCGACCTCCTGGAGAACCAGGCCCGCGCGCAGAGTGTCTCGCTGGAGCTGGCGGTTGGCGAAGCAGGCCTGCTGGTGCCGGGTTCCGCGGACCAGCTCAAGCAGGCCTTCCTGAACCTGGTCATCAACAGCCTGGAGGCGATGCCGGGGGGCGGCAGGCTGTCCATCGTCGCCGAAAACGGATCGGACCAGCCGGGCGCGGGCGGCGTTCCGGTCGCCGTCGTGAAGATCCGGGACACGGGCGAGGGCATCCCCCAGGAGCAGCTCGGCCGCCTGTTCGATCCCTACTACACCACCCGTCCGGGCGGCACCGGGCTGGGATTGACGATCGTGCACCGCGTGGTGCAGGAGCACCGGGGCCGGGTCCTGGTCGAGAGCGTCCCCGGCAGAGGCTCCACCTTCACTGTGGAGTTGCCCCTTCAAGCCCGGGAGCCGACGCAGCATGACTAAAGCCAGGGCAAAGATTCTGGTCGTGGACGACGAAACCAACATCCGCGAAGCGCTGGCGGCCCTGCTGGCCGCGGACGGCTACCAGGTGGCCGCGGCGGCTTCCGCGGAAGAGGCCATGCAGGCGCTCCGCCACGAAGCCTGTGAGGTCGTCCTGGCCGACATGCGCCTGCAGGGGAAAACGGGACTCGACCTGCTGCGCTGGACGAAGGAGAGCTATCCCGCCACGGAGATCATTCTGATCACCGCCTACGGCTCCGTCGAGGACGCGGTGGAGGCCATGAAGCTGGGCGCCTACGACTACCTGTCCAAGCCCGTGGACCGCAGGCGGCTCGCGCTGCTGATCGAAAAGGCGCTGGAAAAATACCGTCTCTCGGCCGAGAACCGCAGCCTGCGCCGCCGGCTGAGCGTCCGCGAGGAGTTCTCCCACATCATCGGCAACAGCCCGAGGCTGCGCGAGATCTTCACCATCGTCGCCGAGGTTGCTCCCACCAACGCCACCGTCCTGATAACGGGCGAGAGCGGAACGGGCAAGGAACTCGTTGCCCGGGCCATACACAACCGGAGCAGGCGGCGGGAGGGCCCGTTCATCACACTAAACTGCGGCGCGCTGCCCGACACTCTGCTGGAGAGCGAGCTCTTCGGGTATGAAAAGGGGGCATTCACCGGGGCGACCTCGGCCAAGATGGGCCGGATCGAAATGGCCCACCAGGGGACGCTGTTTCTCGACGAAGTGGGCGACATGACGCCCAAGACGCAGGTCGACCTGCTGAGAGTTCTCCAGGAGCGGGAGCTGCGCCGGCTGGGGGGATCCAGGACCGTCCACGTCGACGTGCGCTTCATCGCCGCCACCAACAAGGATCTCGAATCCGAGATCGAAAAGAAGGGCTTCCGCGAGGACCTTTATTACCGTCTCAACGTGGTCCCGATCCCGATGCCGCCGCTGCGCGAGCGGCGCGAGGATATCCCACTGCTGATCGAGTCGTTCCTGAGAGAGTTCTGCACGCTTCACAAGAAGGACCTCAAGAAAATCGACGGCTCCGCGCTGGATGCGCTGCTGAGTCATTCCTGGCCCGGCAATGTCCGGGAGTTGCGAAACCTGGTGGAGCGGCTTGTGCTGCTGTCAAAATCGGACACCGTTCAGCCGCAGGATCTGCCGGCGGCAATCCGGGGAACACCCTCCCATTCCCCCGGCATCACGGTGCAGCTTGACCAGCCCATGTCGGAAATCGAAAAGGAAGTGATCCAGGGAGTGCTCGAAAAAGTAACCGCGAACCGCCGCAAGGCGGCCGAGTTGCTCGGCATCAGCCTGCGCGCGCTCCAATACAAGATAAAGAAGTACAGGCCGGCTGAACCAGGGGAATAAAGCCTGGAATGCAAGTTTTGCAGGCCAGGCAGGCGCGTACCATTATGTTAGTCGTTCCGTTTCAGTCACTTGGGGATTTAAGGGCGGCGGCGCCCAAACCTGCTGCAAAATGTGCATGCCGCCATTGGGCCTCAATCCCACGGGTTCTTCCGCCGGCGGCCCGGCGCCGGATGTCAATGCCGCGAACGGGGTGCTGAAAAAGGTTGGCGCGTTGTGAGTCCACGGATTATGCTCCTGTGCAGGACAGGAATCAGGGTCGCCCCCGGCGGAAACTTCACCACCGGCGGAGCATCGTTACCGATCATGAGAGAAACGAACAACACGCTTCGCATGATGTTTGCGCTGGTTCCGGTTGTGCTCATCGCGTTCCCGGGAATTGCGGCTCTGCAGGGCGAGCAGGCGCCCGACTTCCGCCTCGCGGACACGAGCGGCAGGGAACATGCTCTTTCCGCCTACCGTGGCAGGGTCGTGGTCCTCCAGTTCTGGTCGTTCAAGTGCCCGGTTTCCCTTGCCTACGACGAGCGCATGGCCGACCTGCAGCGCAGGTACGCGGGCCGGGGCGTGGTATTCCTGGGCGTCGCGTCGAGCCGCAACGAGTCTCCCGCCGAGGTCGGCAGGAACGCCCGGAATCTCAACATCGCCTTCCCCATGCTCCTGGACTCTGACGGGGCGCTGGCCGAAAGGCTGGGCGCCACCCACGCGCCGGCGGTCTTCATCTTTGACCCGTCCGGCGTGCTGCGCTACCGCGGGGCCATCGACAACAACAGGAAATCCGGGGAGCGCGGCCGGATCGCATACGCGGAGGATGCGCTCGAGGCGGTACTGGCGGGCAGGCCGGTTCCGCAGCCGGAAACGCGGGAATTCGGCTGCAGCATCCGCCGAACTCCCGACTGATCCCCATTTCCCATGGAAATCGTCAAGCGCCTGGTTGAATTCGCGACGTCGCCGGTCGGAGTCATGGCGATCCTGTTGGCCGCGGGGGTCATCCTGATCTTGCGGCGCCGTCACTTCCTGGCCGGCAGGAGGCTTCTCGCGGCCGGCGCGTTGCTGTGCGCGGTCTACATCTTCTCGCCGCTCGCGGAGGTCCTGATCTACGGCCTGGAGAAGGACTACCGTCCGCTGCTCGCCCCGGAGCCGGAATCGTCGCCGCGGCGCATCGTTGTTCTGTCGGGTTACGGCGAGGAACACGCCGCCGTCCCCGTGACCAGCACCATCTCCACGGAAACCTGCTGCCGCCTCGCCGAGGGGATCCGCTTGTACCGGCTCCTCCCGGGCGCCAAGCTCGTGCTCTCGGGCGGGGTGCTGCGGGAAGGGGACAAGGCCGTAGCCGGAATCATGGCGGACTTCTGCCGCCAGGCGGGGATCCCGGCCGAGGACCTGATCGTGGAGGGCGCCTCGCTGACCACCTACGAAAACCTCGTGCAGGTGCAGAAAATGCTGGAAAACGAGCCGGTGATCCTGGTGACCTCCGGCTTCGGGTTGCGCCGGGCCCTGGCGGTCGCAGGCAGGCTCGGGATGGAGGTCACCCCGGCTCCGGCCTGCCTGTGGTCGATCCAGCACCTCGGGCCGGACATGGGATGGAAGGAGTGGCTGACCACCGCCGCCGGGGGATTCGCTTATCCTTCGCTCGCGCGCCTGGTCTACATCCAGCGCGCCTGGCACGAGCACCTGGGCTACCTGTGGTACCTGCTCCTCGGCAGGCTCTGAAGCGGCCCGGGGTGGGAGGTCACCGTCCAGGGAGAGGCTTCTGCTCCGTGGGGGCTGATCCGGCGGCATCCGAATTTGAAGAGCGCCGAGACTCGACGCTGCACGAATCCGCCATTCACGTCTGCACGCCGGCGGCGGGCAGCACCCAGCGCATCAGCACGATGTAAGCGGCAAAAATTACGACAAACCAAAGCCAGTCCGGCATTTTCTTTCTCATCCTTCCCATTTCACCCGATGATTCCATTCCGGGCGCCCGCTCCGGCGCTTCCGCGGCTCGAACCTGTTCCGCGGCTGCTCTCGCGGCGAAGCCCGGCTATACCTTCTGGTAGATCTTTCCGCCCTTTTCGAGGAACTCCCGGCTCCGCTCCTCCATGCCCTTTTCCAGGGCTTCCTCCGCGGCCACGCCGAGCTTTTCGGCATATTCCCGGACCTCCTGCGTGATCTTCATCGCGCAGAAGTGCGGTCCGCACATGCTGCAGAAATGCGCGAGCTTGGCGCCCTCTTCCGGCAGCGTCTCGTCGTGGAACTCCCGCGCGGTTTCGGGGTCCAGCGCCAACTTGAACTGGTCTTCCCACCGGAATTCGAACCGCGCCTTTGACATGGCGTCGTCCACGGCGCGCGCGCCGGGGTGCCCCTTTGCGACATCCGCCGCGTGCGCGGCGATCCGGTAGGCGATCACGCCGTCGCGCACGTCCTTCTTGTTGGGCAGGCCCAGGTGTTCCTTCGGCGTGACGTAGCAGAGCATCGCCGTGCCGTACCACCCGATCATGGCCGCGCCGATGGCGCTCGTGATGTGGTCGTAGCCGGGCGCGATGTCGGTGACCACCGGCCCGAGCGTGTAGAAGGGCGCCTCGTGGCAGACGGCGATCTGCCGGTCGAAGTTTTCCTTGATCCGGTGCATCGGGACGTGTCCCGGCCCCTCGATCATGACCTGGCAGTCGTGCGCCCAGGCCTTGAGCGTCAGCTCGCCCAGGGTTTCCAGCTCCGCGAACTGCGCCTCGTCGTTGGCGTCGGCCAGCGAGCCCGGACGCAGGCCGTCGCCGAGCGAAAACGCCACGTCGTAAGCCCGCATGATCTCGCAGATTTCTTCGAATCTCGTATAGAGGAAGTTCTCCTCGTGGTGCGCCAGGCACCACTTGGCGAGGATCGAGCCGCCGCGGCTCACGATGCCCGTGACCCGTTTCGCCGTCAGGGGAACATGCCGCAGCCTGACGCCCGCGTGGATCGTGAAGTAATCGACCCCCTGCTCGGCCTGCTCTATGAGCGTGTCCCGGTAAATGTCCCAGCCGAGCTCCTCCGCCCGTCCCTCGACCTTTTCCAGCGCCTGGTAGATGGGAACCGTCCCGATCGGCACGGGGGAATTCCGGATGATCCATTCCCGCGTCTCGTGGATGTTCTTCCCGGTGGATAGGTCCATGACCGTGTCCGAGCCCCAGCGGATCGCCCAGGCCATCTTCTCGACCTCCTCTTCGATGGAGGACGCCACGACCGAGTTCCCGATGTTGGCGTTTATCTTGACCAGGAAGTTCCTGCCGATGGCCATCGGCTCGCTTTCGGGGTGGTTGATGTTCGCCGGGATGATCGCCCGCCCGCGGGCCACTTCGCCGCGGACGAATTCCGGGTCGAGGGCTTCGCGCAGGGCGACGAACTCCATCTCCGGCGTGACGATCCCTTTGCGCGCGTAGTGCATCTGGGTGACGTTTCCGCGGCCGCGCAGCACCTGCCGCGGCTTCGGCAGCGGCGTGCCGGGGTCGCTGTGGCCGGGCACGGGCCGGTAGCTGGGCTCGAAGCGATCGTATTCGCCGCGGCCGAGGATCCACTGTTTTCTGACCTCGGAGAGTCCCGCGCGGAGATCGATCCTGGCCGCAGGATCGGTGTAGGGCCCGGAGGTGTCATAAAGGCGGATGGGAGGGTTGTTCTCCAGCCGGCCGTCGGCCCGCCTCGAGGGCTGCAGGAGGATTTCCCTCATGGGCACCCGGATGCCGCCCGGTCCGTCCACGTATACCTTTCTGGATCCGGGAAGCGGGCCCCGGTTGGCGATCTCCACGTGCGGTTCCGCGTTGGAGTCATGACGCATGAAACGACCTCTCAAAACCTGATGCACAGCGGCGCGCCCGCGGCGCGCACAGACATTTTTGCAGAACAGCCCCCAAATTTCCATGCATCACTGCAGCGGCGCTGGAGTCACATGCGTTTTGACGAGATCCTGTGCTGCTGTATCTGCCAATCCTGCGGGGGTTCCACCAATGCGGGGAAATTCAACGGATCGAAGCCGATTCGTAGAGGAGCGTGGCGAATGCCTCGAAGTTTTCCCACTGCCGGTATTCGGAGAGGTTGCCCTGCGCGAGGTAGCTTCTCAGGCTTCGGCCCGCCGCCGCCGCCCTGAAGGCTTCCGTCCGCATCCTGAGGGCCGCCTCCAGGGTGTCCTTCATCTCCTGCAGGTTCGACAGCGGCCCCCTGCCGGGGACCACGAGCACCAGCTCCTCGAGGGTTTTCTCCTCCGGCGACGGCTTGGAGGGATCCGGTTTCGGCTGCGGCATCGCCGATTTCAGAATGGGCACCAGGTCGACAGCCTGCCTCAGCCCGTCCACCCAGCCGGCGGCACTGCCTCCCTGCGCCACATCGATTTCCGGAAAGGCCCGCGGGGTGAAAAGTTCCCCGGCATGCAGGACCTTGTCGGCCGGCAGGAACACAACCACGTCGGCCGCGGTCCTGGCCCGGTGGCGCAGGGCGACGATTCTCACTTCCACCCCGGCGGGAAAGAGCCTCATCTGGCGTTCGAAGGCGAAACGGGGGCTCGGCCCCGCGGGCCTGATCCTCGCCTCCACGACACGCTCATTCGCCTCCGGCGGCCCGAAAAGCTCCTCCCTCTTCACGGGGTAGAGCATGCTTTCCATCGCCTCGCTCAGGATGAGCGCCGCGCCCGATTTCAGGAGCGACTGCCCGGCGCCGGCCCTGACCGCCGAAGGCCCGGTGGCGACCACCCACCGCACGGTGCCGCCGCCCGATCTGCCGGCATCACCCGGCAGCCAGGAATGATCGGCATCAGGCGGCGGATCTATGAACAGCGCCCCCTCGCGGGTGACCACGGCCCCCATGGCGGGGAGTCCGGCGGCGGGAGGCATGTAATGATAATGGTCGGTCAGCTTCTGCAGTCCTGCGGAAACCGGCGTCGAGGGCAGGCCCGCGGCCGCAAGCACGCAGGCCGCGGCGGCGAGCATACCGGCCCGGATCAAAGAGTTCAGTGCAGCCATCGGCTTAGGAATCCCGCCACGAGGGTTTCGACCCTCTCCAGTTGCCCGGCAAAGAAATGATCCGCTCCCTCCACCAACTGGAGTTCTGCTTCTCCCGGCAGTCGGCTTCGTATCTGTTCGACGCTGTTCGGGGAGCAGAACTCGTCGTATTCTCCCACCACCAGCAGGATCGGTTTCCTGC
This sequence comes from Acidobacteriota bacterium, assembly GCA_037444305.1. Taxonomy (GTDB): domain Bacteria; phylum Acidobacteriota; class UBA6911; order UBA6911; family UBA6911; genus JBBIMP01. The sequence goes on from JBBIMP010000019.1 coordinate 32,107, forward strand.
AGGACTGCAGAAACCCGAAATCATAGTGGCTCAGGGGCGCACCCAGGCCGACCAGTGCCGCGACCCGCGGGTCTGCGCTGCCGGCCGTCAATCCCACCCAGGCGCCGAAGGAGTAGCCTATCACGATCAGGGGTAGTCGGGGAAACCTGCCTGAAAGCCAATCGATTGCCGCCAGGACATCTTCCTGCTCGCCCGGGCCGCCGTCGTGCTCCCCGGTGCTTCCGCCCACTCCGCGGAAGTTGAACCGCAGCGCGGCCGCCCCGGCCTTCACCGCCGCGATGCCGGCGCGGTAGATGACCCTGTTGTCCATGGTTCCGCCGAACTGCGGGTGCGGGTGGCAGAGAACCGTCCCGGCCCTCGTCTCCGTTCTCCTCGGCAGCCTGAGAGCCGCCTCGAGATGGCCGGTCTCCGTCTCGATCATGAAACAGCCTCTGTCATTCATTGCCGGTGGATTCCTCAGGCCTGGCTCGCCTGCCTGTGCTGGAGGCTGAGCGGCACCTCCAGCCCGTGGGCCTCCATCAGGCGCTCATCCGCCAGCAGGCTCAGGCTGTCGCCGTCGGCGACCACCCGGCCGCCGTCCATGACCACGGTCCGCGGGCAGAGGCTCACGACCATTTCGAGGTCATGGGTTCCGACGACGAGCGTCGTGACAAGCTCCGAGAGCAGCTCTATCAGGTGTTTCCGGTTGCGGGGGTCCAGGTTGCTGGTGGGTTCATCCAGCGCCAGGATGTCCGGCCGCATCACCAGCACCGTCGCCAGGGCGACGCGCTTGCGCTCGCCCAGGCTGAGGTGGTGGGAGGAGCGTCCGCCGATGGATTGATCCAGTCCCACATCCTGGAGAGCCCTCAGTATCCGTCCGGGGATCTCCGCCGGCGGGACCCCCAGGTTCAACGGCCCGAAAGCGATGTCCTCCTTCACGGTGGGACAGAAAAGCTGATCGTTCGGGTCCTGGAAAACCAGCCCCACCTGGCGGCGGATCAGCCGGATGTCGCCCCCGTCCACCGGCTGGCCCATGATGCGCACCATGCCGCTGCCGGTGAGCACGGCGTTGAGGTGCAGCAGCAGGGTGGATTTGCCGGCTCCGCTGGGCCCCACGATCGCCACCCGTTCGCCGTGGCGGATATCCAGGTCGACGTCGTCGAGCGCGCGCGTCCCGTCGGGATAGGAGTATTTGAGCCGTGTGATGCGGATCGCGTATTCGTTCATGGCTTCCATCCGAAGGCCAGGCATATGAAAGCCGTGACAGCGACGAGAAAAACCGGATCCCGCCAGGTAAACCGGCCCGGCCTCATTACCGGAAAATCGTGCGCGTAGCCTCTGGCGAGCATCGCCTGGTAGGTGCGCTCGCCGCGCTCGAACGACCTGAGCAGCAACGAGCCCAGCATCGAGCCCAGGACCTTCAGCTCCGCCGCCGCCGGGCCGCGGCCCACCCTCCGGCAATCGCGCGCCTGCCGCATGCGCAGAACCTCGTCCAGCAGCACGAAAAGATATCTGTAGAGAAAGCCCAGGTTCATAACGATCACCCGCGGGCATCCAAGCCGGCGCAGCCCGCGGAGCAGCTCGGCAAAACCGGTGGTGTTGGTCATGAGCACCAGGAAGCCCAGGCACAGGAAGGCCCGCATCAGGAGCGTGAGCAGCCGCTGCGTGGCCTGTTCCCCTCCCAGCGCCGCGGCGAGCCCCGCCAGCAGGACGAACGGGAGAATCAGGAGCGTGCGCCCCAGGACATAAGCCGGCGGAATCTGGGAGACGCCGATCAGGATGGCCGTCAGGAGAAAGAAGACGAAAAAATTCCAGCCCGCTCCGGGGGGGATCAGCAGGACTGCGCTCACCAGAGCCGTGAACCCGAGGATCTTGGTGCGCGCCTCGAGCCCGTGCAGGGGCGAGTCGAGGTTCGAGTATCTGTCCAGAAAGCCGTGCTTCATTGCCTGTGTCCGTGGCCTCGGCCAAGGCGCACGGCCAGCCAGGCCGCGGCCATTACGCCGATGATGAAGACCGCGAGGCCCATGTATTCCAGCAGGCGCCCGGAGGCCGGCATGACCGTGGCCGTACCCCGCTCGCCCGCAGGGCCGAGCACCGCCTCGAGGACCGTTTCCAGCGGATCCGGCAGGTCCGAGCCCGCTCCCAGCACGAAGATTCCGAAGGGGACCGCCACCAGGAGCAGAGCGCCCGCCCAGTCCGCAATCCCTATCCGGACCGAGGCGCCCTCCTTCAACAGCTCCGGCCGGACGCGCGCGAGGAAGGAGATCACCGCCGCCGTCAGGCCGCCCTCGGCTATCCCGATGATCGCGTGATAGCCCGCCATCGCGGGCAGCCCGACCGCGAGCGGGATGGCATTCGATATGGACAGTTGGAGGCTGCAGGAAACCGCCGGGAGCATCATGGAAATCCAGCCCGCGGCGAACCCGGCGGTCACGGCGCGCATCCCCGTTTTACGTTCCCGGGCCAGCAGGCGATGGACCGCGTAGCCGGAAAAGACCGGGACCGCGCCGATGTTGAATATATTGGCCCCCAGGGCCACCAATCCCCCGTCCTGCATGAACAGGGCCTGTGCGATGACCACGGTGGCCATGCAGAGGAAACCGGCGATGGGGCCCAGCAGGATGCCGAGCAGCGCACCGCCCACGAGGTGCCCCGAGGTGCCGCCGAATACCGGAAAGTTGAGCAGCTGAGCCGCGAACACGAAAGCGGAAAGTACACCCATGAGCGGGATGGCTCTGGCGGCCGCATCGTAGCTGTGTCGCCTGGCGGCGAAAAAAACGCTGCCCGCCGAGACCACATTCAGCAGGACTGCGATCCGGTTCGCGAGGAATCCGTCCGGTATGTGCATGGCGGGGAAATTCTAAACCAAATGTTGAGGCCGGCCCATGAAATTGTGGTCATCGGAACCGCAGACCGATCCCCTTGGAAATCCTCAAGGAAAGAGCTCCCGCCGGATCACAGAACGAGCTCGGCCATGGTACGCAGGGCGCCGATCTCCGGAGTGCTGCAGATCAGCGTGGTCACGCCGGCATCGCGCCAGGTGGAAATCCGCTCGGCGATCCTCTCCGGCGGCCCGCAGAGCGCGACCTCGTCCACCAAGGCGTCGGGCACCGCGGCGGCGGCCTCCGCGTGCTTGCCGTCGAGGAAGAGCTCCTGGATCTTCCCCGCGGCTTCTTCGTATCCGTAGCGGCACACGAGATTGTAGTAGAAATTGCGGTTCCTGGCGCCCATGGCCCCGATATAGAAGGCCATCGCCGGCTTGACGCTGTTGCGGCAGGCCGTGACGTCCGCTCCCACGGCCACGTTCACCGTCGGCGCGATATCGAAGGCCCCGCCGGCCTTCGCCGGGCCCGCCTGAGCGAAGCCTTCGTCGAGCGAGGGCTTGAAGACGTCGAACCGTTTTGGCGAGAAGAAGATCGGGAGCCAGCCGTCGGCGATTTCGGCCGTCAAGGCCACATTCTTGGGTCCGTTGGCCGCAAGGTAGATGGGGATGCCTGATCTCAGCGGTTTGAACTGCAGCTTGAGCGGGATCCCCAGCCCGGTCCCGCCCCTCAGGGGGACGTCGTAGTACTCGCCGTGGAATTCCAGCGGTTTCCTCCGCTCGAGTATGGTGCGGACGACGTGGACATACTCCCTGGTCCGCTGGAGCGGCTGGCCGAACGGGATGCCGTGCCACCCTTCCACCACTTGCGGTCCGGATACTCCGAATCCGAGCAGAACCCTCCCGCCGGTGAGCTGATCGAGCGTGGCCGCCGTCATGGCGGCGTTGGCGGGGGTTCGAGCCGGGATCTGCATGATGGCGGTCCCGACATTGATCCGGGCGGTCTTGGCCGCCAGCCACGTCAGCACGGTCACGCAATCGGAGCCCCAGGCTTCGGCCGCCCACACCGAGTGAAAGCCCAGGCGATCGGCTTCGCAGGCCAGCTCGAAATGAAGCGCGGGATTCGAGGTCCAATAGCCGAGGTTCAGCGCGAGTCTCATAGATATCTCCTTGGTGATCGGGGGCGCAACGGGCCCCGGTGACGGTGCCGGCCAGTTCGCCGCATGGCGGTATTGTACACGCTTGCGCGGTTTGAAGGTGCAAAGGTGAAAGGAGGACTCGTTGCGGCCGGCCGCTGGGTGAATGAGGGGATTCCCGGGCTCAGTCTCAAGTGGAAACTACATAGCTTCAGAGATCCCTGGCATCGCGGGAAGGGACCGCGAAAATACTCTTTGCATGTCCTTCCCAATCGAGGACTGAACCCGGATCACGGGAAATACTCGATCTTTCAATGCACTTTGCATGCCAGAAAAGGCTCGTAATGAAAAATGACATATCTTGTTCCATTGCAATATAATATTCCGAAAAGACCATCGGGAACCCGGTCGCGCGGTTCAATTATTTGGATAAGGACGGTGGTTTTTTGGACATTATCCCGGCTTATTCAGGGGAAGAAGGGGGCTGCAGGCATCCCTGGGACACGGAGAGGATCAGCCTGCACCCGCGCCTCCGAGCGGGAAATCCGCCCTCGTTCTCAGGGCAGGACCCCGTCCAGGTGGGTTGTGAGCAGGTGGCCCAGTTCGAACAGCCGGAGCCCCATGAGATACTCGCCCGATTTCCCCTGTCCCGGAGGATAAACCATGCGGTAATTATCCCCGCCGGGCTCTCACAGAACAACTGCTATAATCGCGTCGATGTTCAAGATACGGGATGTTGCCATTGATCCGCCGCTCATTCTGGCGCCGGTGGCGGGTCACACCGACACGCTTTTCCGCCAGGCCGTGAAGGGTCTCGGCGGGTGCGGCCTGGTTGTTTCCGAGCTGGTGAGCACCGAGGGGATGACCCGCGGGCAGGAACGGACTTCGCACCTCACCCGCTTTGAGGAGAGCGAGCGGCCGCTTTCCATCCAGATATTCGGTGCCGATCCCGCTCGGATGGCGGCATCGGCGGCGATGATCCAGGAGATGGGCGCGGACATTGTGGACATCAACCTCGGGTGTCCCGTCAAAAAGGTTGTCAGGCAGGGCGGCGGAAGCAACCTGCTGCGGAATTTCGCCCTGCTGGAAAGGATCTTCAAAGCCGTCCGCAAGGCGGTAACGATGCCCCTGACGGCCAAGATCCGCTCCGGCTGGGACCACGACAGCATCAACGCGGTGGAGGTGCTGAAGCTGGCGGAGGACTGCGGTGTGGAGGCCCTGGCCATCCACGGGCGGACGCGCTGCGACATGTTCGCCGGCAAGGCCGACTGGAAGATCATTGCCCGGGTGAAGGAGAATGCCCGGATTCCCGTCATGGGCAACGGCGACGTTTTCCTGCCGGAGGACGCCGCGCGGATGTTCAGGGAGACCGGCGTCGACGGCGTGATGATCGGCCGGGGCGTCCTGGCGAATCCCTGGCTGATCCGTCAGTGTTCCGATCATCTGGGCGGATCGGCGGTCCGCCACGTCACGATGGCGGAAAAGGCAGGTTTCATGCGGGAGTTCCTCCGCCGCATCGCCGAGGAGGTTCCTGCCCCCGTGGCCATCGGCAAAATGAAAAAGACGGGGGGGTACCTGTCCAAGGGCATCCAGGGAGGGGCAAAGCTCCGCGAGCGCATCCACTCCGCCAAATCCTGCGCCGAAATCCTCGAGTCCCTGGACCACTTCTTTCAAATGGGTGTCAGGCCTTGAAGTTTTGGTTTTCAGGCCTGACATCAGACTCCAGACTCTCGGAATTACACAACCATGTGATAATGAATATGGTTGCATTGGTATTTGTGGGTATGCCGCGAGGCGCCAAGGATGCGAGGGGTGGAAGGGCCAAATTGTTTCTCCCTCCCTTCGTCCCTTTCTCTTTGACCTCTTGAGTCACCGAGCGAAGCATGGCGAGTGAAGGTAAGAGACCTGATTCCGGCGGCAGGAGCGCAAGTCCGACGCACTGCATTCCCCCGTCCGTTCCGGAGCCGTACCGGATGCTCCTGCGCATGGCTTCCGAAGCCTGGCGTGCCAGGCTTGGGGAGCGGCTTGTTTCCCTCGTCCTGTTCGGATCGGTGGCGCGGGGCCGGCCGAACGCAGGCTCCGACATAGACATCCTGGTTATCGCAGAGGGCTTCCCCAGAGCCCTGCGGGAACGACGTCGTCCCCTGCTCGAGGAATGGGAGCGGATCCGCTCCCTGGAGGGACTGCCGCGGGCGGAGTGGAATCTCGTCACCAAGTCGCCGGAAGAGGCGCGGTTCCACAGCCCCCTTTACCTCGATATTGTCGAAGATGGCATTCTGCTTGTCGACAGGGACGGTTTTTTCGCCGGAATTCTTCATGAAATCAGGGCGCGAATGAGGGCCTTGGGCAGCCGGCGCATTTTCCTGAGCGACGGCAGCTGGTTCTGGGACCTCAAGCCGGACTTCCGCTTCGGTGAGGTGGTCGAAATATGACGAGCTCGCAGATGGGGCGGCGTTACATCGAAGAGGCCCGGGGCAGAATGGACTTGGTTCGCCTTGCCCGCGACAAGGGTTTGTGGTCGACCGTCGTGCGAGAAGCCCAGGAATGCGTGGAACTATATCTGAAGGGAGCCCTCCGGCTGGTCGCTATAGAGCCGGCGCGTTCGCACGATGTCGCGGAACTTCTCAGGCACGCCGCAGAACGTTTCCCGGACTGGTTCCGTTCACAGGTCGAGTTCATGGCTGCCATATCCACTGAAATGGCTGGGGACCGAGGCATCGCTTTTTACGGCGACGAACGACAGGAGATCGGGCCGCAGGACCTTTTTGACCAAGACGACGCCGCCCGTGCCATGCAGAATCTGGAGTTCGTGGCCGATTATTGTGTTCGCCTGCTGGCCGCGAGCACCCACCCCTGACCTGCCCGGCCGGATTCCTGCAGGGCGGGGACCCCCGCGGGCTGTTTGCGTTCCCCGTGCGTGGCGCCCGGCGCGCGGACAAAACAGGATTCACCTTTGAGGCCGCCGTCGGGCTCTCCCGCACTGCGCCCGGACGCTCGCCGCACCCCCGCACCGCCGGCATCAAACCAGCTTGTTCTTCTGCCGTTCCGCAGTGCGCTGAGCCGACGTTCCCGACTTGCGGACGGACTCGCAATCGGGGCTGGGCTCGGCATGCCGCAATGCCGAAGCGGTCAGTTTCTGCCCGGGGCGGAGCGCAGCTGCGCTTGCAGCGCCTCCACCGCCTTTTCTAGCTGGATGTCCCGGCCCGCGAGATAATCATCCGGCGTGTTGTCGACGTAGATGTCGGGCGGCACGCCGTAGTTCTCCATGTTGATTCCGTCCCAGGTATAGACCCCGCTCCCCGGCGTGCGGATCGAGGAGCCGTCGATCAGCGAGTAGGAGCCGGTCCCGATAACGCCGCCGTAAGTGGGAACCCCCACGGTCTTGCCCAGCTTCAGTTCGCGGAAGCCGTGCGGGAACATCTCGGCGTTGGAGCCGGAGCGCTCGTTCTGCATGACGACCATCGGGCCGAAAAAGGCGCGCTGCGGCCGCCACACCGGCACCGAATCGCGGCTGACCGTGTACTCGTAGCGGCGCTGCTGCAGGATCTGGAGCAGCTCCTGCTCGATGCCGCCGCCCCCGTTGAAGCGCTGATCGATGACCAGCGCCTTCTTCTGGGAGTTCTCGACGAGTTCCCGCTCGAAGCGCTGCAGCGACTCGGCGTTCATCGAACGGATGTGCAGATAGCCTATCTCGCCCTTTGAGAGCCGGTCGACGATCTCCCTCCTTTCCCTCACCCATTTTTCATATTGCAGCGTGCCGTGCTGGCCGCCGCTGACGGAATCGATGCGGACCTCCCAGGCCCCTTCCCTCGAAGGCTTCGAATTGAGCAGGAATTTGAACTTGCGACCCGGCGAAGAAGTCAGCCGCTGCCAGTAGTTGTCGCCGGTTTTCAGCTCGACGTCGTCGATGGCAAGGATGAAGTCGCCCGTTTTGATCTGCACGAACTCGCGGTCGGCAGGACCGTTTTTGTAAATGTGGGTCACCTTGAAGTATCCGGCCGGATCGGGCGCCACCTCGAAGCCCGGATAGCGTGTCTGGGCGGCTTCGCCCGAATCGCGGCGCCCCCCGCCGCTGATGCCGGTGTGGGAAGCGTTCAGTTCGCCGATCATCTGGCTGATGATGTTCTGCAGCTCCTCCGAGTCGTGCGCATGCGCCAGCAAAGGTTCATAAACGGTCTTGACCCTGTCCCAGTCCACGCCGTGCATGGCGGCATCGTAGAAGCGGTGCTTCATGATGCGCCAGCTTTCGTCAAAGATCTGCTTGTGCTCGGCGCGATGGTCGACTTCGACGCGCGCCGTGAAGGTCAGCCGGCGGCGCGCGTCGGTGCGGGGTGCCGCAGGCGCTGCGGCCTCGGCGGCCGGGGCTCCCGTGCCGATGGCGTAAATGCCCCGGCCCTCCCGGAAGAAGAGTGTGCGGCCATCCCTCGAAAATGCCAGGCCGCCCAGACCTCCGCCGGGCCCTCCAACCGGCGGACCTTCCTCTCCGGATGGCGGCTGCGACTGATAGACGCGCGTCATGCGCTGGCCGTCGAGCCCGATGGTATAAATCGCCTGCCGGGGCGGGGTTTCGGTCGTGTCCGCGATCACGAAGGCTGCGGAACGGCCGTCGGGACTCGAGGCAACCGACGACACATTACCGCTCAGCGGAACCAGGCGGCGCGAGCGGCGCGTCAGCCCCTCCCAGTCGATCTTCACTTCGGGTGGAGCGGCTTGCGGCCCGCCGGGCACGGGCTCGCGCCGCGCGGCCTGTGCCGCGGCGGCCCCCTCCTCCTCGGTATCGACATCGCGGCTGGCCGGGTCCTTCTCCAGCTTCTGCAGCGGCAGGACGTAGAGTGCGGACGTTGTCTGCCGCTGCTGCGCAATGCCGCCGCCCTGCATCATGCCGGCCACGAAGAGAACATGCTTGCCGTCGCGGCCCCACACGGCCCCGCTGTCGCTGAAAACCTCGTCTTCGGTGATGCGCCGGGCCTCGCCGCCCGAGGTCGGAACAATGTAAACGCGGGGTCGGAAGGTGCGATCCTGCTTGGTGTAGGAGATCCACTTTCCGTCGGGGGAAAAACGGCCGGCGCTGATTCTCCCGACATCCCCGGTCGCCACCACCTGGGTCTGCCCATCTTCGATGCTGACGCGGTAGAGGTTCTTGTCCGAGGAGCTGTACAGCAGCGACTTCGAATCCGGCGCCCAGTCGAGGCCGCTCTTTTCGCGCGCGCTGGACGACAGCTTTTTCAGGTTGTCGCCGTTGGTGTCGCAGAGCCAGAGCTCGTCCTGTCCGGAGCGGTCGGAGACGAAGGCAATCCACTTGCCGTCGGGCGACCACGCGGGCTGCGTCTCGCGCGCGCGAGACGCGGCGATGCGCGTCGTGTCCCCGCGCTCGGTCGCGATGGTGAACAGCTCGCCGCGGATCGAGATGACGGCGCGGCGCGTGGAGGGCGAAAGGTCGAAGCTGTCGGCTTCGCTGGTGTATGTGATGGTCTCGACGGTGTTCTCCTTTTCGTCGGTGTCGAGCCGGATCCTGATCTCGCTGGTTTTGCCCGTCGCGGTGTCGAGCTTCCACAGCCCGGCGTTTTCCTCGTATACGATCACCTTCCCGTCGCCGGACATCGACGGGAAGAAGAGACGCCCCGACGTGTGCGTTGTGACGTGGACCGGCCTGCCGCCGCGGTCGGGAATCTTCCAGAGATTGTTGACGCTCTTCAGGACCTGCGGGCTGCCCGGCTTGATCTCCTTTTCGTTGGCCATCCGGTCCGAGACGAAGAAGATCTCGCCGTTGCCCCACATGGGCCAGGACCAGTTGGGCGCCATTCCCCCCTCGGAGAGCATCCGCGATTTCCTGGTGGCCAGGTCCATTACCCAGAGGTCGGCCGCGCGGCTGCCGCGATAGTGCTGCCGCCACCAGGGCCCGCCGTGGCGCGTGAAGGCGAGCTGCCTGCCGTCGGGCGAATAGCTTGCGAACGTCCCCCAGCCGGTGGGCACCAGTTCTTCGGTGCCTCCTTCGAGCGGGATTTCGAACAGCGTGGCCACGCCGGGCATGGTCAGGCCGCGCGAAGCGGTGAAGATCACCTTCCGGCTGTCGCGCGACCAGCCGACGACCGTGTCGGAGCCGCTGTGATAGGTGAGCCGCCGCGGCGCGCCGCCGGTCGCCGGCATCACGAAGACGTCATAGTTGCCGAAGCGGTTCGAGGAGAAGGCGATCCACTTGCCGTCGGGCGAAAAGCGCGGGTAGATGTCGCGCGCGACGTGAATGGTCAGGCGCCGGGGATCGGCGCCGTTTTCATTGACCACCCAGATGTCGCCGGCATAGCTGAAGGCTATCTTGCCGGCGTGATAGCTGGGATGCCGGGCCAGCTTGACTTCCCCGGCTGCCGCCAGGGCTGCCAACGCCAAAAGTGCGAAAATGACTTGGATGGTATTTCTGATCATCGCCAACCTCCTTGCTGGGGGACGCTTCCGACCTGCACGACCTCGTCCTGATGACTGGAAATTGCCTGTCGGGATGGCGCAAAAATATCATAAAAAGCGGTGTCAGACCCTGAAATTTTGGATTCGTGGCCGCGAACGGGCCCAGGGTGCTACGGATGGATTGGCGTTTTCCTCGGACGGCAGAATGATTGCCGCTCTGGTCGGGAGCGTGGTCCGTCTGTGGAGAGTTGCAACCGACGAGCATCTCCGCACCCTTCTGTCCAGATAGAAATGCCCGCAGGAGCGGCCTGTTTTTCCGAGACCGGCGAGTGCTCTGGGGAATGATCCTTCCTGACCACAGAGCGTCTTACGGTTCCTTCAGGCGTGACCTGGCCGAGAACGATGGTTGTGGAAAAAAAGGGGGAACAGAAACATCGTTAGAGACTTTGGAGATGTGGTATACGGTATGCCAATTTAGCGTTTCATAGGCAAAAACGTTGCGAGGACGTCTAAATGCCCGATATTGCCCGGCGGATTCCGGAACTCCCGTTCTCAGCAACCGTGCAGCTCGCCGATACCGCCATGGAGCTCCGCAGAAAAGGGATCAAGGTGTGGCGCTGTTGCTCGGGATCGACATCCTGCCGGACATGTTCCGGACAGGGACCAACGCCACCGCCGTGATGGCCTCCAGCTGCTGGATCGACCGCTGGGCGGGCCGTCCTGGAAGTGAACCCGTTTCCGTCGGATAAACGCCATGCACAATCCTTCTCCCACCGGTTGAAATTGACTCCGGTTTGCCGCCTTTCCTATATTTGACGGACCATGAAGTATCTGACCAGCCACGTTCCAATGAGGCTGGGGTTAATCCAGGTTCGACTGCATCTTCTTGCGGCGCAGGCCGAAGAGGTAGGCGATCCCGATGCTGATCAGGTAGAGAACCACCATGGGACCGGCATAGAACGCCTGGTTGACGACATCGGGTGTCGGCGAGAGCACCGCGGCCACCAGGAATATGATGAGGACCGCGTACTTGAATTTCACCCAGAGGAACCGGGCGGTAACCAGCCCGAACATGGAGAGAAAAGCGACGATCACCGGCATTTCGAAGATCAGGCCGAAGCCGAGCAGCATTGTGATCGTTATGTCCAGGTACTCCGTGATCGTGATCATCGGCTGGAAATCGGCGCCGAAATTCACCAGGAACGTGTACACGCGCGGCAAAACGATGTAGTAGCAGAAAGCCCCGCCGCCCACGAAGAGCATCACCGAGGAAACGAGGAAGGGGATGGCGAACCGCTTCTCCCGCCGGTAGAGCCCCGGCGCGATGAATTTCCAGACCTCGAAAAGGATGAACGGCGCGGTCAGGAAGATCGCCGCCAGGATGGACACCTTGATATAGAGGGTGAAGGGTTCCGTCGGCTTGGTAAAAACCAGCTTGAGTTCGGGGAACGACGAGGTTATCGGCCGGGAGAGAAAGGCATAGATGCGGTCGTGGAAATAAAAGCAGGCGACAAACCCCGCGCCAACGTAGGCGATGATCCGGACGAGCCGTTTGCGGAGCTCGTCGAGGTGCTCGAGGAAGGACATCTTCCCCGCCTCGCTTTCCGGAAAATCCTCCCCAGTCTCCAGCTCCTCCGGCGCAGCCTTCATCTAGTTCTTTTTGGGTTCGGCGCCCGTGTCCTTGAGGATGTCGGTCATCACCTCTTTTTCCTTGTCGAGCCTGACCTCCTCTTCCCACGTCTGCTTGAGTTCGTTGGACGCCCTGCGGAATTCCGAAAGCCCCCGGCCGAGCGATTTTCCAAGTTCGGGAAGCTTGCGCGGACCGAAAACAATCAGGGCGAGGACAAAAATGACGATGATTTCCTGCATCCCCAAGGAACCCATCTCGGTCTCCGCTCCCGCCTTCAAAAGCCCATCAGAGTATGGCAAAGTCTAATTTAGGCATTCGGCGAAGTCAAGAAAGCGGCGAACCAGAAGTGCCTTGAAAGCTTAAACTTGTCACCCCCGGGGGTGCATGATATACTCTCGACTTCTTCGAGGGGAAGATCGGAGCCATCTCTTTATGAAACATAGATTTGCGACGTTCGTAATCCTGGTCGTCCTCCTCTCCTCGGTGGCCGGTGGCTGGCTGAGCGGCAGCGCGGCCGCGGATCCCGGCCAGGCAAGGACCTCACCCAACGAATTCCTCGCCAATTTCACCGAGGCGCTGAATCTCATCGAGCAGCACTACGTCGACAGCATCGGCCCCGACCAGCTGGTCTACAGCGCCATCAAGGGGATGCTGCGGGCCCTGGATCCCCATTCCAGCTTTTTCGATCCAAAGGAGTTCAACCGGCTCCGCGAGGAACAGGTCAGCAAGTACTACGGCCTGGGCATCCGCGTCCGCCCGTTGTTCCGTGACCGCGGCCGGGTAGTCATCGTCGAGCCGCCTTCGATCGGCTCGCCCGCCGAGAGGCGCGGCCTGCGAGCCGGCGACGTGATCACGCGGATCGAGGGGCGGTCCATAGACGACTGGACCTCCGACGAAGTCGTGGGAAATCTCCGCGGACCGCGCGGCACCTTCGTAAACATCACCGTGGAGCGCCCAGGCCTGAGAAACCCCCTTCAGTTCAGGGTGGAAAGGGACGAGATTCCCATCGTCACCGTTCCCTATGCCTTCCTCGTCAGACCCGGAATCGGCTACATCAAGGTGGACCGCTTCGCGGAATCTACGGCCGACGAGCTGCGCCAGAAGATGGGGAAGATCGAGGCCGACAAGCTCGACGGGCTGGTGCTGGACCTGCGGGACAATCCCGGGGGGCTGCTGAACCAGGCCATCGACATCGCCGACATCTTTCTGCCCCGCGGCAAGATGATCGTCTCCACGCGCGGCCGCGCCCAGGGCTCGGTCCGGCCCTACCCCGCCCCCTCCGGCGAGAAAATGCGGGTCCCGCTGGTGGTGCTGATCAACCGGCACAGCGCCAGCGCCTCCGAAATCGTGGCCGGCTCGCTGCAGGATCACGACCGCGCCCTGATCGTGGGGGAAACCAGCTTCGGCAAGGGGCTCGTCCAGTCGGTCTACACGCTCGAAGGCGGAACCGGGATGGCCCTGACCACGGCGAAGTACTACACCCCGAGCGGGCGCCTGATCCAGCGCGACTACTCCGGATCCAGCTTCGACTACTACTACGCAAGCAACACCGCGGGCGCCGGCGAAGAGCCGCGCGAGATCACCTACACCGATGCGGGCCGCAAGGTATACGGCGGCGGAGGCATCACGCCGGATTACGTGATTCCGATGAGGGAGTTCAACCGCTTCGAGGCTCTCCTCACCTCCAAGGACATCCTTTTCGAGTTCGCCAGGCGCCTCGTGTCCGGCCAGGTTCAGGCGGCGCGCGACTTCAAGCCGCCGCTCAAGAAAGAGTCCGATGCCGCCGCCAGCGCCGCGGCCGCGGCGCTGGAAATCACTCCGGCCATCCTCGTCGAGTTCCAGGAGTACCTGCGCGAAAGGCGCGTCGAGTTCACGGAGCAGGATATCCACGACAATATCGAGTTCATCAAGCGGCGCATCAAGCAGGAAGTGAACATAGCAGCCTTCGGCCTCCAGGAAGGCTACCGGGTCGCCATACAGGGAGACAACCAGGTCCTCAAGGCGATCGAACTGCTGCCCGAGGCCAGGCAGTTGATGACAACGGGGCAGGCACAGCCCAACGAGAAAAAACCAGACTAAACCCAGCACCGGACCGTACCCTTCCTCATGCAGAGGCTCGGACTCGCTTTAGCCGTTGTTGCTCTTTTCTGTGCATTCGCGCCGCAGGCCGGGACCGCCCAATCCTGGCCCATGGTGCTGGCCGCGGCCACCCCTTCCCTGGGGGAGGACGGAACCTACGGCAAGCCGCTGCTGGACATCGACGAGGATCCCACTCTCCCGCCGGATATGCGCCACCTCATGGAACGGTCACGTGCCCATTATCTGGAGGGACTGGACCTCATGCGCACGGGCGAGGTGGGCCGGGCCAGGACCAGCTTCGACAGCGCCGTGGACCTGCTCCTGGAATCCCATTGGGGCGCGGGCGCCTCGCCCTCCCTGAACCGGTTCTTCATGGAGTTGATCCGCCGGATCCGCGAGGATGAGGCCGGCCATCACCGCACCCTCGAAACCGAAGAAAGCGGCGTCGAAGGCGCAGTCGTCGACGAACTGGAAAGCCTGGACCTGTTCACGCTGGAAGTGGACCCCTCCCTGATGGACCTGGTGGAGGCGGACCTGCTGAGCACGAAGTACGACATCCCCGTGGTCCTGAACGAAAAGGTCTTCAAATCCCTCAACTACTGGCTCGGGCGCGGCAAGAGGTACTTCACCGACGGCCTGGTCCGTTCGGGCCGCTACCTGGAGATGATCCAGGCGATCTTCCGCGAGGAGAACATCCCGCAGGACGTGCTCTACCTCGCGCAGGTGGAGAGCCTCTTCAAAACGAATGCCTATTCCCGGGCGCGCGCGCGCGGGATCTGGCAATTCACGGTGGGCACCGGCACGCGCTACGGGCTGAAGGTCAACGGCCAGATCGACGAAAGATCCGATCCCGAAAAATCCACCCGGGCCGCCGCGCGGTACCTGAAGGACCTCTACGCCATGTTCGGCGACTGGAACCTGGTGCTGGCCGCCTACAACTGGGGGGAAGGGAGAGTACAGAAGCTCGTGGACCGGAGCGGCCTGAACGACTTCTGGAGCCTGACGGAACTCAAGCGCAACTTCCCGAAGGAGACACAGAATCACGTTCCGCTGATCATGGCGAGCATCATCCTGGGCCGGAACCCGCAGAAGTACGGCCTCCCCGAGCAACTCGACCCGCCGCTGCGTTATGACCGGGTTGTGGTGCCGAAGCGCATAAGCCTCAGCGCGGCCGCCAAGGCGCTGGACGTTCCGGTCGACTCGCTCAAGGAGCTGAATCCGGCGCTGAAATCCGCCTACACGCCGTCCGGCTATCCCGATTTCGAGCTGCGGATTCCCCTCGGACTCGCCCCGGAGGTCCTCGAGAGGCTGGCCCTCGTACCCGAATCGAAGGCGCCCGCGGTCCCCGCGTTCAACGGCAAGCACAAGGTACTCCCCGGCGAGACGCTCGGCGGGATCGCCGCGAAGTACCGGACCACCGTCAGCGCGCTGCAGCTGGCGAACAACATACAATCGCCGAAGTCCCTCAGGGCCGGCACCTGGATCCAGGTGCCGCCGCCGAGCGCGCCGGCCAAGGCCGCACCCGCCCGACCCGCGAAGGCATCCGCGGGCAAATAATCCCTCCGGGCCGCCCGCTGCCTGCACGGATAAGCCCGCCACAATCCACGGGCCCGGTGCCGCGCCTCTTTGCGCTCCCCTTTCCATGTGGTAAGGTTTCGTCTTGTCCGCAGGGAGCTTGTACCTTCTCTCGAATTACCCGGGCCAATCAGCCTCAGCGTGGTGAACCGGGCGGGCCAACCGTTCGGAGAAATTACTAGCCAATGAGGAAGAGAACCTTTTGCCCCTCATCCTCGTATAAATCCCTGTCAAAGGTCGCGGGAGGAGGTCCGCACACCGGAACATGAAAAAAGCCGCACCCAACCCGATGGCGGCATCTGCCGAGACACCCGCGGCCAGCATGCTGCAGCCGCTCAAGCCGTCCCAGAGACACGTCCTCGCTTCCATGTGGGAGGCGCTCAAGATCGCGCTGGACGCCATCTGGTCGCACAGACTGCGATCCTTCCTGACCCTGCTGGGCATCATCATCGGCGTGGCCTCCGTGGTCACAGTCGGCGGGGCCATCGAAGGTCTGGGGTTCTACGTGAAGGAACGCCTCTCCTCGACCTTCGGCTCCAATACCTTCATCCTGGCGCGCATCGCCGGGATGAACATCTCCTCCGAGGAGTTCGAAAAGCGCATCCGGCGGAACAAGCGCATTTACGTGGACGACCTGAGGGCCATCCGGGAGCGCTGCGACGGCTGCGCAGCGATCTCGCCCATGCTGCAGACCCGAGCGGATGCCAAGGCCGGCTCCCTGACGTTCTTCGACGCAACCCTGCAGGGCGTCAGCTCCGACGTCACCCGGATCCAGGAACTCGAATTGACGGACGGAAGGTTTCTCTCGGTCTACGACTCCGAGCGCGCCCGGCCCGTGGCCGTCATCGGAGCGGAAATCCGCAGGGAGCTTTTCGGGCCGCTGGATCCCCTGGGGAAGGAGATCCGCGTGGGCGGCGAACCCTTCACCGTCATCGGCGTGGAGAAGGAGAGCGGAAGCTTCTTCGGGCAGTCGATGGATTCCAACATCTACATCCCCTACACCTCCTTCCTGAAAATGTACGGCTCGCGCAGGTCGCTCAGCATAAGGGTCAAGGCGCCCTCGGAGGCGCAGATCGAAAACACGCAGGACGAGGTGCGCATGATCATGCGCTCGCGGCACAAGCTGCGGCCCAACCAGGAGGACGACTTCGACATCCTCGCCAGCGAGTCCATGCAGCAGGCGGTCGGGCAGTTCACCGGCGCGATCGCCGTGGTCGTTACACCCATCACCCTGATCTCGCTCGTGGTGGGGGGGATCGTCGTGATGAACATCATGCTCGTGAGCGTGACCGAGAGAACCAACGAGATCGGGCTGCGCAAGGCGCTCGGCGCAAAAAGGAGCGACATCCTGATGCAGTTCCTGATCGAGTCCTCGATGCTGGCCGCCTTCGGCGGCGCGTTCGGCCTGCTGCTGGCATACGGGCTGGCGCTGATCATCCGGATCAGCACTCCCATACCGATGGAGATCACGATCGGCTACATCCTGCTCGCGCTCCTGGCCTCGGGGGGCATCGGCATGATCTCCGGCATATACCCGGCGCACCGCGCCTCGCGCCTCGATCCGATCGTCGCGCTCTCGAGAGACTGAAACCATGGCGGGCTTCAACCAACGCGAAAACGTCACCATGGCGCTGCAGACGCTCATGGCCAACAAATTCCGGTCGTTCCTGACGGTGCTGGGCATCATCATCGGGGTGCTCACGGTGATCGTGATCGCCTCCATCCTCACCGGGATGCGCCAGAACATCATCAGCATCGTCCAGGAGTACGGCACCGACAACATCTTCGCCTTCCACCTCGGGATGGGACCGAGAATGGGCAGGAGGCCGCGAGCCGAGCTGATGCGGAAGCCCCTCACCGTGGAGGATGCGGAGGCGATCGCCCAGCAATGCGTTTCGGTGGCCGACGTTGCCTGGCAGGGCATTGCCAGGAGATCCCCCGTCAGGATCCAGTACCAGAGCAACATCCTGCGCAATTTCGATTTCAATGGCGTGCCGGCAAACTACGCCGCGGTGGCCAACATCGCGCTCGCCGACGGCCGGTTCTTCGCCGAGACGGAGGACCTGCACGGAATGAAACTGGTCGTCCTCGGATCCAACGCGACCGAGGCGCTGTTCACCAACACCGATCCGATCGGCAAACAGATCCAGATCAACGGGCGCCCGTTCACGGTCGTCGGAACCATGGCCAAGAGCAAGGGCGGCTTCATGGGAGAGAACGAGCGGGACAACGCGGTGCTGATTCCCTACCGCGCGTTCAAGAAACTGCTGCCCTGGGAGGAGTGGCACTTCCTGCTGATCCAGTCGAATTCCGGTCAGCTGAACACCGCGCTCGACGAAGTGGAAAGCCTCCTCCGGCGCCGCCGGGGCATCAAGCCGAGCGAGGAGAGCAACTTTGACCTCTCGACCGCGGACAGGCTGATTGCCCAGTTCGACTCCATCACGGCCACGATCGGATTGATCGCCATCGCCATCTCCGCGATCGGCCTTCTCGTGGGCGGCATCGGCGTGATGAACATCATGCTGGTCTCGGTCACGGAGCGGACGCGCGAAATCGGAATCCGCAAGGCCGTCGGGGCGACCCGGGGCGACATCGTTTTCCAGTTCCTGATCGAGGCCATGACGCTCACGGGGATAGGGGGGATCCTGGGGGTGATCCTGGCCGTCGGCGTCTCGTACCTGATCATCGCACTCGTTCCCGACCTGCCGGCTTCCATCCCCATCTGGGCGATCGTCACAGGCCTGGTGGTTTCAGTCACGGTGGGGCTGGTCTTCGGCGTGTGGCCGGCGCGCAAGGCCGCGGGTCTCGACCCGATCGAGGCTCTCCGCTACGAATAGCCGCTCCCGCCGCAGTCCGCGCGGTCACATCAACCCGGATTCCGAAGTTCGTGTGGGCAGTTTGGTCATAATGGCATGCTCTCGAATCAGTTGGCCGATTAACGGGATGCAACGGATCGGGCGTCAGGGAGAATGGTGCGGGAATGCGGGGACCCTGAAGGGGTCCGGCAGGAAAGCCCAGGGCGCGAGCCCTGGGAATATTGGACAGAAGAAGGAGAGAAAAGCCCTGTAAGGGCGGCACCATATGTGTCGCCCCGACAGGGCTGGATTTCGCGCATCCATGCAATCCCTTACCCCGTCCTGCTCACGCTTGTCCTCGCCCGGCACGGCGTGCGCTGGCGCTGGATCCTGCTTTCCGCCGCGTACAGCGCCGCCATGTGGTTCGCCTGCGTTTTTCTCAACCAGCACTACATCGTGGATCTGCTCCTGGGCGCAGGCCTGGCTTTTCTCTGCCTGCCGTTCGCGGCAGCCGGACCGTACTCGGAAAAACTGACATGGCTCCGATCTTCCTGACCGGTTTTCCCGGCTTTCTGTGTTCGGCGCTCGTCGAGCGTCTCCTCGAGCGAGGTCCGTCGGATCAGGTGCTGACTTGCCTCGTTCAATCGAAGTTCCACGCCGGCGCCACGAAGAAAAAGGAGGAACTGACAGCGCGCCGGCCGGCTCCAACTGGTGCCGGGGGACATCCGGTTTCCTGAACTCGGCCTGGGCGGCCGTTGCCGCGAACTGCAGGAAAAGGCGGAGGAGATTTACCACCTGGCGGCCATTTACGACCTGGGGGT
The DNA here is from genome assembly GCA_037444305.1 of Acidobacteriota bacterium. Taxonomy (GTDB): domain Bacteria; phylum Acidobacteriota; class UBA6911; order UBA6911; family UBA6911; genus JBBIMP01. The sequence continues at coordinate 51,342 of JBBIMP010000019.1, forward strand.
CGCCCGCGAACCGGCAATGAGCGTGAATGTGGACGGGACCCGCAACGTCCTGAGCTTCGCCGCCCGCTGCCCGAACCTGCGGTCCGTTCGGCGAGCACAACCTCGAGGAGGGCCAAGAGTTCAACAATCACTACGAGGAGACCAAGTACCTGGCCGAGGTGGCCGTGCAGCTGCAGATGAGGGCCGGGCTGCCCGCCACCATCTACCGGCCGTCCATCGTGGTCGGCGACAGCCGGACAGGGGCGACGCAGAAGTACGACGGACCCTACGGCATTATCCGGTGGATTCTCAGGCAGCCCCGGCTCGCCGTGCTGCCAGTGGTCGGCGATACGCGCAGCACCCTGGTGAACCTGGTGCCGTGCGACTTCGTCCTCGATGCCCTTGCTGCCTTGAGCGCCTCCGCCGGGTCTGCGGGGCGCGTGTACCAGCTCTGCGATCCCGATCCGCCCACGGTCGATGAGCTGCTGAGCCTCATCGGCACGGCGACTCGGCGGCGCCTGCTCCGGCTGCGCCTGCCCAAGGGTGTAGCCAAGGCCTCATTGCGATACCTGCCGGGGCTGCACCGGTGGATGGGGATCGATCCCGCCTCGATCGACTATTTCGATCATCCTGCGCGCTACACGTGCGCCAACACGCAGGCCGACCTCGAGGGGACCGGCATCGCGTGCCCGCCGCTGGCTTCCTACGCGCAGTACCTCGTCGATTTTGTGAAGCAGCATCCCGGCATCCCGCCCTCGGGGATGTTCTGACCGCAGCGGGTCGCGAATGCGATCCGCGGGAAGCCGTGCACGCTACACTCCCCCGGCAAAGGCTCCACGCTACCGTATCTG
>JBBIMP010000019.1:52271-91528 GCA_037444305.1 Acidobacteriota bacterium
GCCGGGAGTTCACGGAGCCCGGAGCGATAGCGACGGGTTGCGTTGCTTGACTGCGTTACCTGACCGCTCACTAGCGTTCGCGGCTTCGTTTACCGCATTCCCTCAATTCGGCTTTCCTCGGTGGCTCCGCTTCGCTGCATTTGCCAATCCTGCTTGCCGGCCGGCAGCTCACGGCGCCCGGAGCGGCAGCGACGGGTTGCGTTGCTTGACTGCGCTGCCTGACCGCGCGCTCACGCCTCGATGTCCGACAGGACGTCGTCCAGGGCGCTGACCAGGCGGTCGGCATCCTCCCCGGTGAACACCAGGGGCGGCTTCATCTTGATGACGTTGTGGAACGGCCCGTCGGTGCTCAGCAGGAATCCCCGGGCCTTCATCCGGTTCGCAACCAGCCCGGCTTCCCGCCCGGCGGGCTCGAGCGTATCCCGGTCCCTCACCAGTTCGATGCCCGCGAACAACCCAAGCCCTCGCGCATCCCCGACGAGCTCGTGCCTTGCCTGCAGCCGGTGCAGCCCCTCGAGCAGGTGCGCTCCCGTCCGGAGGGCGTTTTCCTGCAGGCGCTGGTCGCGGATCACGTCCAGCACCGCCAGGCCGGCGGCGCACGAGACCGGGTTGCCGCCGAAGGTGTTGAAGTACTCCATGCCGTTGTGAAACGACGCAGCGATGGCAGGCGTCGTGACCACGATGGCCAGCGGGTGTCCATTGCCGGCCGGTTTCCCCATGGTCACGATGTCCGGCACAACCCCCTGGGTCTCAAAAGCCCAGAAATGCGATCCCACCCTGCCGAAGCCGACCTGGACCTCGTCCGCGATGCAGACGCCGCCGGCGGCGCGCACCTGTCGGTAGGACTCCTCCAGGTAACCCGCCGGCAGCACCACCTGGCCGCCGCAGCTGATGATCGACTCCGCGATGAACGCGCACGGTCCGGTCCCGCGCGCCCCGATCGCCGCAACGGCACGGCCCACGTCCTGCGCGTAGAGCCTCCCGGTCTCGAATCCCAGGCCCTTGAAACGCCCGCGGTACCCGTCGGGCATCGGCACCACCTGCACGTGCGCGGGCGTTCCCCTTCCGCCGGGGCCGTTGTGCTTGTACGGGCTGATGTCGACCAGCGACGCCAGGTTTCCGTGATAGGCGACGTCGACCACGATCATGTCGCGACGGCCGGTGTGCGCCGCGGCGAGCCGGAGGGCCAGGTCGTTGGCTTCGCTTCCCGAGTTCACGAAGAAGCAGACGTGGAGCGGTTCCGGCAGCGTCGCCGCCAGGCGCTCGGCATACCGGAGGATGTTGTCGTGCAGGTAGCGCGTGTTGGTGTTGAGCGTCGCCATCTGCTGCGCGGCCGCGCGGACGACGCGCGGGTGGCTGTGGCCCACGTGGCAGACGTTGTTGACGACGTCGAGGTAGGCCCGCCCGTTCTCGTCGTAGAGGTACTGCCCGGCCCCGCGAACGATCCGGACCGGCTCCTCGTACGAGAGGCTCAGGTTCATCCCCAGGTGCCTGCGGCGTCGTGCCAGCAGCTCGGCCTTCGTTCCGACCGCCGCACCGCCCAGACCGCAGGCCTCGCGCAGCCGCGCATGGCAGGCGGAATAGGAGATCGCGCGCCACTGTTCGAGCAGGCGCAGCGCGGGGCGCCGGCTGATGACCAGGTAGTCATTCTCCGGCTCGAACCGCCTCTGGTAAGCCGCCACCGCGAGGCTGACGCAGAGTCGGGCGGCCACGAGCGAATACAGGAGTTCGATTTCCAGGGGCTCCAGCGGATAAGCGCCGTGGTATCCCGACACCACCTCGCAGGCGGATGCCAGCGGATCTTCCTTGCCCATCAGGGCGTAGGCCAGGACGATGGCCGGCTCGAACACCGTGTGCGAGTGGACCATGTCGCCGAAGTCGATGATGCCGGCTATTTCCGCCGGCCCGGCACCTCCGCTCTCCGTGACCAGCATGTTGTAGTCGTTCCCGTCGCCGTGCACGATGCTGCGGCGCAGCATCGGCAGCGCCGGTTCCACATGTGTGCGGATGTATTCCAGGAAGTGCTCCACCAGTTCCCGCTCCCGGGGAGCGGTTAACAGCGGGAGGTGTTCGCGGATGACCTCCCCGGCGTGGCGGAGGTCCCAGTGCAGGCGCCGGTGCGCCGCGGGGCATTCAAAGGAGGCGAACTCTCTGCTCAGCCGCCCGGTGAATTCCCCCAGGCGTCGCAGCAGGAGGGGCGTGTGAGGCTGAGCCTCCGCCAGCGGTCTCCCGGGCAGCCAGGTAAGCAGGCGGACAAAGTGCCCTTTTCCATCCTCGGCCGTTACCCGCCCGATGGGCTCTCCGCCGACACCGGGGATCACCGACGGGGCGAGGGCGCGCCCTCCTCCGCCCAGGTGGGCCATGGCCGCGTTCTGCATCTCGAGGATGCCGCGGTCTTCCTGCGCGTTGGCGATCTTGAGGACGCAGCGTTCCCCGCTGCCGGTCGTCAGCAGGAAGTTCTGGTCCCGGTCGCTCGGCAATGGAGCGATATCCGCCGGATCTATGCCATAGACGCCGGCGGCGATCCTCCCGGCTGCTTCCCGGGTGAAGCACGGCCGGTCTTCGAGCAATGCCATGAACACCCCTCCGCGTTCAGATGGCTCTCAGCACCGTTATGAAGTATCCGCCCTGCCTGTGGTCTTCGTCCTGCGACTGGTGGTAGACATCCTCCATGACGCCCGACCGGTAGTACGAGGAGGCGAGAATCCTGAACCACCGCTCGCTCCGCAGCCCGTCAAAATCCTGTTCCATCGCGCCCTCTTCGAACTCCGTCCGGAGCAGTTCCAGGCGCGACAGCTCCTCCCGCGGCGCGGCGCTGTATTCAACGCGGTAGCAGATCCCTCCGGGTTTCAGAAGCCGGCGGAGGTTGAGCGCCACGAGCCGTTCCCGCAGCAGGTTGGAGTAGACCTCGTCGAAATCGTCGCAGTCACCGTCGGCCTCGGGGTCCGGGGCCGCGGCCAGCGCGCGGGCTGCCTCCCGGTCTAGGCGGCTCAGGAGCTTCTCGTTTGCCGTCCGGTCGTCCACCCCCACCCCGGGCACGATGTTGGGAAAGGCGAATACCACCACATCGGCGATCCCTGTGCGTCCCTGCGGATCCGGCAGCAGGGTTTCCACGAGTTCGATCCGCTCGCGGACGGAGACGCCCATGCGCGCGATCCGCCTGTGCGCCAATCCCAGCATGTAGGAGGAGCCGTCGAGGCCCATGAGGCGGGACTCCGGAAACCGCCGCGCCAGCCGCGTCAGCAGGTTGCCGTGGCCGCAGGCGAAATCCACGATCAGTTGCGGGGAGCCCGCATAGGTTTCACGCACGAAATCCGCGATGGTGCGGTAGGCGTACCGGTGCGCCGCGTTCACCGATTGCGTGTCCCACCACCGGCCGACCTTGTCGTTGTAGGAAACGACACCGCGGCCCAGCTCATCGTCGAAGGAAATGTCCTCGTTGCCCATGCTCTTCCTGCGAATACTGCCGTGATCGAAATGCACCCGGACTGCTTCAGGATTCCAAGAATAGCACGACGCCGCTGCCCTGCAACCCATGCCGTTCGCAAACAAGAGCGCTCCACGGTGGATCTCCGTGGAACCGCCCTATATCGCCTATCAGGACGGCCCCGCCTTCCTCCTCACGGCGCGTTCGGCCAGATAGACGCCGGCGAGGACCAGCGCGCCCCCGACAACCAGGTGCGGCGTAATCGCCTCGTCCAGCAGTAAGATTCCCAGGACCGTCGCCAGGATGGGTTGCAGACATGTCAGCACCGCCACGCGCGAGGCCGGGATCTTTGTCAGCGCGTAGTAGAAGATTGTGTAGGCCTCTGCCGAGGCCGTGACCGCCAGGTAGAGCATCTTTCATCCATCCCGACCGCGCCTGCGGCCCGCACGAACGCGCCCGTGTACCACCAACACCCCTCCCGCGTCCAGTTGTTTGTCGAGGCGGACTTCCTGGTCCTCGGCGCCTGGATCCTCCGGCCTTCATCGCCATTTATTGAACTAATCGACTCCTTTTCTCGTTTGGAGCTACCGGAGGTGACCTCATGGCCAAGAAGCGGATCTTCACAATTTCCTTCCTCACGATTGTCGGATTCCTGGTTCTCCTCGGGGGTTACTGGGTTTTCGGCGCGCTCTTCACGGTGGACAAGACCATCCCGCCGGAGAGCCTTGCCGTGATCGAAAAGGGGTCGATCGCCAGGTCGGTTGTCGCCACCGGGAAGGTCGAACCTCTGTCCAAGGTCGAAATCAAATCCAAGGCGAGCGGGCTCATCAAATATCTCTACGTCGACGCCGGCGACCGCGTGCGCGAGGGCCAGCTCCTCGTCGAGCTCGACAAGGAAACCCTCGAGGCGCAACTGAAGGAGGCGCGGGCATTTCTCAGCGCCGCCGAGGGGAGATTCATGGAAGCCCAGTCCCACGGCAAGACGCTCCAGGCCAGCCTCCAGATGGCAAAGCTCGAAGCCGAAAACAAGGACTACGAGTTCATGGTGGCGGAATTCAGGCGCCAGCGGGAACTGCACGCCCAGGGATTGATCTCCCAGTCGGAGATCGACAGTGTGGAGCAGAGGATGAAGGCGGCCGAAGTCGCGCACCGGACCCTTCAGGCTGCCGTCAAGGTGAAGGAGGCGGAGCTGGAGCAGAATGACCGCACGCTGCACAAGGTCCGCGCGGAAGTCCTCCAGGCACAGGCTCAGGTCGAGCGCGCCGAGGAAAACCTCCGGTACGCCTCCATCCGCTCTCCAATGGACGGCGTCGTGCTCAGCCGCGAACTGGAGGTCGGCGACGCCGTTTCCTCCATTCTGCAGCTCGGCTCCAACGCCACCTTGATCATGACCCTCGGGGACGTGCGGGAGCTTTTTGTCGAGGGGAAGGTCGACGAAACCGACATCGGGGTCGTGTCGCTCGGTCAGCCCGTAAGGGTAACCGTTGACACCTACAAAAACGTCAAATTCGAAGGGAAGGTCCTCCGGATCGCGCCCATGGGCGTGGAGAAGGACAACGTGACGCGCTTCGAGGTCCGCGTGTCCATCCTCAACGATCTGGATCGTCTCAAGGTCAACATGAGCGCCAATGCCGAAATCATCCTGGAGGAGCGCCACGATGTCCTGCTGATCCCGGAAAGCGCCGTCATATACGACGAGAAACGGCAGACTTTCGTGGAGGTGCCGGACCTCTCCACGAAAACAGGACGCCGGCAGGTTGCCGTGCGGACAGGAATCAGCAACGGGGCGCGGACAGAGCTGCTTTCGGGATTGGAACTGGGAGACAAAGTGGTTCTGCAGTAAACCGCGAGACTGGAAATGATGGATCTCATCCGCCAAACCTGGCTGAACCTGAAGGCCAACAAGACCCGGTCGTTTCTCACGATGTTCGGCATCGCCTGGGGCCTGATCTGTCTCATCCTGCTGACGGCGATGGGGGAGGGCATGTGGATCGCGCAGGAGCAGAAGGCGCGCCTCCTCGGCCAGAACATCATGATCGTCTGGGGCGGCCTGACGAGCAAGGGGATGGAGGGCGTCCGCGCCGGCAGACCGATCCGGCTCACGCTGGACGACTATTACACGGTGCGGCAGCGGGCGGGATACCTGCATCGTTCCAGCCCCGAAATCCGGCGCTACCTGCCGGCGCGCTCGGACATCAACAACGGAACCTTCAATGTCCACGGGGTATTCCCCGAATACATGCAGATGCGCACCATCGAGGTCCATCGCGGCGGCCGGCAGATTCACGAGGGAGACAATGACGGAGCCCTGCGCGTGTGCATTGTGGGTGAGGAGGTGAAGGACCAGCTCTTCGACAAGGGGAGCGCCGTGGGACGCACCATCCACATCGGCAGCCTGCCCTACCTCGTCATCGGCGAGCTGATCCACAAGGAGCAGAACTCGAACTACAGCGGCCCGGACAACAAAAAGATCTTCATCCCATTCTTCACGATCGCCCGGGATTTTCCGCTGCCCACGGCGGTCGAAGGCAAATACCAGCTGTCGAACCTTATCCTGCAGCCGCGCAGCCCGGAAATCGGCGATGCCGCCGAGATCCAGGTGCGCAGGATCCTGGCCGCGGAAAAAGACTTCGACTACCTGGACGAGGATGCGCTCCCGATCTGGAACACGGTCCGCCAGGCGAAGTTCATCCAGAAGCTCTTCGCCTCGCTCCAGGTGTTTCTCGGCGCCGTGGCGATCGTCACCCTGCTGCTCGGCGGCGTCGGCGTCATGAACATCATGCTCCTTTCGGTCGGGGAGCGGACACGCGAGATCGGGATCTGCAAGGCCGTCGGCGCCACGACGAAACGCATCCTGCTGCAATTTTTCGCCGAATCCATGACGCTGACCTTCTTCGCCGGCCTGGCCGGGATATTTGTCGGATGGGGGCTCTGCGCTTTGATCAACCTTCTGCCCGAGCTCGACTTTTTCGCCGGCATGATCGTGACGCCGGAGGTCGGATTGATCGCCTTCGGCTTCCTGACGCTGGTGGGCGTTCTCTCGAGCATTTATCCGGCGGTCATCGCTTCGCTGGTCGATCCGATCGAGGCACTGCGGTATGAATGACGCACACTTGATGAGAGAGAACCGAAGATGATCGTCCTGGAAATCGTCAAGCGGGCCCTGGACAACCTGGTGGTGTACGGGAAGCGGTCGGTCATGACGGTGCTCGGCATCACGTGGGGAATTGCATCGTTCATCCTGCTGCTGGCCTACGGCGACGGCTTCCAGAGCGCGATGCTGCTGGGACTGCGGTACTTCGGCGACAGCGTAGTTGTCGTCTGGAACGGGCAGACCTCGATGCAGGCGGGCGGCGCCCGAGCCGGGCGCGTCGTTCGCACCAGGCCCGAAGACGTGGACCTGATCCGCCAGCGCTGCACCCTTGTCAAGCGCGTCAGCCCGGAGGTCTATTACGAGATGCAGCTGCGCTGGGGAGACCGGATCGCCAGCGCCGGCATCCGCTCGGTCAACGACGAGTATGGCGACATCCGCGGGATGTTCATGGGGGAAGGGCGTTTCATCAGCCCGGAAGACATGGCCGCCATGCGCCGCGTGGTGGTCCTGGGTTACGACCTCAAGAAGAAGCTCTTCAGCCAGGCCCCCGCGCTGGACCAGGACGTCTTCATCGACGGCGTGCGCTTCACCGTAGTCGGAATCCTCAAGAAGAAGATCGCCATCTCCAACTACTTCACCCAGGACGATCTCTGCGCCCTCATACCCTTCAATGTCATGGGCACGATGAAGGACATCCGCTACAACAGCGTGCTCGTCTTTCAACCCGTCAGCGGCGCCATGGAGGACGGCGCGGTGAAGCAGGTCCTGCAGGTCCTCGGCGAGATCCACAAGTTCAATCCGGCCGACGAAAAGGCGCTGATTGTCCGCAGATTCAGCGAAGTGTTCGGCATCATCAACGGTCTGACCGCGGCCACCAAGGGGCTCCTGAACTTCATCGGCCTGTTTACGCTCGCCGTGGCCGGGGTCGGCATCATGAACATCATGCTCTTCTGCGTGCAGGAGCGGACGCACGAGATCGGCGTGATGAAGGCCATGGGCGCGCGCCGCCGGCACATTCGCGCGCAGTTCCTGGCTGAGGCGCTGGCTCTCTCGATCATCGGCGGAATTCTGGGCTACCTGCTCGCCATCCTGCTCGCTGGCTGGATCGGCGCCATCCCCTTCCTCAGCGCGTTGTTCGAAGATGCCAGCGGCCAGGGGGACATCCGTCTGCTCGTGCAGAGCCGGACCTTTTACATCTCCTTCAGCACCTTCTCGGTGATAGGGTTGCTTTCGGGCGCCTGGCCCGCGATCAAGGCTTCCCGGCTGGATCCGGTCCTGGCCCTCCGATCCGAGTGATCCAGAAACAGCGGCCACGGATTCCACGAATTACACGAATTTGGGGCGCACCGGAAAGCGCTCAGGAGAGGATTGGTCCGACAACTGAATGCCGGTCCTGGTCATCGGAATCGGCGGACGATTCTCAAATCATAGTCTCGGGGCGGACCCAGGCGTCGAACTGCTCCTCCGTCACCAGGCCGAGCTTCAGCGCCGCCTCCCTGAGGCCGATCCCCTCGGCGTGCGCCGTCTTCGCAATCCTGGCCGCGTTGTCGTACCCGATGTGCGGGTTGAGCGCCGTGACGAGCATCAGGCTTCTGCCCATCAACTCCGTGATCCGCTCCCTGTCGGCCTCCAGCCCCGCGGCGCAATGCTCGTCGAAGCCCTCGCAGACGGCGGCCAGGAGCCGGCAGGAGTGGAGAAAATTGTGGATGATGAGGGGCTTATACACGTTCAGTTCGAAGTTTCCCGAGGCCCCGCCGACATTCACCGCGACGTCGTTGCCGAGGACCTGCGCGCAGACCATGGTCATGGCCTCGCTCTGCGTAGGGTTCACTTTGCCGCCGCCATCGCACACCCGTCCGCGCGCGGGTCGCTGCCGCCGCACAGCACACCGCTAACGGGATCGCGCAGGATGATCTGCCCGCGGCCGAAGATGGCGCGCTCGTAGCCGCTGACGACGCCGACCGGGTGGCCCATCTGGGCCAGCGCGACCACCGTCGCGGCCGGGATGCCCTCGGCCAGGATCTCCAGCCCGGCGGCCACGGCCAATGGCTGCGAAGCCGCCACCATGCCGCGGCGGCCGTAGACGGGCGAGCGGCGGGAACGGTGACGACACCGGCGCAGCAAAGCCAGGCCAGGATAACCATCCTGCCCGTGGCCGGGCCCGTCTACATGCTGCAGGGCGGGGGCGGCAACATCGGCGCGGTGGCCGATCCTGCGGGAATGCTGTTGATTGACGCCATGGAAAAGCCCGTGGCAGATCAGATCCGCGCCGCCATCCGCTCCCTGCCCGGCGGCGACCGCGTGCGCTAAATCGTAAACACACACCGGCACGGCGGCCACACAAGAGGCAACAAGGCATTGGGACTCGGCGCCACGATCGTCGCTCATGAAAACGTCCGCAAGCTGGTGTCCAAGGATCAGGTCCTGCTGGGAAGAGAGGTCAAGGCCTTCCCTGCAGAGGCCCTGCCCAACATCACATACTCCGACAAGCTCACGGCATACGCCGCAAAAGAAATGGTCCGGCTGGTGCATTACCCCCTGGCGCACACCGACGGGGATACGATTGTCTTCATCGGCCGTCATAAGGCGGTGCATATGGGCGACATGTTTTTCAACGGCATGTTCCCGTTTTTGGACGTGGCCAACGGCGGGGACATCGGCAACTGGGTGCGGCAGCTGGACAGGATCCTGGCGGAACTCCCCGCCGACGCTAAAATCATCCCCGGCCACGGCCCGCTCGCCGGCCCGGCCGAGCTCAAGGTGTTCCGCCAGATGCTCCACGATACGGCCGACATCGTGCGAGGACAGATGAAAGCAGGAAAAACGCTGGATCAGATCAAGGACGCCGGGCTCCCCGATCGTTTCGCTCCCTGGACGAAAGGATTCCTGACGACTCCTCAATGGCTGGAACCGGTCTATCGAAGCCTGGAGAAGCACAAGCGCCCGGGGCCTGATTGGCCTGAATCCCAAACAGGTGAACCCCCCTCTTTCACGCGAATCTCGATTCGCGAGGGCGCACGGAGCCGAGCGAGGCGCTCAGCGCTTCTCCCGCCGCCGTTCCGGCGGCAGCAGCTCGATCAACTCGTTTGCCGCTCCCTGCCGCTTCCTGAGCGTGAAAGCGTCGTAGAGCCGGTTGGTCGCGGTGCGCGCCACGAAGTGCAGCTCGTCGCCGTCCACGGTAATGATCTGGAAGAGCTGCGTGTCTTCGGCGGCACGCACGGCCCAGAAATCGCCCGTCATGTCGTACATCTTCGGGCCGCTCACGGAGACGACGTAGACGGTGCCGATGGCCGGGTCATAGACCTGATTATAGCCGGCCGGTGCGTTGATGGTTCCCACGCTGGGTCGGCCGCTCGCGTCGCCGCTGCGCGCATAGGTGTGGTCGTGGCCCGTGAGGACCAGGTCGACCTTGAAGGCGTCGAAGACTGGTTTCCACAACGCGCGCAACTGCGGGTTGTCTCGGTTTCTCGCGGGCGAAAAGATCGGGTGGTGGAATGTGACGATTGTCCATCGGTTCGGGTTGTTCGACAGCACTTCCCGCAGCCAGGCCGCCTGCTCCTTCTGGCGTTCGTTCGAGTTCAGCGACACGATACGGGCCCCCTGGTAATCGATGAAGTAAGCCGTCTCCTCCGTGCCCAGAGGGCCGTTGCGCGGAAGCGTGAACTGCGGGCGCCAGTGGCGCGCGATCGTGCGCTCGCCCGGCCGCGCGAGACGATCGCGCAGCGGCGGCTGACTGGGCTCGCGCCCGGCCAGGTCGCTCATGGCGTAACCCGTGAGCGCGCTGAAGCCGGCGTCAATGGCGGTGAAGCGCCGCTTGGAGTCGAGGCGCGCACCCGCGGTGCGGCCGTCGGCAGCGCGCGCCGAGATGCGGTTGCCGGTCTCAGCGCCCGAGGAATCGCGCTCCGGTTTCAGGTCGATGAGGACCACGATCTCCCGGCCTTCCTTCGTGATCCAGATGCGCTCATTTTCCGGCCCGGCCCCCTCGCTGAAATACTCGTGGTTGCCCGGGGAGGGAATGACCGGTGTGGTCGCATTCACCCAGCCCGGCGCGCCGAACCATTCGCCCCACTCCGCATCGCGCTGGGCGCGGTTGATCAAATCACCCGCGTGAAGCGTGAACGCCGCGCGCGGCGCTTCGCGAAAGGCCTCGCGAAACACGCGAGACCAGTGCGTGCGGATGTCGTTCTGCGCATCTCCGAAATAGACGAACGAGAAGGGCGCCGGGCCTCTGCGCGCGGTGCGGAAATGAAACCACTCGCTCCAGTTCTGCCCATCGCCCACGCGATAGGCGTAGAGCGTGTCCGGCTTCAAGCCGTCGAACTCGACCGAATGATAATGGGCCTTGCCGAGGTCCGATTCGAAGGGAGCCGTCGCGGCCACAAACTCCTTCCCGCGTGGCTGCGGCTCCTCCTGCGCGGGCGCGATCTCGGCCAGCGCGCGCGTTACGGAGACATCGGTGCGCCACGTGACGGCCTGCGTGGCAGCCGGATCGCCGGACCAGGTGAGCACGATGCGGTCGGGCCGCGCCGTGGGCCTGTGCTGCTCCGCTTCCGGGACCAGCCGGGGAAGTTCGCGGGCCGCTGGGTGGCCTCCGAGCGGCACGGCAATAAGGACTGCCATCAAGAGGACCAGGGGTAGGACACGGCGTGTGATCATGTTGAGCTCGCTTTTCTTGCCTGCTTCAGGCGCTTAGGCTCCTGCGCCGCGCACCCCGGAATCTGCCTCGAATATCGCCGCAGGTTGTGAGCCCGTCGCTTTCGCAATCGGTGACACAAGAGCGCTTGGGCGCAGGAATTCAGTGTTTAATGGGGCCCGCGTTTGTTCCAGAATTGTTGAATCCTCGCGCGAGCACGAGGATTCGGCATGAATATTACCATTCCCAGCCCTCCGGAATCTCGCCGTGTTCGGAGTCGACGAGGCGGGAGGGGAAGAGGTCGGCGATCTGCGCGGGGAGCGTGCCCGGGACAGTATCACGCCTCGCAATCTCGACCTTCAGCCATTCACGGCCCGATCCACTTTTGAGCTTCCTTTCCCGTTCAAGGGCCACGGAGTGCGATTGAACCTCTTCCCAATACGCGACACGCTTCGGTGGATGGCGTTTGGTCCAGTCCGCCCCTTTGCCTTTGGAGTGATCCTCAAAACGCCGCTCCAAGTCTTCCGTGTGGCCGATGTAGATGCTGCCGTCCTCGCATTCGAGCGCGTACACACAGCACGTGTCCCGCTTTGGCCATGCCGGGGTCGCCTGCCGCCGTGCCTGCCGGCAGGCAGGGCAGGCCGGCGGCCTTCGGCTTTGGCGCCGACGTAGCGGCCGGGCGTAAGCACGTGGCCGTGCTTGCGAACTTCCTCCAGCGCGGCACTCTTGCAGAAGCCGGGGACGCCCTTGTACTCGCCTGCCTCCGTCTCGCCGCCTGCCTTGCCGGCAGGCAGGCGCCAGGCGTGGTAGGTGCCGGCGATGCGGGCGATGTCCTCGTAGGTCAGCTCGCGGTGGGTGCGGTCCACCATGCGGCCGAGCTTGCGGGCGTCGATGAACAGCACGTGGCCGCGGCGGTCGCGGAACTTGCCGTCCTTGCGGTCGCGCGCGAGGAACCACAGGCACGCCGGGATCTGCGTCGCGTAGAAGAGCTGGCCGGGCAGCGCGACCATGCAGTCCACGAGGTCGGCCTCGATCAAGCTTCTGCGGATCTCGCCCTCGACCGACTGTACGAACATACCTGACGAGCCGCGGCACGGGTCGTCCACCCGGCCGCCGTAGGGCTCGAGCATCTCGATCAGGAGCTTGACCACGCAGCGCGGGGTGTAGAACTCATCGCCCTTCTTGCCCTCGACGCTCGCAAACTGCGAGAGGAAGTACTCGTAGACGCAACCGAGCTCGTCCTTGGCACGGCTCGCCTCGTTGCCGACGGTGGCGGCGCTTGCCTCGGGCGTCTCCGTGTTGTTCTTTGGCTTCACCACGTTCTACCTCATGTGGTCATCGCTACGCGTGGGCCTGGGGCGTCTAACGTATTGCTCACCAGAGAAGGCCGCTCTCTAACCTGAATCTGGTGGAGCAACAGGTTAGATTTCACGAATTGCACGAATTTGGGGCGCACCGGAAAGCGCTCAGAAGAGGATTGGGCCGACGGCTGAATGCCGGTCCTGGGAATCGGCGGACGATTCTCAAATCATAGTCTCCGGGCGGACCCAGGCGTCGAACTGCTCCTCCGTCACTAATCCGAGCTTCAGCGCTGCCTCCCTCAGGCTGATCCCCTCGGCGTGCGCCGTCTTCGCAATCCTGGCCGCGTTGTCGTACCCGATGTGCGGGTTGAGCGCCGTGACGAGCATCAGGCTTCTGCCCATCAACTCCGTGATCCGCTCCCTGTCGGCCTCCAGCCCCGCGGCGCAATGCTCGTCGAAGCCCTCGCAGACGGCGGCCAGGAGCCGGCAGGAGTGGAGAAAATTGTGGATGATGAGGGGCTTATACACGTTCAGTTCGAAGTTTCCCGAGGCCCCGCCGACATTCACCGCGACGTCGTTGCCGAGGACCTGCGCGCAGACCATGGTCACGGCCTCGCACTGCGTGGGATTCACCTTGCCGGGCATGATCGAAGAGCCGGGCTCGTTCTCGGGGATGCGGATTTCGGCCAGTCCCGCCCGCGGCCCCGAGGCCAGCCAGCGGACGTCGTTGGCGACTTTCATGAGGGAGCAGGCGAGGGTCTTGAGCGCCCCGTGGGCGAAGACCAGGGCGTCGTGACCCGCCAATGCCTCGAACTTGTTGGGCGCGGAGACAAAGGGCAGCCCCGTGAGGGCCGCGATCTTGTCCGCCGCCCGCGCGCCGAATTCCGGGGGCGCGTTCAATCCCGTGCCCACCGCGGTACCGCCCAGCGCCAGTTCGTACACGTGCGGCAAGACCAGCTCGATCCTCTTCAAGCCGTTTTCGAGCATCCGGCACCAGCCCGAGATCTCCTGCCCGAGACTCAGCGGCACGGCGTCCATCAGGTGCGTTCGCCCGATCTTCACGAGGTCTTCGTACTGCCGGGACTTCCCGCGCAGCGTTTCCAGGAGTCCGCGCACGGCAGGTACGAGCTGGTGCGTGAGCACTTCGGCGGCCGCGATGTGCATGGCGGTGGGGAAGGTGTCGTTGCTGCTCTGCGACCTGTTGACGTCATCGTTGGGGTGAACGGGTTTCTTGCTCCCCATGATTCCGCCGGCCATTTCGATCGCCCGATTGGCAATGACCTCGTTGGCGTTCATGTTGCTCTGGGTGCCGGAACCTGTCTGCCAGACGACCAGCGGGAAGTGGTCGTCCAGGCTGCCCGCGATGACTTGGTCCGCCGCCGATGAAATCCACGCAGCCTTGTCCTCCGGCAGGAGACCGAGGTCGGCGTTCACCTGCGCGGCCGCCTTTTTCAAAATTCCCAGCGCGCGGATCAGCTCGCGCGGCAGGGTGTCCCGGCCCGCGCCGGCCTTGAAGTGCTGCAGGGACCGCTGGGTCTGGGCGCCCCAGTATCGGTCGGCCGGCACTGCGATTTCTCCCATCGTGTCCTTTTCAATCCGCGTCCCGTTCATCACGTTCCTCCGCTTCGCCCCTGCGCGGGCTCATGCCCCTCATCACCATCGAACCCGGTTCCCGCAATGCCGTATCTGCACAAATACCATCATTCGGCAATGAATCGAAGCCATCTGTTTTGTCCCCGGATCAGTGGGTTGCGACCATCAGGGTGTAGTCGCTGCCGAGCCGGCCCCACGAACTCGTTCACCACCAGCAGGCCCCCGGGCCGGAGGGCCGATCGGAAGGTGCCCAGCACGTGCTCGAGCCGCTCGATGTGGTGCAGCGACATGTCCGCGAGCACCAGGTCCACGGAGCCGGCGGGGAGTTGCAGTTCGTTGGCATCCACGGCCTCGTAGCGGAATTGACGCCAGCCTTCGCGCGCGGCGAGAGCACGCGCGACTTCTATCGCCTCCGGCGAAAGGTCGACGCAGTGGAATTCATCGCACAGGCCCATCGCCGCCGCGCGGCGTTCGAGCGTTCCGCCGCCGCAGCCGAGGACAAAGCCGGACGGGACCTTTGCCGGCACGAAGCTCCGGCGCACCCACTCCAGCCAGTCCGCATCCGGATCGCCGCCGATGCGGGGGTTGACGACGTGGCGCAATACCAGCGAGGAGCCGAGCCAGTGGACCGGAAAGCCCGTTGCCCGCCGGCCGCGGGCGGCATCCCCCCAGAATCGCCGGACGCTTTCCGCCGCGCGGGAATCCGTCAGGGGCGAATCCATTCCAACCTCCCGGGAAGGCGGCAGGCGAGGGTGACGAGGTAAGGATTCAGGAAGCTGCGGGCCAGCGGGGAGAATCCGCGCACGTCCAACAGCTTGAGCCAGGCCGCGGCGATGGGCGCCAGCACCCTCCCGTAGAAATGCCTGCCCACCTGCTGGAAGCGGAGCCGGCGGACCGGCGAGAGGGAAAACAGCCGCAGCGAGGGATCGGCGGACCGGAAGTATTCCTCGATCTCGCCCCAACGGGGAAGCATATCGTTCCGCAGGCCGTGCCATCGGATGCGGCCGGGCTCGCTTCCGTGCCAGAAATCGGCCGGGAAACCGCCGTTGGGGTGGTCCAGCAGCACGAAGCCGTCGTCTTTGAGCACCCGCACGATTTCCTGGATGAACAGCTTCCTTTGCCGCCCGCAGTCGGGCAGGCGCCTGGCGCGGTAACCCCCCGCGATTTCTTCGTGTATGCCGATGTGCTCGATGAGTCCGGAGGAAACCACGACGTCGAAATGTGCCCGACGGAAAGGAAGGCTGCAGGCGTTTGCCGAGTGCAGTGAGGGTCCGCAGCTACGGCCGAGCCATTGCTCGTGGCGCGCCCTGCCGGCGTCTATGCCGCAGGCGTCCAGCCCGTTTTCCCGAAAAATGTCGACGGAGATTCCGCTGCCGCACCCGCTGTCCAGGACCGCCAGCGGCTTGCCCGCTTTTCCGGCGGCGATCGCATAACGCCGTATGAGCGGAAGCAGGAAGTTCCCGATCCGCCAGGACACTCCCGCGGCTTCCTCGGCGAGCAACCGCCGCTGCTCCGGGTCCGCGCCGTCCAGCTGGAAATCGGGAAATCCAAGCCCCTCCAGGAAGTCGATTCCGCCGGCCGGCAGCCGCGGGTAGACCGCGCCGCAGGCGCAGTCCACGCCCCCCTCGGGACCGCGGCCGATCGGGGACCTGCAAGAAGGACAGCTGAACAACTCCATTTCCGACTCCCGCGCGCCGCCCATGCCTACCCTCGCCCATTTGCGTACCGGCGGACCTAACAATAGCACGAGGTGCTTCGCCGGCCATCCCCGCAGGCGCCCCCAAACAAGCTTCCCTGCCTGCCGGCGCCTTGCGGCGATATCTGGACTTCGTCCCTACGCAGGCTGCCGGGCAAGCCGGTCGGCGTCATTTCGCTGCAGGGCAAAAAGCTGTCCCAGGCGGCCGGAGCGTCCCCCGGGGCGCTGAAGCAGCATTCCCCTCGCCATCGACACCGGTTGAGTGATTTCGGCGAGACGCGCACGCTCTCAATAGGAGGGCTAGAAGAGGCCCAACTGCAGCCGGGCCGCTTCGGACATCATCTCGGGGGACCAGGGCGGGTCCCAGACGAGCTCCACGCGGGCGGACTTGACGCCCGGGATTTTCCGGATCTTCGCTTCGACCTCCGGCGGGAGAGACCCGGCCACCGGGCACCCTGGCGACGTCAGCGTCATCCGCACGACCACGCGGCCGTCGCCGCCCACGTCGATCCCGTAGACCAGCCCGAGCTCATGAATGTTCACCGGGATCTCCGGGTCGTAGACGGTCCGCAGGGCTTCGACCACTTTTTCTTCGATCTCCCCGGGAGCCGCCGGCGCGGATTCGTCCGCCTCCGGTTTTCCGGGCGGCACGGCGCCGCCAAAAAGGGACAGGATCGTCATGCCGTCACTCCGTCGCAACCGTTTCTTCGCGGCCCTGCAGGGCCGCCTGCATCGTGTGCCAGGCCAGGGTCGCGCACTTCACGCGGACCGGGTACTCCCGGACGCCCGCAAATACCGCCAGCTTTCCCAGCACCCCGGCGTCCGGCTCCCCCTTGCCGGTGAGAAGTTCGTGAAAACCCTCGAACAGCGCCTCCACCTCGGCCAGGGATTTGCCCTTCAGGCTGTCGGTCATCATCGAAGCCGAAGCCGTGGAGATGGCGCAGCCCGAGCCCTGGAAGCCGATGTCCTTCACGATGTCGTTCTCCACCACCAGGTAGACCGAGATCTTGTCGCCGCAGAGGGGATTGTAGCCATCGGCCGTTCTGTTGGCCTCTTCCGGGCGGCGGCAATTCCTCGGCCGCTTGTGGTGATCCAGGATCACTTCCTGGTAAAGGTCTCTCAACTCCGTCATCAGGCAAACACCTCTTTCACCTTGTGCAGCGCGGCCACGAGCGCCTCGATGTCCTCGCGCGTGTTGTAGAGCCCGAATGATGCCCGGGCCGTGGCCGGGACGCCATAGAAGTCCATCACGGGTTGGGCGCAGTGATGCCCCGTCCGGATGGCGATCCCTTCCTGGTCCAGGATCGTCCCGATGTCGTGCGGGTGGATTCCCTCCATCGTGAAGGAAACCAGGCCGGCCTTTTCGCTGGCCGTTCCGATGATGCGGACGCCGGGAATGCCGCCGATGGCCTCTTCGGCGCGGGCGAGCAGGCCCCGTTCGTGCGCTGCGATCGCCTCCATGCCGATGCCTTCGAGATAATCGACGGCGGCGCCCAGGCCGATGCCGGCGGCGATGTTCGGCGTGCCCGCCTCGAATTTGTAGGGAACCTTGTTGTAGAGCGTCTTTTCGAAGGTCACCGAACTGATCATGTCGCCGCCACCCTGGTAGGGGGGCATCCGGTCGAGCAGCTCCGCCCTCCCGTAGAGGACCCCCGACCCGGTCGGGCCGTACATTTTGTGCGCGGAGAAAGCATAGAAGTCGCATCCGAGCGCCCGGACATCCACCTTCCGGTGCGGCACCGCCTGAGCCCCGTCCACCAGGACCGGGATCCCGCGGCTGTGTGCCAGCTCCACCATGCGGCGCACCGGATTCACCGTCCCCAGCGCATTGGAGACGTGGGCCACGGCGACGATGCGCGTGCGCGGCCCGAGCAGCCTTTCGTATTCCTCCAGGATGACTTCCCCCCTGTCGTTGATGGGGGCTACCTTGAGGGATGCCTGCCGCTCGGTGCAGAGCATCTGCCAGGGCACGATGTTCGAGTGGTGTTCCAGCGCCGAGATGACGACTTCATCTCCCCGTCCGACGCGGCTGCGGCCGAAGCTCTGGGCCACGAGGTTGATGGCCTCGGTGGTGCCGCGGACAAATACTATTTCCCTGTCCTCGCCCGCGTTGATGAACCTCCGGACCTTCGTTCGCGCTTCCTCGTACGCCCGGGTCGCCCGCTCGCTCAGCAGGTGCACGCCCCGGTGAATGTTGGAACAGTCGGAGCGGTAGAAGCCCAGGAGCGCGTCCAGGACCGCCTGCGGCTTCTGGGTTGTCGCGGCATTGTCGAGATAGACCAGCGGACGGCCGTGGATCTTCTGGGAGAGAATCGGGAAATCCGCGCGCAGGGCGCCCACGTCCAGGGACCTGGACCCGGATTGCGGGTTGTGCACGGTGACCGGATCGACGCCGTTCATGGCACCTCCGTTGCCGCATCCCGCGCCAGGCGCGCAAGCAGCACGAGGTCCATCTGGCACTGGATGGGCTTGATCTTCATCGCGCCGATCACCTCGCTGGCAAAGGCGTAGGTGAGCAGGGTGCGGGCGGCGTCCTCGCCGATGCCGCGCGAGCGCAGGTAGAAAAGCGAATCTTCGTCCAGCTTGCCTATGGTGGCTCCGTGCGTGCATTTCACATCGTCCGCGTAGATCTCGAGCTGCGGCCGGGTGTCCACCAGCGCGCTCTCGGAAAGAAGCAGGTTGCGGTTCGACTGGAGCGCGCTCGTCTTCTGGGCATCGGTGCGGACCACGACCCTCCCGCTGAAGGCTGCGGTCGAGTCATCGTCGAGCACGCCCTTGTAGAGCTGCCGGCTCGAGCTGTGCGGTTTCGCGTGGTCGACGCAGGTGCTGCTGTCCATGTGCTGCCGCCCCTTGGCGACATAGAGCCCGTTGAGGGTGCACTCGCTCCCTTCCCCTGCAAGGACAGCCCTGACATCGTTCCTCGTCAAGGCGCCGCCGAGGGAAACGAAGTGGCTGCTGAAGCTGCAGCCCTGTTCGAGGTTCGCCTGCAGGGTGGCGATGTGAAACGCCGCGCCGCCTTCGCGCTGAAGCTTGTAGTGGTCCACCGCCGCGCCTTCTTCCATGACCATTTCCGTGACGGCGTTCGTAAAAGAGACTCCGCCGTTGAGCCCGACGTAGCTCTCCACCACGCTCACGCGGCTGCCCGCGCCGACCCGGATCAGGTTTCTCGGGTGGCAGACAAGGTTCGCCTCCTGTCCCGTGGAAATGTAAACCAGGTGGATCACATCTTCCAGGACCATGTCATCCGCGATGCAGAGATACGCGCCGTCGTCGATGAAGGCGGTGTTGAGGGCGGTGAAGGGATTGGCTTCGGGCTCCGCGTGGCGCGCAAGATAAGGCTCGATTTCGCGAACCCTCTCCTCCAGAGCGCGGCGGAGGCTGCCGACGCACACCCCCCTGGGCAGGCTCCTCGAGGAGGAGAGTTTCTCGGAGTAGGAGCCGTTTACGAACACCAGGTTGCAGCAGTCGATCTCTCCGAACAGGATGTCCCGCAGGTTCGACGCCCGCACGCCGTTGGCGGACTTTCCCGCGAGGCGGAAGGGGATCCCGGCCAGCGGCGCGACGTTCGTGTACTGCCAGTCCTCGTTCTTTCTGGAGGGGAATCCCGCCGCGTCGAAGCGCTCCATGCCCTTGCGGCGGAGCCTGGCGAGCCAGGCGTTTTGCCGCCCGGGTGCGGCCCGTTCGAACAGGTCGAAGTCGCTGAGGTAGGAAGTCTTGCCCCGGTTCAGTTCATCGATGGCCGTCATGGATCATGCTCCTCGGGACACCATCTTCCGGCTTCCTTCAGCCTCCAGAAGCCGGCCGTAGCCCTTTTCCTCCAGCTCATGGGCCAGCTCCTTGCCGCCGGACTTGACGATGCGGCCGTCGACCAGCACATGAACGTAATCCGGCACGATGTAGTTCAGCAGCCGCTGGTAGTGGGTGACGAGCACGATGGCCCGGTCGCCGCCGCGGAGCGTATTGACGCCCTTGGCCACCATTTTCAGCGCGTCGATGTCCAGGCCGGAGTCGGTTTCGTCCAATACGGCCAGCCGCGGTTCGAGCACGGCCATCTGGAAGACCTCGTTGCGCTTCTTCTCGCCGCCGGAGAAGCCCTCGTTCACCGCCCGGTTGAGCAGCGCCTCCTCCATCTCCACGACCTTCATCTTGCGCCGCGCCAGCTCCAGGAACTCCAGCGCGTCGAGCTCGGCTTCTCCCCGGTGCTTCCGGACGGCGTTCAGGGCCGCCTTGAGAAAGTACATGTTGCTGACCCCGGGGATCTCCACCGGATACTGAAAACCCAGGAACAGCCCCTCCCGCGCCCGCTCCTCCGGCAGCATTTCGAGGAGGTCGCGGCCGTCGTACAGGACTTCGCCGCGGGTGACTTCGTAGCCTTCGCGCCCGGCGAGCACCTTGGCCAGCGTGCTCTTGCCCGACCCGTTGGGGCCCATGATCGCGTGCACCTCGCCCCCGTGAACTTTCAGATTGATACCGTGGAGAATTTCATTGCCCTCCACGTTCGCGTGCAAATCTCTTATTTCGAGCATTTTTTCCTCTCACCCCGCCTCGTCGACCGGTGCTCATTCGAATCTCTTTGTGGCCATCCTGCTGCGCCGGCCCCGGATGCTTGCGTCGAAGCCCGGCCGCGCCGCCTCATCAGCCGACGCTCCCCTCGAGGCTGACCCCCAGCAGTTTCTGGGCCTCGACGGCGAACTCCATCGGGAGTTCCTTGAAGACCTCCTTGCAGAAACCGTTCACGATCATGGAGACGGCCTCTTCGGCGGAGATTCCCCGCTGCCGGCAGTAAAAGATCTGGTCCTCGCCGATCTTGGACGTCGAGGCTTCGTGCTCCATCTGCGCGCTGCAGTTCCGGACCTCGATGTAGGGGAAGGTGTGCGCCCCGCACTTGTCGCCGATCAGAAGGGAGTCGCAGCGGGAGTAATTCCGCGCGTTTTCCGCCCCCTTCAGAATCTTGACCAGTCCGCGGCAGGCATTCTGTCCACGGCCGGCGGAGATGCCCTTGGAGACGATCGTGCTCCTGGTGTTTTTCCCGATGTGGATCATTTTCGTGCCGGTGTCCGCCTGCTGGCAGTTGTTCGTCAGCGCGACGGAGTAGAACTCGCCGACCGAGTTGTCCCCGATCAGGATGCAGCTGGGGTATTTCCAGGTAATCGCCGAACCGGTCTCGACCTGCGTCCAGGAGATCCGCGAGTTGACCCCCTGGCATTTCCCGCGCTTGGTCACGAAGAGGTTGTTCTGATTACTGCTCATGCATTCCCTCTTTCTTGCGGGCGGCGGCCTTCAGGGCGCGTCGGCGGTCTGGATGTGCACGGTCGCCGTCAGGCCGGCGATCGGCTGCGTCATCTCCGCGAGCGTGATCCCCTCGAGCGCGCTGTGGATGGCTTCATTGATCCTGTTCCAGTTGGTGCGCAGCGGGCACTTCCGCGCGTGGTCGCATCCCCCGCGGGTCCTGTCGCTGCACTCCGTCACGGCAATGGGACCCTCGAGCGCGCCGATGATCGAAGCCACGGTGATCTCCTCCGGCTTGCGGGCGAGGCTGTAGCCTCCCTTGGTCCCGCGCTGCGACGTGAGCAATCCTTCCCTCGCCAGGGTCTTCAGCACCTTGCTGACCATGGGCAGCGGAAGCTGCACGTCCCGCGCGATGTCGCGGGCGTTCTGACACACCCCCTCGTTGTGAGCGAAATGCGTCAGCATGATGATGCCGTAATCCGCCAGTTTCGTGACTCTGAGCAAGCCTCGCAGTCCTCCTCTCTATACCGTACTATTCTGGTCCAATTTCCGGATCAGAGTAACAGCCGACGGCCCCCCTGTCAATCTCCCGGCATCTGAATTCGCCCGCGGCTTCCGGGATGCTTGAAATGGCGGGACGGGGCACCTATAGTTTTGCTTTCCACTTGCAGGGCAAAGGAGGAACGTGGATCGGACTCGGCGGCAGGTCATCCTTTCGGGCATTCAGCCCTCGGGCAATCTCCACCTCGGAAACTATTTCGGCGCGGTTCAGCAGTACCTGGAACTGATCGAAAGCGGCCAGGAATGCTACTACTTCCTAGCCAACTACCATGCGCTGACCTCGCTGCGCGACCGCGCCCGGCTGCTGGAACTGACCCAGAGCACGGCCGCGGACTACCTGGCGCTCGGCCTCGATCCCGAACGTTGCGCCATCTACCGGCAGAGCGACCTCTCCCAGGTCTGCGAACTCCAGTGGATCCTCACGACCGTCACCCCGATGGGGCTGCTCGAGCGCTGCCATGCGTACAAGGACAAGATCCAGCAGGGGCTGCCCTCCGATCACGGGCTGTTCAGCTACCCGGTCCTGCAGGCCGCGGACATCCTGATTGTCAGCGCCGACCGGGTGCCGGTGGGACAGGACCAGAAGCAGCACATCGAGGTGACGCGCGACATCGCCCAGTACTTCAACAATGCCTTCGACGAGGTGCTCACCGTCCCGGAACCCTACATTCCCGAGGCGGTCGCCGTGGTCCCAGGCCGCGACGGCCGGAAGATGTCCAAGTCCTACAACAACACGATCGAGCTGTTCGCCCCCGAGGACGAGCTGCGGCGGCAGATCATGTCCATCGCCACCGATTCGGCCCGCGTGGAGGACCCCAAGGACCCCGACAAGAGCAATCTGTTCTCCATTCTGCGGCTTTTCTGCACGCCCGATGAGGCGGCCGCGTGGGCAGAGCGGTTCCGCCGCGGCGGATTGAGCTACCGCGACGCCAAGGGCGCGGTTTTCGAGCGGTTCATGGAAAAGTTCGGAGAGGCCCGCCGGCGCCGCCAGGAGCTGGCCAGGAGCCCCGACCTCGTCGAGGAGGTCCTGCTGCGCGGCGTGGAAAAGGCCCGCGCCAAGGCCCTGCCGCTCATGAGGCGAGTCCGTGACGCCGTCGGCATCCCGAATCGCTAGCCCGGATGCTTCATTGAACAGGGGGCGGCAGACATCCTGGGACACGGAGAAACGCGGACCTGCGCGGAAACCGCCGGCATGAATCCGTGCGCGGCGTCTTTGCCGGCCCGGCGGGGCAGGAGAGGCTCACGAGCCCTTTCGGGGTGGATGTTGGATTCACTTTGATTGTCGTTCCCGGATCCAGGATTCCGAGAATATGGCGCCCCAGAGGAAGTTCAAAATGGGGAATCTCAGCCGCCTGCCCGCCCGCGCATCGTCCAGCAGCTCCGCCAGCACGCGCGCCGGGACGATTTCCGTCACGCATGCCCCGGGGCTCAGCAGAATCCCCCGGACCTTGTCGTTGAAATCCCCGTCCGTCAGCCAATGGGCGAAAGGAGGCACAAAGCCGCTCTTCTTCCGATAGATGAAATCCACCGGCATGAACTCCTCCAGCAGCCGCTTCAGCGGCCATTTCACCACGCCGGCGCGCACCTTTACGTTCCAGGGGAGTTTCCCCTGCTCCAGGAGAACGTCGCGCCAGATGTAGGGGTAGACAACCCGCAGGCCCAGGCTTTCTCCCACGGACAGAGCCTTGGACGCCCAGCGCGCGCTGTTGATGTAGATCAGCTGGCGTATGGTGGTTTTCGCTTCATAGCCCAGGTCCGGATAATTCTCCCCGCAACTCGAGGCGGTGCGCTCGATGAGGTCCTGCAGCGCACCATCCCACACTGCCGGCCGGTCCAGGCCCAGGTAGTTCACCGGCGCCTGAACCAGGAAATAGTTCAGGTAAGAGCTCTCGTGCACATCCGCCAGAGCCGCGACCCTGGCCGGTGCCCCTTCCGAGGTTTCCCATTTCCACAGGGTGGATTTCGCAAGCGCCCGCGCGATGCCCTTTTTGGCGAGGCCCGGAAATGCGTGTTTGATCCTGTGCTTCCGCTCGTCCAGCAGGGCCGGGAACCCGAAGCAGTCGTCGCCGCCGTTGCACTCGATGAGCAGGGCATCCTTGCCCGCACGGCCGGCCACGTACGGCAGCAGGAACGAGATCGGAAGGCTGGAAAAATCTGCAAAAGGGTGATCGGTGAGACGGACGGCGTCATCCAGCGCGCGCATGGCGCCATCCCTGCCCATCGTCGCCACCTGGAGGGGCACTCCGAGCCGTTGCGCTATGGCGCAGGCGTAAGGGTATTCGGGATCGTCCCGGCCGAAGGAGCAATAAAAGCCCTGCCACGGTCCGGCCTTTTCCCGGTCGAGGTAGCAGCCATAGAGGCTCGAGTCGATCCCCCCGCTCAGGAGCACGGCCGGCCGAAAGCCGCCCAGGAGCTTTGCGCTCTTCCGGAGAATTGCTTCGACGCGTTCCAGCGCCTCCTGCTCGTCAAATCCGCGGGGCTGTTCCTCCTCGGCAAACCTGTACTTGAAGTAGGGGGCAATCGCATCCTTGCCGTCGGCCGGGTCGTATTGCAGAAAATGCGCCACGGGGACGGCGAAAACATCCCTGCCTATGGTCAGCGGGTCGGGGCTCGACCCGTATTTCAGGATGGCGTACAGCGCCATGCGGTCGACTTCAAACGGGACAATTTTCAGCAGGAAGCGCAGGTCGGAGCAGAAGACCATCCCGTCCGCCAGCTTGCGGTAATAGATCCGGCCGGAGCCGGCCCGATTCGATGCCAGAAAGAGCTTTCTCCTTCCTCCCTGATTGGAAGCCACTGCCATCCGGAAATCGCTCTGAATGGCATCGAACGCAGCGCCGCCCCGCCGGAGGAAGTCTGGCAAAAAACCGGACTCGAGATCCAGCAGCCCGCAGCGCCCCGAATCGGCCGGCGTCACGAGCAGATCCTCGCTGAGGGCGACCAGGTCTGATGAGGAGAAAAAGGGCTTCTGTTCCGACGCCCAGGGGGCGGTGGAAAAGAAAAAGCCGCTGTCCCGGACCTCCAGGAAACGAGTTCCCGGTTCGAGAGCGGCCCGGATCCGGGCTTCGAACTCCCGGTCGTGTCTGCTGTGGACGTATCCGCCGATCATGATTCCTGGTCGCCCCCGCGCCCCGCGTGCATTCCTCGTGTCTTTGCGCACTCGTGGTGCATATCAGGCATTTGCTACGGTGGCTCGAAGGCCCTGAGAAGCACGGAGGCAATGGACGGCATGCCTTGTCAACGGGCCATGGCCTCTTCGATCGCGTCGACCGTCTTGGGGATGCCCTTGCCCAGTACGAGCGCTCCGTTTTCCGTGACCAGGACGTCGTCTTCGATTCTTATGCCGCCGAACTCCCGGAACGACGCCAGCTTGTCGTAGCAGATGAAATCCTCGTGGCTCCGCTCCTGCTGCCAGCGCTCCATCAGGGCCGGGATGAAATAGATCCCCGGCTCCACGGTCAGGACGAAGCCGGGTTCGAGCTCCCGGCTGAAGCGCAGAAACTTCAGCCCGAACTGCTCGCTCCGCTTTTCGCCCTTGGGATAGCCGACGATATCTCCCAGGTCTTCCATGTCGTGAACGTCGAGCCCCAGCATGTGGCCCAGGCCGTGGGGAAAGAACAGGCTGTGCGCCCCGGCCGCCACGGCCTCCTCCGTGTCCCCCTTGGCCAATCCCACGGCCTTGAGTCCCTCGAACAGGATCCTGCAGGCCTGGATGTGGACGTCGCGGTAGGGAACCCCCGGCCGCATCATCTCGATCGCCCCGAGCTGCATCCGCAGCACGGTTTCGTAGATCTCCTTCTGCGCGGGGTTGAAGCGTCCGCTCACTGGGAAGGTCCGGGTGATGTCGGAGGCGTAGAAACCGGGCGATTCCGCGCCGGCGTCGACGAGGAGCAATTTGCCCTCGGCCAGCAGGTTGTCGTAGCAGTGATTGTGCAGGACCTCGCCGCGGACGGTCACGATCGGGTTGAATGCCTGTTCCCTGTTGCGGGCCAGCGCCACACCCTGGATTGCCCCGGCAATGTCGTGCTCGCGCAAACCCGGTCGCGTTCTACCCAGGGCCGTTTCGTACATTGCGGCCGTGACCTCCAGGGCATCCTCGATCTCGGCGATCTCCATGTCGGTCTTGACCGAGCGCTGCCGCACAACCTCTTCCACCAGGCGCTCCGACGCCCCCGCGACCGCTTCGGTGAAATCCACCACCAGCAGTTCGGCGAGCCTGAGAACCGCCGAAGGTTGATACGGCGGGAGGTAGTGGATTTTCTGCTTCCGGCCGGCGGCCTTGGCCAGGTACACGCCCAGCCGGTTGATGTGCTCCACCGTCTCGATCCCGGCCCGGCGCGCAAGGCCGAGGCGGTCCAGGCCGGCCCCGCTCCAGACCACGTCGTCCATCGTCGCCGGCCTCGAGAAGAGCACGTCGGAGTCCTCTTCCGGGTAGGAGAGCAGTGCCAGGTCCGGTTCCGCAAGACCCGTGTAATAGAGAAAATTCGAGTTCTGCCGGAAAGGATAGGTGTTGGCGAGGTAGTTGCGCGGCTGCAGGACGTGCCCCAGCCACAGGATGACGCCGTCGCCCGCTGCCTTGCGGATTCGGTTTCGTCTGCCCTTGAAGATTCCGGAATCGATTGAACCGTTGCCTTTTTCAGCCATGATTGCTCCTCGGGTGATCCGGGGATATGATACTCGTTATCCTGTCCGATTGTGCCCCTGCCGCCTGTCTTTCCCCGCTGTTCGAGCGGCGGGAGGTCGTGCGCGGTTGACCCCGGGGCGCGCTCTGGCTAGTATACTTTCAAAGCGGAATTCTGCGTGGAGGTCCAATGCCCGACTACCAGTATCTCTGTTTGAACTGCAAGAAGAAATTTTCCGTTGTTCTTACCCTGGCGGAGTATGAAAAGGGCCGGGTGAAGTGCCCGAAGTGCGGCAGCCAAAAGGTCGAGCAGCAGTGGGCTGCCTCCTATGTGGTCACCTCGAAGAAGAGCTGAGCCGCACGGCTGCGCCCCCGGCGATCAGGCGCCTCTCACCAGATCCGCCGGGGGTCCGGGGAGGCTTCGGTCGACCGGTTCGCCTTTCCCGAATTCCTCCAGGAAGGCGTCGACTGCCCTGATGTAGCGCCGCGGGTTGCACATCAGGAGATCCTCGTGCCCGACGCCGGGGAACACCTCCAGCCTCTTCGGTTCCGGGATGCAGTCGCAGTCCCGCTTGCGGCTCGGCCGCACCAGCAGCCGGCCGGTCGCCATGCTGCCCGCTGCCACGGCGGCTGCCGGCGTGGCCTCGGTGAACAGCAGGGTTTTTCCGACGCTCTTCCAGCCCGGCAGTCTCACGGGCCCATTTTATCCCGTTCGCCGGGCGGCGGTGCGATGAAATGTTCGCGGCGTCCGGCGGCGCGCTCGTCCGGCTACTTCCGCCCGAGCATTTCCTTGAGGCGGCCCACTTCGGCGCGGAGCTTTTTCTCGCGCGCGTGTATCGAGTAGAGATAGACCGCCAGCACGATCCAGATCGAGGTGTATGCCGCAAAAAGGTAGTTCATCGTATCCATATTCCTGTCTCGCTTTCAGCCGGAAAATCCCGTTTCCGCCTCCCGCATCGAGCGCACGCCTCAGTGCCGCAGCTCGGCCTGCCGCTCGATCCACTCCAGATCTTCCCGGGCCGTCTCGAGGAACATGCGGCGCCGTATCAGATAGACGAGCAGCAACTGAAAAGCGACGATGCAGACCAGGAACGCCGGGCGCATCGCCGGGGAAAGCCCCCCGGTTTCCAGCATGGGTCCGGGGTGCAGGTCGCGCCACCAGCGGATGGAGAACCAGACGATGGGGGCGTCCACGAACGCCACGATGCCGAACACAGCCGACATCATGGCCCGCCTGTCGGCGTCCCCCACGTAATTCCTCACGAGCAGGTAGGCGACATAGAGCATCCAGAGTATGAGCGAGGAAGTGAGCCTGGGCGACCATGTCCACCAGACGAACCACACGGGCTTGGCCCAGATCGGCCCGGTGATGAGGACGATGGTGAAGAGCACCACGCCGATCTCGGCCGAGGAAACCGCCAGGTTGTCCCAACGGCGTTCCTTCCGGACCACGTACAGCAGGGAAGCCAGGAAGTTCACCGCGAAGGCCGTCAGTCCGGCGATTGCCGCCGCGACATGGAAATAGAAGATGCGCTGGAGATCGCCCATCGTGGCCTCCCGCGGCGCCTGCAGCAGGGCCATGTAAAGCGCCAGGACCATGGCCACCAGCAGGGCGCCCCCCAGCAGCGCGTCGAACCGCGATCGTCCTCGATGCGCCATCGCTCATTCCTCCAGGACGTACTCGAAAAAGAGGTAGGCCAGCGTCCCGAAAACAATCGTGAACACGGCCATGATTGTCAGGGGGAGCTTCAGCGCCCCGTAATCCGAGCTGTTCAAAATGATGCCCGTAGCCTCCACCGCGTTAATAAGTATGGGAAGTATGACGGGAAACAGTATGAGGGGGAGCAGGACCTCGCGCATCCTGGTGTTGGCGGAGATGGCCGACAGAAGCGTTCCCACGGCGGTGAAGCCGAGGGTCCCCACCAGGAATACGAGAAACAGCCACGGAATCTCGGATCCCACGCTCAGGTTGAAGAACACCAGGCTGAGGACGAAGATGACGACCTCCGTGACCAGCATGAATGTTGAGGCGGCCAGCATTTTGCCGATGTACAGGATCCCCCGATCGGTCGGCAGCATCAGCAGGCCCTGCAGGCAACTGTTTTCCTTCTCGGTGGCGAACATCCGGTTCAGTCCCAGCGTGCCCGCAAAGGCGAAGGCCACCCACAGCACCCCGGGCACCGCCGCATGTATGGAGTCCCGCATCGGCTCGAGCGCGAAATTGAAGATCACCAGCACCACGACGCCGAAAAAGAGCATGGCGTTGATCGAGTCTTTGGTCCGCAGCTCGAGCAGCAGGTCCTTCTGGTAGACCGCCCAGATTTTCGCCAGCATTTCAGCGCTCCCCCGCCAGTTCGCCGTACTTCCGCTCGAACTCTGCGAGGCTGACGCCATCGCGGGAGAGGTCGAGCGCGACCACGCCCCGGTCGATGACCACCATGCGGTCCGCCAGTTGGTACCCTGTGGCGGTGTCGTGGATGGCCATCAGGCAGGTCTTTCCCCCGGCGTGCGCCTCTTTGAGATAGGATTTCAGGAAGTCCGAACCGGACTGATCGAGCCCGGTGAACGGCTCGTCCAGGAGCAGGATGGACGGCTCGTGCATGAAGGCGCGGGCGATCGCGAGCCGCTGCTGCATGCCCCGGGAGTAGTTGCGCACCGGTTCCCGCCCCCGGCCCGCGAGCCCCACCCTGCGGATCCGTTCTTCCAGATCCTCGTCGCGGTGCGGCAGGTCGAGCAGCTTCGCGTAGAAGCGCAGATTCTCGAGCGCGGTCAGGTCGAGGTAGAGGGCCGTGTTGTGGGACAGGTAGCCCATCAAGCCCCGGGCCTCCCGCGGTGAGGCCTCGCCCGCCGCCTGCACCCGGACGGTGCCGGAGGAAGAGCGGCTCAAACCCGCGAGGATCCGGAGCAGGGTGGTTTTCCCCGCCCCGTTGCGGCCGAAGAGCGCCACGAACTCTCCCGGCCCGACCGTCAGGTTGAGATCCCGCAGAGCCGTGAATCTACCGAAGTATTTTGCCAGTCCCTGGACTTGGAGCATGATTTAGAGAGAAACCGTCTCAGCCCGAAGGATTCCTTCAGTTCGTGCCGGCCGCTGGAGCGGCCGCGCGCGACCGCTTTCGAGCTGCCCGGAATCGCAGATGTCCGGTTTTTGCCCTGCGGAGTCCTTGCCTTCCGGCGCCCGGTCGGGTTCGGTTTCCAAACCCAGAAACCTTATGACACAACTCACTTGCCGTCCAGCATCAATTGCACCCGGCGGAGCTGGTTCACGCCCCGTTCGCGGAGGTTCGTGTACTCGCCTTGCTCGAGCTGATGGTTGTCGAAGCGGTGGTCGAGGGTCGCGACGTACTCCACCAGCTGTTCGCGCCGTTCCTTCAGGCGCTTATTCCTCAGTTCCTGCGCGCGTGCCTCGCCCCCTGCGGCGGCACTCGAGCCGAACCAGAGGAGCGCGAAAAAGGCGACCAGCAGCAGGGGGCCCACGACCATGGCATGCCGGGAAACCCGGTTGGGCATGGTGGTGACGCGGGAACCGGCGCCGCCTCCGGCGGGAGGCTGCACGGAGACCGGCGTGCCGCCCCCGAAGGTCCAGACCACTTCCGTGCCCGCCTTGAACGGACCGCCCGAGTAAACCGCGAAGTTGCGCTGCGGATCGGTCTCGGTGCGCGACAGGCCCTCGCCGGAGAATTCCATGTCCGCCGGGATCACGCCGACCTGGAGCGCTTCCACGTCGTACTGGAACCGCTTGCGGTAGGTGTACCTGCGCTCTGCGTAGGGCAGAGCCTGTTCGACGTCGAAGGTGGTCATACCCGGCCGCAGGGCGTAGAGGCTGTAATAGCTCTGCCCGTCGGCGCTCTCCAGCATCGGCTGCGTGACGGGCATCGTCGATCCGGGCCCGGTGACGCTCAGGCGCGGCAGCTCGTCGATCCCGGGGGCCTTGGAGAATCGGAAGTTGCCCCCATCGTTCATGTAGGCACGGGGCGGCGACGTCTTGTTTTCGAAGGTGACCGACTCCAGCGAACGCAGCTTGTCCCCTTCCAGCTGAAACGCCATGCGGACGCCCTCGACCTCGATTCCCGCCCAGGAATTCGTGGTTTCGTACACTCCCAGCTCGATCGACGCTTTTCCCGCGGCATCGAATTCCACATGCCCGTGGTAGGTGACGCCCGCGTAGGCGGCGCGGATCATGAGGGGGGCTTCCGGGGAGAGCCCTTCCAGCCGGAAACTCCCGTCCGGCCCGGTCTTTGCCGACTTGACGACGCTCATGCCGCCGCCCAGGCTGATGGCGTCCACCTCGGCGCCCGACACCGGCGCGCCGGGCTGGGTGCGGTTCAGGAGCCTGCCCTCGACAACCCCTCTGCCCTGGGCATGTCCGTCCGGCGTCAAGGCCGGGAAGAGGGCGAGCGCGAGCACCGCCGCGGCCGCGGTTCCGACGAGGACGAGCAGGCCCCCGCAAACTACAGACAAAATTGAATGTTTCATGGGATTTCGACTCTTCAAGAACGCCTATATCTTATGGCCGCAATCACCGCAAAATCTCTTTGCCGGCGCGAGCTCGGCGCCGCAGGCGGGGCAGACCAGGGCCTGCTTCTTCTCCGGTGCCGGAGTTCCGAACAGCCCGGATCGCTTCGAGGCAATGTCGCTCTCGATCATCTCGTCGATGTTCGAGTCCACCCCGAGGTGGTCGAGCTTCTCCAGGATCGCCGCCGCTTCCGCCTTGTAGTCGGCTTCCAGCCGCGCGAAGTCGTCATCGCCGAGCCTCCCCATCTTGTACTCCAGCTCCAGGTCCCGGAGGTTCGTGTAGACGACAGCCTTCCGGCTCAGGAGCCGGTCGAGCTCGGTTTCCGCCAGAAGCTCCACTTCCAGATTGCCCCTGGGCTCGCCGAACAGCGGGGCAAAAACATACGCAGCCGCCAGCAGCACCAGGGCCGTACCTGCGACAATCAGCATAATCCTCCTGTAGATTCCGCGAATCGCGATTCCGGGCCGCGCCCGAATCCTATTTCATGCTCTCCTGCAGCGCCGGCACCGCCTCTGCGCTGGGCCGCAGCGCGTACAGGCGGCGGCGCCCGTCGGGAAGAAGTGTGATCAGCGTGCCGAAAAACATGATGCCCGTGCCGAACCACACCCACCACACCAGCGGGTTGACGTGCACCGTTATCTCATAGGACTGCTGATTCCCCGAGATGCCGGCGAAGATCACGTAAAGATCCTCCCTGGGCGTGCTGTACAGTTCCACCTCGGTGGTGGATTGGCCGTCGCCCGCCTTGTAAAACCGCTTTTCCGGCTTCATGACCCGGATGAGCTTGCCGTTCTTGAACGCCTCGAGCGCGACCCTGCCGTAGCTGTAGTTCGGCGTCTCCCCCTCCTCGTAGCCGGCCATCCGCAGCGTGTAGCTGCCTATCTCCAGCTCGTCGCCCGCAACCATTGCACGGGTCGCCTCCCGGTTGAAGGCGTTGCCCGCGATGCCGACGAATATCAGCACGACCGAGAGATGGACGATGTACCCGCCGTACCGCCGCTTGTTCTTGAGCGTCAGGCCCACAAGGGCCGCGAAGAAATTGTCCCCCGTGTTCTTCCCCCGGATCCGTGCCGCCTTGTAGAACTCCTCCACGATCGTGACGACCACGAAGGCGGACAGGGTGAAGCAGGCGATGGCGTAGAAGTCGCGCATCCCCAACGCCAGCAGCGCCGCGCAGGTGAGAAGCGCGGCCAGGCTCGGCAGGAGAAATGCCCGCTTCAGGCTCGCGACGGAGGTCTGGCGCCAGGCGAACAGCGGACCCACGCCGGTGAGAAACAGCAGGAACAGGCCGATGGGAATGTTGACGGCGTTGAAAAACGGCGGGCCCACGGTGATCTTGGTGCCCTGCGCCCACTCGGAGATGGCCGGAAACATGGTCCCCCAGAAGACGGCAAAGCAGGCAATCACCAGTATCAGGTTGTTGAAGAGAAACGCGCTTTCCCTCGAGATGACCGAGTCCAGCGACCGCTCGCTCTTCAGGTAGGGGAGCCGGTCGAAAATGAGATAGAGGCTGCCGGCCAGCACCAGGATCATGTAGTAAATGAAATATTCCCCGAGATTCGAGTCCGCAAAGGCGTGGACCGAGTTCACGATTCCGCTGCGCGTCAGGAAGGTTCCGAAAACCCCGAGGAAATAACAGGCCGTGACCAGCAGCATGTTCCAGACCTTGAGCATCCCCTTCCGCTCCTGGACGATGACCGAGTGCAGGAATGCGGTGGCGATCAACCAGGGCATGAGCGACGAGTTCTCAACGGGATCCCAGGCCCAGTATCCGCCCCAGCCCAGCTCCACGTAGGCCCACTTTCCGCCCAGGATCAGCCCGATCCCGAGGAAGAGCCAGGTCACCAGCGTCCAGCGCCGGGTTGTCCGCATCCAGGTATCGCCCAACTGCCGCGTAATGAGCGCCGCGATGGCAAAGGCGAAGGGGATGACAAACCCGATAAAGCCGACATAGAGGACCGGCGGATGGATGATCATCGCCCAGTACTGCAGGAGCGGGTTGAGCCCGCGGCCGTCGGCCGGCATGAAAGGCGTCGTGGCGCCGTCGGGACCGACCTCCACCAGCTGGTTGAAGGGATTGGAGAGGAAGATAGTGAGGGCCAGGAAGAAGGCCAGGTTCACCATCAGGACCGCGATCACGTAGGGCATCATGTCCCGGTAACGGAAGCGGTTCTGGCAGATGACAATTCCGCTGAAGAGGCCCGTGAAAAAGACCCACAGGACCATGGAACCGTCGTGGGCCCCCCAGAGGGCCGCGATCTTGTACAAGACCGGGAGATCCCTGTTGGAGGCGTTGGCGACGTGGGCGACCGAGAAGTCGCTTGCGACCAGCAGGTAGACCAGGCTGAGAAACCCGAGCGTGATGCTCGCGCAGGCAGCCAGGGCGGCTCTCTCCGCGCTGCGCACGATGCGGTCCTGTTTCTGCCGGGCGCCGAGGAGCGCCCCGAAAATTGAATACAGCGACAGGCAGAGGGCTACCAGCAGACAGAAATTTCCAAAATCACTCATGAAACACCTGCTTCACCTGAAATCCCGAGTGTGGCTGCGGAAGGTAATCGAGAAACCGGAAGCCGCTACGTACCCCGCTTTTCGTATTCGGCTTCGTATTTGGAGGCGCACTTGGCTTCGATGTGGTTGGCCTGAAATGTGCCGTCGGGAGCTATCCTCCCCTCCACCACGGCCTTGGAGCCGTCTTTGAAGGTGTCCGGCAGGACGCCTCTGCCGATGTAGCGCACCGTCAGGTTTTCCCCCTCGTGCGAAATCACGAACTCGATCGGTCTGGCGGCGCGGTTGATGGAACCGGGCACGACGTCTCCCGCGATCTTGAGCGTCTTGCCCTGGAGATCCGCCTGCATCGCGGAAAACTCGTCCACGGTGATGTAGTAGGCCTTGCTCTCTTCGAAACCGACGAAACCCAGCCAGGAGAGCGCCGCCACGACCACGATCCCGCCCACCACAAACTTCAACTTCGAACTTCTCATTGCAAACCTCCAAATACCTTGCGATCCCGGTCCCGGGAACCGGAAAGGAAGTATACCACTATTCCGCCTTTATTTAAGGGGGCAACCTCCGATCGACCGTGCAATGCCCCCCACCCGCAGATCTCCGGCTTCTCCGTGCATCTTCCTGCACCGCTTTGGCTTGCGGCCCGTTCGCGACGGGCTGATTTTGCTAACATGGGCGGCGTGTTCGGCCGATCTGCTTGGAGTAAAAGCAGGCGGAAGAACTGCGCGCCAATCCTGCAGGGGGTGGGATGGTCATGGACGAGGAGCGCCACAACAGGCTGGCTGAAGAGCTGGAGTCGCTCAAGGAGCAGATCGCCGCTCTCCAGGAAGCCTTCGGGCAGATCTCCGCTTCGACGGACATCGCCCACGGCGGCTCCCGCCCCACGGAGCAGGAGATCGAAGCGGCCATGGGACTTGTGCCGCCTTTCCTGGCAACCGCCCTGGATGCCCCGGAGCTGCTGAAGTGCCTCTGGAGCCTGACAAAATCCTCGTTCGTGGAAAATCCGTTGCCCGCCATCTTCAAGGAGAAGATGGCGGCCCGGCTCGCCCGCCGCTGCACGAATCCCTCTGCGCTCCTGGCCCACATTTGCCGGCTGGCCCGCCTGGGCCTGACCGCCCGGGAAATCCTCGGATGGCTCGAAGAGCCGGTCCCGGCAGGGGAATCTGACCTGGAGAACTCCCTGAACATCCTCGCAGAGCCCGGCGGCGATCCCGACGCGTGGCCCGAAGCGGGTTCCCCGAGGGAGAAAAGCCTGTTGCGCTGTTGCCTTCTGGTCGCCACCACGGCCGGAAGGGCGGATTGTTGCCACAGGGCGCTTCTAAGCCTGCTTGGCCGATCCCGGTATCGCGATTTGATGATCCTGCTGGATTTCTGCCGCTTCCAAGTCCTGTGGATGAACTCCCGGGCGGAAAAGGCCTCGCCGGCGGATGAGAGGCTGCGCGCAGACCTGGCGACCCTCTTGCCCGAGCAACCAGGCCTGGACCGCCTTCTCCGCGACTCTCCGCCGGAGAGCGGCTGGGCACTCCCGTCTCCGACGACCGCAGGGGCCGATGAGCGGCTGTTTTTCGAGGGCCTCGTCGCCGGGGGCCCGGACGGCATCTTTACCTTCGACCGGCAGGGCATCATACAGATCTGGAATGCGGAAATGGCGCGCATTTTCGGCCTTTCGAGCGAGCAGGCGACCGGCAGGCCGTGCTTCGAGATCTTCGGACGCATCACCGACGCGGGCGAGGACCTGAGCTTTCTTGAAACGCTCCAGGGCAAGACCGCCGACCTTGCCAATCGCCCTTACAGGAAGCCGGGAGAGAGAGAGCCCGGCTACTTCGAGGGCCGATTCGTGCCGGTCATCGGCCGGGAGGGCGACGTGCAGGGGGGTGTGGGAATTCTCCGGGACATCACCGCCCGCCGGCACGCCGACGAGCAGCGCCTGGCCACCGAGGCCCGCTACCTGGACCTGTTCGAGAACGCGAACGACATGGTCTACACGCTGGACCTGCGGGGCAACATCACGTCGCTGAACAAGGCGGCCGAGAGAATCACGGGTTATTCGAGCGACGACGCTCTCCGCATGAACTTCCTGGACTTCGCCGCTCCCGGGCAGCGTGAGGCAGCGAGCCGGGCGCTGGAGCGCCAGGTCTCCCGCGAGGGACCGGCCACCGACGAACTGGAAATCGTCACGCGCGAAGGCAAAAGGGCTGCCCTTGAGATCAGCACGCATCCGATCCTGCGGGACGGAACGGTTATCGGCGTCCAGGGCATCGCGCGCGACATCACCGAGCGCAAGCGGACGGAGGAGGCGCTGCAGCAGGCCAAGCAGAATCTCGAGGCATGGGTCGAGGAGCTCGAGAAGAGAACCCGGGAGATGACGCTGCTCAGCGAAATGGGAGATCTGCTCCGGGCCTGCCTCACCACCGACGAGGTCTACACCGTCATCGTCAGGGTCGCGCAGCAGATCTTCCCCGTGCAGGTAGGGGCCCTGTACGTCATCAGTCCCTCGAGGAATCTCGTGGAAGCTGTGGCCGTCTGGGGCGATGCCACCCGCGTGGAGCGTGTCTTTTCTCCCGAGGAGTGCTGGGCGCTGCGCCGCGGGCGCGTCCACTGGGTGGAGGACACGGGCGTCGGTCTCCTGTGCAGGCATCTCCACCACCCGCATCCCGACGGTTATCTCTGCGTCCCGATGATGGCGCAGAGCGAGGCCCTGGGCGTGCTTCACCTGACCGAACCCGCCACGGGCCGCCTCAGCGAGGCCAACCAGCGCCTGGCAGTCGCCATGGCCGAGCACATCGCCATGGCCCTTTCAAACCTGAAGCTGCACGAAACCCTCCGCAATCAGGCCATCCGCGATCCGGTCACGGGCATCTTCAACCGGCGTTTCATGGAGGAGTCCCTGGAACTGGAGCTGCGGCGCGCGGCGCGCAGCCAGTGCCAGCTGGGGATCATCATGATCGAGCTTGACCACGCGCCGGCATTTTACGCCACCTTCGGCCGCGAGACCGGGAACACGGTCCTGGTGGAACTGAGCGCGCTCATACAGACCTGCATCCGCAAAGAAGACATTGTGTGCCGTTTCGGAAACGAAAAGTTCGTGCTCCTAATGCCCATGGGGAACATCGAGGTGACACGGGACCGCGCGAGCGTTCTGCGGGACAGGGTCAAGTTCCTGGAAATCAAGCATCGGGAGCAGGTCCTGGGTAACTTCACCGTTTCCATGGGGGTGGCAGCCTTTCCCGAGCACGGGCGCACCGTGCAGGCCCTGCTCCAGGCAACCGATGCGGCTCTGCAGCGCGCCAGGAACGAAGGGGGCGACAGGCTGATAACGGCACATTGACCGGGATCTGCCGGGGGCGTCTACCGCCTCTCAAGCCGCCCCCTGGAAAGGCCGTGAAGCCCCTGCCCGCGTCGCTCACCGGCACCCCTGCCGGAACCCTGTTTGCCGCAGTTGACTTCCCGAATCGACTCCTCTTATCATAGGCTCTCGACTTGCAGAGACAGCAGACCGCCCGAGGCACCTCCGAATTTCGGGCGGGTACCCGGCCAGGTGGCGCCCGGTCGCTTCTTCTCCCCGAGGTACGTGGGGCCGCATCCTTGATTTTGGCCGTTCCGGAAACACTGAGCGGTTGGTATCGGCCAACCCCGGCAGCCGGCAAGACCGGACAAGGCGGAGTACAAGTGACGGCGCTACCCGACAGCAACGCATTCCAAGACAATCTGAAGCAAGGCAGCCGCCTCCAGCGCGAACTGGAGACCCTGCGAAACCGAATCGCCGACCTGGAACTGCTGGAACACGAACTCTCCCGGGCAGCGCTCGCAGCCTATGCCGAGTCGGGACCCGCAGATCCCGACCAGGTCAAGGCCGAGATAGCGAGCCGTCTCCGCTATGTCCCGCTGTTCTACACGCCCGCCCTTGGCCGGACCGAGCTCCTGCTGTCCATCTGGGCGCAGCATCAGGCCGGATACCTGGACAATCCCCTGCCGGAGCTGTTCAAGGAGCGGCTCTGCGCCCTGCTCGCCTGCCATTGCCCCTCCCCCTATGCCCTGGTCATGCACTGCTGCGATCTCCACGCGCGGGGAGTGGCCGCGCCGGACATCCTGGCCCTGCTCGAGGGGCAGTCGGGAGCCGGTCCGCTGGAAGTCCGGGAAATCGTGAAGGCGCTGCAGGACTTGCCGCACCCGCTGGCGGAAATGCCGCAACCGGGCTCGAAGGAGGAAAACCTGCTGCTCCAGGCCGCCGTTTTCCTGTTCATGAGCGCCCCGCCGGCTGAGCAATGCGTCTCCGAGCTCCGACTCCTGCTGGGCTTGGACCGCTACAGGCACCTTGTGGCGCTGATGGCCTACGCGCGCTGCCTGCATGTCTGGCTGGAGACTCACCCGGAGATCTCCTACCATACCGATCCCCAGATCCGCGAGCAACTGCTGCCCCTCCTGCAGGCTGAGCCGAGGTTTACGGAGCTTTTCCGCAGTTATTATTCCGAATTCAGCCGCGACCGGCACAGGCTGGAGGCCACGGAAGCGCTGCGGGCCAGCGAGGAGCGCTACCGGGACCTTTTCGAGAACGCCAACGACATGGTCTACACGCTCGACCTCGAGGGCAACCTGACGTCGCTAAACAAGGCGGCCGAGAGGATCACCGGGTATTCGCGCGAGGAAGCGCTCGACATGAACTTCCTCCAGTTCGTGGCCCCGGAGCATCGCGACTCGGCGCGCAGACTGCTGGGGCGCCGCAAGGCGGGGGACAGCCCCACGACCGACGAGATCGAGATCGTCACGCGCGAGGGCCAGACCATCGCGCTGGAGATCAGCACCCACCTCATCATGCACGAGGGAAAGCCGATCGGCCTGCAGGGCATAGCCCGCGATGTCACCGAGCGCAAGAGAACCGAGGAAGCGCTTCAGCAGGCAAAACACAAGCTGGAAGCCTGGGTCGACGAACTCGAGCAGAGGACCCGGGAAATGACGCTGCTCAGCGAGATGGGCGATCTGCTGCGCGCCTGCCTGACGACCGAGGAAGCCTACACGGTGATCGTCCGGTTCGCCCAGCAGATCTTCCCGGTCGAGGTCGGCTCCCTCTATGTCATCAGCTCCAGCCGCAACGTCGTCGAGGCGGTCGCCGTCTGGGGCAATGCATCCCGGGCCGAACACATGTTTTCGCCCGAGGAGTGCTGGGGGCTGCGCCGAGGCCGCGTCCACTGGGTGCAGGACACCCGCGTCGGGCTGCTCTGCAAGCACCTGCGCCATCCGCCGCCCGAGGGCTACCTCTGCGTCCCCATGATGGCCCAGAGCGAAGCGCTGGGCGTGCTGCACCTGTCCCAGCCTACCGCCGGCCGCCTCAGCGAGGCCAAGCAGAGGCTCGCCATCGCCATGGCGGAACACATCGCCATGGCCCTGTCCAACCTGAGGCTTCATGAGACACTCCGCAGCCAGTCGATCCGCGACCCGCTCACGGGCCTTTTCAACCGGCGGTTCATGGAGGAATCCCTCGAGCTCGAGCTGCGGCGGGCCGTCCGCAACAGCAGGCCGCTCGGCGTGATCATGGTCGACCTGGACAGGTTCAAGAACTTCAACGACCAGTTTGGGCACGACGCCGGCGACACCCTGCTGCGGCAGCTCGGAAACCTTCTCCAGTCGAACATCAGGGCCGAGGACATCGCCTGCCGGTACGGCGGGGAGGAATTCACGCTGATCCTGCCCGAGGGCAATGCCGAAATCACCGAACAGCGGGCCCACGCACTGCGGGATGCGGTCCAAAAACTCGAGGTTCAGCACCGGGGGCAGCCGCTCGGCCGGCTGACCGCATCCCTCGGGGTGGCCGTTTTTCCAGACCACGCCAGAACCGCGGAAGCCCTGCTCCAGGCCGCCGATGCGGCGCTTTACCTCAGCAAGGATGCAGGGGGCGACACGGTTACGATCGCCAGGTGACCCGGCGGCTCCGGCCGAAGCGTCCGGAGGCCGGACGCCCGGCTGCCTGCAGGGGCGCGGTCTCGGCCATGCGCTCCATCATTTCTGCAGTCTCTGCTTGCCGGCCGGGATTGAACGGAGCCCGGAGCGATAGCGACGGGTTGTGTCGCTTGACTGGGCAGCCCGACC
>JBBIMP010000020.1:0-30143 GCA_037444305.1 Acidobacteriota bacterium
TGCGAAAGTGGCGGAATTGGCAGACGCGCTGGACTTAGGATCCAGTCCCGCAAGGGGTGGGGGTTCAACTCCCCCCTTTCGCACCATTTGATCCCCGGCGTGAGCCCCTACCGGCAGGCCAGGCAGGTCTGAAAGCCGCTGGGGTTCCCGCCGGCGGATATTCCCGGAAAGTGACGGAAGGATTTGAAAGCCGAGATCGTTGAAAAGAACAGCTGCAAGAGAAACCTGGTGGTGGAAGTGCCTGCCGAGCAGGTGGAAGCAGAGATCAACAGGCTGGCGCGCAAGTACATGACCAACGTGAAAGTGCCGGGATTCAGGCCCGGCAAGGTCCCGATGAACATAGTCCGGCAGCGGTATGGTTCGGATCTCAGGGCCGATGCCACCCAGAGCCTGGTGTCGGAGCACTGGCAACGGGCGCTGTCCGAGTACGACATCAAACCCCTGGCAGAGCCTGTGGTCGAGGATATCAAGAGCGAGCCCGGCGAACCCCTGCGCTTCATCCTGGCGTACGAGATCATGCCCGCGCTGGAGGTCGAAAACTACAAGGGGATCGCCGCCCGGCTGGAGGCGGATCCGGTCGAAGAGGCCGAGGTCGAGAAGGCGCTCGAAGCGCTGCGGGAACGCCAGGCGCAGTACGTGCCCATAGACGGGGGGACTGTCGCCGACGGTCACCTGGTTGCGGTGACGCTGGAAGGCGAAATCGAGGGCGGGGGCAAACCCATACACGAGGAGGACGTCAACCTCGTCATAGGGGATCCCCGGACTCACGAGGCTTTTACGGAAAACCTGCGCGGAGCGAACGCCGGGGAGAGCCGGGCCTTCGACGTGGCTTTCCCCGCCGAATTCCACAACCAGCGGCTCGCGGGCAAGACGGTCCATTACAATGTGAAAATAAAGGAGATCAAGGAAAAACAACTCCCTGCTCTCAACGATGAATTCGCCTCCGAATTCGGCGCCGGCAGCTTCGAGGAGTTCAAGCACAAGTTGAGGGACGATTTGGTAACGAAGGCCCGCAAGACTGCCGAAGAGAAGGCGAAGGAATCGGTGCTGGATCAGGTGGTTCAGGCCCATCGGTTTGACGCGCCGGAATGCCTCGTGCAAAATGAACTGGAGAGCCGCGCGCGCCGAATAGTTGGCAGCCTGGCCCGGTCGGGGGTGGACGTCAGCAAGACGTCGCTCGACTGGAGGAAGATTTTCGACCAGGAAAGGCCCCGCGCCGAGCAGGCGGTCCGGCGACAGATAGTTCTGGACGCAATCGCGCGGAAGGAGAATCTCGAGGTGTCTGAAGAAGACCTCTCCCGAGAATTCGAAGCGCTCTCACATACGCACCGCCAGTCGGCTGCCGCCCTAAGGGCCCAGTTCGAAAAGGAAAACCGGATGGAGGGTTTAAGGGCGTATCTCCTTCAAAACAAGGCACTTGACTTCATTTATCTCAATGCTACCATTAGCGGGGGGTAAGCAACCGTGGCACTGATTCCGATGGTGGTAGAACAGACCAATCGCGGCGAGCGGGCGTACGACATCTACTCCCGCCTGCTGAAGGACAACATCATATTTTTGGGCACGCCGATCGACGACAACGTCGCCAACCTCGTGACGGCGCAGCTGCTCTTCCTCGAAGCGGAGGATCCCGAGAAGGACATCTCCCTGTACATCAATTCACCCGGGGGATCCATTTCGGCGGGCATGGCCATTTACGACACCATGCAGTTCATTCGGCCCGACGTGACCACCATCTGCGTGGGCCAGGCCGCCAGCATGGGTGCGCTGCTCCTCGCCGCGGGCGCCCCATCGAAGAGGTTCGCGCTCCCCAACTCGAGGATTCTGATCCACCAGCCCTCGATGAGCGGCCTATCCGGGCAGGCCACCGACATCGACATCCACGCCCGGGAGATCCTGCGGCTCCGGGAGGCGATGAACAAAATCCTCTCGAAGCACACCGGTAATAGTGTGGAGAAAATCCAGAGCGACGTCGAGCGCGATTTCATTATGAACGCGGACCAGGCCCTCGAGTACGGGATCATCGACAGGGTGATCTCGAAGAAGGAATAGGACGGCCTCACATCCCGGAGGAGAGCGTTGAGAAAAGACGATGAACGCGACGATATCCTGCGGTGCTCGTTCTGCTCCAAGAGCCAGAACGATGTCAAAAAGCTGATCGCAGGTCCAACGGTCTACATCTGCGACGAGTGCGTGGATGTGTGCAACGAGATCATCGCGGATGATGTCGTGCCCTCTCCCATCGGCGAAAAGCTGCCCAAGCCGATGGAGATTAAAGATTTCCTGGACATGTACGTCATCAGCCAGGACATCACGAAAAAGAAGTTGTCGGTCGCAGTCTACAACCACTACAAACGGTTGGAGATCTCCAAAAAGCGGGGCGACCTGGAGCTGCAGAAGAGCAACGTCCTTTTGATTGGACCCACAGGAACGGGCAAAACCCTTCTGGCACAGACACTTGCCAAGATGCTCTCGGTTCCCTTCGCCATTGTCGACGCGACTACGTTGACCGAGGCCGGGTATGTGGGCGAGGACGTCGAGAACATCATCCTGAAACTGCTGCAGAACGCCGGCGGCGACAAGGACAAGTGCCAGCAGGGGATCGTCTACATCGACGAAATCGACAAGATCGCGCGCAAGGACGAGAATCCCTCGATCACCCGGGACGTGTCGGGCGAAGGCGTCCAGCAGGCCCTGCTCAAGATCCTGGAAGGCACGGTCGCGAACGTGCCGCCCCAGGGGGGGAGGAAGCATCCCCACCAGGAGTTCATCCAGATCGACACAACCAACATCCTGTTCATCTGCGGCGGCGCCTTCGTGGGTCTGGAAAAGATCATCGAGCGGCGCGTGGGCAAAAAGAGCGTCGGTTTTCTCAGCAGCAAGGACACGGGCCCCGGCAAGGAAGCGCTGCCGGCAAACATCTTCGAGCTGGCGCAGCCCAGGGACCTGATCAAGTTCGGGCTGATTCCGGAGTTCGTGGGCCGGCTGCCGGTCGTCGGCGCGCTGGCCGACCTGGATCATTCGGCGCTGGTGGAGATCCTCACCAGGCCCAAGAACGCGCTGGTGCGGCAGTACCAGAAACTCTTCGAATTCGAAAACGCGAAGCTCAAGTTCACCGACGATGCCGTCGGCGCGGTGGCGACAATGGCCCTGGAGCGCAAAATGGGCGCGCGCGGGCTGCGGATCATTCTCGAAGAGCTGATGCTCGAGGTCATGTACCAGCTCC
This sequence comes from Acidobacteriota bacterium, assembly GCA_037444305.1. GTDB lineage: Bacteria > Acidobacteriota > UBA6911 > UBA6911 > UBA6911 > JBBIMP01. The sequence continues at coordinate 3,227 of JBBIMP010000020.1, forward strand.
CTTCGCAAAAGAAGCTCAAGGAATTCGTAGTGACGCGCGAAATGGTGGAAAACAAGAACATTGCATTCGCGCTCCTGGAAAAGGCGGGTTAATATTCAAGCATGGCTAACGAAGAGACAACCAAGAAAACCGAGCGTCTTCCGATGATCCCCATCCGGGATGTGGTGGTCTTCCCCCACATGATGATCCCGTTCGTGATCGGGCGCCCCTCTTCGGTGCGCGCGCTCGAGTTCGCGCTGGAGGGTTCGAAGCGGGTTTTCCTGGCGACGCAGATGGATGCCTCGCTGGACGATCCCAGCCCTAAGGACATCTACGCCATCGGGACGGCCGCGAACATCGTGCAGAGCGTCACGCTCTCGGACGGCAACATCAAGGTCCTGGTGGAGGGCATCCAGCGCGTGCGCAGCCTGCGCGTCTCGGCCGAGGCCGGGTTTTTCGTGGCCGACGTGGAGCTGCTGGATGAACCCATGCTGAACAGCGCCCGGACCAACATCCTGATCAAGCGGCTCCAGTCGGTCTTCGAGCAGTTCTCCAAGCTCAGCCAGCACGTCAATTACGACGCCATCGTCAACGCGATGAAATCGCTTGACCCATCCAAGCTGGCCGACAACATCTGCGCCAACCTGCCGATCAGTATCGAGGAAAAGCAGCAGCTGCTGGAGACCATCGACCTGGCCGAGCGCATCCAGCGAATCAATGAGATCATCGAGGTCGAGATCGAGAAGATCAAGGTCGACCGCAGCATCCAGGGGCGCGTCAAGCGCCAGATGGAGCGTGCCCAGAAGGAGTACTACCTCAACGAGAAGATGAAGGCGATCCAGAAGGAGCTGGGCCGCAAGGACGAAAAAACCGAGCTGGAGGAGCTGAAGAGGCAGGTCGAGGCGGCCAAGATGCCGAAGGACGCCCACGACAAGGCCATGAAGGAGATCCAGCGCCTCGAGATGATGCCCCCCATGTCGGCCGAGTCCACCGTGTCACGCACCTACCTCGACTGGCTGCTGGCCATGCCCTGGAACAAGAAGTCGCGCGAAGTGCGCAATATGCAGTGGTCGATCAAGGTGCTTGAGGAAGATCACTACGGCCTGGAAAAGATCAAGGAGCGGATCATCGAGTTCCTCGCGGTCCGCAGCCTGGTCAAGAAACCGCAGGGAACGATCCTCTGCTTCGTCGGTCCGCCCGGCGTCGGCAAGACCTCCCTCGGGAAGTCGATCGCCCGCGCCACCGGCAGAAAGTTCGTGCGCCTGTCGCTCGGCGGCGTGCGCGACGAGGCGGAGATCCGCGGGCATCGCCGGACCTATATCGGCGCCCTCCCCGGCCAGATCATCCAGATGCTAAAGAAGGCCGGCACCCGGAACCCGGTCTTCATGCTCGACGAGGTCGACAAGATGAGCATGGATTTCCGGGGGGATCCCTCCGCTGCCCTGCTCGAGGTGCTCGACCCGGAACAGAACCACATGTTCGTGGACCACTACCTCGACACCGAGTACGACCTTTCGATGGTAATGTTCATCGCCACGGCCAACGTCCTGCACACGATCCCGCGGCCCCTCCAGGACCGCATGGAGGTCATACAGCTTTCGGGCTACACCGAGATGGAGAAGCTGGAGATTGCCAAGCGCTTCCTGGTCCACAAACAGATGGAAGCCAACGGGCTCAGGAAGGAGCACCTGGAATTCGCCGACGACGCGCTCTACGAGCTGATCCGCAAATACACCCGCGAGTCCGGCGTGCGCAACCTGGAGCGGGAAATCGCCAACATCTGCCGCAAGACGGCCAAGAGCATCGTGATTTCCGACGAGAAGCACAAGGTCATCGAGCCGGAAGTGGTAGGGAAACTGCTCGGGAAACCCAAGTTCCGCCAGCAGATCATGAATGATACCAACCAGGTCGGCCTCACGACCGGCCTGGCCTGGACCGAATTCGGCGGCGAGGTGCTGTTCACCGAAGCCACGATCATGGAGGGAAAAGGCCAGCTCACCATGACGGGCAAGCTGGGCGAGGTGATGCAGGAATCGGCCCGCGCCGCGATGTCTTACGTCCGGAGCCGGAGCACCAAGTACGGGATCGGCAAGGATTTTTACCGGAAGATGGACCTGCACATTCACGTTCCGGAGGGAGCCATCCCCAAGGACGGGCCGTCGGCCGGGATCACCCTGGCCACGACGATCGTGTCGGTGCTCACGAGGATTCCGGTTCACAAGGATATCGCCATGACCGGCGAGATCACGCTGCGCGGGAAGGTGCTCCCCGTCGGCGGCGTGAAGGAGAAGCTCCTGGCCGCTCACAGGGCCGGGATAAGAGAGATCATCCTACCCAAGGAGAACGAGAAGGACCTGCAGGACATCCCCAAGGACGTCCTGGAAGCTGTGAAGGTCAACCTGGTGGAATCGATGGACGAGGTCCTGAAAATCGCCCTCGAGAGAATCCCCGTTCCCCAGGGCCAGGTGTCTGAGATATCCGACCTAAAAGGCAGCCGCGCCAACGAGAACATCGCGCACTGACGCCCCGGATCCCGCGGGGACCGTCGCGGGTCCGGTTGACGCACCGTGAGGAGCCCGGCTATCGATCACACTCCCGTCGAGACAGGCCACGGATTTTCCGGCTCGGACAAACTGAGAGGATCTGGCAGGACCAAGTGAAACAGACCCATGCCGAACTGGTGGCCGGCGCCGGCTCGCCCCGGGATTTCCCCCGGCCGGATTTGCCCGAAATCGTGCTGGCGGGCCGGTCCAACGTGGGCAAGTCCAGCCTGATCAACAGACTCGCAGGCAGAAAGAACCTGGCCCGGACCAGTTCCACGCCGGGCAAGACAAGGACGATAAACTTTTACCGGCTGTCGCCGTCCTTCCTCCTGGTGGATCTACCCGGATTCGGGTACGCCAAGGCGGCCAAGAGCGAAAGCCGGCAGTGGAAGAATCTAGTTGAGCAGTACTTTCGGGAACGTTCGGTCATTGCGCTCGTAATCCACCTGGTGGACGCGCGCCACGCGCCCACTCCGCTGGATGTCGAATTGCAGGACTGGCTGGATCACCTGGAGATCTCGCGCATGATCGTGGCAACCAAGGCGGATAAGCTCTCGGGCAACGCCCGGTCTGCCCGGATGCGCGAGCTCTCGAGCGCCTTTGCAGGCATGCCGGTCGTTTTTTGCTCTGCGGTAACCGGCATGGGCTGCAAGGAGATATGGAACCGTGCAATGAATGCTGCCGGGAACCGCCATCGGCTGATCGTTGCCCCGAAGGTTTAACCGTAACCTACCGCATCGCTCCCCGCTGGAGGGCAGTATGTCTGAAACGACGCAACGTCGCAAAGAAAACGGCCGCGAGAACGGCCATTTGAACATTCTTGAACTGAAGGAGATGAACATCTCGGCGCTGACCCAGGTCGCCAAGGAGCTCAGCGTCCCCGGATTCACCGGAATGCGCAAGCAGGAGCTGATCTTTCAGATCCTGAAGGCGCAGACCGAGCAGAGCGGCCTGATCTTTTCCGAAGGGGTCCTCGAGTGCCTCCCGGAAGGCTTCGGATTCCTCCGGGCGCCCGACTACAACTACCTGCCGGGCCCGGACGACATCTATGTCTCGCCGTCGCAGATCCGCAAGTTCGACCTGCGGACCGGCGACACCGTCTCCGGGCAGATCCGGCCGCCCAAGGAGGGGGAGCGGTACTTCGCCCTGATCAAGGTGGAGGCCGTCAACTTCGAACACCCAGACGTGGCCAAGGACAAGTTGTTCTTCGACAACCTGACGCCGCTCTATCCCAACGAAACCCTCAAGCTCGAAACCGCCCCGGAAAATCTCTCCGGCCGGGTCATGGACATGCTGGCCCCCATCGGCAAGGGGCAGCGCGGTCTGATCGTCTCGCCGCCGAGAACCGGCAAGACGATGCTCCTGCAGTCGATCGCCAACTCCATCTCGACCAACCACCCCGAGGTGGTGCTCATCGTCCTGCTGATCGACGAACGTCCCGAGGAGGTCACGGACATGCAGCGCTCGGTCAAGGGCGAGGTCATCAGCTCGACTTTCGATGAGCCGGCGGCACGACACGTCCAGGTGGCCGAGATGGTGCTCGAGAAGGCCAAGCGCTTCGTGGAGCACAAGCGCGACGTGGTGATCCTGCTCGACAGCATCACGCGCCTGGCGCGGGCCTACAACACCATCGTGCCGCCCAGCGGCAAGGTCCTCTCGGGCGGCGTGGACAGCAACGCTCTGCAGCGCCCGAAGCGCTTCTTCGGCGCCGCGCGCAACATCGAGGAGGGCGGCAGCCTGACCATCATCGCCACCGCCCTGATCGACACGGGGAGCCGGATGGACGATGTCATCTTCGAGGAGTTCAAGGGAACCGGCAATATGGAGCTGCACCTGGACCGCAAGCTCGTCGACCGCCGCGTGTTCCCCGCCATCGACATCAACAAGTCCGGGACGCGCAAGGAGGAGCTCCTGCTTCCCCAGGCGGACCTGAACCGCATCTGGATCCTGCGCAAGGTGCTCAATCCGCTGTCCGTCACCGAGAGCATGGAACTGCTGCTGGAAAAGCTCTCGAAGACCAAGAAAAACGCGGACTTCCTCGCCTCCCTCTCCGGCGGCTAGACGCGCCGGCGCGGAAACAGGCGGGCGCCGGTCCCCTTGCGCCGGTGCCCGCCGCCCCGGCTCAGACTGCCGGGAATTCACGGACCATCACTGGAGGACACCCTCGATGCGCAATCCAGAGTTCCCACTCCCCGGCGCAACATGGACACGGAGAAGCCTCCTCAAAACGGCGGCGCTGGGCGCCTGCGCCTGGACGCTGCCATCGCCCAAGGCAGCAGCGCGGGCGGCCAATATCCCCATTGCCCTTCAACTCTATTCCGTGCGCACCGACTGCCGGGCAGATTTTGATGCGGCGCTCGCGCGCATCGCTCAAATGGGTTTCCAGGGAGTGGAGTTCGCCGGCTACTACAATTACGAAAGCCGGCCCGTGGATCTGAGGAAGCGGCTCGATGATTTGGACCTGCGGGCCGCCGGCACGCACATTCCCACCGCCAGAATCCGGGAGGATGCCCTGCCGGCAACGATCGAGTTCCACCAGGCCATCGGCTGCAAGTACCTGATCGTGCCGAGCGACAAGGACTTCTTCCACCCCGAAAACAGCAGGGCGCTGGCGGAAACGTTCAACAAGGCCGCCGCCGTGCTCACGCCGCTGGGGATGGCCTGCGGCTACCACAACCACACAAACGAGTTCCGGAAGGACGGTGACAGGACCTACTGGGACCTGTTCGCCGAACGCACGGTCAAAGAGGTGGTCCTGCAGCAGGACTGCGGCTGGTCGGCCGCCGCAGGCCTGGATCCCGCGGCGCTGATTCGGAAGCACGCGGGTCGCTCCAGGACCGTTCATTTCAAGGCAACGGTCGTGCAGAACGAAGCCGGAAAGAAGGCCATCCTGGGCCAGGACTCGGTCGACTGGGCGGCGGTAATACGGGCGTGCGTCGAGGCGGGAGGCACGGAGTGGATCGTCCTGGAGCAGGAACAGTACCCGGACGGGCTGTCCCCGATGGAGTGCACGCAGCTGTCGCTGTCCGGTTTGAAGCGGTTACTCGGATAATAGCGCCCGGTCAGTCAGTAAAGCAGGTCTGCTCCCCGGCCCTGCTGGACCAGGGGCACATAGGTCTCCAGCTCCTTCACGGTCGCCGGGTCGGCAAGGTCGATCACGCGCTTCTTCTCGGCGGACATGTAGGCTGCCATCACCAGCCGCACGACCTCCAAGCCGTACTCCCAGGACAGGTAGCCGTCCCGGCCGGCGCAGAATGACTCCAGGGCGTCGGCGTTTTCGTCGGTGTAGCCATACAGGTCGGCCTCGTTGTACTGGACCGCCAGCAGTCCGCGAGAGGCCGTGGCCTTTTCGAGCGCGGTCTCCGCATCCTTGATCGCTTCGGCCGCAGCGTCTCCAATGAACACGTTCAGCGGCGACACGAGCGTGTTGACCTCGAACGCGTATCCGGGCCCCATGCCGTCCATGAACAGCCGCAATCCCTGCTTCTCGAACATCCAGGAGTCGGTGAACTGCGCCTTGACCTTCTGGCCGGTTTCCGGATTCTGAAAGGTGATCATGCCGGTGGTGAAATCTTCCGCCGGGATTTTTGCGTAGTCCACACCCCTGTCGTTCAGCAGTTTCTCCCGCCAGAAGGGTTGCCCCCATTTCAGCAGGGCGATTTCCGCATTGACGCTTAGGGGCCGGAGGAAGTCGACCGGCTTCCCCTTGGGCGTGAGCGCATACCAGCCGACGGCGATGCTGTGGCAGCCCATGTCGCTCAGAACGCCGCCGCCCTGCAGGGTCGGATCCCAGAACCAGGCCTCATGCGGCCCGCCGTGTTCTTCCGCCGAACGGGTCAGGGAGAGCGGGCCCATGATCTTGGCCACGGGTTCCAGTTGCGTCAGCTGGGCGCGGATCGGCTTCATGAAGATCTGGTTTTCGAAATAGGCGGTCCTGAGGTTGGCGGCGCGTGCCAGTTCCACGAGGCGGCGCGCCTCGGCGACGTTCCGGCCCAGGGGTTTCTCGCAGATGACCCCCTTCAGCTCGGCCCCGGCCTTCACCGCGGCGGCAATCTCCTCCATGATTTCGAGCCGCGCAGGGTTGGGCGCAAATATCGCGATGCAGTCGACGTGGGGGGCCATCTCGGAGATGCTTTCGTAGACGACCGTGTTCCCCACACCCAGGCGCTTCGCCATGGCGGCCAGCTCGGGTGCGCCCTTGAGCGCCGTCACCCCTGCCAGGTCGATCCCGCGAACCTGCGCCATGGCGGCCACCTGGAAGCGGGCAACGAATCCTGCGCCGACGGAGCCGAACTTGAGGGGCCGTGCTGTCATTTTTCCTCCTCGAGAAATGGGATTGTTGGATCCTGAGCGTGCATTGCACAAATACCGGCCCTGTCGGCTACAGGCTCCAGCCCTCGCGGTACTTCGGCTTCACGAACTCGTTCGCCTCTTCTAGGTTCGTGACCCGCATCGCCTCGCCGTTGTATTCGAGCTTCCTGTCCGGGAACAGGATGGCCAGGTTGCCCAGCAGCACCGTCTCCGTAAACGGCCCGGCATAGTCGAAATGCGAGACAGCCTGGGTCTTGCCCTTGCAGGCATCGATCCAGTTCTGCTCGTGGCTTCCCTGGACCCTGGGCAGGGTCTTCTTGGGCCGCTTGTACCTCTGCATCTTGGTCTCGGGGATGATCCGCGGGCTTTCGGAGTAGGTCTCGCAGATCAGCTTCCCCTTGTCGCCGACGAACAGCGTCCCGCTCTCGGGCATCTTGCGGTCCGGTTCCAGCTCCTCGGGGCGCTCGGGCAGCAGCCCTCCGTCATACCAGTGGAGCTTGACCGCCGGATATTTCCTGCTGCGCGACGGGAAGGTGTAGTGCACGATGGAGGCCATCGGGAAGCTGTCCTTGTACTCCATCCGCCGCCGGGTGACCCCGCCTTCGGGGCGGTCGGTCCGCTGCCTTTCGATCACCTGGTAGGCGAGGTAGGCGGTAACGCTCGTCGGGTAGCCCAGCTTGAGGGCGGTGTAGGAGGCATCCATGACATGGCATCCCATATCCCCGAGCGCCCCGGCGCCGAAGTCCATCCACGAGCGCCAGCTGAAGGGGTGATACGCTTTGTGAAAGGGCCGCATCGGCGAGGGTCCGATCCACAGGTCCCAGTCGAGAGTCGCCGGCACCTCGGGCGTCTCTTCCGGCCGCGGCATCCCCTGCGGCCAGATGGGCCGGTTGGTCCAGCAGTGCACCTCGCGCACCTTGCCGATGGCGCCGTCGGCGATCCACTCCTCGATCAGCCGGACGCCCTCGCCCGAGTGCCCCTGATTCCCCATCTGGGTGACGACCTTGTATTTTCGCGCCGCCTCGGTGAGCTGGCGCGCCTCCCAGATCGTGCGCGTCATCGGCTTTTGCACATAAACATGCTTGCCCAGCTGCATCGCGGGCATGGCGATCACGGCGTGGCTGTGGTCGGGCGTGCCTACGATCACTGCATCGATGTCCTTCTGCTGTTCCAGCATCGCGCGATAGTCGCGGTAGGTCTTCGCCCCGGGAAATTTCTTGGCCAGCCGGGCAATCCGGACGTCATCCACGTCGCACAGGGCGACGATGTTGTCGTTGACGCACTTGTCGGCATTGGCTCCGGCCTGTCCCCCGGATCCGACGGCTGCGATGTTGAGTTTGTCGCTGGGCGGCGTGTGTCCCTGGCCGCCGAGCACGTGGCGGGGGACGATCATGACGGTGGCCGCCGCGGCCACGCTGCCCACAAAGGTGCGCCTCGAGATCCCCTCCTGCGCCTGCGTATCAACAGGTTTTCTGTTTTTCATGGCGATACCTCGGATGATTTGCGGTGAAATGTTCGGTTCCCGCATCGAGCTTTCGCTGCTCGGAATTTCACTTTGCCGGACGGCCGAAAACCTCCACCTCCACGTAGTGATTCAGGTCGTTGGCGTTGTTTCCCTTGCTGTAAAGGCGCAGATAGCGGCCGCGCATGCCCTTGGCGTCCACGAGCTTGCCCTCGGATGTCTCCACGTAATTCATGTTCTTCCCGGGTCCCATCTTCGAGGTGTTGTCGTGGTCGTTGTTGAAGATCTGCTGCGCGTTCTTGAAATCCGCCGTATCGGAGAGGGCCACGACGACGTCCAGATAGACGCGCGGCGTCTTGTGATAGTGCCAGAAAAGGACGGCATAGACTTCGTGGCGGGAGCCGAGGTCGATGGTCACGTGCTGGATGCCCGGCCCAAGCTCCACAAAGCTGCCTTCGTCGGCGTCCTTGTCGCCGTCGGTGACCATTTCGAGCTCGCCGATGATCGGCACCCTGTCGCTGCTGGCGACCTTCTTCCCCCTCGCTACGTTCTTCACGCCGGCGGGCGCCAGGAAGGGATCCCGCGGCCGCCCAAGCGGCTTTTCGAGATTGGGCACGTTCAGGTTCTGCGGCGTGCCCTCGAACATCGGCTTGGGCAGTTCGACGGGAATCGGCACCAGCTTTTCCCCGCTGCGTGCCGGCGTCTGGGCCTGGCGCGCCATGAGCGGAACTGTGAAACCCGTCATCAGGATTGCTGTCAAAAGCTTTAGGCTGAATCCGACTGTCATTTTCATGCCCGTTATTATCCTCACTTTCGCCCGATACAAAACAAAAATTTGCGCTCCCGGCAATCCCTCCCTTTGATACGCATGCATCTCGGACCGGGTTATGACCGGAGCCGCCTGTGGAGCCCCCACCGGTGTCGGCCGGATTAGAGCGACGAGCCGCGGAAGGGGAGGCGGACGCGTAGGAAGTGGGTGCGCTTGTTCATGGGAAGGGCCAGCAGGCGCCGGATCTGTGCGCGCAGGGCGCGCTCGCTCTCCTTGCGCAGCGCCTTCAGTGCCCGATCCCTATTTCGTTTCCTTTTCATGAACCGTAGCTTCGAGAACCTCGATCACAGCCAGGTCCCGGGGGCGTCCCAGAGCCTTCTTACTCCTTATGATGTCCCTGAGATCGGCGACCAGGAGTTTGTGGCCGCCGAAATCCACGCCTTCCGCCCGCGACCTCAGCGACTCGTACGAACGCACACCGTGCAGGACCGACATAAAATCCAGTTGAAGCCCCTGGTCCTCGACCGCCAGCCGGTACAATCCGGACGCGGGATAGTACGGTTTCAGAATCTGCCCGCCCATGTTGTCCGCCAGTTTCTTCAGTTTCCGCAGATTCGCCGGCGTCTTTCTGAACATGAAATCGAAGTCCAGGGTAGTGACCGGGGCGCCCTGAAGGGCGGCGGCGGCGTTGCCGATCAGCACGGCTTCAAGGCCGCATTCCTCCAGCGCCCGGGCGATCGCCTTCAATATAGGAGCGGCATTCATGCCATCCCTCCCGCGGTTATTCCGCAGTATCCCACACAGCTGCCCGCAGCCCAACCATCAGCCCGAATATTTTATTGTTTGCGGGGCGGCAGGCATCCTGGGACGCAGAAAAACGCGGACAAACGAAAATGGCCGGACTGCCGGGGCCGGGAGAGCCCCAGGCCTCGCGGTTATTTTCGCAAATCGGCAGGAGGAGCGGGTGGAGTCTGGGCCGAGAGCCGGAGGTGCTCGTCCCAGAGCGTCTTGGCGGCGTATCCGCGCAGCTCCACCTGAGGGCGCAGCTCGACATAGCGGTCGAAAACGTTCATGTACAGCTCCCGCTCGCCCGGCGGAGGAACCTCGTAGAGCCTCCGCGCAAGCTCCTCTTCCATGTCGGGAGTGGCCAGAATCAGAGGCGCCACCGGCGCCTCATCGGAGACCCCGTTCCACCAGCGCACTCCCGAAAATCGCCGCAGGTACCACGGCATCGGCCAGAGGTTTTCGCGGCTGATGATCTGAACCGGCACGGCAAATCCCTCCGGATGTGCGGCTGCCAGTTCCTCCACCTTCCGGGCAATGGTGTAGACGCCCTCGCCCGTGTGGGCATACACCCAGGGATTGCGCGGATCGGACGAGAACCTGAAGCTCGCTGCCCAGGCCTGCCACCCGAGGTGCGCCGTCCCGACTGCAAGAACCGCGGCCACCGCGGTCTGTGCCAGCGGCCCGCGCCCTGAGCGGTAAAGAAAAACCGCGCCCGCTGCGGCCAGGAGGATCATCCCGTGCAGAAAACCGAGCAGGCACCACGGCGTCTTGTAGGGGATGGCGGAATAGATGAGCCCCATGAACAACGTGTAGAGCCCAAGGATCCGCAGTGTCCCTGCATCCACCCCGGGAATGTCTGCCCGGCGGAAGCCTGCGTATAATCCGATGAGGGCCAGCACGCATATCAGGCCCGAAGTCCACAGCGGCGCGTCAGGCGCTGGAAACCAGGCGAGAAGTTCCAGATAGAAATGCCAGGGATGAATGTGGAAGGAAGGGGTGGTGGCAAGCTCGAAGTAGTTCCACAGGGCGATGAAGGAGTCGACGATCCCGCGCGGGTTCGTCAGGAAAGAAGAATAAAGCAATCCCGAAACCGCAGCCGCCGTCAAGATCCCCACAAGCAGGTGTCGCGCTGGGCGAAGCCCTCGACTCCCGGCGCCCGGCGAATTTCCCCGCCTTTCCAGCCTCCGATTCACGCCGAATGCCAGTGCGAGCGCAGCGCACGCGATGACGGAGGTTTCCTTCGTGGCGTGCATCAGCCCCAGAAAAGCTCCCGCCCCGACTGCCCAGCCTGCCACTGGATTCAGCCGCCAGCGGCATACGCAGGCCAGCGCCCCCAGGCTGAAACACACCAGCAGGATCTCGTGGATGTAGTACCGGCTGTAGAAGACCATCGCGGGGGAGAGCGCCGCCAGGAGTGCGGCGAATGCGGCGGCGCCGGGCCCGAGAACTGGAGCCAGCAGAACATGGGCTGCCACCAGGAGCACCCCGAACAGCGCCGGGATGCGGCGCAGCGTGGTCTCGTCGGTCTCCTCAAGGCCGGAGGCGCCCTGCAGCCAGGCCGACGGCAGGGTCAGGTAGAAGAGGGTCGGCCCGTGATACCCCTTCGGATCATATTCGAATCGGCCGTCCTCGAGGAGTATCCGGAACTTCTCGGCGTTGACCCCCTCGTCGCAGTGCATCGGCCGTTCCGGCAGCTGGCGGAAGTGCAGGAAGGAGGCCAGCAGAACCGGGGCCGCGAAAACAAGCCCCAGCCGCACTGCTTCCGGCCGCCGCGCCGGTCGCGCGATTGTGTTCTTCATCTGACGAGATGACGGCTACAGGATCGGCGTCACGACAATCTTGCGGATCCAGATCCGGCCGTGGTCCCCCTGGATCATGATGGGGCCGGGGGTGCCCTCGTTGCTGTCCAGCGCTCCGCCCGTGATCCCCTCGATCACCTGGTTGTCGTGCACCTTCCGCCCGTTCAGGACGACCGTCGTCCGGTTGCCGGCGATCACGGCTTCCATGGTCTGCCACTCCCCTGCCGGCCGGCTCGCGTTCACCGCCGGCGCAAGCCGGCTGTAGATAGACATGTGACCCAGGGGACCCGCATCCGTACCCGCGTCGTCCAGGACCTGCAATTCGTACCGGCCGCGCAGGTAGAAGCCGCTGTTGCTCTTCGGCTCGAGTTTGTACTCCACAAAAAGCCTGAAATCCTTGAATGTCTGTGTGGAAACGAGGTTGTTGGCCTTGGCCTCGTTCACCATGATCCCGTCTTCGACGGTCCAACCGATCGGACGGTTGGGATTCTGCACCCCCCAGCCGGAAAGATCCTGGCCATTGAACAGGGAAACCGGCGGGCCGTACCGGTGGGCGGCGTTGGCGTTCCGTTCTCCCCAGGCGGGAGGGCGGACGCCGATCCATGGGATTCGGTCATTGCCCGTGATCAGCGCGCCGACCAGCTTGCCGTCCTCGATTCGCGCCCGGTGAACCGGTTTCGGCGCCTCAGGTCGATTGGGATTCCCGCCGAGCGAAAAGACCAGCTCTTCCCCCTCGATTGCGATTTCGGGCAGCGGGCGAACGCTGCCGGAGCGGTTCAGGAAGCTTCCCGCCAGCCGGCCGTTTTCCTCCTGCACCTCCAGCCAGTAGGGGTAGCTGCCTGTGGCGGAAGTGGCGGTGATGTTCCACTTGCCGAGGAACGGGTTGGTCGCCGCCGGGGAGACCCCGCTAAAGGCCGCCGTCAACACCAACATGAGAATCCCTCTCGAAATCATGTATGCCTCCCCAAGGTCGAAGTTGAGGAGACGAGTATGGCCCAGATGGGATGGCTTTTTCAATCCGGCTCGTTGTGCGGCTTGCGCTTCAGACAATTTTGCCGCGAAAGCGCCGCGGGATTCGCCTTGTGAATGCACCCCTCTTCACATTATCCTTGCTCGATTTTTCACCCACGGCCGGCCACCGGAGGAATCAAAATGGAATCCAAAGCCACCAGAATGACATCCGTTATAGCCCTGCTCTCGGTCTTCAGCCTCGGCGTTCTCTTCATTTTGATCGGATCCATCTCGGAGGAACTCAAGCGCGATCTCGGCATCACCAACGCCGAGATCGGCAACCTCGTCCTGGCGCTGTTCCTCACCAGCATGATCGTCCAGCTGATCATCGGCCCGATGGTCGACAAGTTCGGCCACAAGCCGCTCGCGCTCATCGGATTCCTGGTGGCCAGCCTGAGCATGTTCCTCATAGCGGCCGCCGCCAGTTTCGAAGCGGTCTTCATTGCCTGCATGCTGCTCGGCGTGGGCGCGATGTGCCTCAACACGGTCGGCAACACGCTGATCCCCGTGGTGCTCTTCGGCGGGAAAGATCCGGCGCGGGCCAGCAACTTCGGGAACGCCTTTTTCGGCCTGGGATACGTCCTCACGCCGCTGCTGTTCTCTGTGACCGCCTCGGGTACCATGGCGTACAGAACAGGGATCTATATCCTGGCGGGACTGTTGCTGGTCTTCCTGCTCGCTGCACTGGGCACGGGCTTTCCCCGGGCATCCACCGGCTACCAGTTCCAGATGGCCTTCAGGCTCCTGGGCAAACCGGCGGTTCTCATCGCAGCGCTGGCGCTCTTCTGCTACATCTCCCTCGAGATCAGCATGGCCACCTGGAGCAAACCCTACATGACCGAGCTGTTCGGCGGAGACCGGAATCCGAACGCCCTGGCAAATGCGGGGCTGGTCCTGAGCGTATTCGGAGTCGCCATGATGATCGGCCGCTTCCTCACATCCACGATTAAAAACCTGACGGCCATGGGTGTGAAGCTGATCGCGTTCATGTCCCTGATTGCGATCGCGGCGATCCTCGTGATGGTCCTGACACAGAATCCCACGCTGGCGACCGTTGCCGTGGTCCTGACCGGGCTCGTCTTCGCGCCGATCTTCCCCACCATCATCGGGGTCACCTTCGCGAAATTCGAGCCCAGCCTCTACGGCAGCATTTTCGGCATCATCTTTGCCATCGGGCTGCTGGGCGGCACGTTCGTGCCACAGATCATAGGGAGCCTCAGCGTAGGAGCTACAGTCCAGCAGAGCCTGCTCATCGTGATGGCCATGGCGGTCATCCTGCTGGTGATTTCGCTATTCATGGGGAGGATCGGCAAGACCGCGGGCTCGAAATGACCGGAGGCCTTCCCCCTAAGAGGGAAAACGTTTCAGATCGGCCGGGGCAGCAGGAGCGGAATCCAGGATCCAGGCTTTCACACCGGCATGCTCGCGGCAGTAGACTTCGATCTCTTCGACCGACAGCGTCATGAAGGCTGTCGAGAGGGCTTCCGCGATCGCGGAGGGTGAATTCCCCGCATCCGCGTCTCCCCGCGGACCAGGCAACCCGTTGCTGCACCCTCCCGTTCGGCAGAGCACGGAGAGCTCTTCCAAACGGCCCGAGACCCAGGCCGCCGCTCGATGCTGGACGGCCTTGCCGGTGCGGGGATCCACGATGTGATCCGCCTTGCGGATGCCGGAGGCGCTCCACGCCTGCCGGCGCGCCGTGATACGCTCCAGCACCTGCGGCGGGTCGGCTCCCGGAACGCTGATGGTCAGGGACCAGCCTTCCCGTCCCGGCGGCGCCTCCAGCGCCAGCACCGAGCTGTACCCGCCGTGCAGAAGCGCCTGGCGGATGTCCCACTCCTCGAGCAGTTCCCGCGCCCGGTCCAGCGCGTAGCCCTTGCCGATCCCGCCGAGATTCAGCCGCACGCAGTCGGAATGAATCCGGACAGAAAACCCGTCCGGCTGCAGGTCCACCGCCTCGAACCCGGAGCCGAGGGAAACGTCGAAGGCGCCCCCGGTTTCATCGTAGAAATGCTTCGCCAGGAGCAGGCATTCCATCGTCCAGTGGCTGACCGTTGCGGTGTTTCCGGGACGCAGATGGTTGATACGGGAAATGTCGCTGCTGTCCCGGAAGGAGGTCAGATCCCGTTCGAGCTTCTCCACCAGGTCGAAGGCCGCGGCGGCCGCCTGTTCGGCATACCTCTGGTCCTCGTGGACACACAGGATCCCGAATTCAGTCGCCATCGCCTGGCGGGTGAAACGGTGGACCCGGTTCATGTCCTTCAGGTTTTCGTGGTGGATTCCATATGTCATTCTTCACCACCGAGGCACCAGGACACGAAGAACCAGCCCAAACTCAGGCTTCAGCCTTTTTGCGGAGCGAGGGTCTCCGCAACAGCTTGTGAAGGATGTGATCCATGCCGTAATACCGCCCGCCATTCAGGGCGACGATGGCAAGCAGGGCCGCAGCCTCGACCAGGTTCTTGTTGACCACCAGGTAGTTCCCCTCCGAGGGCAGCGTGTAAAAGTAGCCTACGAAGGGCGGGTTGCACATGTAGTAGAGCAGGATGAGCAACAGCCCGGATACGCCGGCCGTGCGCGTAAAACTTCCCAGCACCAGCCCCAGCCCGATCAGGATCAGCCCCCAGATGTTCAGGAGATTCACCCAGGAGAGCAACTCCGGGCTCCCGGCAAGCCGGCGGAAAAAATCCGCCAGAGGTCCCCGGGACTGCAGCAGGAAAGAGGCAGCCGACCAGTTCGCCTGCAGCAGCTTCGCCAGGCCCTCATAAAGGAAGTGCCAGCCGATCAGCACCCTGAGCAGGGCCAGAGAGATCATCTGCCATTGGTTGATTTTCTGCGTTTCCATTTTTCTGATACCTCTGAGGGATTGCCGCCGACGTGCCCCTGTTCTGATCGTCAGATCTTGAATTCCTCCGGCGTGAATGCCAGCCGCTGGTTTGCCTCGACAGCTTCATTGACTTTCAGCACGGTCACGGCCGTCTCGTAACCGATCTCCGCCGGGCAATTCAGCTGCGCCGTTCCACGGACAGCGTCGAAGAAATTGCGCAGGTGCGGCGTGTGGTAGGGATCCGTCAGCCGGATGGGGATCCTGTGCTCGTCGGGCGACACCGTTTCCCGCACGTCGAGCGCGGCCCCGGTTTCCTCCTGGACCTCCTGCAGCTTGGGCGCCGCGATGTAGCCTTTGCGCACCCACTCGTCCCAGGCCGGCGCCGAAATTTCCCGATAGATCGAGCCCGAATAGGTCGCCTCGGACTCGGAGAGCACCAGCGTCCCCTGGTCGCCCATGAAGGTCTCGAAATAGCCCTGGCTGCCGTTGGAGGTCTGCGTTTTGTAGAAGGCGCGGGCGATGCCCTCGGCGGTCCGGTACTCGTAGATGGCCATCACGGTGTCGTACCACTCGTGCGTGGCCGGGTCGTAATAGTCGGTGCCGCCGCTGCCGATGACGTGGCTGGGCATGGCGTCCAGGAACCAGTTGAAGATGTCGATCTGGTGCGAGCCGAGGTCGACGATCGGCCCGCCGCCGAGGCCCTTGTACCAGCGCCAGTTCCGGAACTGCTCCATGGACTGGTAGCCGTATTTTTTCAGCCGCTCCTCCGGCATGGCGTAGCGCCGCGGCCAGCCTATGTCCGGTTTCACCGCGCGGTTCCACTGGCCTTGGACCGTGACGATCCGGCCCAGGAGCTTCCCTTCGCGCAGCAGTTTCTCGTAACAGTGCAGATACCGGGGATTGCTCCTCCGCTGGTGCCCGATCTGGAGCAGTTTCCCGGTCTCGCGCGCCGCGAGCACCATGCTCCGGGCCCCTTCGAGGGTGTTGGACATCTCCTTTTCGCAGTAGACGTGCTTGCCCGCGCGGAGGCAGTCGATTGTGTGCGGGGCATGCCAGAAATCTGGCGTCGCGATGATGACGGCATCCAGTTCCTTTTCCCTGTCCAGCATCTCACGGTAGTCTTCGTAGCCGTTGACCTCGAAATTGTATCTCCGCAGGCGGTTGACGGCCCTTTGCAGGTTGTATTCGGCCCAAATATCGCAGACCGCGCGGAAGCGCAGGCCCGGGATCTTCATCATGGCGTTCATGAGCGCGTCGCCCTGCTCGCCCGCGCCCAGGAGGGCGACGTTGATTTCAGCAAGATCTGCCGGCACGGGGGCGGCTTCCGTCGCGGCAGCCACGCGGGCTTCCTGGTAGCGCTTCTGTTTCATGGCAGCGTAGCCGAAGAGCCCGAGCACCGGCAGGCCGGTCAGGCCCTGCAGAAGATCCCTGCGCCCAATGCCATCGCCGGGCTCTCTTCCTTTTGTGTTTTCCCTGTCCTTGCTGTCCTGGTCGCCCATCTATCGGCCTCCTGAAAGCATCCTTGATAAGCGGGCCGTTGCGCCGCGCCCGCCGGTTCATTCTATTCCGGCTGTCAATCCGCTGCCTTGCCCGCCGTCTGTGCGTCTTGTCTTTCCTGGAATCCCGTCGGAGCCCACGCCGCGGTGACGGTCGCAAATGCGCCGGATGAGGTCGGCCGGGGGCGGCTCGGGCCAATCCTCGGGATCGAGAACGATGTAGTCGTTGCCCAGCGCCTCGTACTTGTAGAAGTACTTTCCCCTCGTCTCGGGTTTCTGCCCCGCCATGGCGAAAGTCAGACCGACCATGACAAAAGGAATGAACACCCGGCAGAGAATTGTGAATCGATTCATGGATCCCCCCTGAGACCTGTGCCCGCCACGCCGGACGCCGGCCGCTCATTTCATGCCCAGCCGCCCGAGGCCCGGCAGGCGCAGGGCGGGGAGGTTAAAATCCACCCCTGCCGCCAGGCCGAATAGATCCACTTCGAGTCCTTCCTCCATGCCCAGGGTGAGACCGACCATTCCTCCCAGGGAGAACTGCAGCCCGCTGCCGCCCGGGGCTCTCGAGAAGATCCCGTCGACAGGATAGTACTTGCCGATGGCGGTAGCGGGAAGATCGACTTCCAGTTCCGGTACGCGCCGCGCGAGGTGGGCGATGAACGTGTTGCTGTTCGGGCCGGGCCAGACGACGTAGCGGTCGGGGTAGGGGTAACCGGCAGCCGCTGCGCGCAGCCGCGGGATCAGTGCCCCGGCACGCTCCCCGCGGATGTCGGACAGCAGGATAGGGTCGTTTCCGTACCACCGGGAGTCCGGGACGCCCTCCCCGGCTCGCACTGCCTGCCGTCCGCGGCTCACGCCCCACCCGACGACTTCGAGCCTCTCGTAGGCGGATCCGCCTTCAGGCTTGAGGGCAACCCAGGTGTGCAGGCCGAAGATTCCCCGCCAGCCGTAGGCGCGGGCGGCGTAGACCTGCACCACGGCCTCCGGCGTCGAAGCCGGATCCGGGGCGAGCCCGGCGGGGGACCGGTCGGCCTGCGACCAGTGCGGCTGCGCGGGTTTCAGCAGATGAACCGAGCAGGCCACGACGAGGGGCAGGAGATAGAACAGGCCGATCGCGGCAATGATCCCCTTCATCCACCGGCGAATCCGCGGAGTAAGGAGAGTTTTCCGTTTTGCGGGTGCAGCCTCCGCAAATGTCATCCAAATCAGTTTATCCTCTCTCTCCGGTCTTTCGCCAAAAAAAGTCCGGATGAATGGGCAGAGGGCGATTCTTCCAGCATGGATGCGCCCGCAAATGGCGATTGCATAGATCTGAGGCAATTGCTTGATCACCCGCGGCATCTCGGCTACAACGCTAATCAGACGGGTGATTTCTCAAGCGTGCATCGAGGGTTCGCCCGGCCCAGGGGCGTTGCGCCCCAAACGACGCAAGGAAGGGAAAGGACACGAAATGACCAGCGATCTGATCAGAGATGACTACCGTGAATGCCGCGCCGCGCTTGTCTGCCTCGCCGTGATCGCCGGGCTTCACCTCTCCCTCCTGCTGGCAATGCTGCCGGATTACTTTGCGGACAACGATCTCGGCTACCACGTTTCGCTGGCCAGGCAGTACGCGCTTCACGGCACCTATTTCTGGGACTCCCTCAACTGGGCTCCCTCCGGCCGGCCGAACCTCCAGGGCCCGGCACTTCACTTTGCCAATGGACTGCTGGGGCGGCTGCTGGGGGGCGAAGGGGACGACTACGTGCTGGGGTTCGCGCTGCTGGCCGTCCTGCAGTGGGCCACGGCGGTCTTTACCGCAGTGTACTTTGCCCGAAGGTTCGGTGGCGACCGCGCCGCGCTGTTCGCCGGCGCGTTGTTTTGCGGCGGCATCTACTCCGCCGCGCCGTTCTTCGTCGGCGTTCCCTCCGGCTGGATCTTCGTGCTCACTCCCTGGGCCATACATTTCTTCCTGCGGGATCGCTACATACTTTCGGCGCTGTTCACATCGCTGGCTGTGTACGTCCACCTGGGGGGCATCTCGACGGCGCCGTTCGGCGTGTTCCTCGCGGCCGTGTTCTCGCGCCGCTGGCGCGGCCTGGCGGCCGTGGGCATTATCACCGTCGTTCTCACCGCACCCTACACCATTCACTTCCTCCGGCACGTGGACTGGTACACGGGGAGGCGCGGGCATGTCGCCGGATCCGCGGCGTTCCTGATTTATCTGCTGGCCGTGCCTGGCCTGATCCTGCTGCTCCGGCGCCCCCGGCAGAACCTGTTTCTCCTGGTTTGGGCCGTTGCGCCGCTGGCCTGGCTTTACCAGGACGGCCTGAGATTTTTCCTGCAGTCCACCATCGCGGGAGCTGTGATCGGCGCAATCTTCACCGCCTGGCTGCTCCAGCGCCTGCACGGCCGGTCGCTCCACACCTGGCTGGTCGGAGGGCTTGTGGCCCTGGCAACCGTGTTCCCGCTCTCGCTCCCCAGCCTGCCGATCGAATTCGCCTGGGCGGCGGGCCACGGCTACCCCAGGGAGCTGGATTGGAAGGAGGCCCGGCGCCTCGCGGAAGTGCTGGAGGAATCCGGGCATTCGGACAGGATCGTGAATTCCTATTACGATTCCCTGAGCGGCGCAATGGCCGTCTACACCGACCTCAGCCAGGAATACGGGCATTGGGGGGAAGTACGCCCGCCCGTCAATCCGGCAGCGGATGTTCCGACCGGGGACAAGGTGTACGTCGCACCTTTGCCGCCTGACGATCCAACCATGCGGAGGCTGGAGCATTCGGGTCTGCTGCGTGTCCACGGCGGCAGCGCTTACACGAGCGTTGTGACACTTGGGCCCCCGGGACCTGTGGAGGTCGTCGCGCCGCTGGCGGCGGACATCATGGTCGAGGAAGGGACGTGGATCGCCCGCAATGCGGTAAACAATGTCATGCCTCCGCTCCGAATCCTGATGTCGCCTGCCGACCTGCAGGCTCAAAGGAGGGCGATGGCCGGTCAAAAAGTCCATCCGGGCCGCATACAGATCGCCTATCTGCTCTATTCCCACTCGGTGGAGCGCACCGATCCGGAACTGGCCGCCGCCGTGCGCCGCGGAGCGCGCGCCTGGGGTGCGATCGCAAACTTCATCGGGGATGAAACCGCCATCGACTACCTCAGCGACGGACGCTTCCGGCGGTTCCGGGACAACGCCGCGCTTTTTGCAGCCGAAGCGGCCTCCCTTCGAGGACGCGTGGTCCCGACTCCCGAGCTCGATGCCGCCTCCACCCGTCTATTCGATGACTTCTTTGGAAACTGAGTGTCGGGCGGCATGGATGGGGGCTGGGTCTTGCCCGAACTCCTGTTCGAGGCCCCCCTCATGCAGTTTTCTGCGATAGCCTTCCAGGCGCCCGATGAAGGTGACAAGGGCGCTGTCGATGTTGTCCGCGTTGGTCTCCAAAATTCCCTGCCAGACGGACCACGGGCTCCCCGCAAGGCGCAGCACGTCGGTGAGGCCCGAGCCCGACAGGGACTCGGGAGCCTGCTCGATGGCCCGAGCCAGGGCGGTCGAAATGAGCTGCGGGAGGTGACTCCCCATGGCCACCGCCCGGTCGTGTTCGGGCGCGGACATGATCCGAGGGCGTGCACCGATCATTCGGATCGTTTGCTTCACGCGCTCCACCTGCCCCGGGCGGCCGCCGTCCGGCGGACAGAGAACCCAAACCGCGCCCTGGAAGAGATCGGAAGCGCTGCCGGAAAATCCCGCCACCTCCCTTCCTGCCATCGGGTGCCCCCCCACGAAGATGTTGGTCTCCGCGAGCAGCTCCCAGGCGCACGTGCAGATCAGACGCTTCGTGCTGCCGACATCCGTTACGAGCGCTCCGGGAGCCAGCCAGGGCCGCACACCCTCCAGCAGCCTCGGGATGCTTTTCACCGGTGTCGCCAGCACCACCAGATCGCAATCTTCGAGCCCGCGGCCCGGCTGAGAGCCCGCGGCATCGATCGCTCCCGCCCGCAAGGCAAGCCGGAGTGCCTCCGGGTCGCTGTCGATCCCCAGGATATGAACCCGTGAATCGGCCCTTTTCAGGGCTCTTGCCAGCGAACCGCCGATCAGTCCGACGCCGACGATCGCCACCCGCTCAAAAGGAAGACGGCTCATGATTCCCTTGCCACGGAGCCTGCCGGCGCACACTGGAATCGAGCGTTCATGGTCGCAACCCGTTTGCCAGGGTCCGCCCGACGGCGCCGGCGATCAGTTTCAGCTGCCCCATCAACTGCTCGAGCTGCTGCGGGAAGAGCGACTGTGCGCCGTCGGACAGGGCGTGTTCGGGATCCGGATGCACCTCGATCAACAGGCCGTCTGCGCCCGCAGCCACGGCCGCCCGGGCCATGGCCGGCACCTTGTCGCGCCTTCCGGTGGCGTGGCTGGGATCGACGACGATGGGGAGGTGGCTCAGCTTTTTGATCACCGGGATGGCTGAGAGGTCGAGCGTGTTGCGCGTGTAGTTTTCGAACGTCCGGATCCCCCGTTCGCACAGAATCACCTGGTGGTTGCCGCCCGCCATAACGTACTCAGCGGCCTGCAGCAGTTCCTCGATCGTGGCCGCCATCCCCCGCTTCAGGAGGACCGGCTTGCGCGTTTTCCCCAGCTCCCTCAACAGGTGGTAGTTCTGCATGTTCCGCGCACCCACCTGCAGCACATCGACGTACTCCAGAAAGAGCGGGATCTGCGTATGATCCACGACCTCGGACACGACCCGGAGGTTCCGCGCTTTGGCCGCCTCGCTCAGGAGCCGCAGCCCCTCCGCTCCCAATCCCTGAAAGCTGTGAGGCGAGGTGCGCGGCTTGAAGGCGCCCCCGCGCAGGATGCGCACGCCCGTTTTCGCCACGACATCCGCCGCGCGATTCACCTGCTCCTCACTCTCCACGGAGCAGGGTCCGGCGATCACGACGATGTCTTTGCCGCCGATGGCCACATCGCCGACTCGGACCACAGTGTCCTCCCGGCGGAATGCCCGGTTCGCCAGTTCGTAGGGCTTCGTCACGCGGACCACCTCCTTGACGCCGTTCATCAGTTCGTAGTTCCCCGCCTCCACCACCCGGCTTCCAACCGCACCAAGAACCGTCATCTCGACTCCCGTGGACCGGTGCACATCGAAGCGGTCCGAAATCAGACGGTTCACCACCGCCTGGATGTTGGATTCCGTGGCCCAGCGTTCCATTACGATGATCATTTTTGTTCACCCCGCTCTCTGATGTTGCCGCCCGCTTTCACCTCGGACGTAACCCGCTCAATCCGCCTCGATTCGTCTATGATCCGCTCAAACAGCCGCCGGAGGCTTTCCGCATCCAGCGGACCCGTGTTGTGCTCAATCATCAGCCGGACGATCTCGGACTCCCGGTCCGGGTCATAAACCGGGATATTCAACTCCCGCTTGATCCTGCCGATGGCAATGGCGCACCCGGCACGCTCATTCAGCAGGCGCAGCAACTGAAGGTCGAGATCGTCGATCTCCCTGCGCCACTTCCATATATCCCCTCCGTCACGCCCGGGCATGGTTTCTCCCCGTCAGCCAGCGGCAGAGTTCTCCCGCCTCCGAAACACACCGCCTGGTGTTGATGGAACTTCCGATGGCGGCGACGATCGCGCTCCCGACCACGGCCGCATCCGCAACGGCCCACACCTCCCTCACGTGCTCCGGCCGCGAGATCCCGAAACCGACGGCAACGGGCAGGTCCGAGCACCGCCGGATCCGCTCGAGTGTCGGCCGGATCGAGTCCGAGAGCGCCTGGCGCACACCGGTCACGCCGGTGGTGGAGACGAGGTAGACGAATCCCCTGCAGCTGCTGCAGATGCGCTCCACGCGCCGGGATTCGCTGGTGGGAGCCACCAGGAACACCGGGTCCAGGCCGTGATCTTCCAGGCGGGCGCGGTATTCAACCCCCTCCTCGGGTGTCAGGTCGGTGGCCAGCACCCCATCGATCCCCGCAGCCCGCGCGTCGCGGGCCAGCGCTTCAAGTCCATACTGGTAGATCGGGTTGAAATAGCTGAAGAGAACCAGCGGAATATCGGAGGCACGCCGGATGGCACGGACGGCATCCAGGATGTCCGCCATCCTGTAGCCGTGACGCAACGCCCTCTCAGATGAGCGCTGGATCGTGGGGCCGTCGGCGAGAGGGTCGGAGAAAGGGACGCCCAGTTCCACGAGGTCCGCACCGGACCTGGCCATCTCCAGGACGATCTCCACCGTCGCCGGCAGGTCGGGGTCGCCCGCCGTGACGAAGGGGATGAACGCCTTCTCGCCCTTTTCTTTCAGGTTCAGAAACTTCTGCGTTATGGCCGTCGTCACGTGTCTGCCCTTTCCGGTCCGTCCTTCCGCCGCGTGCAAGATGCGAGGATCTGCGAAACCTGGTCCACGTCCTTGTCGCCGCGCCCGGAGAGATTGATCACGACGAGCGAGTCCGCGGGCAGTCGAGGGGCTTCCCGGACCAGGCCGGCCACGGCATGCGCACTCTCGAGCGCCGGGATGATCCCCTCCAGCCGGCTCAGGAGCTTGAACGCCTCCAGCGCTTCCGCATCCGGGACGGCGGTGTATGCGATGCGCCCGGCATCGCGCAGGAAAGCGTGTTCCGGACCCACGGCCGGATAGTCGAGCCCGGCGGAGACCGAATGGGTCGGCGCTACCTGGCCCTCCCCGTCCTGGAGCACGTAGCTCAGCGTGCCGTGCAGCACGCCGATCCGGCCGCCGGCGAATCGGGCGGCGTGATCGCCCAGCTCCGGTCCGCGCCCGCCGGCCTCCACGCCGATCATTCGCACCCCGGGTTCATCGAGAAAGTCATGAAACAAACCGATCGCATTGCTGCCGCCGCCCACGCAGGCCATCAGCAGATCCGGCAATCTGCCTTCGGCTTCCAGCAGCTGCCGCCGGGTTTCCCTCCCTATGACCGACTGAAAATCCCTCACCATCATGGGATACGGGTGCGCACCCAGTACCGAGCCCAGCAGGTAGTGCGTATCCGCGACGTTCGTCACCCAGTCGCGCATAGCTTCGTTGATCGCATCCTTCAATGTGCGGCTGCCGGCATCCACCGGCGTCACCTTCGCACCGAGCAGGCGCATGCGGAAGACGTTCAACTCCTGCCGGCGCATGTCCTCCGTCCCCATGTAAATCTCGCACTCCATGCCGAACAGTGCAGCAACGGTCGCCGTGGCCACGCCATGCTGGCCGGCGCCGGTCTCGGCAATGACCCGCATTTTCCCCATCCGGGCAGCGAGCAGGATCTGGCCGAGCGCATTGTTGATCTTGTGCGCGCCCGTGTGGTTGAGATCCTCCCTCTTCAGATAGACTCGGTCCAAGCCAATCCGCGCGGCCAGTCTCCGGGCGGGCGTGAGGGGCGTGGGTCTCCCCGAGTAAGTGCGCAGGAGGCGGTCGAGTTCCCGGCCGAAAGATGGATCCCGGAGCGCTTCGGCATACGCCCGCTCCAGTTCCTCCAAAGGACCCACCAGCGTTTCCGGGACATACCTTCCGCCATAGGATCCATATTTCCCCCTGGCATCGGGCACGGACAGGTAGGCTGAAGGCGAACCCGTCTCAGGCATTGCGAACCTCGCGCATGAATGCTTCCAGTTTCCCCCGGTCTTTCTTTCCCGGCGAACTCTCGACCCCGCTGCAGACATCCACCGCGAAGGGGCGCACCGCGCGGATCGCCTCCGCCACGTTGACCGGGGCCAGGCCGCCGGCGAGGATGACCTTCGGGCCCGGGGGCAAGTCGGGGAGGCAGGACCAATCGAACGTCCGGCCGGTGCCGCCGAAGAGCACCGGGTCCCAGGTATCCAGGAGAAAAGCACTCACCGGGTACCCGGCGAGGTCGGCGCCAACCGGGCCCCTGCCCGGCCGCAGCGCCTTTATCAGCGTCCAGCCGGAGAGGCGGCGGCAGTAGTCGGCCGACTCGGTCCCGTGCAGTTGCACTACATGCACTCCTGACTCCCGCGCCGTTGCCTGCACCTGCGCGGGATCCTCCACATTCACGAAGAGCCCCACCGGCGAGACAAAGGGCGGCAGCCGTCTCGTGATACCCCGCGCTTCAACCGGACTGATGTACCGGGGGCTGCCGGGATGGAAGTTGAAGCCCAGCGCATCCGCTCCGCAGTCCGCCGCCATGAGGGCGTCTTCGTAGCTCCTGATACCGCAGATTTTCACCTTCATGATTCCGGCTCCGTTCCGGCCTCGCCTTGTGCCAGGAGCCGCGACAGTTCCCGGCGCGGCTCTTTGGAGCGAACCAGGAGTTCGCCCACGAGAAAGCCCTTGTAGCCTGCGTCGCCGAGGCGGCGGATGTCTTCTCCGGACCGGATGCCGCTCTCTGCGATTGCCACGACATCCGCCGGGATCCTGCCGGCCAGTCTTAGGGAGGTTCCCAGATCGACCTTGAAACTCCGCAGGTCGCGGTTGTTCACCCCTATGATGCCGGCGCCCGCTGCCAGCGCCTTCTCGAGCTCCGCTTCCGAGTGAACCTCGACAAGGGAATCCATCCCGAGTTCCTCGGCGGCAAGCCGGAGCTCTTCGAGTTTCGGCCTCGGGTGCAGGGCCGCGATCAGGAGCACCGCGTCGGCGCCGGCGATTCTCGCCTCCAGCACCTGCCAGGGGTGGACGATGAAATCCTTCGCCAGCAGCGGAAGCCGCGTGCAAAGCCTCAGCCGCGCCAGAATCTCCAGGCCGCCCTGGAAGTGCTTCGGCTCGGTGAGGACGGAGATGGCGGCGGCTCCGCCCAGTTCGTATTCCCGGGCCAGCCGGACGGGATCGAAGCCGGCGCGAAGCACCCCGGCCGAGGGGGAGGCCTTTTTGACCTCTGCGATCACCGCGGGACGGCGCCCGGGCAGGGAAGCTCCGAACGGCCGGACCCCGGGCGGCCGCGCAAGGGACACACGCAGCGACTCGACAGGCCGGATTCTCATCGCCTCGCGGATCTCCCGGATCCGATCTTCCACGATCCTCTCCAATGGGGTCCCCGCAAGCCCGGGCGGCATTCGGTATCCCTTCATCGCTTCAGGCATCCGATCCCTTTCCTTGCGCTTGCGGCGTCTTCCCTCCCAGGCGGAGAAAGTTCTCGAGCAGCGCCAGCCCGGCACTCGTCAGGAAGGATTCCGGGTGGAACTGAACCCCTTCCACGGCGTGCCGGCGGTGACGCAGCCCCATGACGACGCCGTCGCCGGAGCGTGCGGAGACCTCGAGGCAGTCCGGCAGCGAATCCTCCGAGACGGCGAGCGAATGGTATCGGGTGGCCACAAACGGGTTTTGCAGTCCGCGGAAGAGGGTGCGGCCGTCGTGCCGGACCTCGCTCGTCTTGCCGTGCATGATGTGCGGGGCCGGCACCACCCGCGCCCCGAACGCCAGGCCGATCGCCTGGTGGCCCAGGCACACCCCGAGGATGGGCATCTTCCCGGCAAAGCGCCGGATGGCCTCGACGATTATGCCCGCATCCTCGGGCCGTCCCGGCCCGGGGGAGATGACCATCGCATCGGGCCGGAGCTTCCCGATTTCTTCTACGCTCACCGCGTCGTTGCGCAGCACGTGCGGCGGGTGTCCGAGCATGCCGAGATACTGGACCAGGTTGAAGGTGAAGGAATCGTAGTTGTCGATCACCAGGATCATGACTGCCCCAATCCCCGCTCCGCCAGTCTCACGGCGCCGATCAGTGCGCCGGCCTTGGAGTCGGTCTCTTCCAGTTCGCGGGCCGGCACGGAGTCTGCTACGATGCCGGCCCCGGCCTGGATGTGGGCCTGCCCTCCCTGGATGACAATCGTGCGCAGGGCGATGCAGGTGTCCAGGTTGCCCGAAAAGTCGAGATAGCCGACCGCGCCGCCGTATACTCCGCGGCGCGCAGGCTCCAGCGCTTCGATGATCTCCATGGCCCGGACCTTGGGCGCGCCGGACACGGTTCCCGCGGGAAAGCAGGCCTTCAGCGCGTGCAGGGC